>CAZWIM010000012.1:59634-86504 GCA_964634265.1 uncultured Chitinophaga sp. | reverse complement strand
TGTAACAGTTTACCTAATTTAGAAAACTGTTACCGAAATACTGAAGAATTACACTGCCGGCAGGTTTCCTGACCACCACTCACATCCGCACCAAACATTTTATCTTTATCCCTTATACCAACTGTTTATGACCAACTCTCTCCGCATCCGCCAGGTAGAACTCTACAAACTCTCCATTCCCCTCATCGAGCCCTTCACCACCTCACTCGGCACCGATTACTCTGCCGACAATGTGCTGGTAAAGATCATCACTGAGGAAGGCATCACCGGTTTTGGCGAATGCAGTCCCTACATGCCCATCAACGGCGAAAGCCAGGACACCTGCTTCATCGTGGGACAATATTTTGCCAAAGCATTAAAGGGAAAAAATGCACTCGACATAGAAGGCTGCATACAACTCATGGACAGTATCATTTATGCCAACACCAGCATCAAGAGTGCATTCGATATTGCCCTTTATGATATTGCAGCACAACATGCCGGGGTACCCTTATACAAATTCATCGGTGGCGAAAACAACAAGACCATTGTAACCGACTACACCGTCAGTGTGGGTGATATTGATAAAATGGTACAGGAAGCATTGCGCATACAGGCACAGGGCTATCCCGCCATCAAAGTAAAATTGGGAAAAGGCGGAAAGCAGGATGTAGAACGCATAAGAGCCATCCGTGCTGCAGTAGGAAAAGAAATTCCCATCCGCATTGATGCCAACCAGGGTTGGAAAGTAAAAGAAGCCATTGAAACATTAAATGCACTGGCTGAGTTTGACATACAGCATTGCGAAGAACCCATTGCCCGTTGGAAGTTTATGCAGCTGCGTAAAGTGAAAAAGAAAAGCCCCATTCCCATCATGGCCGATGAATGTTGTGGTGATGACCATGATGCGGCACGCCTTATCGAACTAAAAGCCTGTGACTATTTCAATATCAAGCTAGGTAAATCCGGTGGCATCTTTAAAGCATTAAAGATGGTACGCATGGCCGAAGAAGCTGGAATTCATTTACAGGTAGGTGCCATGCTCGAAAGCCGCATTGCCATGACGGCCTTTGCCCATTTTGCCCTATGCAGCCCGGTCATCGAACATTATGATTTCGACACTGCCCTCATGTTCAGCGAAGACCCCGTCACCGGTGGCATACAATACAAAGCCAACGGTGTCATTACCGTTCCCGAAACTCCCGGCCTCGGCGCCAGCATTGATGAAGAAAGATTAAACCGGATGGAGAAAGTGGTGATATAAAACATCCCCGTCAGCGGTAGATGTTGAGTTTGTCGAGGCATGAGTTTATTGAAGCATACTAACGGCGGACAATGCCCGGAACAACAACAAGACAAAAATGGCAGCAAAAAATAATTTAAAGACTTGCAAAAACGGACATCATTTCTTTAAAAGTTCCGACTGTCCGACCTGCCCTGTTTGTGAAAAAGAAAGAAAACCCAAAGACAATTTTCTTTCACTACTTGGAGCACCAGCCAGGCGGGCATTAGAAAGGGAAAACATCAGGACCTTAGATGACCTGTCGAAATACAGCGAAAAAGAAATTTTAGCCTTGCACGGAATAGGTAAAAGTTCTATACCCAAATTACAAGAGGTGCTTTTAGAAAAAGGACTAACATTCAAAAAGTAATCTTCTATGCAGGATAACAATAAACAGTTAATGAAAGAAACGGTAGAACAATATTACATTGGTAATTTTCAAGCCATCATTGATAATGTAACAGACAACATTACATGGACATCTCATAAAATGGCTAATGTTCAACTAAAAAACAAAAAGGAAGTAGTGGCCTTTTTAGAAAATGTTCCGGTTGGACGATTTACATTTGAAAACACTAAATTCATACTTGACGATAACAATGTTGTAGTTGAAGGAATCTGCAGGTACAGGAACAAAGACGGAAAACCTGTTGAAAATTTCTACTGCGACATTTTTACATTTATAGATAATAAAATTGAAAAGGTTTCTGCCTACTTTATTTAATGTAACATAATCAATCAGAAAGAACAACGAACCGCGGACATGAACTGTGTAAAAAACCAACCAAAAAGCCAACTATTCCTTCCCCAAAATCCTCCCAATCTCCCCCAATCCCCGTTCAAACAACAATAGAAATTTATACCCGGAGTAGCGTATATTTAAGAATAGTACTCCATAATAATGAGACCTCATATAATTACAATATTTCTTTTCCTGACAGTTTCCTGCAAGCCTAAGACAACCGATTGGCAGACGCTTGACTTTGGCCCTTTTAAATTGAAAACTCCTCAAGGCTGGAAAATTTTCAAAGAGAACGGAATTGACAGTTACGTTGGCGGGTTAACAAATCAAAAGGATAGTCTTTGGTTTGACTACGGTTGGTATAGTCCAGACATTGGAAACGAAGACCCCAAAAAGCATAAGTTTGGACAAGATACTATTAACGGCTTAACAGCCAGAATTGCAATACCAGTTAACCCGGGTGATGGTTATATCAGAATGTTTATTCCCTTAAACAGGGAGTACAAGTTTAGCATCAGCGGATACAATATTAAGAGCACAGATACAATCCTAAAAATATTCAAGTCAATTGTTTTTGAGGAAAGCGATACAACAATAAATAGTATGTTGACTTTAGATAAATTCAAAGAATATCCAAATGGTAGCGGCAAGACATTATTTCAACAATATTGTGCAAGTTGCCATTCATTATATAAAACAGCTCTTGGGCCAGCATTGCATGGCTTAATGCAAGAACGAACCTCTGACTGGTTATACAAGTTTATTACGAATCGTAAACTGATAGCAAATGACTCAACACATTTGAAATTAAAAGAAGCATTTAATAAATATGAGTGTATGGAGTTTCCTGACCTGAAAAAAGAGGATATTGAAATGATAACTTCCTATATTAAGTACAAATGAATACGGCGTGCAACAGGCAGTCCTTCCCCCAACAACTCCCCTCCGGCACACCGAATTAACTTTAATAAACGCAGCGGAGATACTCATCTCCTGCAAAGCACCCCTTCCCCAAAATCCTCCCAATCTTCCCCAATCCCCGTTCAGACAATCAGCCTCTCACAGTGTCAAATAAACTTAAAACCTGCTCAACTCTCTCATTCTCATTCAATACAAAGCCCGTTGTCTCTTCTGCAAAGCCTGCTGTCTCTCATGCAAAGGCCGCTGTCAGTTCTGCAAAGCCATCTGTCGCTGCTGCAATGGCAGCTGTCGGCGATACAATGTCAGGTGGCAACTCTGCAAAGCGCAACTATCCTTTTGCAAAACACGACTGCTTTTTTACAAAGGCATACTTAATACCTGCAAAAGAACACTTAGCGATACAAAACCTGTACTGAGCTCACTGAAATATCCTTTAGTTTTATTCAATAGCCAATACCTGTGATACAATAAATAAAATTTCGATAAAAACCATCTCTGCCAGACTTACAATCTTGTAGCCCTCTGCTATAACCTCCGGCTATCTTCAATAAACAGGAATCTTCCGGAGGAGCATTTGCCGGGACTTGATTTTTTGCTCCACTTGGCGCCTGTACCGATGCATATAGGAATATCAAGACAAAAAGTGGAATAACAAAAGTTCAATATCAAAAAACAAACCCCCTCACCAACTATTATATAACTTCACTCACCGCAATACAACCATGCTTTCCATTCTTCAATCCCTTCGTCATGAGCTGCACCGGCATCCCGAACTATCGGGAGAAGAATCCGCCACCGCACAACGTATCAGAGCCATTGCAGCACAGCATAACCCCTCGCAGATCATCAGCGGCATCGGCGGCCACGGCCTTGCCATTGTATATGAATTTTCCAACCAGGGCCCCTGCATCATGATTCGCTGCGAACTGGATGCGCTGCCCATCGAAGAAGCCAATGCATTTGAACATCGTTCAGCAGTGAAAGGCATATCACACAAATGCGGCCACGACGGGCACATGGCCATCGTAGCCGGACTGATGGGCTGGATAGAAAGACAATCTTTTACCAACGGAAAAATCGTTTTGCTCTTTCAGCCTGCCGAAGAAACCGGCAAAGGCGCAGCAGCAGTCATGGATGATCCGCAATTCACTGCTATAAAACCGGATTACTTGTTTGCCCTGCACAATCTTCCCGGTGAGCCGCTGCACCAAATCATCATCGTGAAAGAACGATTCTCCGCCACGGTGCAAAGCCTTGCCATTCACCTGCAGGGAAAACAATCACATGCTTCCGAACCGGAGAAAGGCATCAACCCGGCCATGGCAATGGCAAACATCACGCAGCGCTTTGCCTCGCTGATCAATGATAATGTAAACGATGAAAGTTTTGCACTGCTCACCCCGGTGTACAGCCGTATGGGTGCACCGGCCTATGGTATCAGCGCCGGCGATGGCGAACTGCATTACACCATCCGCACCTGGTCAGAAGAAAACATGCAGCTGCTCAAAGAAAAACTATTGATGATAGTAGCTGAAGCATGCCGTGCTGATGAACTACAGTTTCGGATTGACTGGTTTGATTTCTTTCCTTCAGCAGTCAATAATACGGAGTGTAACGAAATTATCAGAAATGCTGCAGCAGTAAATGGCTTTGCCATAACGGAACAAGCGGTGCCTTTCAAATTTGGTGAAGACTTCGGCTGGTACACTGCGGAAATAAAATCGGCCATGTTTGGTATCGGCGCCGGTATCGATCATCCGGCCCTGCACCATGCAGATTATGATTTCCCTGATGAAATCATTGAAACAGGAATAAGAATGTTTGGAAGTATCATCACACAGGTTCTTCAAAAAGCAGGCTGAGCTATTCCACCGTTTCCCTGTCCAGTACTTCAAGTACTTTATCATAAAAAGCTTTGGCCCTCTCCGGCGAACTGCCAATACATACCATTCCGAATTTACCAAACTCTGATAGTGCACCGATGAGATGAAACATCACTCCTTCCTGTGTGGCCCCGTCAAACATCAGTGAATGAAAGGTGGCGATATCAATAAGGTCAACAGGTGTTAATCCCCTGTATTGTTCCTTATAAACATTATCCGAAGCAAAGTAAAACCGCTTATTACCGCTGGCCGTGATGAACTGTCCTTTATCTGCATCATATTTACCATCCGTTAAAAATTGCAGCATCAGGTAAGGATGCGTGGTGCCGCCTTTACGTAAGTTGATCTCAATGGCATAATGCTTCCAGTTTCCGTCATCCTGTTTCACCGAAATAAAATCCACGGCAAAACGGCCCATAGCGCCTTTTTCGGCTAATGTTGCTGCAATCTTTTTTCCCTCTGCTGCCATAGACACATTGTATTCTTCACTGGCAGGAAAAATAGCGCCGAGAAATACCTGGCCATCTTCACCGCCGAGCAACTGGTCGTGGGTGCTGGCAATTTCGATCTGCTTATCTGGCCCTATCACACATTGTACCGAAGGGGACATTTTGATTTCTCCTTCAAGAAATTCTTCCACGATGCCACCCATGGCTGTAAACTTTTGAAAGAAGAGATCATTATCCACTTCCTTCACCACCGTTTTGAATTGCGTTTCAACCGAAGCGGTGATCACTTCTTCCCATTCACCGTTCTTGCTGTTATCGGGATAACGATAAATAGCATTACCATCACCACTAAAACCTTCGTTGATCTTTATCACGGCTTTACGCAGTGCAGGATTTTTTCTTTTCAGGTCAGCCAGTGCTTTGAAGATATCCTCTTTTGTTTGCAGGTCTTCAAAGCCATCGGGCAGCAATACACCACTTTCCCGGAAGGTTTTACGGCTGCCGGATTTGGAGCCTTCATAAAATTTATCAGGGTCAGTACCAAACAACGGAATGCCCAGCTGCACCGCCATAGTTTTTTCCAGCGGTGTAATGTTGTAGCAGGTAAGATGTGTAGAAGCCGGATCAGTAATGTATTGGCGGATTACTTCCATCATTCTTGGCCTTTCCAGTATTTTCTCCGTTAATGGTCTTACCGATGCATCATAGCAACTGAGCATGGTGAGCCGTTTTCTGGCATGCAGACCGGTGATACCAGGTAAGAGGTTAAGATAATAATCAATGATTACTTCCGGTATCGGTATACTGCTGAGGTAAATGATTCTTGTCAGCGGCATACGCAGCAGCATCAGCAGGCAAAGCAATCGTTCTTCATAGTAAATGGCTCCTTTTACTTTGGAAAGAATTTCCATATCCAGTGTCAGCGAAGGATTAATGACAACGGTAGATGGCGCCAGCCTGTTCCGGAAAATTTCGCTGTACTGTTTCTTCATCCCCTGCTGGATGTCGAGAAAAAGTTTTCGTTCTTCTGCAGATCCGGGTTCAGGAAAATCCCTTTGGGCCTGGAATAAGCGGGGCTGAGACATATGACAGGTTTGGTGGTACTGTACTAAGTTATCACAAAACCCATCATCAGTCTGGCAATATTTTCACTTTAATATTCCGGTAACACACTTTGCTTTTCGGGTCATGTCCCTGCAAAGCAAAAGTGCCTGAGGATATCATTCGGTCTTTCATCCCTTCTTCCCGTTGGACATTATCGGGTTCAGTGTAATCCACCACCATCTTATCATTAATGGCAACCGTGATATGCTTGCCCTTCACTGTTATATGCAGGGTGAACCACTCGTTATCTTTTACATACGTTTCTTTCACATCCAGAATGGCCCACAGGCTGCCGGTGCGCCGCCAGTCGGTATGTGAATTATTTACCTGTACTTCATAGCCTTTCTTCGGCCAGTCTTTTTCCTGGTATTGTGTATGAAAATAAATGCCTGAATTGGAACCGAGAGTTGTCATCACTTCCGCCTTGAACTCAAAGTTTTTGAAATTATGCTGCTGCACTTCACCATCATAATACAAATGCGACACATTACCATTAACAACGATACTGCCATTCTCCACTTTAAAGGCAGAAGCGTTGGCACCTACTTTCCAGCCATTGAGTGTTTTACCATCGAAGAGGGAAATCCATTCATGCGGCTGTTGCTTACCAGAGCAAAAAGAAAAAAGAACAGGCAGCAGCAGAGCCGGCAACCATTTGTGCATAGTAAAGATTTGCAAGAAAGCTACATTATTTTATGGACAAACGCCGGTTGTCCAACGGGTAACACCGGCACGGTCAGCAAAGCAGGCATTGGAGTAAGTTACGCCATCGCAGCCGCAAACAGGGTTGTAGTCAAGCGTACAGGGATTGTTAGACATCCGGCTTTCATCAATACACTCACTGTCACTTTTCTGGCAGGAGCCGGAGAATATCAGCAGCATTACAGAAAATACTACCGAAAAATATTTGATCTGCTTCATGATATTATTTTATTGGTGCAGACAACCTGCGAAATACAATTGCTGCTTCGCCTTTTATCACTGCTTCTTTTTAACAGGAGTATTATCCTTCCACTGCCACAGGTGCAGGCAGGCATAAGTGCGGTAGGGGCTCCATTTTTTGGAAATACGGAGGAGATCTTCCCGCAACTTTTTTTTATCGCTGTTATCCAGTTTGTACAACCTGATCATGGCATTTTGTATACCCAGGTCATCAACCGCAAACACATCTTCCCGGCCGAGAGCAAACATCAGCAGCATCTCGGTGGTCCACCTTCCCACACCTTTTATCTGTGTAAGGTAAGCGATCACTTCTTCGCTATCCATTTTATGCAGCTTCTTTGCCTCCATGCCAAAATCAAGTTCAAACTGTGCCACATTCTTCACATAGTTCACTTTGGCATTACTCAGGCCAATACCTCTTAGCTTTTCAAAAGGTGTATCAATTATCTGCTGCGGCAAAGGCTCTTTACCCCCGTATAAAGCAATAAACCGGTTATAGATAACTGTCGCCACTTTGGTGCTTAGCTGCTGGCTCATGATAGAAGCACAGAGATAAGTGCAGATGTTTTTTCTTTTTCTCAGCTTATGCGGTTCACTTCCTTCCAGCAGTTTCTTCAGTTTTTTATCCTTTGATAAATGCGCAAGGTATTCCATCGTTTTTCCGGATTGAATAATAAATATAGAATTTTGCTGTATGCAAAGAATCCCGGTCATCACAAAAGACGGCTCTCCTACTATCTCCATTCCGGAAATGAATGTTACTTATCATTCCATTCACGGCGCCATTCAGGAATCGGAGCATGTATTCATTAAAACAGGTCTTCTGGATTCCGGCATCTTTGACTACATCGGTGTACACCAGGTGCTGGAGATAGGTTTCGGCACCGGGCTGAATGCATTGCTCACCTTAATCGAAGCAGACAAACATCAAAACCGCATCTATTATACAGCTATCGAACCGCTTCCGCTGGATAAATCAGTAATAGCACAACTGAACTACTGCGAACAACTGAGCCTGCCGCATTACCAGTGGCTGTTCGAAAAAATGCACCAGTGCGGTTGGGAAGAGATGTACGAGATCACAGGGCATTTCAGGTTAACCAAACACAAAATCCCTTTGCAGGAATTCAGCACCGGCGAATCTTTCAGCATCATCTATTTTGATGCCTTTGCTCCCAATGCACAACCTGAACTATGGACAAAGGAAATTTTTGAAAAACTATACAACCTGATGACAGAAGGAGGAATCCTTGTTACCTATTGCAGTAAAGGCGATGTACAAAGAGCCATGAAGGCAGCAGGATTTACAATTGAAAAAATTCCGGGGCCTCCCGGAAAGAGAGAGATGATAAGGGCTGCTAAACGTTAGAAGGTAATTCTGTATTTGGTCACCGGTTGCATGGAATTACAACCTGTCTCTTCAGGCCTCGGCCCATTCTTTAAACTCAGCCACCCGTTCACGGCTGATCACCATTTCATCCGGCTGCTGCGATCCTTTGACAGCAAGTTTCAACCGGCCATTGAAATAGGGCTTCACCTGTTGTATAGCATTGATGCGGACAATATACCGGCGGTTGAGCCGGAAAAACTCAACAGGATTTACCATCGCCATTAATTTTTCCATAGTATGCTCCACCACATAGCGGTTGCCTTCTTTGTCAATAAGATACACTACTTTATTATCAGCCTGGAAGTAAGCGATATCAGCAGTATCTATAAAAAACAAACGCTGGCCAACTTTGCCTAAGAATCTTTTCTTGTAATCCCTGTTTGTCAGTTGCGGCATTAATTGCCGGTAATCTGCCGCTGCAAAACCGGCAGAGAGGTTTCTGAATTTATTCAGTGCATTTGCCAGTGCTTCCAGTGTAACCGGTTTTAAAATATAATCAATACTGAATATTTTAAATGCTTCCAGTGCATACTGATCATAGGCCGTGGTGAAAATCACCGGCCCTGCATAGTTTACCTGGTTGAATATTTCGAAGCTGTGGCCATCTGACAAATGAATATCCAGCAGCAACAAATCCGGTGCTGCATGTTTACGCAGGTATTGCACCGTTTCTTCCACACTTTCCAAACAGGCCAGCACTTCTATAGAAGGATCATATTCTTTCACCAGGGTTTTCAACCGTTCTGCTGCCAGTTTTTCGTCTTCCACAATGATGAGCTTCATAGTCTGTCAGTTTAGGTTTAATAATGGTAAAGCAACTTCAAAGTCGGTTGTTGATTTTTTGATTTCCACCTCACGGCCACTCACAATCTCATAGCGGCGGCGTATATTCTGGAGGCCGATGCGGCTCGAAGGCTCACTCACCGTTCTTGGCTGCAGGTTATTCTTCACTACCAGTGTTTCATTGCCGTTGGAATGAATATCAATATGCAAGGGCTTGTGCTGTGATACTACATTATGTTTGATTGCATTTTCAATAAGCATTTGAAGAGCTGCCGGCACTACATAAAAATTTTTATACCGGTCTGCCACATTGATATCAATCACCAGCCCGTTGTCAAACCGCTTTTTTAAAAGAAATATGTAGGGCTGAATAAAGTCCAGTTCTGAACGAAGCTCCACCAGTTCTTTTTGCTGGTTGCTCAGGATGTAACGATATACTTTGGAGAACTCCTCAATGAATTTATTGGCTTCGGGGTTATCTTTTATTACCATACCCGATAGCACATTGAGGTTATTAAATAAAAAATGAGGATTGATCTGGCTTTTTACCATTTCCAGTTCGGCCTGTGTAGAACTGCGCCTTAGTTCCTCAGCCTCGATCCACTGGGTACGGTATTCCCGGAAGAAAAAGAAAATGGCATTGACCAGGTGAAAGAATAAGTTGACAAGACTGACATAAATGATATTCAGCTTCAGCGGATTGAGATTTTGTTGCCAGGTATATCCGTGTAACACATTGCCTACGAAATAAACAACAACAATGGCAGCCAATGAAGCCACAATATTTCCGGCAATAAAGAAAATACCCAGGTAACGCCACTTATTTTTTTGCGGTTGTACCCGTTGCTGGATAAAGGGTTCCAGCAACCTGTTTCCTTCCCAGGTAAATCCTGTAATAAGCAGGATAGTCAGAAATGCATAATACCACTCAATTTCAATATCAAAATAGTGGTACACATTGCAGAGCTCTGTATTCAAAAAAGTGTACAGGGCAAGCAAACCAATAAAAAGATATTTGTAGCGGTGGTTGAACATTTTTGACCCTAATTGATAAGTCGGTCCCGCCACTGCTGAGACGGGACCGACGAGGTTTTTCATACAGGGTACGCCAGGTATATAGTTATGGCAACAAAACCCTGTCGATCAGGTGTACAACACCGTTCCGGCACACAATGTTCGTTGCTGTAATATTTGAGGCATTACCGCCATTGCCATTGCCACGGATGGTAGCTCCGGTGGTCAGGCTTACAGTAGTGGTTCCACCGGCCAGCATGGTCAGTGAACCATTGGTAAGATCTGAAGAGAAGGCTCTTCCACCTACCACATGATAACGGAGCACTGCCAGCAATGTACCAATGGGAATCTGGTTAATATCTGTAAGGCTCAGGGCGCCAAGCAATTGAGTAAACGCTGCGTTTGTTGGAGCAAATACTGTAAGGGTAGCTGAACCCAGGGTACCAGCCAGGGTTGGGTCACCACCGGGGGCAGTGGTAGCTCTCGTAACTGCCTTTACCAGTGAATCAAGACCGCTGGCAACAGCTGTTTCGACTATATTACCTACTGGTGGATTCAGTACACGGCCAATACGATGGATTACACCGTTATCTGCGCTGATGTCAGCTGTAGTAACCTGTACGCCATTTACAAAAACACCTCTTGCATCACGGGTTACAAATACAGAGTCGCCGCTGGCGGTTGTTACTTTGGCATTCGGTCCTGCCGGCACATTAGCTGCATTTACCCTGGAACCAAGGGTGTGATATAACAGGATACTTTGTACCTGTGCCGGGGACAATGAGTTTAACACAGAAGTAGTAATGCCAGCTGCAGCAAAGGCAGCATTATCCGGAGCAAATACAGTAAAGGGACCTGAACCACTCAATGTTGTCTGTAAATTGGCCCTGACCACTGCCGCTTCCAAAGTACTGAAATCACCATTGGCCACTACTATGTCTGTAATGGTGTTAGAGGTAGCGTTGTCATCGTCTTTATCACAGCTGATCAATACAACCGGGGCTGATAGTAACAGGAAAAGACTGGTCCTGCTGATAAGATTTTTAAGTTTCATACTTGTTTGATTTTGTTTAAGAAGATAACAGCATCAAACAGGTAATGGGTAAGCAGCAGGGAGTGAAGTGTTGATTTTAGGGAGTGAATTGTAGTAAAAGGGGTGTCATCTTGTTTAAGAGAAAATGAAAAACCCGGCAGTTTGATCTGCCGGGCTTACAATTATCCTACTGAATTCATTACTCAACCGACCAGCTCATCTCCCCTCCTTTCTCATCCTTCAGCATTATGCCCAGAGTGGCCAATTGGTTTCTTATCTTATCAGATGTGGCAAAGTCCTTCCGGCTTTTGGCCTCCTTACGGATGTCAATCAGCAATTGCATCACCCCCTGCAATTTGGCATTGTCCGCTTCGCTGACAGACTTTAATCCGAAAATATCTTCCAGCCATGTTTTAAAACTGGTTTGCAGCAACTCAAATGTTTCTTTTGAGATGGCTGACACCGGAATAATAGTATCCTTCATTGAATTGATCACCGGAACGATCTCAAACATATTGGCCAGCACTTTCGCTGTACTGAAATCATCATTCATAAATTCATCAAACTCAGCAATGAGCTTTCTAATTTTTTCATCCAGTACAGTATCTATGGACTGTTGACTGTTTTCTATCGACAAATTCCCCAGTTTTTCGTAAGCATCCCACAACCTTTTCAATCCTTTCTCTGAGGCCTGCAATGCTTCATTACTAAAATCAAGAGTACTGCGGTAATGTGTCTGCAATATGAAGAAACGCACCGTCATCGGGTGATAGGCCTTTTCCAGTATCGGGTGATCACCGCTAAACAGCTCAGTCAGCTTGATAACATTATTATAGCTCTTGCCCATCTTGCGGCCGTTAATGGTGATCATATTATTATGTATCCAGTAACGAACCGGTGCTGAATGATTGCAGATAGTACTTTGTGCAATTTCGCTTTCGTGGTGGGGAAACAGTAAGTCCATACCGCCACCATGTATGTCAAACTGTGCACCGAGATATTTTGTTGCCATGGCCGAGCATTCAATATGCCAGCCCGGATAACCAACACCCCATGGACTTTGCCAGCGCATAATATGTTCCGGCGCAGCATTTTTCCAAAGGGCAAAGTCAGCAGTATCCCTTTTTTCTTCCTGTCCCTCCAGTTCCCTTGTAGTTTCCAGTAAGTCGTCAATTACTCTTCCGCTCAGTTTGCCATAGTCATGGCCCGCTGCATATTTCTTAACATCAAAGTAAACTGAGCCATTCACTTCATAAGCATATCCAGCCTCCATGATCTTTTTGATCATTTCAATCTGCTCTACAATATGCCCGGTAGCGGTTGGTTCAATGGAAGGCTTCAATGTGTTGAACTGCTCCATCGCCCAATGAAAGAGATTGGTATATTTGGTCACCAGCTCCATGGGCTCCAGTTTTTCCAATACAGCTTTGGTGGCTATTTTATCCACTGCTTCCCTTCCTTCTTCTTCGAAATGGCCGGCATCCGTGATGTTTCTTACATAGCGAACCTTGTAACCGAGATGCTGCAGGTAACGATAGATCACATCAAACGTAATATACGGCCGGGCATGACCAAGATGGCTTTCACCGCTTACAGTAGGTCCGCACACATACATGCCCACATGGCCGGGAGTAATGGGGGTAAAGATTTCTTTTTGTCTTGAATAGGAATTATAAACTTTTAAGTCACTGCCCCCAACCCCTAAAGGGGAGTTACCAGGATTCTCTCTGTTTAAAATGTCACTCATTGCTTGAAAATTATTTTGCCAGTCTATATGTAATTTTTAAAATTACCGGCTATTGGCGCAAAGATGAATAATAAGATTGAAAATTGCCCTTTGAATGCCGGGCAGGCAACAGATTATTTTGTCCCGGCGGGACAGCAGTTGCAACACATATTATACAGAGACGTTTTCATGCTTATTCGAAGATAAGAAAAATACGACTAAATAAACCCGTTCATTACAACCCCTCAGGGCTTGGGGTTTTTCAGCTCAACATCCGCAACCAGCATATAATGATCTGATAAATTTTTCACCACCCGGTTGAACTGGCGGACTTTAAAACGCTTATCCGCAAAAATATAATCGATGCGCAGCGTAGGTGAAAGACCAGAAAAGGTTCTGCCGATACCAAATCCTTTTTTCAGAAAAGCATCCTGCATATCAGCCTTAACCCGACGGTAAGTATAAGAATTGGGTATTTCATTAAGGTCAGCACAGAAGAGAACAGGATGAGGACTGATCTCTCTTATTTCATCAATTAGATTTGCCTGTATGCCATGGTAGGATAAGCCTCTTTTCAATTTGGATAAAATAGTTTTTGAATTACTGATCAGGCTGTCATCACCGCTTTTGATCTTATCCAGGTTTTTATAATCTTCTTTATTGAAACGAAGCGATTGCAGCCTTGTGGTAAAGACACGAAATGTATCGCTGTTGAATTTTATGTCAGCATGTATCAGTACATCGGGTAAAGTCGGCCGCGGATACCGTACAGTGCCGCTGTCAACGATCGGGTATCTGGAAAAAATAATGGAACTGTAAAACATTTCATCTCCATCTGTATCGAAATTGAAGTAATGATAGGGATAACCCAGCTCTTCCGTAATAGCTGTTATATTATCATAATAATCAGCCTTGGTACTGGTATGAAATTCCTGCAGGCAGAGCACATCGGCATCCTGCTGCTTCAATAGTTCCAGCATTTTCAGCCGGGTAGCGCTTCCTTTATTGTTTACTTTTTTTAACTCAATGAACCGGGCTACATTCCAGGTTACCACCCTGATGGTGCCTGGAGTCCGCTTATATTCAAAATTTCCCGGGCTGTTAAAGGCAAAAGAAACCAGGATACTTTTAATGCTAAACAACAAAGCAACGCCTGAGATCACTGCATATCGTGGCCGCATGATGATGAGCCAGCCGATCAGAAAGAACACTACCAGCACTAATAAGAAAGGAAAGCCCAATCCTAAAAAAGAAATAAACCACCATTTTTGCGGATTGAGATAAGGTGAAAGACAGGACAACAGGAAAAAAAAGACCACAGCGATATTCGCATATATAAAGAACCGCTTGGTGAAAATCCTGAGTTTGCTGGCCATTGCTGCAATTTACGATTTGTAAAAGCAACCGGATGCCTTAACGATGATAAGTGGTAATTCAGAGTTCTTCGTTGGCCCTTTTCAGCAACTCCCTTTCTTCGTCTGTAAGAAAATGATACCCTTTCTGGTTGATCTTGTCGAGTATCTCATCAATACGTTCCTGTGTAACATGGGGGGTCCGTTTATAGGGTGTGGTATTAGAACGATAAAATAATTCTTCTTTTATACTGACTCCCTTCTTTGGCTTATTGGGGTTGAAAAGATTGTTGACCCAATCGGCCAGGTTATTCATCCAGTTGCTGCCGTCATAACCACGGCGTAATAAGAACATGAACATAAATCCAGAGAAAGCTCCTGCGAGGTGAGTGATGAGTGTACCGGTATCACTGATAGACACCGTTGCAAGATCAGAAACAACGTAGATAAGTGTCAATATCCACAGAGGTATGCCGCCTCCAATCATAGGGAAAAGCCTGTAACCGGGAGAAACCAATGTTGTCGCAATAGCAACAGCCATCACACCGGCTGAAGCACCTGTTGAAACAGCATAAGGCAATTGTGCCTGAAGTGAAGGCAGGAAATTATACGCCAACACAAATGCTAAGGCACCACTCAAAGAGCCATAAATAAATATGGGAACGATCTTACGGTTGCCTGTCAGGTCTTGCATGATATAACCGAAGCTCCATAACCAGATCATGTTGGTAAATACTTTCCAGATATTATCATGCACAAACATATGGGTAAGCACAGTCCATGGTTTGGAAAGCAGGGCACCGGTATCAGCCGGCATGACAAACCAACCCAAGACATTCTTATTGAACAATGCCAGCGCTGTCTCTTTCGGAAAACGAAAGTACCAGACAGCTTTCAGGAAAGCAAAGCCAACAAACAGTATGAGGCAAACAGCAATCAGCGTCATGAGTGAATTACCACTCTGGCCAAGGGCAATTCGTTGCCGGTATTGATTCTCTGTGTAAGGCATAATGAAACAGCAGCAAAAGTCCGTCAATTTTTAATAACGAACATCAATTTTCACTGGGAAATCAAATTTAATATAACGTTCTCCGGTTGGTTTTGTTCCAGATAAAAACGATCAAAAAGCCGGTAATAGCCCCGCCAAGGTGGGCAAAATGGGCAATATTGTCACCAGCTACCTGGCCAAAACCACCAAACAGGTCAAAAGCAATATAGGCCAGTGCCAGCCATTTGGCCTTAATGGGAATAGGTATAGGAATGATCATCAACTCTGTATTGGGAAACAGGTAGGCAAAAGCCACAAATACACCCATGATGGCACCTGATGCACCTACTGCCGGAACGGGTATTCCTTTACCCATGAAATGCTGCATCAGGAGATGTGCCGCCGCTGCCCCTACACCACTTGCCAGGTAAAAGAACAGGAATCTTTTGGCGCCCCAGATATTTTCCAGTACCCGGCCAAACATCCAGAGCACCAGCATATTCATCACAATATGAAAAATGAAATTCGGGGAATGAGTAAACATGTGAGTGGCAACCTGGTAGGGCTTGAACATGGGTGTGTCAACAGGCCACAATGCCAGGCGATAAGTCAGTGCATACTCACTGTCAAAAACCAACTGCGCTACAAATACCAGTACATTAATAATAATCAGGTTCTTCACTATCGGTGGAAACCGATCATAACGGGTAAACCGGAAATTGCTCATTCGGCAAAAATAAGGCTTATCAGAGCCCCGAAGGCTTTCCGGCTGCCAGCAACTCTAAATCTTTCTTTAAAATATACCCGGTGGTGACAGTTCCCATTGAGTTTGTAAAAGAACATTCCACAAAATTTCTGAACTGCTTAAAGGAAACTACCTTATTCCCTTTTACCAGGTAAGTTTTCCCTGGTTTGGAACCAATAACAGGACTTTTGAAGAAATATGTCCTGGCCGCTTTTACTTTCCAGCTACTGCTGTCAGCATTGTAGTGGGGTGTAAATTTTTCAATGGAAATATCACCAATCTCAGATCTGCTGATCACCGATTCACTCATTGTTTTTTCCGGATCGCCTGATTGAAAACTGGTTGATTTATGTGTTTGCAAAAACCAGTTTTTCTTCACTGCGTCATAGCGAAAAGTAAACGTTTCTGCCCAACGCCAGCTGCCGCCACCATAGAGATCAGCGGTGAACTCTCCAGGTTTTATCACCAATCCCTGGTAAGGATCACCCATTACGCCGCCGCAATTTTTACAAAAGATCAGTTCATTGTTCACAGCAACAGTTTTGAGTGTGCCATTTGCCTGACGGGTAATTAACAGCAAAGGTCTGTGGGCATCCCAGTCGGTATTATCGAATGAAAAAGTGTCCTCACCGGCAGTTTTTAACACCAGCAGGTAGTCTTGTTTCTTGTCATTATTCAAATCCCCTTTCACCACATCCAGCACCTCATAGCCGGGCATAATGAACGGTTTCAGTTCATCGGGTATTGATATTTCCTGTGAGAAGCTTTCAACACAGAAAAGAAGACTGAGCAATGCAATGCTTTTTTTCATAAAAGAGGTTAAATGATTAATTTAAACTATGAAATTTTATTGTACTATTTTCTGTCTTTGCCTGACAAATTTTGTTTTTGCACAACAACAGCAAGATACTATCAGGAACGACAACCAGATTACCCGTAACTGGCCTGGCTGGAAAATGAACGGTAAAAACATTAGCTGGAAAGAGGCAAAAGTTCATATACGACAGGTACCGGAAGCTGTCCCTTTTTTGAATAAAGCATATAACAATGAAAAACTTGCCTACTTATGCCTTGTACCTTTAACTGTCTCTGTGTTAATGATACCACGATCCGGATCAGAAAATTATACCAAAAGTCGGAATATTATTTCCCGTTCAACTGCCGCTGCCTCAGCGGTAGCTTTAAGTTACTTTATGTTACAACGTACTAAACACTGGAAAAAAGCCATCCTCATTCACAACGAAAAAAGGGCAATGATGTATTAGGGTTAGGGTTTCAACTTTAGTTGCACCACATTTTCTATATGATGTGTGTGCGGGAACATATCTACCGGTTGTACTTTGGTCACTTCATATTTTTCGCCCAGCAGGTTGAGGTCACGGCCCTGTGTGGCGGGATTGCAGCTCACATACACTATGACCGGCGCTGCTATTTCCAAAAGTTTCTCCACCAGTTTAGTATGCATCCCTGCCCTTGGCGGATCGGTAATAATGACATCGGGCTGGCCATGCGTTGCAAAGAATTCATCATTGCAGATCTTAATCACATCACCGGCAAAAAAATCAGCTGAAGTGAGGTTATTGAGTGCTGCATTTTCTTTTGCATCATGAATGGCTTCTTCTATCACTTCCACCCCTACAATATGTTTGGCCAGCTTGCTGACAAATATGCCGATGCTGCCGGTGCCACAATAAAGGTCATACACTATTTCATTGCCGGTGAGTTCAGCAAAATCCCTCGTTACCTGGTACAGCCGTTCTGCCTGCCTGGTATTGGTCTGAAAGAATGATTTCGGACCGATCTTGAATTGAAAGTCTTCCAATTTCTCGATCACATAGCCTTTGCCATGATAAGTAATGGGTTCCAGATCGTACAGGCTGTCATTCTTTTTCTGGTTGACCGTATACAGTAAAGTGGTGATGGAAGGAATTTTTTCCAGCAAATATTTCAGCAGCCCTTCTGTTTTGGAAAAATCATCTTCGCCTACAATCACATTCACCATCACTTCGCCGGTGGTGCAAATACGCAGCTGCACATTGCGCAAATAGCCTGTATGATGCCTTACATCATAGTATGTCAGTTCATTCGTTTTTGCATATTCCCTTATCGCTTCTCGGATGGCATTAGATGGCTCGGGCTGCAGGTAGCATTGGGTAATGTCTACTATTTTATCAAATAACCCTTTGGCATGAAAACCAGCTGCCCCCACTTTACTGATTTCGGGTACATTGGTTTCACTTTTTGTTGCCTGGAATTCTTTTTCCGGCACATAGCGATAGGTGCCAAATGTATATTCCAGCTTATTGCGGTAATACCGGTCTGCTTCACCACCCAAAATAGGCATGAACTCCGGCAACGCCACTTTGCCAATCCGCTGCAGGGCATCCTGCACCTGCCGGAATTTGAATTTCAGCTGCTCCTCATATGGCACCGATTGCCACTGGCAGCCGCCGCAATCACCATAATGTTCGCAAAAAGGAACAGCTCTCTTTGGTGATAATTCATGAAATACCAATGGATATCCTTCAGCCCAGTCTTTTTTGTTCTTATACAAAAATACGTCCACCACATCGCCAGGCACTGTTCTCTCTACAAATACCACTTTGCCTTCCCAGCGGCCCAATGATTTACCTTCAGCCGCATAATCTTCCACCCGGAAATTTTCTAGCACCGTATTTCTTTTTCGTTTTCTTGCCATTGGGCAAAAGTAGGCGTTTAGCAGGTTCTGGTTTTAGCAGTTCGCCAGGGATATGGTTTAAATCTTAATGCCGGCGATAAATAAGGCAACCAGGAGGTCAAAAAAGAAGTCTTGGAGTTTAAACAACTTTAAACTATTAAACGGTAAACTTTTCAACCTTCAACTTACCTTTACCTGCTTTATTCAGACTTATGAAACGATTAATACTATTAGCCGGAATATTATGGAGCTTTTCTGCGATGGCACAACCCAAGCCGGGTTATGAAATCAAAGTAACCTTCAAGCCATTCAAAAATCAATACATCTATTTGGGCCACTATTTCGGTAAATCATACCCGATCATTGATTCGGTAATGCTTAACGAAAAAAGTGAAGGGATATTTAAGGGCGACAATACATTGAATGGCGGTATCTACCTGATCGGCTACCCGGGGCGGGCAGGTTTCTTTGAAATACTGGTGGACAAGAACCAGCATTTTTCTGTAATAGCGGATACAGCCACCATTGTAAATGAACTGAAGTTTGTGAATTCTCCGGACAATGAGCTGTTCAATAAATACCAGCAGTTCATGACAGCGAAAGGCAAAGCCATCAACCAACTGAAAGAAAAATATAAAACGGCGGCCACCAAAAAAGATTCAACAGAAGTAACGGATAAGTTATCAAAGCTGGATAAGGAGATTGCAGATTTTAGGTCCGATATCATGAAAAAACATCCCGAATCAATTTTAACCGCCTTATTGCAAACCATGCGGGAACCGGAACTGACCGGCAAACTGAAAGAACCGAAAACCAATGCAGATTCACTGGCCGCCTGGCAGTATTTCAAAAATCATTACTGGGATGGGGTAAAATTCTGGGATGGCAGATTGGCTTACACCACATTTTTTGAAGAGAAACTGGATAAATATTTCAATCAGTTAGTAGTACCCAACCCGGATTCAGTTATTAAGGAACTGGATTGGATGCTTGGCTTTGCTTCGCTGAATCCTGAGATGAACCGGTTTTTACTGATCAAGTTTGTAAACCGGTATCTCAACCAGAAATACATGTGGGAGGATGCCATATTTGTGCACCTGTTTGAAAAATACTTTTCGCAAAAAACCTATCCCTGGCTGAATGAAAATGGTAAAAAGATCATTACGGACAGGGCTTATAGCCTGATGGCAAATATTATGGGCAGTCCGGCTGCTGAAATTGAGCTGCCTGATTCAACCGGAAAAAATGTTTCCTTATATAACACTGCTGCTCCATATACGGTGGTTGTGTTTTGGGATCCTACCTGCGGTCATTGCAAAGAAGTATTGCCGAAACTGGATTCTTTCTATTTAGCCAAATGGAAAGCAGCCGGATTAAAAATGTTTGCCATAGCTAAAGAAACAGATGGCAACCGGAAAAACTGGACCGATTTTGTTACGGAACAAAAATTGTGGGACTGGACACATGTCTATTATTCCAAAGCCGCAGACAAGGTCCGGACAGATAACAATGTACCCGGCTATTCGCAGCTTTATGATGTACTCAGTTTTCCGACATTATATTTGCTTGATAAAGACAAACGGATTATTGCCAAAAAACTGACTTACCAGCAGATTGATGATGTGCTGCAACTGAAATTAAAAGGGCAATAATTTTTTAAACCAATACCAGCAAACCAACCGGTCTTTTGCAGACCGCAAATGACGATGACTATGAAAAAGATCTTCTTCATTACACTGCTTTTTTTCGGAGCAGCTGCTTCAGCACAAACCTTGTTTACTTATGGCAGTCATGCTGTTGATGCCAAAGACTTTCTCCGGGCATTTAACAAGAATAACCTGCAGCCAACAGGTAATAAAGCCAAAGCCATCAGTGATTACCTGCAGTTATATATCAAATCAAAACTGAAAGTAAGGGAGGCCTATGATAAAAGATATGACACCTTGCCTCAAATAGTAATGGAAGTAAGCAACCTGCGGACACAAATTGCCGAAAACTTCATGACCGACCCGGCTATGGTGGCAAAAATGGGAAAAGAAGCATTTGAACGCAGCCAGAAAGATATCAGGGTTTCTCACATATTTATATCGTTGCGTAATGCCGCCGGTTTCATAGACTCAGCTGCAGCACTGCAAAAACTGGACATTGTAACAAAGCGATTAGCCAAAGGAGAAGACTTTGGAAAACTGGCACAGGAATTATCAGATGACACTACGGCCAAAAAAAATAAAGGCGATCTTGGATTCATTACCGTATTTACCCTTCCTTACGAATTTGAAAATGTGATTTACGCAACTGCAACAGGTAAGTATTCTAAAACGGTGGCTTCAAAAATCGGTTATCATATTTTCAAAAATACAGGTGAACGTAAAGCAGCTGGTAAAATAAAAGCACAACAAATATTGCTGGCATTCCCTCCCAATGCAGATGAAACAACAAAAAAGCAAATTGGCAAACTGGCCGATTCATTATACAAACGATTATTGGCTGGCGACAACTTTAATCATCTCGCTTCTGCCTTCAGCAATGATTATGTAACGGCTGCTACCGGCGGATTGATGCCCGACATCAGTGTAGGACAATACGATCCCGCATTTGAAGCAGTGCTTTGGTCACTGCCAAAAGACGGCGCCATCAGCAAGCCATTTGTTACAGCCTACGGCTGGCATATTGTAAAAAGAGTTTCTAAAAAGCCTGTGGTAACTGACCCCAACGATAAAGCCAACCTGCAGGAGTTAGAACAAAAAATTAAAACAGATACCCGATGGAAATCATCAAAAGATTTTATCTACAACCAGCTAAAAGCGAAACTGGTTGTTAAACGGCATGGCTATGACGATGCCGCCGTATGGGCCATGTCGGACAGTGTGCTGGATTATAAACCCATGACAGCAGCTGGCCGCAGCATCATCGCCACTACACCCATGTTCAGCATCGGCGATTCAGTGTATGATGCCAACGACTGGGTGAACTATGCCAACACTTACCGCTTTAAGCAGGATGGCAGCGGTGCCAAACCATGGCCACAGGTAAGAGAAGAATTTGAACAGTTCATGATGGTAAACTATTACCGTGATCACCTGGAGGAATTCAATGAAGATTTTAAAAACCAGATGAGTGAGTTCAAAGACGGTAATATATTCTTCGAGATCATGCAGCAGGAAGTTTGGAACAAAGCCCAGTCTGATACTGCAGCTTTGCTGGCCTTATATGAAAAAAATAAAAAGAACTACCTGTGGAAGCAAAGTGCTGATGCTGTCGTTTTCTTTTGTGCTGATGAAGTAACAGCAAAAATGGCTTATGACCAGTTGAAGAAAAACCCCGCTGATTGGAAGAAAGTGGCTGATAGCTATACAGAAAAAATTGTGGCAGATTCTTCCCGGTACGAATGGGATCAGCTTCCTAATATGAACAAGATGGCCCCGAAAGCAGGATTGATCACCACACCTGTGGTTAATAAAACAGATAACACAGCCTCGTTTGCTTATATCGTACAGGTGAATACACAACCTGTTCAACGCAGTTTTAATGAAGCTAAAGGCTTAGTGATAAATGATTACCAGGCTGTGCTGGAACAGAAATGGGATGAAGCATTGAGAAAGAAGTACCCGGTTGTGATAGATCAGAAGGTTTTAGCGGAGATTTCTAAATAGCATTTATCTAAAAGAATGAAGAAGAAGGATTTTGAGTTTATCTTTTATTCCTTCACTCCCTGTCTGCTGACAGGCAGGTATAAAACGCTTAACTTATATATCTTTCACCACATTGGCCACCACCTGCGGCCTGCCTAATGTGTAGTAGTGCAGCACAGGTACCCCGTTTTTCTTCAGGTCTTTGGATTGCATTAATAACCATTCGGCTCCCACTTTCTCTACATCTTCATCTGTTTTGCAGCGCAGAATTTCATTAGAAAGATCGGTGGGTAGATCAATATGAAAGGTTTTGGGCAGTACCGTCAGTTGTTTCTTGGTGTAAACCGGTTTCAGTCCCGGAATGATGGGCACTGTAATACCAATGGCCCGGCAGGCATCCACAAAAGCATAATACTTCGCATTATCAAAAAACATCTGTGTAATGATGTAATCAGCGCCGGCATCCACTTTGTTTTTCAGGTGCATCAAGTCGGTATCCATATTCGGCGCTTCAAAATGTTTTTCGGGATAACCTGCTACTCCAATGCAGAATTTGGTTTTGTGGGTGTCTTTCAACTCTTCTTCCAGGTAAATACCTGAATTAAGATTAACCACCTGTTGCAACAACTCAATGGCATATTTATGGCCACCGGGTTCCGGTTCAAAACTGGTTTCGTTCTTAGCGGCGTCTCCACGAAGAACCAGTACATTGTCAATACCGAGATAATGAAGATTGATGAGGGCATCCTCTGTTTCATTGATACCGAAGCCCCCACATATCAGGTGAGGCACTGTGTCTACATTATACTTGTTCATGATGGCCGCACAGATACTCTCTGTTCCGGGCCGCTTACGCACCACTACTTTTTCAAAAGTGCCATCTGCCCTTTTTTTGAATACATGCTCACTCCGGTGATACGTCACATTAATAAATGATGGTTTAAATTCCATCAGCGGATCCAAATGTTTATATAACGCCCCGATTCCCTTTCCTTTCAGTGGTGGTAAAACTTCAAACGATAATAACGTATCTTTTGCCTGGTTGATGTGGTCTATTACCTTCATAAGCCTGCAAAGCTAACAATGCAGGAGCATTAGTCAAAACGACGTTAAATGCTATAGAAATCCGGCTAATCAGCTTTCATCACTTATTTTTGCTGCCCATGGCAGTTACTATCCGCACAGAGAACCTTGTAAAAAAATATGGCCAACGGGTCGTTGTTAATCATGTTTCGTTTGAAGTGAAACAGGGCGAAATTGTTGGCCTTCTCGGCCCTAATGGCGCCGGTAAAACAACGTCTTTTTACCAGGTAGTAGGGCTGGTCAGACCAGATGAAGGCAAGGTATTCTTAAATGACCAGGATATTACGGCATTGCCCATGTACAAAAGAGCACAGATGGGTATCGGCTACCTGCCCCAGGAAGCTTCCGTCTTCCGTAAGCTGAGTGTGGAGGATAATATTTCTGCTATCCTGGAAATGACAAAACTCTCCAAACAGCAACAAAGGGATAAACTGGAATCATTACTCAATGAATTTCGCCTGCAGCATGTACGCAAAAGCAATGGCGATGTACTCAGTGGTGGTGAAAGAAGGCGTACGGAAATTGCCCGGGCCCTGTCTGTAGATCCTAAGTTTATTCTGCTGGATGAGCCTTTTGCCGGTATTGACCCCATTGCGGTAGAAGATATACAAGCTATCGTTGCAAAACTTAAGTATAAAAATATCGGCATACTCATTACCGATCACAACGTAACAGAAACCTTATCCATTTGTGACAGAGCTTATTTGCTGATAGAAGGAAAGATATACAAACACGGTACAGCCGAAGAACTGGCCGACGATGAAGAAGTAAGGCGTCTTTACCTGGGAAGAAACTTTGAACTGAAAAGAAAAGATTATCTCCATGAAGAAGCCATCCGGGCTTCAGGTGCCGAAGAAGGCGATCGCTGACCAGGAAATATCTTGCATAATCAAATTGTTTTGTGCTACCGTATGATTGATTAACAGCCGGGCAATTAGCATTTGCAACATTTTCAGTAAATCCTTTTAATCAGGAAAATCTTGGTTCTTTTTTTATCTTGCCGGCAGCAATGAACCTGTTAAGCCCCGCCATATCATCACTGGCCCGTATGCGCCTCTGGCGTATAGAAGCCTGGCGCAACAATCCCCTGGATGCGCAAAGGGAGGTGCTGCAGGACCTTGTTACCTCGGCCCAGTATACCGAGTTTGGCCGGAAATATAATTTTTCCAATCTCTTTAATGTCCGTGATTTCAAAGCCACTGTTCCTATTCATGAATATGAGGACATGAAGCCTTATATCGAACGCATCATGCATGGGGAACAGAATATTTTATGGAACACACCCATCTATTGGTTTGCCAAAAGCAGTGGTACCACCAGTGATAAGAGCAAATTCATCCCTATCAGCGAAGAAAGCCTGCAGGATGGTCATTATAAGGCTTCCAAAGATGTATTGTCATTGTACTATCAATATCACCCGGATTCTGTGTTGCTGACGGGTAAAGGTTTAGTGATTGGCGGCAGCCATAATATCAATCCAATGAATGCGGAAGCACAATATGGCGACCTGAGTGCTGTTCTGTTACAAAATTCTCCTTTCTGGGGACATTGGTTAAGAACCCCGGATCTCAGTATTGCCCTGATGGATGAATGGGAAAGCAAAATTGAAAAGCTGGCGGAAAGCACTATTAAAGAAAATGTCACTTCCATTTCCGGTGTGCCTACCTGGACACTTGTTTTGTTTAAGCGGATATTGGAAATTACCGGTAAACAGACCATGAGTGAAGTATGGCCTTCACTGGAACTGTATATGCATGGCGGTGTATCTTTTACTCCATACAAAGAGCAGTTTAAAAAGATCATTGGTAAAGACATCAACTACCTGGAAATGTACAATGCCAGTGAGGGCTTTTTTGCCGCACAGGATATTCCCGGAAGTGAAGGCATGTTATTGTTCACCGATCATGGCATTTTTATGGAATTCATGCCGGTGAGTGAGTACGGAAAAAAAGAACCGCAAACAGTAAGCCTGCAGGATGTGGAATTAGGAAAAAACTATGCCCTGATCATCAGCACCAATGGCGGTTTGTGGAGATATCTTGTTGGCGATACTGTTCAATTTGTTTCCCTGAAACCATTCCGTATTAAAGTGTCCGGCAGGCTTAAGCATTATATCAATGCATTTGGTGAGGAAGTGATTGTTGACAATACAGATAAAGCCATCGCCCTTGCCAGTAATATAACCGGGGCAATAGTCAATGACTATACTGCTGCACCTGTTTATTTTTCTGACTCGGCTAATGGTGCCCATGAATGGCTTATTGAGTTTGAAAAAGAACCGGAAAGCCTGGAGCTATTCACAAAGGAACTGGATACAGCACTTAAAAGTATCAACAGCGATTACGAAGCCAAGCGTCATAAAAGTATAGCATTGGGGCTGCCTGTTGTTCATGCCATGAAAAAAGGGGCTTTTTCCGAATGGCTTCGAAGCAAGGGAAAGCTCGGTGGTCAACACAAAGTACCACGATTGTCAAACGACAGAACTATGGTTGATGAAATACTGAAAATGAATCTTTCTACATTTACCACTCAATAAACTAAAGAACCATGTTATTAAAAGGAAAAGTTGCCATCGTTACCGGAGCTGCCCGCGGCATTGGAGAAGGAATAGCATTAAAATTTGCCGAACACGGAGCCAATGTAGCTTTCACCTACGTAAGCGACAGCAGTGCTGAGAAAGCTGCCGCATTGGAAACAAAACTTACCGGTATGGGTGTAAAGGCCAAAGCCTATAAAAGTAATGCCGGCGACTTTGCCCAATGTGAAGCCTTTGTCAATGATGTGCTGAAAGAATTTGGTACAGTAGATATTTGTGTAAATAATGCAGGAATTTCCAAAGACAACCTGCTGCTCAGAATGAGCCCCGAGCAATGGAACGATGTGATACAGGTAAACCTGAACAGCGTTTTTTACATGACCAAACAGATCATCCGCCCGATGATGAAAGCCAAAAGTGGTTCTATCATTAATATGAGCTCCATCATTGGTGAAATTGGTAACGCCGGGCAGAGCAGCTATGCAGCCAGCAAGGCTGGTATTATTGGCTTTACAAAATCGGTAGCCAAAGAACTGGGAAGCCGTAATATTCGCTGCAATGCCATTGCCCCGGGTTTTGTTGAAACCGATATGACTTCCTATTTAAAAG
>CAZWIM010000012.1:0-59534 GCA_964634265.1 uncultured Chitinophaga sp. | reverse complement strand
TGCAATGCCATTGCCCCGGGTTTTGTTGAAACCGATATGACTTCCTATTTAAAAGAAGGGGAAGCAGCTGATAAATATAAAGCTGGTATTCCATTGGGAAAATTTGCATCCGCTGAAGATATTGCCAATGCTACTTTATTTCTGGCTAGTGATATGAGTTCTTACATAACCGGGCAAACGCTGAGTGTTTGCGGGGGGTTAAACATCTGATGCAATTTGAAAATAGAAGTAATAAAAGGAGATATTACTAAAATTACTGTTGATGCAATCGTCAATGCTGCTAACACCTCCTTGTTGGGAGGCGGAGGAGTAGACGGAGCAATTCACAGGGCCGGCGGAAGTGCCATACTGGAAGATTGCAGAAAAATTATTGCCCGTCAGGGTGGTTGTAAAACAGGAGATGCGGTTATTACCACTGCCGGAAATCTTCCTGCGAAGTTTGTAATCCATACTGTAGGCCCGGTATGGAATGGCGGAAATAAAGATGAAGATTTGAAACTTACTTCCTGTTATCAGCGTTCACTTACTATTGCTGCAGAATACAAATGCAAAACCATTGCCTTTCCAAACATCAGCACAGGTATTTATGGATACCCAAAAGATAAGGCAGCGGCTGTTTCAATTAAGGCAATTTCTTCGTTCCCAATAACTGAACCTGGTATTGAAAAAGTGCTTATTGTCTGCTTTGATGATGAAAACTTTGCTCTTGTAAAAAAGGAACTTGAAAAATTATCCCTGTAACCTGATTCCTTTTTTCTTAATGTAACTATGCCATAAAATCATACTGGCAATTGTCCGATATGGCCGCCATGGCTCTGCGATGCTCAGCATTTCTTCTTTAGTAACATGCTGATGTAATCCCTTGTTTTCTTTCAGACTGTTCACTAACGCAATATCTCCTAACGGAAAAAGGTCTGTTCGTTGCAGGGCATGCATCAGGTACACATCAATGGTCCAGTGACCGATTCCTTTAAGCTGTATCATTTGTGCCCTAACCTCTTCATCCGGTAGTAGCGACAATTTTTTCAGACTGATCTGTTTACTGATTATTGCTTCAGCCAGGTGTCTTGCATAGCCCATTTTTTGCCGGGTAAAATAGCAGGCTCTCATTTCTTCATCAGAAAGTTGCAGGATCTTTTGATGTGTTACATACCCGATTCGTTCCTTTAATTTCTTAAAAGCAGCATAAGCAGCTGCCAGGGAAACCTGTTGTTCAAGAATAGTGAGGATAAGTGTTTGAAAAGTATTTGGTCTCGTCCACATGGGCGGATAGCCATGCTGGCGGATGATATTCCCCAGGTCCTTGTCCCTTTTGATTAGCAGATTACAAAACCGGTGAAAGTTACTCTCATTAAATTGCTGAATCATGCATTAAGCCCCTTTGGGTGATTTGGGGGCTTTGAATTTTTCAATGGCATGACGGGTAAAATCACTTAAAACTAGCTTGCCGCTGATAGCCGCCCGTTCCAATAACAACTTATCCCAGTCTTCAGTTCCCCTCCAGAGCATTTTTTTCATTTCGG
Organism: uncultured Chitinophaga sp.; assembly: GCA_964634265.1. Taxonomy (GTDB): domain Bacteria; phylum Bacteroidota; class Bacteroidia; order Chitinophagales; family Chitinophagaceae; genus JJ008. The sequence goes on along the minus strand of CAZWIM010000012.1, from coordinate 58,011 downwards.
CCATGGCCGCAGGACTTGAATGTGACAGCACATGAACAAGTCTTCTTACCGCCTCATCCAGTTCTGGTATACCGGGATATACTTCAGCAAACAAACCTTTTCGTTTTGCCCAGTCTGCGCTTCGCCACATAGTGGCGTCAATTGCCAATGTACTGAAAGCAGATTTTCCGATCTTTCTTTCCACGGCAGGCCCGACTACAAAGGGACCAATACCTACAGCCAGTTCGCTTAACTTCACCTCTGCCGCATCTGTCGCAATGGCATAATCACAAGCAGCTGCAATGCCCACACCGCCACCTACACATTTACCCTGTATGCGGCCTATTACAAACTTGGGACAGATACGGATTGCATTAATTACTTTGGCAAACCCGCTAAAAAATTCAAGCCCTTGTTCTTTATTCTTAATAGCAACCAGCTCATCAAAACTGGCCCCGGAACAAAACGTTTTCTCACCAAAGCTGCGCAATACAATCACCTTGGTTTCTTCATCATTACCAGCGCCATGTATAGCCTGTGCCAGCTCTTCCAGGATTTTTCCAGGCAAAGAATTACTCTGCGGATGATAAAATTCAATAGTATTAACGCCGTGATGTATTGTTGATTTTACAAAAGCTTCCATAACCCTATTTGTACTACAAATTTAGACTGAACAGAGTCCAAATAATGCTGATTTTCGTTCTTCGTAAAATAAAATTATAAGTTTCCTAAGCTTAACTTTTACGGGCTACCATGGTCAATATCGTTGCCACTCCCGTTACTTCACCTGTATCATCAATCATTTCCACCAGCCATTTAACAATGCCTTTTTCAATATCATCCCCCCTTTTAAAGTCTTCCGGTTTTTCCACCACCCTTTTATCATTGGGTAGTTTTTCTTTACAGGTAAAGCGGATATGAATTTCTGCTCCCGGGTAAACAGGTTTGGTGAAACGCAGCTCATCAATTCCATAATTGAGCAATACAGGATTTTTATCATAGCTGTCAACAAACAATCCCGCAGCAATACTCATAATAAGATAACCATGTGCTACCTGTTGTTCAAACATAGTTCCGGTAAAATCAGTTGTTTTGATATGCGCATAGAAATGGTCGCCGCTCAGGTCAGCAAAACGGTCGATATCGTCCGAAGTAACCAACCGTTTTTCTGTAACAATCTGATCTCCAATCTGCAATTCTTCAAAATACTTTTTGAAAGGATGTTTACCCGGATCCTTTCCTTTTGCATTCGGCTGGTACACATTGGTAACTTCCGTAATGGTAGTGGGAGAACCTTGGATAGCCGTCCTTTGCAGGTAATGTTTCACTCCCCGGATACCTCCCATCTCTTCACCGCCACCGGCACGGCCGGGACCGCCGTGTACCAATAATGGCAAAGGAGAACCATGGCCTGTATTCTCTTTAGCACATTCGTTATTGAGTACCAGAATACGTCCGTGATGAGTAGCGGCACCTATTACATATTGTCTTGCCTCTTTATAATCAGCTGTTACAATTGTAGTCACCAGACTGCCCTTCCCTAACTTACTCAGCGCAATAGCATCCTCCATATTTTTGTATGGCATGATCGTACTCACAGGGCCAAATGCCTCCACTTCATGCGGTTCGGAACAGGTATGAGGTTGATCATTCATCAATAAGACGGGTGACATGAAAGCCCCTTTCTTTGGATCAGCATCGACTACCTCCACACTGTCCAGAGAACCATATACTATTTGCGATGAAGCCAGTAATTTTTGAATCTGGCTTCTTACCTCTGATCGTTGTGTTTCTCCTGCCAAACTGCCCATTCTTACTTTCTCACTCAGCGGGTTGCCAATAACAGTTTGAGCCAATGAAGCACTTATCGCTTTCCACACATCTTCCATTTTATTCTCAGGTACAAAAATGCGGCGGATACCGGTACAGCGCTGCCCGGCTTTTAATGTCATTTCTTTTCGTATTTCTTTGATAAAAATGTCCCACTCCGGTTTATCGGGTGTTACATTCTCTCCTAAGACTATACAATTCAGGGAATCTGCTTCCATATTAAATGGAACATTATTCTCCAGAATAGCCGCTGTCTTTTTCAGCATCAATCCCGTTGTAGCACTGCCGGTAAAAGTGACCACATCCTGCGAAGTGACATGATCGAGCAAATCACCTGCACTCCCACAGATGAGTTGTAAAGAACCTTCCGGCAATATTCCTGAAGCGATGATCTCTTTCACCACCGCTTCTGTTAAATAGGAAGTTACAGTAGCCGGTTTTACAATGGCAGGCACACCAGCCAGCAGGTTCACCGCAATCTTCTCCAGCATGCCCCAAACCGGGAAATTGAAAGCATTGATATGGATAGCCACTCCTTCCTTTGGAGAAAGAATATGCGTACCCATGAAAGTGTTGTTCTTACTCAGGTTATGACTTTCACCGTCAATAGCAATCAAATCATCGGGAAACCTGCGGCGAAGTGAAGCATTGGCAAATAGGTTACCGATACCGCCTTCTATATCCACCCAGCTGTCAGCTTTGGTAGCACCTGTTTTATAACTGATTTCATAAAACCGGGGAAGATGGTTTCTTAAATGCAGGGCCAATGCCTTCAGCATATTACCCCGCTGGTGAAAAGTCATTTTGCGCAGCGCCGGGTTTCCTGCTTTACGGGCATATTCAGTAATAGCAGCAAAATCAAGTCCCTTAGTGGTAGCCGATGCAACCGGCTCACCGGTTACTGCATTGTAAAGCAGTTGCCCTTCACCGTCTCCTGTAATCCATTGGCCGGTTATATAGTTACCCAGTTTATTCATATAGCATAGCAGATTTAGGCAACGAAAATACCCGAATTTGTAAAAACTACTTTCAACTGATTTTCATCATAACAGCCCCATAAAGACACAAATACCTTTGCACTTCAAAAAACTTGTCAATATGAAGAAATTATTATCAGTCATTTTACTGTCAACTACCCTGCTGGTAACAAAAACAACCAATGCACAGGAAAAAGCCAAATGGGCCGAAAAAGACGCCTTTCACAAAGTAATGAGTGAGACCTTCCATCCTGCTGAGGAAGGAAAACTGGAGCCTATCCGCAAACGCAGCCAGGAAATGGTAGATGCCGCCATCGCCTGGAAAAATTCAACAGCACCCGCAGGTTATGAAATGGATAAAATAAAAAAAGACCTGAAAAAATTAGTAAAAGGTGCCAAAGAACTTAACAAGGAAATACAAAAAAATGCCTCTGACAATGATGTGAAGGAAGATTTAACCGAACTTCACGATCTTTTTCACCAGATCACCGAAAAATGTTCGGGTGAAGATCATCACTAAAAACAATTAAATAGATATGAAGAGATTTCTTACAGTCATCCTGTTTACTTCAGGCTTATTTCTTATTTCCTGCGGCAGCAATGAAGAAAAGCATAATGATCATAGCGGCCATAAAACAGAAGCTCCCAAAACTGCTGAAGACAGTTTGTATAATGAGGTGATGGCAGGCCATGATGAGGTAATGCCCAAAATGGGAAAGATCAGGGGTGCACAAAAAGAAGCACAGCGGCTGATTGATTCCATAGCTGCTCTTCCGGCAAAAGCACAAGCCGAAGCCGGTGCACTAAAAGCAAAACTGGAAGAACTGGTAAAAGACCTCAGCTATGCAGATTTTGCCATGGATAAATGGATGACAGAGTTCAGTTTGGATTCTGCCAAAGACAATTTAGAGATGCGCCTGAAATACCTGGCTGATGAAAAACAAAAAGTGAACAAAGTAAAAGATGCAATACTCAACAGCCTTGCCAAAGCTGATTCTTTATTGAAAAAATAATAGCCCCTTGCTCAAATAAAAATCTCCCTGGGTTTGCATAGCATGTTCAGGGAGATTTTTTATTCCTGAAATACAGCTTAAAGACCTGGTGGTTCTGCTCCAAACTGGCGAAGGTGATGCAGGGCATGCTTATACAGCAACTGTACGTTCTGCTCAAAATTGAGGTCTCCAAAAAAGGGATTGCGGGTTACCAGGTGTGGATCTTTTTCAAAGGCCTCGAAAAAAGCAATCAATTCTTCCTGTAATTCACCGATAGCTGCCTGTAATGTTGCATAACGGGTTTTAAAGGGCTCCTCAGGCATCAGCGGGTTTTTGGTATTTTCTTTAAATGGCTTTTCACTCATCATAAACTCTCTCATCCTGTCAAGATTTTCCGCCGGTGTAAGGATAGTGTCAATCTTTAATCTTCCGCTGGCACAGCGAAGGGCGTCGGCTGCAAAATGTTCCACCATCTGCTGCACACTCATTTTTCCCCATCTGGGTGTTGTAGCAGGCTGGATCTGCTGCAGGCAGGGAACAAACCTGGTGCGGAGAAAATTTTCCTTTTCAATACTCATAGAAAAGGCAATTTACAAAAACGGGTGTTCATGAAAAAGCCCTTCATTTGTGAAGGGCTTTCAAAACAGTAATTTTTTTTATTCCATTTTCTTATCAATCGCTTTGCAAACTGCATTAAAAATTTCTTCCACAGTTCCTTCTCCTTTTACCGATTCAAACTTTTTTACTTTCTTGTAATGCTCAGATACCGGGGCCGTTTCCTTCAGGTAAACTGCATATCGTTTGCGGATCACTTCTTCATTGGTATCATCGCTTCTGCCTGATGTCTTGCCACGGTTCAGCAATCTTTTTACCAGTTCTTCTTCTGTCACCTCCAGGGCCACAACTGCTGATATGGAGGTCATTTTAAGGTCAAGCAGGTTATCCAACGCCCTTGCCTGTGCCACGGTGCGGGGAAATCCGTCAAATAAAAATCCTTTAGCTCCTTTATGCTTGTCGAAATAGTTATCTACCATACCGATCACCACTTCATCAGGAACCAGCTGGCCTTTGTCCATAAAATGCTTTGCTTCCATGCCCAGTGGTGTTTGCTGGGCTATTTCCTCCCTCAAAAGGTTGCCTGTAGAAAGATGTACCAATTTATACTTTTCAACCAGCTTGTCAGACTGGGTTCCTTTACCACTTCCGGGGGGGCCGAATAAAACGAGATTGAACATAATCAATTAGCTTCTGGTGATGGGCAAATATAATGTACAAGGCTTGCATTCTGCCTGTTTCTCATCAGATTAAACAGATTCCTGATTGCGGCTAAATTGTTAAGGTTTTTGAACCGGGGAAAACCCCAAAACCGGGCAAACCTTGTTGACGTACATTTGTTAAAGCTTACTATGAAAGTATTTGTAAAATACATTTTTGTAATGGCAACAACCGGCCTGTTGCAGCAATGCAGTTATTCTCAAAATAATTCAACCCGTAAAAGCGAAACAACCATGGACAGCACCCAAAAAAATAATCCTGTTTATTCCAATACAGATACCAGCAAAGTGGTATTGAGTGAAGAAGAATGGAAAAAAGTGCTGCCATCAGATGTCTTTTACATTGCCCGAATGAAGGGTACGGAAAGACCGTGGACAAGCAAATTTGAAAACTTTAAAGAAGTGGGTACTTATTACTGCGCTGCCTGTGGCAATGCTTTGTTTAAAAGCGATACCAAGTTTGACAGCGGTTGCGGATGGCCCAGCTTTTACGAACCAATCAGCAAAGGAAGCATCATTTACACACCTGACAACAGCCATGGTATGCAAAGAACAGAAGTGCAATGCGGTCGCTGCAAAGCCCACCTGGGCCATGTGTTTGACGACGGCCCGCCGCCGACAGGGCTTCGCTATTGCATAAATGGTGTGATACTGGATTTCAAAAAAGCACAGGAGGCAGAGAAGAGTTATAAAGACAAACAACAATAAATACGATTAAAGAATAAAAGAGAAACCCGGTTTAACCGGGTTTTTTATTTTTCCAACCCCTGTTATTCCGATAAATTTACTCTCCCAAAAAAGATACTTATGCAAGCGGTAAAAAAGAGCTGGCTTTTCTTACTTATTTTTTCTCTGTCGGCCATTGTTTCCCGGTCACAGATCAATAAAGAACAACCCATGCCGGTTGATCCCAAAGTGAAGATTGGCAGGCTGGCCAATGGCATGACTTATTATATCCGGCATAATGGTAAGCCCGAACAAAGAGTAGAGTTACGCCTTGTGGTTAACACAGGCTCAGTGATGGAAGACAATGATCAACTGGGGCTGGCCCACTTCATGGAGCATATGAATTTTAACGGCACCAAACGGTTTCCTAAAAATGAACTGGTGAATTACCTGCAAAGTATCGGTGTGCAATTTGGTGCAGACCTGAATGCTTATACCGGTTTTGATGAAACCGTTTATATCCTGCCGGTACCAACTGATAAACCTGAGTTAGTAGAAAAAGGATTACAGATTCTGGAAGACTGGGCACATAATGCCACATTGGATTCTTTGGAAATAGAAAAAGAAAGAGGGGTAGTGATCGAAGAATGGAGGCTTAGCCGCGGTGCCGATGAGCGAATGATGAAGCAAACGTTGCCGGTACAATACAGGGGTTCAAAATATGCGGAGAGATTGCCAATAGGAACACTGGAATCATTACAAACCTTTTCACATGCCGCTCTCAAACGATTTTACAATGACTGGTACCGCCCGGATCTGCAGGCCATTGTAGTAGTGGGTGATATTGATATAAATGAAATGGAACAAAAGATCAAAGAGATATTTGGTGACATACCATCTCCCGTTTCTCCCCGAAAAAGAGAATCCTTCCCTGTGCCAGATCATACTGAAACCTTAACCGTGGTGGCGAAAGACAAAGAAACGGCATTCCCTTCACTCGAAGTAATGTTTAAAAAAGACCCGCAGCCCGAAACTACTATCGGTGATTATGTACGCTACATGAACCGCCTGCTTTTTACTGGCATGCTGAACAGCCGTTTCAGGGAAACCACCTTAAAACCTAATCCACCATTTGTTTCTGCAGGAGCTTACTATGGAAATACTTATGCAAGAACTAAAGACGCCTATCAGATGTATGCAAACACCAGTGATACGGGAATGGCAAGATCGCTTTATGCACTGATGGAAGAAGGCCGCAGGGTATTATTGTATGGTTTTACTCCGGCAGAGTTTGAGTTACAGAAAAAACAGGTACAGAGTTACTATGACCGGATTTTCAATGAAAGGGAAAAAGAAGAGTCCTACAAATACGTAGATGAATATGTAAATAATTTCCTGATCAACGAACCCATACCGGGTATAGAATGGGAATATGATTTTGTAAAGCAATACCTCGCCTCTGTAAAGCTGGAAGAAGTAAACGGTCTTGCCAAACAATGGATTACTCCTGTAAACATGGTGGTGACTTTAAATGCACCGGAAAAAGAAGGAATAAAAATTCCGTCTGCAGAAGAAATCAAAGCATTACTTGCATCCGTTGAAACTGCTGCCATTGAACCCATCAAAGAAAAGGCCCTTGCCACAGCATTAATGGATGCCGGTAAACTGAAACCCGGTAAAATTATCAGCAGTAAAACAGACGACAACCTTGAAACTACCACCCTCAAACTTTCAAACGGTGCAACTGTCATTCTGAAGTCAACCAACTTTAAAAATGATGAAATACTGTTCAGGGCCTTTAGTAAAGGTGGTCACTCAACAGTAAAAGATGCCGATTATTACTCCGGGTTATATGCTTCGCAGATAGCCATGCAGAGTGGGGTGAGCAATTTCTCAGCCATTGAACTGGGTAATATGCTGAAAGGAAAGAACACCAGTGTTTCTGCAAATATCTCATTATATGGTGAAGGCATGAATGGAGGTACCATTCCAAAAGAGACAGAAACATTGCTTCAATTAATACACTTGTATTTCACCCAACCCAGGAAAGACAAAGAGGCGTTTGAATCATTTAAAACCAGGCAAAAGCAATTATTTGGCAATTTGATGGCCAACCCCCAGATTTTTTTCAGCAATGAATTTCAGAAACTGATGACAAAAAGCCATCCAAGAGCCGGAGGTGTACCCAAGCCGGAGGATATGGATAAGATCAGCCTTGATGCCAGCTACAGAATTTTTAAAGAACGATTTGCAAATGCCGGCGATTTCACCTTCGTATTTGTAGGATCAGTTGATGAGGAAACCATAAAACCATTGCTGGAAAAATATATCGGAAGCCTGCCTGGAAAACCACAAAAAGAATCATTCCGTGACCTTGGCATCAGAAACCCTACGGGCAAAATAGACAAGACAGTGAATAAAGGCGCAGATCCCAAAAGTTTTGTAACGATGGTTTTCAATCAGCCCGCCATTTACAGCAGCAAAGATGCCTATGCCTTAAGCAGTCTTGGTGAAATAATGACAATTAAGCTGGTAGAACAACTGAGAGAAGAAAAGGGCGGTGTTTATGGTGTGAGTGCCAATGGCAGTATGCAGCGGATTCCGGTCACATCTTCTATGTTTACCATTTCATTTCCCTGTGCACCGGAAAATGTTGATACATTAAGCAAGGCGGCCATCGAAGAATTAAAAAAGATCATCAGCAACGGTGTCAGTACTGCTGACCTCGATAAGATCAAAGAACAACAGAATAGAAAACTTGAAACAGATTTGAAACAAAATATCTTCTGGCTCAGTAATCTTGCTGATGCATACTATTATGGCAACAACCCTGCTGAAATCCTGAACAAACAAAAGATGACGGAAGAACTTACTTCTAAAATGATTCAGGATGCTGCCAAAAAATATATCAATTTAGATAAGTATATCCGCATGGTATTAAAACCGGAGGCAACAGAAGAAAAGACCAAAAAAGCATTTTGATGAAGACGATGAGGCTTTTGTTTTTCTTTATTTTGGCAGTAATCGTTGTAACGGCCGCTTTATCCTTTCTGCTGCCCGTTTCACAAAAAATTGAACGGTCTGAAGTGATCAATGCCCCGGCAAAAACCATCTACCAGCAGCTGGTTAAACTGGAAAACTTCAACAAATTCTCCGTCTGGGCACAACAGGATTCATCTGCTGTTTATACAATTAACGGAACAGACGGAACAGTAGGTGCTTACAGCAGCTGGACAGGAAGCCCTGAAATTTCCGGCGAAGGAAAGATTGAAATCACTGCATTGGAACAGGACAGGAAAGTGGAACACAAACTTCATTTCACCCAACCAAAGAAGGGCAATGCCAGCTCTGTTTTTATTTTAAATGAAAACAACGGGCTTACTACCGTCACCTGGAGTTTTGAAATGGCCACACCCCGGCCATGGAATATCTTCAACCTGTTTTACAGCCTGGATAAGCAGATGGGAAAGGATTTTGAACAGGGACTTGCTACATTAAAATCATCCATTGAGCAACTAGCCGGGACTACGGGAAATAATAATTACGAAGTGCTGACTATGGATTTTCCCTCCACCACATTTGCAGTCATCCGTCAGCAGGTAAAATGGAATGATATCCATTCATTTCAAACTCAGCATTTACCCATCATTCGCAGTGAGACGATGAAAGCAAATGCTTCTCCGGGAACAGCCTCCTGCTTATTTTACAATTGGGATGAAAAAAATCAACTAACAGATATGGCTGCTGCCCTGCCTGTTAAAAAAGGATCTCAGCTGAATAATTCATTAATAAACACTGAAAATATACCCGCTGGCAAAGCAGTGTATGTTAATCATTATGGCAGCTATGAAAAGGCCATCAACGCATTCGGTTCTATTTATGCTTACCTGGATAAACATAAGCTGAAACAAAAATTTCCTATCATTCAGCAGTACATTACAGGCCCATCTTCAGAAAAAGACACAGCTAAATGGCTGACCAAGATTGTCTTCCTCGTTGAATAAACCTTCCTCGGACAATTTAGCGGAAATGGGCAGCTTCTTTTTATTAACTTGTTGCACCATTTAAAACTATTCTATGATGAAAATGAATACCGGCGCCTGGATAGGTATTATTGGAGGCGCCATTGGATTTTTAGCTGCCATTGCAGCCGTCATTGTTACAACAGGTTCCGAAGGCATTTACATTACAATAGGCATGCTGGCTCTTTTTGGGGGAATGGGCTACCTCTTTTACAAACTTTTCTTTGGACCAATGATCAATGCTAACCGGCTGCAAAAAACAGGATTACCCGGAACCGCAAAGATCCTGGAAGTAAGAGATACAGGCGTCACCATCAACAATAATCCGCAGGTAAAATTAACTGTGGAGATAAAGAATAACCTGGGTCAGCGTTACACAGCAACAATAAAAACATTAGTATCAAGGATTAATCCTTTTGCCTATCAGCCGGGCATGGAAATCCCTGTAAAAATTGATCCAAAAAATGATCAAAATGTAGTTTTAGATTTTAGCCAAAACAGTTCGGCATCTGCCAATAGAATCTCTCCCCAACAAGATATGGATGCATTGAAGAACGAACTGGAACAAATGCAAAAAGAAAATGAAGCTGTGAGTATGTCAGGACGACCTGCAAAGGCTATAATCAGGAAGTATAACTGGTTAGGCGTTAATGTAAATGGCAATAACCCCTACGTTGAGTTAGAAGTACAGGTAATCCCCGAAAGTTCCCCTTCATTTAGCGGTAAAACAAGAGGTGTTATTGCAGCGTCATCTGTGAGCAAGTACCAGCCAGGCTGTGAGATATTTGTCAAGTATGATTATTATGATAACAGCAAAATTGCGATAGATCATTCCTGACGAATGCTATTTTAATTCCTTTATTTTTGCCCCAAAGGATGGGCTTATGAAACTTTCACTTTTATCCGAAACCTTGATCGGATCTGAAATCGTAAAACTGGGGGGTGAAATTCGGGAAAAAATCCGCCAGGGTGAGCGGATATATAATTTCACTATTGGTGATTTTGACCCTTCTATCTTTCCTATTCCAAAAGAACTGGAAGATGCTATTGTAGAAGCCTATCGTAAACACTTTACCAATTACCCCGCTGCCGAAGGCAATCTTGACCTGAGGGAAGCTATTCATTCTTTCATCAGGGATGAAGAAGGGCTTGATTATAGTATTAATGAAATACTGGTGGCTTCCGGCGGACGTCCGCTGATCTACACCGTATTCCGTGCTATTTGCGACAGAGGTGACAAGATTATATATGCCGTTCCAAGCTGGAATAATAACCATTACACACATTTTGTCGGTGGTGAACATATTGTCATCGAGGCAAAAGCTGAAAACAACTTCATGCCGACAGCCAGTGACCTGAAACCTTTTATCAGTGATGCAGTGCTGATCTCCCTTTGCTCGCCTCAGAACCCAACCGGCACCACTTTCCGTAAAGAAGAACTGGAAGCCATTTGTGACATGGTGATTGAAGAAAATAAACGAAGAGTGGACGGACAAAAAAAATTGTATGTGATGTTTGACCAGATGTACTGGCATCTTACCTATGGTGAAATCAAACATTATAACCCCGTTTCCTTAAGACCTGAGATGCGGGAATACACCATTTTCATTGATGCAATAAGTAAGGTTTTTGCTGCTACCGGTGTAAGGGTTGGCTGGGGCATGGGACCTTCGGCAGTCATAAGTAAAATGAAAGCCATCCTTACCCATATCGGTGCATGGGCTCCGATGGCTGAACAAAAAGCTGTTGCGTATTACCTGGGAAACAGGGAAGCTATACACAAATACCTGGCACATTTTAAATCTGAAATAGAAGAGCGGTTACGCCGCATTTATGAGGGCTTCAACAGTTTAAAAGAAGAAGGATTCCCAGTTGATGCTATCGCCCCTGAAGCAGCTATTTATCTTACAATTAAGATTGATTTAGTAGGAAAAACAAGTGCAGATGGTAAGGCATTGGCTTCTCAAAGCGATGTAACAGCCTACTTGTTAAATAATGCAGGTTTGGCAGTGGTGCCTTTTTATGCATTTGGTGCAGAAAAAAATTCACCCTGGTACAGGCTTAGCATTGGCACCTGCAAGAAAGAAGAAATTGATGAAATGATTGGTAAATTAAAAGAAGCGCTGATCAGTCTGAATTAATATCCCAAAATCAGTTTTTGTTAATCAAAAACCGGAAAGGCTTTAACCGGTGATACCGGGTTTCCTTTAAAATTATGGAAGGTTTTGATGTAATCCGGTTGCGGTTTACCAGTTCATGTGCCTGGCAAAATATTTCTGGTGTTTCAATTTGCTGAAGCAGTGAATGAAGAGTCTCTATCTCCTTTTCAAGAATTTGCTCATCCATACTTACATGGCGTGATGCAACCAGTATGTCACGATTGGAAAAAATCATTTCTTGTTGGCCTTGTTTCTTTACACTATCAATAGCCTGTCATGCCCTTTGTGCTGGGGCAACCACAATTCTTACCACCTTTTCCACTACCGGAATAATAGTTACGGTTACAGGCAGTAAATAATATGGCCCCTGCTAATAACAGCAATAAAGCTATTTTGTTGATGTTCCTCATATCTTCAGTGTTCTAAATTAAAACTATTTTACAAACAAATTAGTGTGCTGTTGAGCCAAAACAAGCAAAAAATTAACCCGGATCAGACAGAAAGGGAAAAACTACAGGGTAAAGCCGGGATAATCGGCGGGAAATGCCGCATACTGGTAGCCCCGCTGGATTGGGGACTTGGTCATGCCACCCGTTGCATTCCCATTATTCAGGAGTTATTACAGCAAGGCGCAGAGGTTTGGCTGGCAGGCGAAGGCACACAGGAACAATTGCTTCGTTTAGAATTTCCCGACCTCCCCTTTTTGCAACTTAAAGGTTACAGGGTAAGATATGCTTCAACAAGAAGCGGGGTGATCAGAAAGATCATTATGCAATCACCCAAGATGCTAAAAGCAGTAAAGAGAGAACATGAATGGCTGAAAAAGACTATCAAAGAAAATAATATTGATGCAGTGATTAGTGATAACCGGTATGGCTTATACCACACTGAAATACCCTGCATATTTATCACCCACCAGTTAGCCATAAAAAGCCCATTGGGAAAATGGAGTGAAAGATTACTACAGAAAAAAAACTACAAATACATCAATCGCTTTACCGAATGCTGGGTGCCTGATCTGCCCGGTGATGATAAACTGGCAGGCGATCTGTCACATCCTGCAGTAATGCCTAAAGTGCCAGTTAAATATATTGGGTGGCTTTCACGATTCAGTAAAAAGGGATCGCAGGAGAAAAAGGGACATTTACTTGTTGTTCTTTCCGGGCCAGAGCCCCAACGCAGTTTATTTGAGACCGCTATAATAAGAGATATTGCCCGCTATGCAGGCAGTGCCACTATTGTAAGAGGATTACCCGGAACTCATTCACTGCTACCATCTACTAATTCTATAAGGATATACAATCACTTGCCGGCGAAACAACTAAATGAAGAAATGGAAAAAGCCGAATTTGTCATCAGCCGCAGCGGGTATAGTACAGTTATGGATATAGCTGCTTTACAAAAGAAAAGTATTCTTGTTCCTACACCGGGACAGGCTGAACAGGAATATCTTGCCGGCTATTATATGGAAAATGACATTGCACTTGCTGTCTATCAACAGTTCTTTTCCCTCCCTGTTGAAATACAAAAAGCGAGGTTGTTCCCCTACCGGTTTCCGAAAACTATATTGCCTGATAATTTAAAAACAGCGATTGAGGGCTTGCTGTCAAGACTTCGCTAATATTTTTGCGATTAACTTTGACGCAACTAAAGTTTTTGTATTGAATACTACCCTGAAAGCACATATAGCTGTTTTATTTACCAATATCTTTTTCGCTGCCAATTTTAGTCTTGTAAAATATATTTCTCCATCGCTGGTAGGGCCATATGGGTTAAATATTATACGGGTGGGTGTAAGCCTATGCCTGTTCTGGCTGGTTTGGTCATTTGGAAAAACTGGCGCCAGTATTCAGAAAAAACATATCCCCCGTTTCATAATCTGCGGGCTAACTGGTGTGGCCATTAACCAGATGCTTTTTATTAAGGGTCTGACAATGACCTCCACCATCCATGCTTCCATGCTGATGCTATGCACCCCTTTGTTGATCACACTGTTTGCTTTTTGGATATTAAAAGAATCGGTAACCATTTTAAAAGTTGCGGGCCTGATATTAGGTATTAGTGGCGCCACCCTGCTTATCATGAACAAAGAGTCATCAGGTACCGCTTCATTAAACGGGGACTTGCTGATCGTAATGAACGCCATTTCCTATGCGTTTTATTTTATATTGGTAAAGCCGCTGATGGAGGTATACCATCCTTTGCACATCATTCGCTGGGTTTTTACCATAGGATTTATTATGATTCTACCCTTCGGATGGTCACAGTTCGATGCAGTTAACTGGTCCATTTTTACATGGGAAGATGCAGCGGCATTATCAATGATCGTTTTTTGCGGAACTTTCCTTGCTTACAGTTTTAATATTTATGGTATCAGGCATCTGGGCGCAGGCACTACCGGTTCTTATATTTATACGCAGCCAGTATTTGCGGCCCTTGTTGCAGTTTTCTTTCTCGGTGAAGAAATGACCCTTGAAAAGGGGCTGGCAGGACTGCTGATTTTCTTGGGCGTCTATCTTGTAAGCCGAAAAAAGTTATCAAAAAGCACTTAATGCCATCAAAATCGGAAAACTACGATTGCCGTCAAAGTACTAGTACTTCATTTTTTGAATTGCGCCTGCGTTATTAGCAGCATCATCTCCCGGAATTTTTATTTTCGAATACCAAAATCCAATCAGAATGAAAAATCTACAAACTGCCTTTGCAGCGTTGTGCATAAGCACTGCCCTGTTTTTTACCAGCTGCTCACCCGATTATGACCAGGTTTCAACTACTGAAGAAGTACTGACACGGAATGCATGGGAAATTGACCACTTTTCCCGTTCTTCCCAGAACCTGACCAGCGAATACACTAACAACACCTTTTACTTTAGTAATAACGGTACACTTATTTGCCGGAATGGCAATGATCAATGTACAGGTACATGGAGTTATTCAGGTAATACCATGGGAGAAACAATCATTATACAGCTCAACAGTAATGACACAAAAATGCTTCAGTTGAACCAGGCCTGGCAATTAAGATCAAGAAATCTCTCTAACATATTGCTGGAAAAAACAGACCCGGCTATCAGCAGCGAATTACGCATACGGGTGACACAATAAGTTATCCGGCTATAGCTTTCGGGTAATCGAAGAACCAAAATTCTTTGGGTGCATTCCGGAAATCTTTCCAGGTGTCCGTATTGATTTTTATTGCAAACACTCCGCATGTTGGAATATTATCAATACGGGCATTTGTCAATTCATTGGCAAAACCGGTAATACCGGGATTATGAGAAAAGACAGCAATGTTGTCAAATTTATCATCGGCATTTTCAATAACAGCCATAAAAGCAGCAGAGCCTGCCATATAAAGTTCTTCATTAAACTGCAGCCTGCTTTTCTTCAAATCATACACTTCTGCAAAAGCTTTGGCAGTTTTGGCAGCCCTTTTTGCAGGGCTGGAGATAATTGCGTCAACACTTACTTTCTTATTTAGCAAACGTTTTGCCATTTCAGGGGCATCTCTTTTACCTCTTTCATTCAGGGGCCTTTCAAAATCTTCCAATGCGGGGTTTCCCCAATCGCTTTTGGCATGGCGCACAAGTAGCAATATTTTCATCTGCTAAAATTTGTTGTAAGATAATCGAATATAGGCTTAATACCCCCTTACATTCCTGCCTTCCATGTAGTTCATAAAGGACTTATTGACCACTTTATTTCCTCCGGGTGTGGGATAGTTTCCGGTAAAGTACCAGTCGCCAAGGTTATTGGGACAGGATTTGTGCAGGTCTTCTATACTCTGGAAAATAACATCAACTGGAATATTCAATCCCGGTGGAGTGATCAGCTGGGCAATTTTTGCAGAAATTTCTTCAATAGGAAACTGCTTATATAGCTGCTTCACCACATTTTCCGTATGCAACTGGTTGTTGCGTTGCAGTTCCTTACATTTATCAAAAAGACTTTTCAGCACATCCGTCTTCCCTTTTTCCTTTATCAGTTCAACTGCAGCATTAAAAGCGATAAAATCACCCATCTTGCTCATATCAATGCCATAACAATCAGGATAACGTATTTGAGGTGAGGAAGAAACAATAACAATCCTTTTCGGCTTCAGCCGTGAAAGCATACGAATAATACTTTCTTTCAGTGTGGTACCTCTTACAATAGAATCGTCAATTACTACCAGGGTATCCTGGCCGGGGCGAACAGTTCCGTATGTGATATCATAAACATGCTGCACCATTTCATTACGGCTTACATCTTCCGTAATAAATGTTCGCATTTTTACATCCTTGATTGCAATCTTTTCAATCCGGATTCGACGGTTGATCATTTCGCTGAGTTTCTCCGCATCGAAGTCCTTATTCCAGCTAAGAATCCTTTCGATTTTTATCTTGTTGAGATAGTCCTCCATCCCTTTCAGCATTCCGTAAAAAGCTGTTTCTGCCGTATTGGGGATGAAAGAGAAAATAGTATTCTTCAGATCATGATCAATGGCATGCAGCACCTGCTCACTCAGGTTATAACCCAATGCTATTCTCTCCCTGTAGATTTTTTCATCACTTCCCCTTGAAAAGTAGATACGTTCAAAACTGCAGGCTTTTCTTTCCTTAGCTTCTACAATTTGTGAAATATCAACTTCACCATTTTCATTTACAATCAGTGCCTGGCCCGGCATCAGTTCCTGTACCTCATTCTCACCAACATTGAAAGCGGTACGAATAGCAGCTCTTTCAGAAGCAGCTACTATTACTTCATCATTCATGTAGTAGTAAGACGGCCGTATGCCATGAGCATCACGAAAGACAAAGCCAATGCCATTACCCGTCATTCCACCCACATGAAAACCGCCATCAAATAATGGTATCGCTTTCTTTAGTACCGCCTTTATATCCATTTTATGAGGACTGGACTCATCTGCTTTTATCAGGAAGTGATGAATCACTTCCATCATAGCCGCAAGGTCACTTTGTCTTTGAAACTCTCCCGGATCTATATTAACTAATGAAAAAAGTTCTTCTGTATTAACAAGATTGAAATTTCCTGCCAGTGCAAGGTTCCTGGCCGGCACCGTGTCTCTTTTCAGAAAAGGATGGCAGAACTCTGCGTTATTTTTTCCCTGTGTACCGTAACGGAGATGACCAAGTAATAACTCACCCAAAAAGGAAATATGCCCTTTCATCAGGCCGGGGTGGTTCTTAATATCCGGATTGAATTTTGCAAGCTCATCTACCTCACTTCCGATTTTGCGAAAAACATCTGCAATCGGCTGAGGTGCTCCACTCCTGATACGATGCAGGAAAGGATAACCTGGTTCCACATTCAGCTTAACTGCGGCTACCCCTGCTCCATCCTGTCCACGGTTGTGTTGCTTCTCCATCAACAAGTAGAGCTTATTAAGCCCCCACAGTACGGTTCCGTATTGCTGCTGATAATAAGAGAAAGGTTTCCTTAACCGGATGAATGCCAGGCCGCATTCATGTTTAATTGGATCGCTCATGGAGGGTGCAAAGGTAGTCTATAATTTTATATCATTTTCCTCCTTGCCGGCTGTTATGGGCAGTTCAATAGTAAGAATACAGCCCTCACCTGGCCCGGCTTTTATATCAGCCCTGCCACCCATCAGTGCAGCCCTGCTGGCAATATTATTCAAACCCATGCCCTTACGGGTCTTCTCCTGGTCAAAGCCTGTACCATTATCCTGAATAGACAGGATAACTGATTCTGCATCTGATTGCAATTTGATATGCACTTCTGTAGCATGTGAATGCCGGATTATATTATTCACCTGCTCCTGTATGATCCGGAACAACATGAGTTTCATAATTTCTGTAATAGCCGATTCCTCGAAATGGCGGGAAACAAAATCAATAGAAAAAGTATGAGCCCTTTTTAGTGAATCGCATAACTCTTGTATTGATTCTACAAGCCCAATATCACCAAGAGTAGGAGGCACCAGTGATTGAGAAAGTGTCCGGATCTCTTTTATCATCCCACCTATATTTTTTAGTGAAAGCCTGATCAGTTCCTGTATCTCTCCGGTTGCCTTCTCATTGGCCACTTCAAGGTATAACCTTGCAGTAGTAAGGTGCTGATTGATATTGTCGTGCAGTTCTTTTCCAATTTGCTGCCGTTCTTTTTCCTGGCCGGTAATGGTAGCTTCCGTCAGCAGTTTTTGCTTTTGTATTTCCTGGTCAATCAATTGCTGCGAAAGTTTTCTTTGCTCAGTAATATCAGAAAAGTAGATTACAAGCGATTTAAATACAGGGTCATTTAAGAGATTATGAGCTCTTAAAGACATCCAAACCCAATGACCTTCAACATTCAAAATCCTAAACTCCAAATAGCGGCTTGTGGATTCCCCCGAAACTTCTGACTTGAAGGCCTCAAATGCCTCGCCTTTATCATCCGGATGTACAAACTCGAAGATATTGCGCCCCAGCAGGTCCTCAGGTTTAAAACCTGAAACCTGCGTTACAGACGGACCACTGTAAGTAATGACCCCCTCTGCATTCGTCATAATGATACCATCCAGGGATTTTGAAATAAGATTACGGTAAAACAATTCACTTTTTTGCAGGCTTGCTTCCGCTTTCTTTCGTTCGGTAATATCTTTTCCAACTCCCAGCAACCCGATTGCGTCGCCTTGCTCATTCCGTAAAAGTGAAATGGTATGAAGAAGATATTTTTTCTCCTTATTACTTCCTGTGAAAGATACTTCACCCTTCCAGATACCCTCTTTAAAAACAATTTCCGCCACCTGGTCATGAGTAAAGGGGAAATAGTCTGCATCAATGACTTCCCTGAAGCGCCGGCCTACGGCCTCCTCTTCTGTAATACCACTTAGTCGTTCTATCACTTTATTCCATGATGTAACCACCCTGTTCATATCTGTGGTTACGATCAAATCAGTTACGTTATTCAGAATAGTGGCCTGCATCCGTAACTTCTTCTCTTTTTCAACCAGTGCATCTTCCGCTGCTTTACGGAGAGAGTCATCAGAAAAATAAATCACCATTTTTCCTACATGCTGGTTATTTAGCATATTATGGCCACGAACCAGGCACCAGGTATATTGATTATGTTTATTCTGTAACCGGATACTGATAAATTTGACCCTTGGGTTCATCTGCACCTCGTCCAGAAAAGTACTGCTTGCCAGCAGCTGATCATCAGGATGTACAAAATCAAATACCTTTCTCCCGATAATTTCATCCGGGACAAACCCAAGTATCGCTGAAATGGATGAGGTGGCAAAATCCACTATACCTTCTTCATTGGTAAGTATTATACAATCCAGTGATTCGCTGATCAGGTTTCTATAGAACAAAGGATTATTCTGCAAATCCTGTTCTTTTGTTCTGGTAGCAGAAGTATTCAAAGCGATGTAATGATGATATTAAAAAAGATAAATTAGTCAGCTAAAATTATTAATAATAATCGGGGGAAATAACGATTTGGCCCATATTAAAAAGAGAACATTCTTAAATAAGTGAAAGCCAATACCGTTAAGTATTGGCTTTCACATGTTATTGGTAAAACATCAAAAGGATTTCTTATCTGTACTATATTTTTCCAGTTGAGGGCATTCTTTGGAAGTACCTGCATCAACCATTATATAATAAGTGGGTAATTTACCTTTTATCCATTTGTCAAGTGTCTTGCTTTTCTTCTCTTCAAGTGCAAACTGAGATATCCTGCTATAATCATCCTGGAGGTTCATACGGTGAGGTGCTGATTTGGACTTCAGGAAAATGATCCTTACACCCTTCTTACCCTGCTCACCTTCAAAAGGAACAGGCTGTGATATTTCGCCTGTTTTCATTTTATCCAGCATTGTCACCATTTCCTTATCCAGCATATCAATTGTTACAAATGTTGAACCATCCCGGTTCATGATAAAGGGTCCGGCAAACTTGGCCGACTCATCATCACTGTATTTGGAGGCTGCTTCATTAAAAGTAAGTGTACCTGCTATCACTTTTGCCCTTACACTGTCCAGTTTGGTGATAGCCTGTTTAATTTCAGTTTGAGTAATCGGTGGTATTCGCAAAATATGACGAACTATCGCTTCATCACCATTTCTTTGTACCATCTGGATGATGTGATAACCGAATTTTGATTTTACCGGCGGAGATATTTCACCCTCTTTTAAACGAAAGGCTGTGGAAAGAAAAATGGGATCCCATGTTTTTTCGTTCCTGTTCACCTGGTACTGGCCTCCACGATCTTTACTACCCGGATCTTCGGAAACCTGCTTGGCCAGCTGCTCGAATGTAGTTTTCTTACCCTCTATCTGCTTTTTGTAATTCTGCATCTCCTCGAAAATGTACATCTCCAGGTCACGGGATGCCTTGGGGAAAACAATGATCTGCCCAATTTCGAGTTCAGTCTCATAAAACGGTAAACTGTCTTTTGGAATTCGCTCAAAAAAAGCTTTTACTTCATTGGGAGTTATACGTACGTTGTCTACTATCTTCCGCTGCATGGCCGCTGCCAGTTTTTGTTCCTTAACAGACTCTCTGGCATCATCCTTAATCTGGTAAATTGTTTTTCCGGCTACCTCTTCTAAAGCTTCCTGGCTGCCAAACTGGTTAATATAAAATCTCACCTTTTGATCCAGCTCAGCTTCTACTTCTTCATCTGTTACAGGTAATGAGTCTTTTTCTGCCTGCAACATCAGCACTTTGGAAATCAATGCCTGCTCCATCATCAGGCATTCAGCATTAGGCGGAACCTGCTGACCCTGCCGTACGGCATCCAATATAGAGTTTCGGATATCTGATTGCAGAATAATTCTGTCGCCAACTATAGCAGCTATCTTGTCTGCCACCACTTTTGCCGACTGTGGTTGTGCATTAGCCGTTACGACGATAATGAACAAACAAAAAACAGCAGTAATGATTTTCTTCATAATAAGCATAAATCCAAAAGTAGCTTCCCTTTTAACAAAGAAGCTACCGGGGGTGTCTATTTAACAAAAGTTTGATTTCAAGCAGCTGTCAGCCAATAGCTTCAGGTTTACAATGTTCTCTTTACCTCTTCTACTTCATAAGCTTCCACCACATCACCAACTTTTATGTCGCTGTAGTTCTTAATAGTCAATCCACATTCCATACCGGATTGTACTTCTTTTGCATCGTCTTTGAAGCGCTTTAAAGAAGCCAATTCAGCGTTAACCCCTTCTCCTGTAGGATAAATCACAATACCATCACGGATCAGGCGGATCTTAGAATCTCTCTTGATCTTTCCATCCAGTACATAACATCCGGCCACAGTAGCTTTATCAAATTTGAATACCTCTCTTATTTCCACATTAGCCACAATCTTTTCCTGAACTTTCGGCTCGAGCATACCCTCCATCGCACTCTTCACTTCTTCAATGGCATTGTAGATGATTGAATACATCTTGATCTCAATACCCGCATTCTCTGCCAGCCTGGAAGCCTGCAGCGAAGGGCGAACGTTGAATGCAATCACAATGGCGTCTGATGCTTCTGCCAATACAATGTCACTTTCGTTGATCTGGCCCACACCTTTGTGGATCACACTAACCAATATCTCCTGGGTAGAAAGTTTCTGCAGTGAATCGCTCAATGCTTCTACCGATCCGTCCACATCACCTTTGATAATAACTTTCAACTCTTTGAAACTGCCCAATGCCAAACGACGGCCAATTTCATCCAGTGTAATATGCTTCTTGGTACGAATACCTTGCTCTCTTAGGATTTGGGCACGGCGATAGGCAATTTCTTTAGCTTCAGCTTCATCTTCGTATACCTTGAATTTTTCACCAGCTTGTGGTGCACCATTCAATCCCAATATTACTGCCGGTGCAGATGGACCAGCTTCATCCTCTTTTTTATTACGTTCATTGAACATGGCTTTCACTCGTCCAAAATACTGGCCGCTCACAATCAGATCACCCTGACGTAATGTTCCGTTTTCAACCAGTAAAGTAGCCACATAGCCACGGCCTTTATCCAAAGAAGCTTCAATGATCGTTCCGGTAGCTTCACGGTCGGGGTTTGCTTTCAGATCAAGCAGTTCTGCTTCAAGCAATATTTTTTCCAGCAGCTTATCAACGTTTAGTCCTTTTTTGGCAGAAATCTCCTGGCTTTGGTATTTACCACCCCATTCTTCTACCAGCAAGTTCATTTGTGATAGCTGCTCGTAAATTTTTTGAGAATTAGCCCCGTCTTTATCGATCTTGTTAATAGCAAATATCATTGGTACACCAGCGGCCTGAGCATGGCTGATGGCCTCCCTCGTTTGTGGCATCACGGCATCATCAGCAGCAATAACGATAACTGCTATATCCGTAACCTTTGCTCCCCTGGCCCTCATGGCTGTAAAGGCTTCGTGACCGGGAGTATCAAGGAAGGTTATTTCTTTTCCATTTGCCAACTCAACCTGGTAAGCTCCAATGTGCTGAGTGATACCACCGGCCTCACCTGCTACTACATTGGCATTGCGTATGTAGTCAAGCAATGAAGTTTTTCCATGGTCAACGTGACCCATAATGGTCACAATCGGAGAACGGAATTTCAGGTTTTCTTCATCATCCTCTTCTATCTCTTCTTCCATTTCCATTTGCTTCTCCATATCGATGAACTCCACATCAAAACCAAACTCACTGGCCACCAGTTCAATTACCTCTGCATCTAATCGCTGGTTGATAGAAACCATTATACCCAAACTCATACACTTGCTGATCACTTCGGCAAAGCTTACATCCATCAGGTTGGCTAATTCACTTACACTGATGAATTCAGTTACCTGCAGCTTGTTATCTTCTGCTGCATCACCGGCTTCTGCGAGTTCCTGTCTTTTTTCACGGCGCAATTTAGCCTTCAGGCTCTTTCCTTTACCACCACCACCAGCAAGCTTAGCCTGTGTTTCCCTGATCTTTTCCTGTATCTCTTTTTCATCAATGAGCTTTTCTTCTCTGCGGCCCCTGTTATCACGGCGATTGCCTCCTGCACCGGTCCTTCCCCTGTTATCCCTGTTGAATCCGCCGCCGCCACCAGGTTTTTTATCAGCATCCTTATTAATGAATATTTCCCTATGTGTGTCTTTCTTCTCAATAGGAATACGTTTCCTCTTTTTCTTTTCATCCTTTACAGGGCGGGTATCACTATCTACCGGTAATTCAATTTTACCAAGGATCTTCGGACCAGTTAGTTTTTCTACTTCAATATTCTCAATCACCGGAGGCTGCTCTTCTTCTGTTACAACAGGTGCAATCTCTTCTTTAACCGGTGCCACCTCCTCAACTACTTCTTCCTTTTTAGTCTTTTTTAATTTTTTCGGAGCTTCTTCTGCTTCAGGCTTAACCTCTTCTTCTTTTTTTGCTTTTGCTGTTTTCTTCGGCCTGGTTGAAGAATCTATCGCAGAAAGATCAATTTTCTTTACAATCTTAGGCCCTTCTAATTCCGGAGCCTCCAGCTTTATTACCTCTTCTTCTTTGGGTTGCTCTTCTTTTGGAGTTTTGCCTTTTTCCGGCATTTCTTCCTCAGCAGCAACTTTTGGCTCTTCGGTTACCGGCGCAGGCACTTCTTTTTTGGCTTTTGCTGGCGCCTTTTCTTCTTTTTTGAAAAGGATTTCTTCTTCTTCCTTTTTCTTCTTGGCTTCTGTAACAGCTCCCTTAGGCAGATCTACCTGGTCGCTTTTCATTTTTGCCGCCTTATCACTCTGGAATTCCTGCTGCAAAGCCCGGTACATGTCTTCAGACAGTTTAGATGTCGGCTTTAGCTCATCTTTAGGAAAACCCTTTCCTATCAGGAAATCAATAATGGTATCCTGTCCAACGTTGAACTCTTTAGCTGCTGCTAATAATCTCGGAAGTTTTAATTCTGCCATTCAGTTTTTTTAAGTCAAAAGTGAATAGTCAATAGTGAATAGTGTATGCCAAAAATCCCCGGACATTCACCATTCCCTATTCACTGTTTTATTCTTTTTCAAATTCTTCTTTCAATACTTTTCTAACCTCAGCAATTGTTTCTTTTTCAAGGTCAGTTCTTCTTTCCAGTTCTTCAGCTGTCAGGTCCAGTACACTACGGGCCGTATCACATCCTACCCTTTTCAATTCATCAATAACCCATGTTTCAATTTCATCGCTGAATTCATCAAGATCAATATCAAACCCTTCTACTTCGCCTTCGTTATCACGGTAAACATCCAGTTCATAACCGGTAAGTTCAGAAGCCAGTTTAATATTTACACCTCGTCTGCCGATGGCCAGCGAAACCTGGTCAGGTTTCAGGTAAACATTGGCATGCTTGTTTTCATTATCCAACTCCATGCTGGTGATGCGGGCAGGAGTTAATGAACGCTGTATCAGCAACTGAATATTGCTGGTCCAGTTGATCACATCAATATTTTCATTCTTCAATTCTCTTACGATACCATGTATACGGCTTCCTTTCATACCCACACAGGCACCAACGGGGTCAATACGGTCATCATAAGATTCCACCGCCACCTTAGCCCTTTCTCCCGGATCTCTTACGATCTTTTTGATAACGATAAGACCATCAAATATTTCCGGTACTTCAATTTCGAGCAATTTAGCAAGAAAATCAGGGGAAGTACGGGAAAGTATAATCACCGGATTATTATTTTTCATGTCCACTTTCTTCACTACAGCCCTGATAGATTCGCCCTTTTTGAAATAATCTTGCGGAATCTGCTCACTCTTAGGAAGAATTAACTCATTTCCCTCTTCGTCAAGCAGTAGTATTTCCTTTTTCCAAACCTGGTACACTTCTGCGCTGATGATCTCACCGATGCGGTCACCATATTTTTTTGCCAATACATTCTTCTTCAAATCGCTGATACGACTGGCAAGCGTCTGCTTGGCAGCCAGGATAGCCCTGCGGCCAAAATCAAGCAGGTCAATTTCTTCATATAATTCTTCTCCCACTTCAAAGTCAGGCTCGATCTTCACCGCATCTGCATAGGCTATTTGTGCCAGCGGGTCTTCTACCTGTCCGTCTTCTACAATCATCCGGCGGCGGATGATCTCCAGGTCACCTTTTTCAGCATTTACGATCACATCAAAATTGTCATCGCTGCCATATTTCTTACGAAGCAGTGTTTTGAAAACGTCTTCCACCACTTTCATCATGGTAGGACGGTCAATATTTTCGGCTTCTTTAAAGTCCTGGAACGCCTCAATCAGGTTGATACTTGCCATAGCAAAACAATTTTCGATTTTTGACTGCAGATTTCAGATTTATTGTTTGCAACAAACCCGCAATCAGAATTTGATTAGAATTTTAGTTGATTTTATATGCTCAAAAGGAATAGTATGTGTAACCATTTCCTGTTTTTTGCCCTTGCCCTTAGTTTCCTCCAGTAGTATCTCATTTTCACCAACACCCACCAGCTTTCCTTCCTTTCGTTGTCCTTCCTTATCTATAACTTCTGCAAAACGGCCGATATTTTTTTGATACTGGCGATGCATTTTCAGCGGCTCATCCAAACCTGGTGAAGACACTTCTAAAGAAAAATCACCATCAGGATACAGGCCTTCTTCTTCAATTTGCTTGTAAAGCTTTCGATTATAATTCACCAGTTTTTCAATACTAACTCCCTGATCCCCATCTATATATACTTTTATATTATTGGTAGGTTTGATTTTTACTTCTACCAAAAAAAGTTCCGGCTCTGCACTGATCAGGTCCGTTATCCTTTGTTCGATCGCCTTTATTTGTGGGTCATTACTCATGCTATATAAAAGAAGAAGGGAACGGCCTCGTTCCCTTCTTTCGTCTATTTCCGCTGCAAATGTAAGGCTTGGTGGTATTCCGGCCAAATTCCTATTGCAAAAAACCGCAGGTTAATAAATCTGTAAAGCATAAACAACAGGCCAGGCATCAAACCAGCCATTATTATCTTTGCCCGGTGAAATACGTTTTATTAGCCCTTCTATTATATATCGCTTACCAGTTCATTTTTAAACTGGTGGTGCCGGTTTACAGAACTACCAAACAGGTAAAGCAAAAATTCCGGGAAATGCACTCACAAATGGAAGAACAGCAAAAGCAGCAACAAAGCTATTCACCGGGCTATGCTGAATCTAAAACAGAGAAAAAAGAAAAAATCGGAGATTATATAGAATTTGAAGAAGTGAAATAAGTTTTTCATTTATTTCTGAAATTCAAACGTCGCTTCCCTAACATCACTGCTGTTACCTCCGATATAAAGCCTGAATTCACCCGGCTCATAAATGTACTCAAGACGGTCATTATAAAAACGAAGGTCGTTTGCTGTCAGGGCAAAACGAACTTCCCGGGTTTCACCTTTTTTCAGAAATATTTTTTGAAATCCTTTCAATTCTTTGACCGGGCGTACAACCGAGGCAACAATATCTCTTATGTAAAGCTGCACCACTTCTTCACCGTCATAATTGCCCGTATTCGTAATGGAAATTGATGCTTCAATTTTTTCGTTGGCCCTATACTGCTTCTTTGTCAACCGGATATCGCTGTACTGAAACTGCGTATAGCTCAATCCATAACCAAAAGGATATTTTGGATAAATAGACTCATCAATATAAGCAGAACGATAAAACCTGTCACTGTCATTTTTTGCAGGACGACCTGTACTGTAATAATTATAGTAAATGGGGATCTGCCCTTCACTTCTGGGAAACGTCATCGGAAGTTTAGCCGAAGGGTTATAATCGCCGAATAATACATCTGCAATAGCATTACCAGCCTCTGTACCCAACCACCAGTTATAGAGAATCGCCGGTATATTTTCAGATGTCCAGTTAAATACCAACGGCCGGCCGGCATTGATCATTACGATAACAGGCTTACCTGTTGCATGAATTGCTTTTATCAGCTCTTCCTGAACACCCGGCAATTGAATATTACTCCTGCTTTTGGCTTCTCCGCTCATATCTCTTGCTTCTCCCACACTCATAATCACCACATCAGCCTGCGTGGCCGCTTCAATCGCTTCTGCAAAACCTGAGGTGGAACTGTCATTTATATTACACCCTTTTGCGTAATACAATTTTGTTTTACTGCTTACCTTAGTTTGAATACCCTGCCATTGGGTTACAATTTTCAAAGAATCATCCGGCCATTCCATACTCCAGAAACCCAGGTTGTCTCTTACAGCTTTGATGAAAGGACCGATCAATGCAATGGATTTTATTTCCTTGCTCAATGGCAAAATCTGTTTCTCGTTTTTCAACAACACTATACTCTTTTTTGCCATATCTCTTGCAGCAGCGGTATGAGTAGGATTGTTTAGCTGCTTTTGTTCTCTTTCAGGATTACTAAAACGATAGGGATCGTCAAACAACCCCAGTTCAAATTTTTTCCTGAGAATTCTTCTCACTGCATCATCCACCAACTGTATTTTTACTTTGCCCTCTTTCACCAGTTGTGCAAGATTATCTTTATAGCTGCGGCTTTCCATATCCATATCACTGCCGGCTGTTATAGCCAGTAATGCTGCTTCATAATTATCTTTGGCATAACCATGTGGTATCATTTCACCAACGGAGCCCCAATCGCTGACTACAAACCCACTGAACTTCCATTTACCTTTTAAAATATCTCTCTGTAAATATTTATTTCCTGTTGCCGGAATTCCATTCAGGTCATTGAATGAATTCATCAGGGTTGCCGCACCTGCATCAACAGCAGCTTTAAAAGGAGGTAAATAAGTTTCATGCAACTGGCGCAGACTCATGTCAACAGAGTTATAATCCCTTCCCCCCACAGCTGCTCCATACGCTGCAAAATGTTTGGCGCAGGCCATTACCGCATCTGTATTTCCCAGCCCATTTCCCTGGAAACCTTTCACTCTTGCTGCTGCGATCAAAGATCCTAAAAATGGATCCTCACCGGCACCTTCCATCACTCTTCCCCACCTGGGATCTCTTGAAATATCTACCATCGGTGCAAATGTCCAATGTACTCCCGCCGCCGCCGCTTCTGTAGCAGCTATCCTTGCCGATAAACGAATGGCTGCCGTATCCCAGCTGGCAGCTTCTGCCAATGGAATAGGAAAAGTTGTTTTAAATCCATGAATCACATCCTGCCCAAATAATAAGGGAATCTTCAGTCTTGACTGCATGGCCATTTCCTGCAGTTCTCTTGTATGTTGCACACCAATTACATTCAGCATAGAGCCTAGCTGACCGTTTCTAACCTGGTTTTGTTTGTCCCCATCTTTTGTGATTGGTCCCGTATGCGACCAATCACCACTGTATTGGTTTAGTTGTCCGACTTTTTCATCCAGCGTCATCAGCTTCATTACTGAATCTACCCTTTGGTCAATAGTTTTACCGGTTCTTTTATAAGAAATTTTTTGTGCATTGACGGAGAGAGTACAGGTAAGCATTAACGGCAATAACAACCTGGTTGAAAGAGTAAGCTTCATCATTTTGTACCTATTTCTTTCCGGAGTTAATCCTGGTAATTTCTAAAAGTAATTCCGGTTCGTTGGTAGTTATGTAATCAAATCCTTTTGACAAAAGCCACTGCATATCTTCTGCTTTGTTTACCGTCCACGCATTCAACACTATTTTATTTTTCTTAGCCTGTTCGATCCATTCTGGTTTTTTTTGAAAAACCGACAAATGATAATCCGCACCGCTGATTTTATCTGCCTTCAGTTCTTCTGGCGATTTATCCCCGTTAAGGTATTGTGTAATGGCTTTGCTGTCGATCTCTAAAATTTTTTTCAGGATATCATAATCAAAGCTGATATATACAATCATTGGTTCGGCCTTTAACTCCTTGACAAGACTTAAAACTTTCTCAGCTATCAGTCTTCCTCTTTCTTTGCTTATACCGGAAGGCTTTATTTCAAGAACAAGTCTCGTTTGCGTATTGCCGGCCAATCCTGCAATCAGGTACTCCCTTAGTGTGGGCAGCGCTTCGCCGTTAGACAACTTGAACTGGGATAATGCAGTAAAGCTGGTTTTTTCAATCTCCAGTTTATTGTAGTGAGGATCATGGTTTATGATCAGAGAATCATCTGCTGTCATACGAACATCAAACTCCGATCCGGTGCAGCGTAACTCAATTGCATGCTTTAATGCAGCAATTGAATTCTCCGGAAAATTATTCTTTTTGAATGCACCCCTGTGGGCCACCACAGGGTTATTTGCAAATGAGATTTTTCCACGCATCGTTTTTTGGGAAGAATAACACCCTGCTGTAATTCCAACAAGGAAAGCCAATAAAAAAATTCGTATCCCCTTCATTTATTTTGCCCAGTTTACAGTACCTGTTTTTACATCCTTTGAATTGGTACCGATCATTATCTGAAATTCACCCGGTTCCCAATCATATTTCAGGTCATAATTATAGAATTTTAAATGCTCCGGCGAAATAGTAAATGTGACCACTTTGGACTCCCCGGGTTTTAGTTCGATCTTTTGAAAACCTTTAAGCTCTTTTACCGGTCTTGTTACAGTGCCTACCACATCCCGGATATATAACTGCACTACTTCTTTGCCGGTAAACTGGCCGGTATTTGTTACAGTAACACTAGCTTTCAGCGTTTCATTTCCTTTCAAATTTGTTTTGCTGAGCTGCAATTCACCATATTTGAACTGTGTATAACTAAGGCCATAACCAAAAGGATAAACAGGATCATTGCTCACATCCAGGTAATTGGTCTTGAATTTTTCAAACCATTTTCCTTCACCCAGCGGACGCCCTGTCATTTTATGATTATAAAATAATGGTACCTGTCCCACATTTTGTGGCCAGGTGGTTGTCAGTTTGCCCGATGGATTCACATCACCAAACAAAGCATCTGTGATGGCATAACCGGCTTCACTGCCGGCAAACCAAACATTGAGGATAGCAGGTACATTCTCACTTTCCCATTTCACAGCCAATGGTCTTCCGGTAAATAAAACTAAAACAACCGGTTTGCCTGTTTTTACCAATGCTTTCAAAAGATCTTGTTGCAATTTGGGTATCTCAATATTGGTACGGCTGCTGCTCTCTCCGCTCATCTCCGAAGATTCACCCAGTGCAGCAATAATAACATCCGACTGATTGGCAATTTCCAATGCTTCCCGCAAAATCACCTCAGCAGGTCGCTTATCCCTGCGCAATGATTTGCCAAACATACCTGCTCTTTCTTCAAACAGGCTGTCCTCGTCCAGGTTAGAACCTCTTGCATGCAGAATCTTTACTTTATCACCTACAAGTTCTTTCATACCGGCAAGCAACGAAGTGGCTTTTGAAAAATCAGCAGCCACACTCCATGTCCCGGGCATATTCTCTTTATTATCCGCCAAAGGGCCGATCAATGCAATAGTTCCTGATTTTTTCAATGGTAAAATGCTATTTTGATTTCTCATCAAAACAAAGCTTTGGGCTGCAATACTTCTTGCTTCCTTACGATGATCAGTCGTAAAGATTTCTGTCTTTGCCCTGTTCTCATCACAATATTTATAAGGATCCTGGAAAAGCCCCAGTTTATATTTTGCTTCCAGTATTTTCCGGCAGGCTGCATCAATCTGGGCAACAGTTATCTTTTTTTCTTTCAATGATTTTTGCAAAGTGGTTAAAAAACCTTCCCCCACCATATCCATATCAATTCCTGCATCAAGGGCCCTTGCAGAAACTGTTTGCAGGTCACCTATTCCATGATCGATCATTTCATTAATACCGGTGTAATCTGTTACTACAAATCCATTAAACTTCCACTGCTTGCGCAACACATCAGTCATCAACCACTTGTTAGCCGTAGCAGGAATACCATCTATTTCATTGAACGAGGCCATAACACTTCCTACTCCGGCATCCACTGCGGCTTTATAAGGCGGGAAATATTCATTGTACATTCTCTGACGACTCATATCTGTAGTATTGTAATCCCGTCCTGCCTCTGCTGCGCCATACAATGCATAATGCTTTACACATGACATGATCGTATTATTTTTTGTCAAATCATTTCCCTGGTAACCTTTTACCATCGCCTTTGCTATTTCTGAACCCAGGTAAGCATCTTCACCACTGCCTTCAGCAATTCTTCCCCAGCGGGGATCACGGCATATATCCACCATCGGAGAAAAAGTCAGATTAATACCATCAGCACTGGCCTCTTTAGCGGCAATCTGTGCACTTCGTTCAATTAGGGGCATATCCCATGTACAGGAGAGGCCCAGCGGAATTGGAAATACGGTTTCATAACCATGTATCACATCCATTCCAAAAAACAATGGAATCTTTAAACGGCTTTCTTCCACTGCCACTCTTTGAACATCTTTGATCTTTGCCACTGATTTGATATTGAACAATCCGCCTACTTTTCCTTCCCTTATTTTTTTGGCAATATCAGAACTCTTTGCCTGTCCCGTAGTAATGTCGCCGGATGAAGGCAGGTTAAGCTGACCGATCTTTTCTTCCAGTGTCATCTTCTTCATCAATGCATCAATGAAAGATTTCATTTTCGGATCAGCCTGGCTGAACGTAACTGTAACAGATAATAAAGAAGCAAAAAGCAAAAAACTGATTTTTTTCATCTCAAGTGATTTAATCTTTCAATAAATAGGGTTCAATTATCTTTTTCCAGATTTTATAACCTTGTACATTCATATGCAGTTTATCGGCAAGGAATATTTCATCTTTTGGCAAACCATTTTCATTAAGCATAGCCTTATATACATCTATGTAAGCAGTTCTCTTTTTCTTCTTAAGAAAATTTTTAATCATCACATTGGCCACATTAAACTTCGCCATCAGGTGCTGGCGGGAGGGGCTTGGCTTTATAGATATATAGGCGATCGGTACTTTTTTATACTTTGATCGTATCAAATTAAACAAGTCAAAAAAGCGTTGAGCCACCTGAGATGGATAGAGACTGGTGTCGCCGGCAAAATCATTTTCACCGCAATAAATGACTATTTGTTTGGGCTCATAAGGGAAAATAACATCCGGGGCATAACGAATCAAATCTGTAAGTGAAGAGCCGCCAAACCCACGGTTGATAATTGAATAACCCGGGAAATAATCATTTACATCTTTCCACATTCTGAAAGAAGAACTGCCAACAAACAAAATCTTACCTGTGCCGGGAAAATTAAGACTGTCTTGTTTTTTAAAGGCAGTAATTTCATTGGAAAATGGCTGGGCTTTTGCAAAAAAGCCAACCGAAACAAGGATAAGAAAAAGAATAATTCTTTTTTTGATCATTTTACTTCAATAGTTTTAAATCGTTCACTTACCCCGTTTTCATTCACCGCTTCGATAGTGAAATAATAAGCTTTTTGGCTGTCCATCGCTTTAAACCAGTATTCATTCACATCATGCACCATTACACAGTTATATAATTTATCAGGTGCAGTACCATAGTAAATATTATAAGCATACGCATTATCAACCGGGCTCCAGCGGATCCACCCACTACGTTTATCTTTTTCAGTTCTGAGAACCATAAATGTTTTTACAGCAGATGGTTTTGTTCCGTTCCCGTTTCCAAACACCCGGAGACCACTGATAGCGAACTTGCCTGTTGGCATATGAATGTTCTCCAGTTTAATATACCTTGCTTGTACAGGCTGCGATAGCTCAACATATTCATGAGGCACATCCTTATTATTGGTACTCTTATCAACCAAAACCGTCCATTTTTTCCCATCAATAGAATAATAAAGTTTATACTGATGATAAATATTAGTTTGCTTGCCCAGGAATTCAGCATCCTGGTCGGCATAATTTATTTGTACAGCATTAACCGTTGATACATTCCCAAGGTCTGTTTGAATCCATTCTCCTTTATTGGCAGTGGCAGCACTCCAGTAGGTTTTAATATTTTCATCATTGGCATTATTGGCGTTGTAGTTTCCAAGCGTTGAAGAAACAGCTATCGGCTTTTTATAATTCAGCAACATCCAGCCAGAAAAACCGTCACCATATTTTAATGTTTCATTTTTTAACTGCTCTGGCAAAAAATGCGGATAATCTCCAAAGGCTGTATTACACCACATCATATCATCTTTATCAAAGCCAGCTGGCCAGATACCATTTCGTCTTTCGAAATTATTTTTCACTGAAAGCATGATGGTGCTTACATGCCACCAGTTTTTATAATTATCCTGGAAAGTGGAACCATGCCCCGCCCCTCTTGCAAAGCCTCCCAGTTTCATACTCAAGGGATCACTTTGATCCTGGAACCAGCCTAACGGGTTACCCAATGGCTTATCGGATACGGCCACACCATCAGCATAACCACTGAATTCAGTACCGGGGGCGCCAAATTGCATATAATACTTTCCATTGTGTTTGGTCATATGAGCCCCTTCCATAAACGGGTCCAAAAAGGTATTATCCATATGTTCACCAAACCGCTGCCAGCCATAACGCCAGGATTTCAGTATATGCATTTCTCTTCTTGTTCCTATTGGTTGAAAAGTCTTGCGGTCTAGTTCAACCCCATACAGCGGATACACATTACTGCTACCGTTGTACATGTACAATCTTCCGTCATCATCTGTAAAGAAAGCCGGATCCCATCCGCCAATCTCAAAAGAGTCAACCAGGGGCTTCCATTCATTTGCCTTAGGATTTGTACTCATCCATAATGTAAACTTGCTGGTATAGGTAGAACCAAATACTATCATCGTATCACCCACAATCCCTACCGCAGGAGCACATAGTTCATCATATCCTTCATTCCAGGGTCGTAAGAATTTTCTCGAAATAAAGTTCCAGTTCAGCATATCGCTGCTCCACCAGTAGCCCCATTGGTTGGTGCTGAATAAATAGTAATCGTTTTTATAATTCACAATAACAGGATCTGCCGTAGCCCGGTGCTTCCCCCATTCGGTAAAATTGGGAATGGGTGTGTACCCGTAATCAATATTGATCGGGTTACAATACGTTTTTTGCTGTGCCTGCAATTTGGCACTTAGTAAAAGGCAAGCCAGAAAACAGTATCTCATTTTCATTTATCAATAGTTAAGGTGGCTAAAACAGGAAAATGGTCTGACGGGTATTTCATGTCATACGAATCTGTCAGTGTCGCAAATTTTGAAACATTCAGGTACTTGTAATGGGAAACGAAAATATAATCAATGCATCCATCAGGCTTTTGGTTGAATTTAAAACCATTCCATGTATCAGCAGGTCCGTAAACAAGTTTGCTGATGCTGCGGCTGTTCTGTAGTTGTGATTGCATGTATTGCGCCGGTTCTTCCTCAGGTTTTGAATTAAAATCGCCGGTAACAATCACCGGGTAATTGCCTGTATTCAGTTCTTTTATTTTCTGATTGATAAGTTTAGCTGATTCCAGCCGGGCTGTTTTTCCTATATGATCAAAATGGGTATTGAATACCCATAACACTTTTTTTGTTTTCTTATCCCTGAATAAGCCATAGCTGCACACCCGGTTTAGTGCGGCATCCCAGCCTTTGGAAGGCGTATCCGGTGTAGGCGAAAGCCAGAAAGTGGATTGCTTGATTAATGTATACTTATCCTTTTTATAAAATATACAGGAATATTCTCCTGCCTGTTTCCCGTCATCTCTCCCCACACCAATATTATCATACCCGTTTAACTGCTCTTTGAGGTAAGTTAACTGGTGATGCAATACTTCCTGTAAACCGATAAAATCAGCTTCATAATAATTTATCAGCCCTGCCACTTTATCTTTTCGGTGCTCCCACCAATTTTCCCCGTCAGATTTTACATCCAGCCGGATATTATAACTCATTACTTTAATTTCTGCCTGTGCAAAGGCAAGCATAGCAGCAAATAAAAAGCAAACGAAAAAAATAATTCTTCTAATCATTGTTTATTTTATATGAGGACTGGCAAATCCTAATTTCTTTAATCCTGTTTTTATTTCCGGGCAACTCATGAATAAATTCCAGATCAGCCCGGAACGATAATTTTCCATCATTACTACTATTGGCCCCTGGTCAATGGCAAGGTAATGCGGCAAGAACCAGTTATACTCTTCACTAAACGCATCATAAAAACCATAAGGCCCCCACAATTTGTCTTTCTTATCATTATACCAATACTTCATTGCTGCCATTGACTGCTGCGGCGTATACGGAAATGATGATAAAGCTGCTGTTGGCGATAGCACTCCCAGGTCCCTTTGCATAGTTGGTGCATGACCGGCATAGCCTTTTACAGAATAGCTGGAAGTCAATCCCCAGTTATCGGGACCATAGCCTTTAAATTTTTTGGGATTATCAACACACCACTGGTAATTGATCAGAGCCTGGTTCTTACATTCCTCCCAATAATTGGCGTACTTATCTTTAAGTCCTCTCGGGTCAAGGCCAAGAAATGAATAATGCGCCCAAAACAAAGGCCCGCCATTCCATGCATCACCCTGGTGTTTCATTTGTAATTTGTAAGGATAATTAGCAGCAATGCCATCCGGCTTATTCACATCGTTTATTTTACCATTATCGGCCCAGCCTTCATGATACACTTCTGCCGGAACGGCATGTGTAGGTGATGAAGCTGCCAGTACATACATAATCAGGCATTCATTGTATCCTTTTACCGGAAAATTCATTTGCCATCCATAGTTGGGACTCCAGTGCCAGTACAAAACGTTTTGCCCGTTTCTATACCAGTTAAAATCTACTTCTTTCCACAATTGATCAGCTCTCGCCGCCAATGCTTTCTCCGCAGCATTACCATTTTGAAAATATTGTCTTACACATAAAAGTCCCTGGAGCATGAATGATGTTTCCACCAGGTCGCCTCCGTCATCTTTTTTTCCAAAGGGTTTCACTTTACCTGTTTCTCCATTCCACCAGTGTGGCCATGCCCCATGAAAACGATCTGCTGTTTCAAGGAAATGAACAATCTTTTCCAGTTGTTTTCTTCCGGCTTCTTTGGTTATGAAACCTCTTTCAATCCCTACCAGTATCGCCATAACTCCAAAACCAGCACCACCACTTGTTACAACATTTTTATCATTATCAGGATAATTACCATCCACATGAAATCTTTCCCGTCCCAGGCCACTTACCGGTTCAGCACCATCCCAGAAATATTGAAAAGTTTGCTGCTGCACCTGCCGGAACAACGCTGTGTCTTCTGCAGCCAAGGTACCTTCACTATGAGCAGTAGCTTTTTTTCCGGTATTACAACCGGCAATCAGTAAAGAAATAAACACTATTGGCAAAGTCTGCTTCCTCATTGATCAGGCTATAAATAAGGTGCTGTAAAACCTAAAACATTTTTCATTCCATTTTTAATTTCCGGGCAACTGGTAAGCAGGTTCCAAACCAGGCCCGAACGATAATTCTCGATCATTACTATGATTGGTCCCTGGTCAATAGCCAGGAATGAATCTGCATACCACAGATCTTTCAATGAAAATGCATCCACAAAACCATATTGCTTCCAGATCTTATCACCCAGCTTATAATAGAAAAATTTCAGCGCATTCATACTCTCCGTTGGTGTATACGGGAAAGACGAAAGGGCCGCCGTTGGTGAAATCACACCAATATCATTGTTGGGTTCATTAGCATTATAACCGTTGGGCACATCACTGGCCGTTAATCCCCAGCATTGATTGCTGTAACCAAAGTATCCCCGGGGATTGGCCTTACAGTATTCATAATTGATTTTGGTATGATTCGTTACCTGCGTCTGGTAATTTCCATAGATATCCGTCAGCCCATTAGGGTTGATACCCAGAAAAGAATAATGTGCCCAGAACAAAGGCCCCCCGTTTGACGGACCAAAAGGCAATTGATAACTATAATAAGTACTGTTATTTATCATACTGCCATTGCGGGCAAAACCTTCCCGGTAAACCACTTGTGGTATTCCATAGGTGGTAGAAGATGCAGCCATTATGTAGGTAATAAGACACTCATTCCAGCCTTGTATCTTATGGTTCATGTCCCAGTTGTAGTTGGGACTCCAGTGCCAGTACAGTACATTTTCATTACTTTTTATAAACCAGTTCCATTCTACTCCATTCCATAGTGTGTTGATATCTGTTCGCAAAGCTGTTTCTGCCGCATCTGCCCCATCAAAATATTGCCGGGCCGTCAATAAGCCGGCCATCAAGAAGGATGTTTCTACAAGGTCAGCACCATTATCTTTCTGACTAAAAGGAATTACAACCCCGGTAGTACCATTTAGCCAGTGCGGAAAAGCGCCGTGAAATTTTTGTGCTGTGTTTTTTAGAAATGCTACGATAGTTTGCATTCTTGACAAACCTTGAGATCTTGTGATAAATCCCCGGTTAATAGCAACTGGCAGACCCATGATACCAAATCCCGATCCGCCTGTTGTAACTGTTTCCGGAGAAGCATTGCTTCTCTCCCTTGCCAGACCGCTTACGGGATGACCATAATCCCAAAAATATTTGAAAGTTTGCTGCTGCACTAAATCAAGCAAAGCATTATCACTGATCAATGGAAATTTATCCGTTGAATCAATCTGAGTAATTATAGTAACATTTGCCTGCGCCAATAACGAACCGCCTTTTACAGATTTCAATGAAGTGGTTGCTGATGCCACATATCGTGTCAGATAATTTAATGTAGCAGATGGAGTAATAACTATTGTACTGTCATTATTTTCATAAGAATAATTAACCCCCACATTGGTAGTGCCGTTCTCCTTTAGTGACAGAGAAGTACTGACAGTGGAACGATCAACTGCATTATTGAATGAAAGTCGTATAGATATTCCGGGTCTGACATTATAATTAGTTGCCGCCGTTAATGCGCCTGAATTATCCAATTTTGCACCAGTAAATACCAATGCCGAAGGAGGAGGTGGTGGCGGAACCGGGGTATTGTCGTTCTTGCTGCAGTTGGCAGCCAAAAACAATGGTACCAGAAACACCAACAGGTATTGACGGTTCAGTTTTCTCATTACTTAGATTTTAAAACACCAATGTTGCAATTGAATGAGGTAATGCTGTTACTTCAGCAGCTTTACCATTAATCCACAGGTAATAAGGTGTCTTTATATTACTTTGATTCATCACTACCACTACTGTCTTTCCATCCTCATTTTTGAAAGCAGTAGTTAATAACTGGCTGCGGCTGGCTGCAGCGGTTACTCTTTTTGCACCGGGCTGAATGAACTTGGAAAAATGGCCGATATAATAATAAGCATTGGTGTAGATCAGCTTTCCTGTCTTAGTATCGCCATGTACAGGTGCAAAACAAAAATTCTGCACATGATTCGGGCCTCCAGTTTCATCTAATAAAATATTCCAGTCGGTGAAGCCTACCATTCCGTTATTGAAATCATTGATCATACTCCGCCCATATTCTTCGCCTAAAACCCATGCATTATAACGGGCAGGATTAAAGCTTTCAGCACAACCTTCCGTAAAAAATATATGCTTATCCGGAAATGTTTCATACACTCTTCTCAGGTTATCATACATAGGAGTGCCGCCGCTCCAGTCTTCATACCAATGAAAACCGATACCCCAGATATATTTGCTGGCTTCAGGATCATCAAAATAAGTTTGTGCTCTTTGGTAAATGAGGTCACGGTTGTGATCCCACACAATGATCTTTTTATCTTTCAATCCTTCCTTCTCCATGGTGGGGCCCAAATGTTTTTTCAGAAAATCTCTCTCTTCTTCAGCCGTATAAATACAACTTTCCCAGCGCTGCTTGGCCATTGGCTCATTCTGAATGCTTATGCCCCACACCGGAATACCTTCCTTTTCATATTCTTTGATGAATTTGGTGTAGTACATGGCCCAACTGTCATAAAATTCTGGTTTAAGTTTTCCTCCCTGCAGCATATCATTATTATCTTTCATCCAGGCCGGAGGACTCCAGGGGCTGGCAAACAAGTTCAGTTTGCCACCTGCAGTTTTTATCGCTTCTTTAATAAAGGGAATTTTATACTTTCTGTCATGCTCAATGTTGAAGGTCTTTAATTCCTTATCGCCGTC
Organism: uncultured Chitinophaga sp.; assembly: GCA_964634265.1. Lineage (GTDB taxonomy): Bacteria > Bacteroidota > Bacteroidia > Chitinophagales > Chitinophagaceae > JJ008. Next base: position 19,220 of record CAZWIM010000012.1, on the reverse strand, counting down.
CTGAACATAAGTGTACATATCACTGCTGAAATCGCAGCTGTTGATGTTAGTACGGGCCACGGTATAGCCAATACCTTTTTCTTTATCGAAATAAGCCTTCAGCAATTCAGCTTGAGTTTCCTTTGGCAGCTTATAAAAAGTTTCAGCAGAAGCATCGGTCAATGCAGCGCCAATACCAAAATAAGTCTGAAATGTTTTCGTAGGATCTACAAAAACACAAACCTGCGTTTCAAAAGGCTGCCCCATGTCTTTAAACTCCACCGTGTCGGTAACTGAAAGCCTGTAGTCTGTACTATCGGCTGTGGTATATACTATCACTTTTTTACCATCCGTTGAGAATGGAGTAGTTGTTGCAGAAGAGGCCGGTTTCTCCGTTTTGGTTGTACAGGAAACTGCTGCGATCAAAATCAGTGCTGATAACAAATTTTTCATAAAACTGATATTAAGTCGTGTATTAATCATATTGAAAAAATATACTTACCAAACATATGTACCCACCGCACCGGCAGCCAGTGAAGTGAAAACCCACTTACCCTTATACCGTATATTGAATCCCTGACCTGTGCCACTTTCATTCAAAACAATCAGTACTTTTTTGCCAGAAGGAGTTTTGAAAGCCACATTAGGAAGGTTGGCTGCCAGGTTACTGGCAATCCTGACTGAACCTGTCGGAACAAATTTGGAAGCATGGGCTATGATATAATAACTCACATTACGGCTGAAAGCTGAACCACTGATGGTAACAGCACCTTTACACTCAGAACAACCTCCTGGAGTATGCGGACCAAATGCAGGGTCATTAGCGAGATTCCATTCCAATGCATTGCGGCTCCAGTTTCGCATGGATCCGATGATCACATTTTTGATATGCCATACAAGATCACCATTAAAACTGCCGTTGGCACCAGTCCATTGTTCAGTAAAGTATAAATTTTTATCAGGGTGTGCTGCCCGCACAGTCGATAATGCACTTATATCTCCCGCATACAAATGAAAAGCTGAACCATCCACATAGGCCTTGGCTGCCGCATCATTCATAATGGTAATCGGGTAATTGGGGTTATCACAATTATGATCCCATACAATGATTTTGGTGGTGATCCCTGCGGTTTGAAAAGCAGGGCCTAAATGATTCTTCACAAAATCAGCCTGCTGTGCTGCGGTCATTACCATACTCGGGTTATTTCCACCATGTTCGGGTTCATTTTGAACCGTCACAGCATGTACCGGCACACCTCTTGCCTGCATCTGCTGAATATATTTGACAAAATACTGTGCATAGACCGCATAATACTGAGGTTGCAAACTGCCACCAATCGTACTTCCATTATTCTTCATCCATACCGGTGCACTCCAGGGAGAACCCATGATCTTGATATTCGGATTGATCTGGAGAACCTGCTTCAATACCGGTATCAGGTCGACAGTATCATTACCCAAGCTGAAATTGGCCAGTGTGGGGTCCGTTTGTCCGGTTGGCATATCATTATAACTAAAAACAGCAGGACTCAGATCAGAAGCTCCGATACTTATACGGATATAACTTACTCCAATGCCATTTGAGCCAAATAATTCATTGAGTAATGCTGCAGACTCTGCCGTTCCCATCCGCCTGATCAGGTAAGCGCTGCTTCCGGTCAATGTGTATCCAAATCCGTCAACAGACTGGTAAGCGGTTGCTGAATCAATATCAATATTGGGAAAACTGTTGGCAGTTGTGCCAAATGAAAGTATATCCGTTTGCTTTTGTAATAATGCAGACTGGTCGCCCTTAGTCAGCCACATCTCCACATCATTGGTGGGTGCAGGGGGTGGCGGGGGCACAGGGTCATTCCCATTTTTTTTGGAACAATCGCCGCATACAAAAAGTGTATAAAAGCTCACTAATAAAAGTCCTGTTGTCTTTTTCATAATTTATTTAAGATTTACATCAAAGCCTGATGGTACAACCCAGATTAATTAAATAATCTGCAAATGCTGCATCACCATGAACTTTACTCCCGGTTGCAGCAGTTTGTAATTTATCAGCATAACTCTGTGTCCTGTTTCGTTTCAATGCAAAAGGAACTGACAAATACAAATCCACTTTCTTAATCATACAACTGATGACAGGTTCTGCAGAGACTACATAGCCTGGCCTTCTGAATCCCTTATCACCTCCCACAAAATCACTGGCAGGTATTCCTTCTATACGGATACCACCGGAGAAAGTAAACTGATTTATCATATAATTTGCACCAGCCCTCATCATGTACTGATCGGGCACACTCATTGTGCTTGTAAAATATCGTACAGAAGTTGCGCTGGGAGTACCACCTCTTGCAGTAGAAACCCCGTTCTGCTCCCTGGGATTAAGCAGGTAATATATATCACCATAAATACCTGACTGATGCGAGAAACTATAAAAACCTTTAAGCTCCATAGTAATACCGGTGCCACCATCCCCTAACTGAATCGACTGATCAACTGGACCAAATGTTGAAGTAGAATCATTACGGTAGAAATAGTCCTGGTAACGGTAATCACCTGTTGGAAGTTTTATTCCAATACCGGCCTGCACATTTCCCTTTTTAGATTTAACGGGATTAAATAACCACCTGTATAATACCAGCCTTGCATCACCAATGCCAAAAGAATTAGTTGTTCTTCTTGCATTGGGGCTTTTGCTCGCATTTCCGTAATGTTCATACTTGGATGACCTCGCATTTGAAATAACCGGAAATGTCAACGATAAAGACCAGCGGTTGTCAAAAATTCGAGTTGCAGTAATATCCAGGGAATAAGAATGATTAATCACCTGTGTTGAACTGTCAACCCGGTGTTTTTGCTCTGTCGTTCCTACAAAATGTTTATATGACCTGAAGTACCTGTTATTCATATTCAGTTGCCAGCCTTTTACATTTTCAGGTTTACCAAGGCTGCAGCTGTTTCCGTTACTGCGTATAGCAACACAGCCCTGTGCTGTTGAAAATTTATATACGAGTCCTAAAACAAGTATTATGATGAATCTTTTCATACACATTCGTTTAGATGTAATTGTTGGTTGTTAGTTCAAACAGTGTTACATCTAAATATGAGCCTTATCGTTAAGTCATTGCCTGTAATTGTCTAGACCGGCTACAACTTATCCCATCAGCGTCATATGTGTGATGCAACACCCTATAGCCATTTTGGCTTTCGGTGCAATACCTGTTTTCAAATCTGGGTGGTTTTTTAGCTTTCTGTTCAAAACCTTTTTTGACTGGTTCCGTACCATGATAAAATAAAGTTTCCCTCACATAAAAGGAATTCTCAAATTCACAAAAGCCTTGCTGAGAAAAAAACCCGGTAACCGACAGCTGCTTTTTCCCCTCACTCCCCTTTGAACCGGATGGATCAGCTGTACCTCCAAAGTCTGCCGCCAGTAAACCTGCATTGATTTTGGCTTTCTTCAATTCTGCCTTTAGTGTATTGGGAAGGCACAACAGATAAACCGTATCGTTCATCACTTTCCGCATTACATAGCTGTAATAGCGGCCATCCACTTCAGTTTCTCCATAATATCTTTCATAATTAAGCGAACTGGAATAATAATGAAGCCGTAAAGGAACTTTTACTTCAACCAATTGAGAAATCTCATAATCTCCGTCATCAATCCGATCGGCTAGCAACCTGTCATTTTTTTGAATAAGATATTCAAACAACATAGCGCCACCGGCCAGGTTAACCAGGTAAACAGTAATGAGCAATATGGCAGCAGCTTTTCTCAATTCTGAGGATGCTATTTAATTTTCATTTTTAAACGTTGATTTACCAGGTCACCCACCATTTTTCCATGGTCAGTACTGATGAGGCAGGAATTATGAAAATGTATGCCTCCATAAAATCTTGCCCAGTTATTCTCTATCGCTGCCTGCCGGAAAGAGGTAAAAGACCTGTTTTTAATGCCAAATTCCAGCTCTGATGAATCTGTATAAGCGAAATTGTCTCCAAAGACATCCGTTAATGCTTCGGCTGCTGAAGCAGAGACCGTACTATGACCGCAGGTATATTCAGGAAAAGGTGGTGTTTGTAAATAAGGTCTCCAGTCCGGGTCAAGATATTTATTGATTACTGTTTCAGGTCTCACCAGGTTACTCCTGAATTTTTCGTCCCAGCATTGAATAAATCCGTCAAACATGGCAATGGCTGTTTTGGCATAAGCATAAACGGTAGTAGAAAAATCAACTTTTGCCTTTTCAGCTGCTATGCCTGTAATGTTCATCCAATGGCCAGGAGGAGAAAATTTTTTAGCAGTAAACATCACATGCCCTTCAACAATTGTCCGGTTACCCAGATCATCCCAGAATTCAGCAATATGCTTTTGTTCATCCGTAAGACTGTCACCGGCATTTTTAACGGCCAATACTTCCTGGTAAAACTTGCTTTGCTTATCTGTCATATTATAAACCGGTGGCCGTGGAGGTATAAACTGGTCAGCGCTGTCCATTACCATTGGCCTTATATCCCGCCAGTTAGGCTCAAGGGCTTGCGCATATGCCGGGGGAGTGGGCACCCAGCGGCCTTCTTCCTGTGTAATATTATATCTTTCGCCAGTTCTTGTTTCTGCATAATTATCCTTCCTGCTCCAGCGAAGAATATGGTTTGCCACAGAATCTGCTAACTGAATACTTGCATTCTTCATGGCCGCAGTCATGCCCGAAACCTTCACCAATGAATCAAGCATGGCCCGGTATTCCGTCATGCTTCCTTCAGGAAACGTTACAGCCTCTCCTGCTTTACAAAAAGCAAGTATGGCGGCATATTGAAAATTTACATCGGTCAGGTTCTGCTGTGGAATTTTTGGCAAATGTTTGATTTGTCCCGCCAGTGACTGAAACCTGTCATCGCCCAGCACCACCACTTCATAGGCAGCAATGGAAGCGTAAACATAATTTCTGCTGGCAATAATGGGCGGAAAGTTATTCTGCATTACTACATTATTCAGTTCCTTCACCGTTTTAGCATAGAGTACCGGGCTGTCAAAAACATTAGAATATTTTGTATCCTTTTGCTTACATGCTGAAAGGAGCACAATCATCAAGAAAAAAAACAATACTCGTTTCATAACTTTCCTGCTTAGTCAATACCAAATTATCTTTTACTCTTCTTGTTTTGCAAATAGTAACAGGTTATTATTCTGCGCTATTGCCAGTATTTTTTTTCCACCGGCAGATTTAATCCATCGCATATCTCTCACTTCTTCTCCTGCAAAAGGAATCTGGCCAACTACATCAAATTTCCCGGTCGACTTATTATAGCTGACGGTTCCCGGCAATAATGCATCATACCTTCCCTCATAAGGAATAACTCCATAAAAATTTCCTGCAGCAATAAAACCAGTTTTGTCACCTGTTTGTACAGGAGCAAAAGCAAATACCGGGGCCAGTTGTATTGCATCCGGCAATACGGTCTTTGTAAAATTTCCTTTGCCGTCATTTATAAAACAAGTGGTGGCCAGGTTCTCAGCTTTTAATTCCAGGTAATCCTTAAAAAGATTGTAAAACATATACTGTACCGTTTTACCTGCTACATCACTATAGTTCAGGTATGATTTTTTGAGAACCGGCAGAGGCCTCTCTAACTCGTCTTTTGCAAGAAAAGTGTACTCTTTACCATCTATCGTGTAGCACATGATTTGTTCTACCGAACCGTTACCATCAAAATCCTTTACATAGAGCTTCAATGGTCCGTTCTTACCCGCAAAAAATTTATTATTATATCCCCAGTTACCGGCAAGCAGATCTGTATGGCCATCACCATTTACATCAGCAGGCAATAATGTTTGCCATAAACCGGTAGATTGGCTGATATTATTTTCAGTAAATACTCCTTTGTTATTAAAAAATATTTTAACAGGCATCCACTCCCCGGTTATTATCAAATCATCCCATCCATCTTTATTCAAATCGCAAAAGGCAGATGTAGTAACCATGCCGATACTATCCAGTTTAATGACAGAAGCAGCAGCCTGTGTGAAAGTTCCTTTTCCATCATTCAGCAATAACCAGCTGGTTTGCGGAATACCATATTTTCTTGCATCGGCAAGGCATCCAACAAAGAGATCGGTATCTCCGTCATGATCAATATCAGAAACACTTACGGTGGATTTGTTTTTCAGCAGTGAAGGAATTTGATTCTCTGAACGTTTAAAATGTCCTTTCCCATCATTCATGTATAAGTTATCTGCCAGTACAGGTGTGCCATCATAATATTCATTACCGCCGCTGGCAACATACAAATCCGGATACCCATCATTGTTTGCATCAAAGAAAACAGCTTCCACCTCTTCGCTATCTTTTACTTTGCCAAACGTAGCGGTATCAACAGAGGCAAATCTTCCTGCTGCAGTTTGAATCATTAACTGACCCGGTTGACCTGCAGCCCCACACACATAAAAATCATCCAGCCCATCCTTGTTTACATCAGCCACTGCCATTTTCGGCCCTCTGGTAGATTGCTGGTGAGGAATCAGGTATTGTTTATTATAATCAAGAAATTCATTCTCCCGGTGTGACCAGTTAATGGCAAATTGTCCCGTAATATTCTCAAACTCATTTTTTGCCGGTGGAAACCATGTATGATAGTTAAATACACCACCTGCCTCAGCCTCCTTCAGCTGCATATCACCTTTGGCAGGTACGTTTTTCAACAGCTGATATTTTTGATTGGGCCACACAACAAGGATGCTGTCAATATATTTTATACTATCAAGCCCAAAATGCAACCGCATATCAACCGAAGACTGAAATCCACGGGTTGGCATCATTTGCTGGTACTGCATGGTCTTACCTGTGAACATCCACACCTTAGTGCCAATACCAAACCTGTTCATACCTTCTCCTTTCAGAGATAGATTGACCATTGTTTTAACAGGTGCATTATTTTTTAAGATTACAGCCGGTGCATCGATGCAGTTAATCACTACATCTAGATTACCGTCATTATTAAGATCTGCATAAGCAGCCCCATTGAAATACCCTTTCATTTTTGCAGTGCCCCATGCTTTGCTTACATCTTCAAACTTCAACTGTCCGTCTCCTTTGAAGAAAAAGGGATGAGAGCTTCCATCCGGCATATTCTCAATGGTCATATCATCGTACTTGTCTGTTTGCTGGCGACCTTTACGCATATCCAGGTCTGACACAAAACGGATATAATCCAGATCCACGGGTCGTTTTACAATACCGCTGGAAATAAAAAGATCCTTTTTGCCATCATTATCAAAGTCTGCAAATAAAGGTGCCCAACTCCAGTCGGTGGCTGACACACCGCTGATTAGTGCTGTTTCACTGAAACTGTTGCCATTGCCGTTATTCCGCTGAAGGCAGTTTTTGGAATATTGCTTCTGGTAACCATGCATCTCCAGCTTTACTTTGTAGATATCAGGGTTTTCATCGCTTCCATAGGTTTTTAAAATTTTTTCATCGGGGGGAAGCATATCAAGGGTAATGATATCCAACTGGCCGTCATTATTATAATCGGCAGCATCATTACCCATGCTGAATCGGCTGTAATGTTTAAAATGTTTAGCTCCGCTTTCAGAAAAAGTGCCGTTTCCGTTATTGATGTAGTAATAATCATTTTCATGAAAATCATTGCCGATGTAAAGATCATCCCACCCGTCATTATTAAAATCGGCGATGGCAAGTCCCAGTCCATAACCAAGGTTGCTTTGATAAATACCGGCAGCTTTTGAAACATCTGTAAATTTTCCGGTGGTGGCCACATCATTGCGGAGTAAAATATCACCCGACATAGGATCATATTTTCTCCTGTTAGAAGTATCTACAATATTAGCATGCGGATGATGGGACTGATTCAGTATATAACAATCGAGGTCACCGTCCCGGTCAAAATCAAAAAAAGCAGACTGGGTGGTCAATCCTGAAAAAGCCAGTCCATAGTTGGCTGCACTTTCGGTAAACGTACCTTTACCATTGTTTATGAATAATTCGTTATGGCCTTTCAGGTTATATTTTGAGCTGATGGCAGAGGTGTAAATATCCAGCCAGCCATCACCATTTATATCAGCCATCGTTACACCAGTGCACCAGTCTGATTTTCCTGCCACACCTGCTTTTTCCGTAACATCCTCAAATTGAAAATTGCCCTTATTCAGGTAGAGTTTATTTCCACTGGTATTATTGGCGGTGAAATATATGTCCGGCAGACCGTCATTGTTCACATCACCTGTGGCCACTCCACCACCATTATAGTAGTAGAGGTAGTACAGAATGCTGAAGAGTTTATGCTCCTTCAGTTTGTTGGTAAAATCTATATTCGTTTTGGAAGCAGAAAGCGATTCAAACATAGCAGGCTGTTTACTGCTGCATGCGGATAAGAACAGAATTACAGGAGAAAGCAATAACGAAACTAAATGTAGAGGCAACCTTTTATCTGACATAAAAAACTAATATTAGGCACTGTTGAAAGAATAAAAGGGCCGAAACAAGATGTTCAGCCCTTTTGTGTTGCTTATGTCTGCTTAAAACAAAACGAGAAATGAGAAAAAAACCTTTCGCTATTTACTGCTTTGAAGCGTACAATGCTTGAATCTCAGCTTGAGTTAATACAGTACTGTACATTCTTACCTGATCAATACCGCCTTTAAAAGAGCAAGCCAGCCAGTCATCTGACGCATAATTGGTAGAAGGACCTGCACCTATTCTGTATTCGCTTATTTTATCAGTAGCAAGTTGCAAAGGCCCATGACCACCCCATGTTTTTACATTCGGGTTCTGCACACCATCAATATATAGCTTAACCTGTGCATTAGTCTCATCATAAGTAAGTACCAGGTGATGCCAGTTGTTATCACATAATCCCGCAATAGTCTGGCCTCCTTCCCAGGTAAACCAGGGATCCGATGCGCCGGCACCAGTAGCTGAACTTACAAACATACTCTTTACTGCACAGGCAGCGTTATTTCCTTCGAGAAAAAGAAATGAAACGGCATTACTCCAGTGAAATCCATTAACAGCTTTCAAAGAATAAATATATTCCGGTCCATTAGTGCCATTATTATTCTTTGTTTGCCCATCCTTTTTAAACCATACTGAAATAGTAAAACTGCTGCTGGATGCCCATGAGTTAAATGATGGGTATTTGACAAATTTTTGACTCACCCCCTGTACACCTTTTCCTTTAACCCCATCAATGCTGGTAAAAGGATTATCACTGGGAAAATTGGCCCTGATGCTGTCTACCGCATTCATTAAAGGATTAGAAGTAGTTCCGTCAAAAGCTGCATAAAACTTCAGTGGACCGTTGGGTGGATTGGAGTCAACAGGATAATTACCCAGCTCAGGCTTATCCATTTTCTGACAACTGGTAGCTATAGCAGCTATCAGTATTACCGACAGAAATGTTTTTAAATTATTTCTCATACGTCAAATTTTATTGCGTTAATAATATTTTACCATTCCGGATTTTGAACCAGGTTCGGATTAGAATTCAGCGCAGATGTCGGTATTGGATAGAAACGATGCTTATTCTGATAGCCCAGGGGACCAAGTACACTTAAAGCATCACCCCATCTTACCAGGTCAAAGAAGCGTTCAAACTCCATCGCAAATTCGGCTCTTCTTTCCTGTTTAACTGCATTCCTGAACTGTGCCTGGCTAACAAAAGCAATATTGGGTAACCCTGCTCTTGTACGAACCATATTAATCCATGTTGTTGCATCAGCCTGGTTTTGTGCACCGCCCAACTCATTGGCAGCTTCGGCCGCCATCAGGTACACATCCGCCATCCTGAATACCCGGTGATTTACCCAGGTATTTTGTGCTTCATTATTGGGAGTATTCAAACCTGCAGCAAGGTAATCACTGTACAGGTTATATACTTTCTTATTCCAGTATAAAGCATTTGAAAGATTAGGCAATGTCTGACCGTAACCACCAGTGTTCAGCCCTCCGTCGCTTTGGTTGGAAAACAGGATAGTTGCATCTTTTCTTATGTCGCCTGCTTCATACGAGCCAACAAGGTTAGAAGTTGGAGTATTCCAGCCCCAGCCCAGATCCCAGGCACCTGAGCCACCTCTTACACCCTGGCACTGACCTAAACGGCTCCAGTAAGTATTACCATCACCGGCAGTTTTATGCGCCTGAATTTCAAAAATTGATTCTTCACTCAACTCTCCTTCCTTCTTGAATATTTTCCAATAAGGAGTATACAATGGAGCAGATGCGCCACCTGTTCTGGCCGCCATTACCTCTTTACAAAGATCAAGGGCCGGCTGCCATTGTTGCCTGTATAAATTCACCTTAGCTAGAAAGGTTTTAGCTGCCCATTTGGTAAGCCTTCCGGAGAACTTTGCTTCCCATGTTGGCGGCAGGTTCTGTGCTGCGTAGGTCAGATCTGAAATGATAAGATCATAGATCACTGCCGCAGGAGATTTGGCTACCTGTCCTTGTGACGGGGTAGTGATCTTAAAATCAATCTTCGGCACATCACCAAAAGTTCTTACCAGGTCAAAGTATGAATAAGCCCTGAAGAACCTTGCTTCTGCCACATTAATGATGGAAGCCGGATCTGTAAAATTACCTTTTGTAGCCTCGTCCAGCAGCTCATTACAAAGACCGATAAACACATAGTGCTTATCCCAGTATAAACCGGCTCCCCAGTCATCTTTGGTGTACTGGAAATTATCATAAGTCTGGTGCCATGCAGAAGCACCGGGGTCAGCTACAATTTCAGCATCATCTGAGCGGAATCCGTTCATCGCCACCCAGGGTATATTTTCAAATCCATCACCGCAATAAGGCTCTGCTGCCGAGTTGCGTACAGCACCGTACAAACCGGTAGCCCTTCCTTCCAATGCACCTACCTTAATATCACCCACTGTAACCTGCAGTGGCTCCCTGTCAAGGAATTTCTTACACCCGGTGAATAGTGTAAAGGCTGCTACCGTTAATACTGAACTGGTAACTAATTTCTTAATGTTTATCATTTTCAAAAGTTTAATTTTTATAGAAATTAAAAGTTTGCATTTAATCCAAATGTTACGATGCGTGGTAATGCACTGCCAGCGCCGCCAAAGTCCATACCAAATCCGAATGCATCACCGGCAAACTCAGGAGAGTATCCTTCATTACGCTTCCAGGTCTTCAGATTCTGTACTGTTAATGACAACTTCAGGTTTTTGATACCGGTAACTTTTGGCAATTTGGCAAATGTGTATCCTAATGCCAGGTTCCGGATACGGAAGAAACTTCCATCTTCAATACCATAAGTAGAAGGCGCCCTGTTCACCAGGTGATTCTGATTTACAATAGGTACAGTTGCAGATGTTCCCGCAGCTGTCCATGCCTGTGTGTAATACTTAGGATAGTTGTACACTGAGTTCTTTTGCTCTGAAGTACCCCATACCCTGTAGATCTCGTTACCATAAACACCGGCAAAATCAATATTCAGGTCAAACGCCTTGTAACGGAGATTAGTGTTAATACCATAAATGAAATCAGGAGTCGGGTTTCCGATCAGGGTTCTGTCATTGTCATCAATGATATTGTCACCATTCAGGTCCTTATATTTAAGGTCTCCCGGTTTCACACCTCCGCCATTTACTGTATTAACTGGAGATGCAAGAATGTCAGCATAAGACTGATAGATACCATCAGCAACCAAACCATAGAAATAACCGATAGGGAAACCGGTTTGCGCCTGGTTAGGTGTTTGCTCACTGGAAGCAATGATGGCTCTTGCAGGATTTGGCAGGAACAATACCTTGTTTTTGAAAGTAGTGAGGTTACCGCCTACAGAAAGGCTGAGATCCTCGCTTATTTTATGGTTCCAGTTAGCAGACAATTCAAAACCTTTGTTTTCAATCTGACCGTTATTGGTCAACGTCTGCAATGAACCGGAACCTTTCAGTAATACGATCAGGTTATCCGTTTTCTTATAGTAATAGTTGGCTTCGAAACGGAGTTTTCCTTTCAGCATTTCTGCTTCGATACCTACTTCAGTAGAGTTAACTGTTTCCCATTTCAGGTTAGGGTCAAACAAGTAATCAGGCTCCAATACCGGTACCAGGTTTTCACCAAATACTGCAGAAGCAGTGGGGTTAACTGTTGGGTAAGCCGGATAAGATTTGCCTTGTGCAGTAAAGTTTCCAAGCACACCGGTAGAAGCTTTCAACTTCAGGTAGTTGAAGATCTTCTGGTTGTCCATGAAACTTTCTTTGCTGATTTCCCATGCTGCACCCAATGCCCAGAAATTTTGCCATTTCTTTGAGTACTCAGTATTGATCTGGCTGGAACCATCTCTTCTGAAACTGGCATTAAAGAAATACTTGCTCTTGTAATTGTATAATACCCTGGCTAATCCAGACGCTGTGGCATACTCACTTTGTCCGGTTGGAATTATACTTTTAATATCACCAAAGCCGGTGTTGAGATACCAGAAACGTTTATTATCAGGAATAATATTTACACCCGGTGTACGCTGGCTAACGGTTCCGGCTACATGCTCTATGTTGAAATAGTAAGTTGTTAAACCGGCAGTTGCGGTGATAGAGTGATCGCCAAACTTCTTCTTATATGTTGCGATATAATCTTGCTGGAAAGCCTTTGTATTGATCAGGTCCTGTCTTACAGCAGTAAGGCTCCGGAAAGGGAACACCTCTGAACCTGCAGCTTTGGTTGGATCGTACATATCATACAATGAAGTGTATTCTCTTGCATTGCGGAAACTCAAATCACCATACCAGGTACTTCTGAAATTCAGGTCTTTCGTGATATTAATATCTACAAATGCGTTACCTACAAACCTGTAACGGTCATCTATTCGGTTGTCCCAGTTATTCTCCAGCGTTGCCAATGGGTTTGTTTCAGAATTCTGGATAATAGGAGTAGTTGCATATAAGTTATAATAACCAGAATCTACTCCATAAGGATTTTTAGTATAGAACTGTTTTGTTTCAGAAGGAATGATGGGTAATGCTCTTCTTGCATTTTCCAAAGCTCCGCTATTATAAGGAAGCTTTTCTTTAGAACCAATCAGGCCAAAGCCCAGTTTCCATTTTTTATTTACTCTGAACTCATCGTTTACATTAATGGTCAAACGATCATACTTAACATACTTCACCAGGCCTTCATCATAGGTATATCCTAAACCAAAGTGGAAGCGGTTCTTTTCTGTGCTTCCGTCAACACTCAGGTTAGTCGTGCTGAACTTGGCAGTACGGGTTACAGCGTCAATCCAGTCTGTATTGCCGGTATAAGCGCCAAGACCAGGAGTTCCTACATTATTTACAAAGTTGAGTAATGAATTATTGGAAGGATCATCAGCAACCCTGTTATTCGCTTCAAACTCCAGTAACTGGCGGAATTCAGCACCATTGGCCAATTGAATTTTGTCAACCAGTTTTTTAGTACCATAGCTGGTGTTGAAGTTAATATTGACCTGGCCGGATTTGGCTTTCTTCGTTGTTACCAAGATTGCACCGGCAGCACCTTTGATACCAAAGATGGCCAGTGAAGAAGGATCTTTCAACACTTCCACACTTTCAATTTCACTGGGGTTCACAAAATCCATGTTATCACTGAAAATACCATCAATGATATAAACAGGCCTGATTGAACCCACACTGATCGTACCCCTGATTCTTACATCTGGTGCAGAACCGGGTATCGCTGTGTTAACGATCTGAAGACCCGCAACTTTTGACTGTAAGGAAGCAAGAGGGTTGGCATTGGGCTGAGCAGCAATCTCATCACCCTTTACTTTTACGATTGAACCGGTAAGGTCTCTTTTGGCAGCTGTACCATAACCAATCACCACCACGGCATCCTGTAACTTTTCTGAAACTTTCAATACAACGGTCAAAGATGTTTTTCCTTTTACAGAAACCTCCGTGCTTTCGTATCCAACAGAGCTGAATACAAGAACGGCATCATCCGGAACGGTGATAGAAAAATTACCGTTGGCATCTGTTGTTGTACCCGCCCTTGAACCTTTAACGGATACGGATACACCGGCCAATGGTTCACCTGTAGCAGAAGTAACTTTACCGGTAATCCTGATCTCAGGCGAAATCATTTCCGATGAAGTTATTCCTTCTTTGAGCACAACCAGGTTAGTGCCCAGTACTTTGTAGGCAATACCGGTGTTGGCCAGTATTTTATCCAGCACCTCGTTGAGGGTGGCATTAGTGACATCTACATTGACTTTGGGTTTGCCTTTTACTGATTCTTCAGAAAAGAGGAAGCGGTAATCGCTTTTTTTCTCAATCGCAAAAAGCACTTTCTTGATCTCTGCTTCATTCATCTTAAGGGTAATTCTCTCCTGTCCCAGACCCTTTGCAGATACCTGAAGACAGGCAAAAAGCAATAGTGCAATCGTTAATTTCATAATCCTGGCAATCTTTAAAAATAACAGAGCCTTTTGCGAAACAGCAGCTGTTTCAGTTTTTTTCATAATTTACATTTGGAGGGTTAAGAATGCAGACACTTAAGTGTCTCGTTTGCAATCATTTCGGCGGAATTCCGTTGCAGCGGGGTTCCGCTTTTTTATTCCCTCGCTCAGGATGTGTTATCAGCAATCATATGGCCTTAAGCATTAGCGGTGAATAATTATTTTATTTCCGGTCTGTTCATATTTAAAGGGTATAAAAATTTTTAAAGCTCCCAGCGCCTGGTCAATCGTTTCGTTTTCAAAAATTCCCGTCACTCTTTTTTGTTGTAATGCTTCGTCTGTAATATCAATCGTAACATCATACCATCTTTCCATTCTCACTGCCAGTTCTGCAAGTGATTCATCCCTGAACACCAGCCTGTTTTTGATCCACTCAATTTCTGCTACAGTACTGTCAGCCGGGCTATACTTCAATTTATTGACCGACATCAGGGTTTTGATAGCAGCAGCCGAAGTGTTATCCTTGCTCTCCGCAACTTTTCCTTTCTTAATAATAGCATCGTTCTCTACAACCAGTTTTTCACTGGGGGAGAGTATGATCTTATTATTCGGCCTGTTCTTGATCGTCACCTCCACACTTCCTCTTATAAGGCTGGTCTCCGTATGTTTATCCTCCGGGTAAGCCTTAACATTGAATACAGTACCCAGTACCTTAATATTAATACTTGATGTATGAATAATGAAGGGCTTGTCTTTCATTTTCATTACATCGAAATAACCTTCCCCGGTCAATGTCACTTCCCGCAAGTCCTTTCCAAAATTTTTATCATAAGTAAGCTTGCTTCCTGCATTCAGCCACACTATGGATCCGTCAGGTAATTCTACTTTTGACTTTGATCCGGGCCTTGTACTTATTTCGTTTACTTCTCTTGCCAGGCCCTCTCCACTGCCCTCCCCGCTTCGTTGTCCTGACATATTACTAAACAGAAAAAAACCACCGATAATCACAGCAGCTGCAGCAGCCCAATACCACCTGATTCTTTTCGTTTTTCCTTGCGGTAATTCTAAAACACCATCGCCTAAATCGATATTCATTTCTTTCATTCGCTGCTGATGAAGCATATAAGCATCTTCAGCCTCCATAAAATCATAAGCATATCTGCTGGTCCAGACATCACCTATGTTCTGAACTGCATGCTGCCATTCCGGGTGTTGCTGAATGAGCTCTTCCAGTTCCTTTAGTTCTGGCTGGGTGGCTTCGTTCGCTAATTTCTTCGACAGTAAAATCCAAAATTTCTCCTGACTCATTCAACGAGTTGATTAGAATAAACTATTAAGACACTAAAAAACAGGTAATACCCCTAAAAGAATTTTAACTTTTTTTTGAAGAAATGGAGGTCACAGGGGTTTTTATATCCATCTGCATACACTTACCCACCCTTCTGAGGGCAATAGCCATTTGAGCCTCAACGGTTTTAACTGAGAGGTGAAGTAGATCAGCCACCTCTTTGTAACGTAATCCATCCTCCTTTATAAGCTTGAAAATCAATCTACAACGTGGAGGAAGATCATTTATGGCCTGCCTGATCTGCCGAAATACTTCTTCTGTTATCATGAGCTTTTCGGGATCAAAATAGATGCTGTTAAGCTGTACCAGCCAGTCATCCGGTGCCATGCTTATCTGCTTTTTTTGCTTGTTGATCCGGGTTATCGCAAGATTCTTGGTAGTTGTATATAAATACAAGCGGGGGGATTCAACGGTGGTCAGCTGGCTTCTTTTCTCCCAGATTCTGATAAAAACGTCAGACACTAACTCTTCTGCCTCTTCATGCGACTTCAGAATGGTAAATGCAAATTGCTTCAACCGGTAGTAAAGCATTACAAACAATTCTTTGTATGCAGCCTGGTCGTTGTTTACCGCAATGAGTGTAAGCAATCGCCTTATTTGTTCGTTTTCAGTCATATGAGCAAATGCGGCTCAATCTAAGGAATTGGAATTGGAAAATGAGTGACTTCCAAACAGAAATATTTTTCCAATGAGAAATTACTTTATTTATTGATTTTACACAACTGATTTTGTACCAGGTATATTCAGCATTGCAATCAATAAAAAAGCCATTGCAGAAATCTGTACTGGCTTCGTGGATCTTGTCTCGGCTTAGCGCCGGGATGACCCTTAAGTAATATTTAAGCAATCGCCTTAGAAATACCTTCTCATTAAAAATAACAAAGCCACCTTGAGGTGGCTTCGTGGACCCTGCTGGGATCGAACCAGCGACCCTCTGATTATGAGTCAGATGCTCTAACCGTCTGAGCTAAGGGTCCTGAGCATTTTCGCTCAAAGAGCTGCAAAAGTAACAAATAATAATTATTACTCCTTCTTAACCAATCTTTAACCGAAAGAAAAATATATTTGCGGCCTTAATAACTCTTATGAAGAAAATTCTCGTTGCTGCTTTCTGTGCCCTTTTCAGTTTCGCCCTTGTAGCCCAGGAAAATCCTGCCCCCAAAAAGAAGGTAATAGATATGAGCAACCGTGCCAATGATCATTTCTTATTGCAGTTTGGTTACACCAGCTGGGCCGGAAAACCAGACAGTATCAATACCAAAGGATTATCCAAAAGCATTAATGCGTACTTCATGTTTGATTTCCCATTCAAAACCAACCCCAAAATGAGCATGGCTTTTGGACCGGGCATCTCAACCGATCACATTCTCTTTACTAAAACATACGTAGGTATCAAAGACCAGACAAATTCCATTCATTTCACTGACCTTGCTGATACCAATCATTTCAAAAAGACAAAACTGGCAACAGCCTACCTCGAAGCTCCTATAGAGTTACGTTTTTCCGCCAATCCTGAAACGGGAAAGGGATTCAAGGCAGCTATTGGAGTAAAAGTGGGTACTCTTTTAAGTGCACATACCCGTAATACAAAATTTGAAGACAAGAACGGAAACCTGCTGAATGATTATGTGATGAAAGAATCCAGCAAACGGTTTATGAATAAAACCCGCATATCTGCACAGGCAAGATTTGGCTATGGTCACTTTACCTTATATGGCAGCTACCAGTTGACCACTCTTTTCCGGGATGGAGCAGGGCCAGAGGTAAGGCCTTTCTCAATCGGACTTACACTTAGCGGACTATAAAAAATGAATTCAAATATCAGGGGGCTTTACCTGTTGGTAAGGCCCTTTTCCATTTAAGTAATTAACCCTGTTTATCTTTGCCCTGCTCCGCTGTGGCGGAGTTTTTATTCTATATGCTCGAAAAGAAAAATATTATTCAACAAGAGGAAAGGGCGGTGCTGGTTGGACTGGTTCACAAAGACCAGACAGAGCAGCAGGTGATGGAATACCTGGATGAATTAGCCTTCCTGGCGGAAACAGCCGGCGCAGTTACCGTAAAGCGATTTACACAAAAATTGCCTCACCCCGACAGCCGGACATTTATCGGCAAGGGAAAACTGGAAGAGATCCGGCAGTTTATACAGGGAAAAAATATCCGCATCGTCATCTTTGATGATGAACTCTCCGGTGCACAGATCAACAATATTGAAAAAGCTTTGGAAGTAAAAACAATTGACCGGAGCGATCTCATTCTAGACATTTTTGCCCGCAGGGCCAAAACAGCACAGGCCAAAGCACAGGTGGAACTGGCCCAATACCAGTATATATTACCAAGGCTGCGGGGCATGTGGAAACACCTTGAAAGATTAGGAGGTGGTATTGGAACAAGGGGGCCCGGTGAAAGTGAGATAGAGACCGACCGCCGTATTGTAAGGGATAAAATATCATTGCTCAGAAAACGGCTGGCCGAAATAGACAAGCAAGCTTTCACACAGCGAAAAGACAGGGGAGAATTTATCCGGGTGGCACTAGTGGGTTATACCAACGTAGGCAAATCCACCATCATGAACCTGCTAAGCAAAAGAGATGTTTTTGCTGAAAATAAATTATTCGCCACATTGGATACCACCACCAGCAAAGTGGTTTTTGAAAATACTCCCTTCTTGCTGAGTGATACGGTAGGTTTTATCCGCAAACTGCCTCACCATCTCGTAGAAAGTTTTAAAAGCACCCTTGACGAAGTAAGAGAAGCTGATATACTACTGCATGTGGTGGATATTTCTCATCCTGCCTATGAAGACCAGCTGGGAGTGGTAAATAAAACATTACAGGAGTTAAATGCATTTGACAAGCCAACCCTGACCATTTTCAATAAAATGGACCTGTACGAGAAAAATACATTTGACGAGTGGCTTGAGGAAAGTACTAAAAAAGAAATACTGGAAGACCTGTATGAAAGATGGCAAAGAGAAACGAATGGTAATGCCGTCTTTGTAGCAGCCATCGAAAAAAGAAACCTGGATACGCTTCGCAAAACCATCCTTGACAAAGTAAGAGAACTCTATCGCATCCGGTATCCTTACAAAACGGAGTTCATTTATTAACTATGAACAATGAGCAAATCCCTCTCCTGGCACAAAATTGCAGACCACATCAATGAGCTTGATTTCGGAGACAATAATATTGCAACAGCTTACCTCCATGATAAAAAGATTTGTATTGGCCGGTTTAAGGAACTTGTTTTTGCTTTCGCTTATAAATGTCCTCATGCCGGAGGCATAATGGCCGATGGTTTTATTGATGCGCTGGGCAATGTGGTTTGCCCCCTGCACCGTTACAAATTCGATATACGCAATGGCAGGAATGTGAGCGGCGAAGGCTATTACCTGAAAAACTGGCCGGTGGAGGTTAGGGAAGAAGCCGTCTTTGTAGGCGTGGAAGAAACCGGGAGTTTCTGGAACATTTTCCGGTAAAATTGATAGTGAATAACC
>CAZWIM010000011.1:91409-93105 GCA_964634265.1 uncultured Chitinophaga sp. | reverse complement strand
AACTGCTGGTAATACATTTTTTGAACACAGATTACACGGATGCTATGGATTTACACAGATAATAGTTAAAGAAAAATATCTGTGTTGATCCGCCTAATCTGTGTCATCCGTGTTCTATGTACTTTAAAACTCACCCTACTATGCAAGACTTGTCCTCTTTCAGTCCTATTCTATAGCCTCCGTCTATCAGCAAGTAAAACTGCTTGTAATACGTCTTTTGAACACAGATTACACAGATAATACAGAATTACAGAGATTAAGAAAATCTGTGTCGATCAGATTAATCTGTGTCATCCGTGTTCTAAATACTTTTAAACTCACCCTAAGCTCTGCGGAACTTGTAGTCCCGCAGTACAATTCTATAATAGCCTCGGTTTTCACCAAAACAACATGATTTCGCTCATGACCGGGCTAACCTGCATGAGATAGCTTTACAACAGTAAGTACCCCCTTAAACTAGATGAATATGACAACCTCAACTGCGCTGCTCCGGGTTGTTAAGCAAAGAGCCCACCGCACACTGCCCATCTTACCCGGAATAGTAATACTAACCGTTCTTTTTTTCTTCACCCTGCCTGCACTGTCTCAAAAAGGTTCTTCCCTTGTCATCCACGATAATACCACGGCCGCCAATGGCGGAGCAAATGCGACATCAAATCTCAGAAGTGAAATCGAAGCTGCATTAAACCGTGAAAAACCCTGTGTGGACATAATGGATGATGATGATATCCGTAATGTACTGGAGAGTGAACGGGAAAAAAATTTACTCGAGGGCGGCGATCCGCAGCAGGTGCTTACAGACATTGGAAATTTGATGGGCGCCAGTTATGTGATGAGTGTATCGGCTACACCCGGAGCCGGTGGCACCACCTACACTGTCTTTGTGATGGATCCGCAAACATCAAAAACCATTGCAAGACAAACCGGAACGGATGCCAAACAAATTGCTGAAAGTATAGTGAAACAATTAGGCTCCGGACTGCCCGATAACTGCAAACCACACTGGCTCGGAGAAGTGAAATATGTGTTCACCTGGAATGAAACTAAAACAACTCATGATGAAGGCGCCGCCCATGCCAGCACCCGCAATACCAAGCGGACAAAAACTGATACTTACTTGGCCACTAATACCATTACCGCCACCCTCATGCCACCAAAACCGGGCAGTGCATTTTCGGCTAATACTACGATGGCAAGAGTGTGGATGCGGTCCAAAATTATTTCTGAAAAAAAACAGGAAACAGTGGGTGAAGTATGGTGCCGTGAGCCGGGAAAAAATCCGGAGTGGAGGGGCTATTCTTTAATTTTTTCCGAAACCATGACACAATTAGGCGGAGGAGCCGATAACCTGCCGGTCTATGTTTCGGTTGACAATGACGGTAATTATAAGATCTCTGTAAGTTCACCTTCCGGAACTCTGCTGACCAAGATTGAAACATCAAGAACAGAAACAAGTTGCGGTCCCCAAAAACCTCCAAAGAATGATGCTCAAAGTTATCCCGAACAAAAAATGGACGCATCAGGTTTTGATGTTTCAGGAAAGGCGGATGCCAAAAACCCGAATGTTTTATCTGGCTCCAAAACTTTGCCCGACGGAAAGACCACCATCACCTGGAACCTGCGGCTGGTAAAACCAAAAGAGAAAAAATGATCGGAGCCTTGCGGCACAAATAATTTGAACACGGATTACACGGAT
>CAZWIM010000011.1:0-91309 GCA_964634265.1 uncultured Chitinophaga sp. | reverse complement strand
GAAAAAATGATCGGAGCCTTGCGGCACAAATAATTTGAACACGGATTACACGGATAATAGTTGAAGAAAAAAATCTGTGTTGAACCGTTTAATCTGTGTCATCTGTGTTCTATGTATTTGTATACTCACCCGTAATAAGGGCTGATCATCAAATACACCACTACCCCTGTTACCGCCACATAAAACCAAACGGGCCAGGTAATGCGTACCAGTTTTTTATGTTTGTCAAATTCACCGGTGAGGGCCCGGTAGGCAGAAAATAAAATAAACGGAAGGATAATACCTGCCAACGGAATATGTGTGCCAAGAATAATATAGTAGATCATCCGGCTGCTGCCCACAGCTGCTCTTTCCACTTCATCCACCAGTCCGTCATGGTTTACATCGCCAAATCTTGTTTCACCCGCCAGCAGGTGATGGCAGATATAGCTCACTAAAAAAAGAATGGACAAAACCATCGCCGCCAGCATCAGTTGTTTGTGCAGCTGGTACTTCCTGCTCTTCACCGCTATCAGCGCCACCAGCAACAGCAGGGCAACCATTGAATTGATCACCGCATTGACGGCTGCAAAAATGTGTACATCAAAACCAACCTGCACATCCAGCTTTACCCGGCCAAGGGCCACCACCGCAGCAAATACAATGGCAGAAAAGGTAAAGATCAACAGCTTGGCTTTCTTATCGTTCTTTTTCCAGGCAGGACTCAGCATTATTTATTTATTTTTTTGGCGCAGCAGGAACAACAACAGTCCCACTCCGAATATTGCCAGCAGGAAAACAACCGCAATGAGTTGAAGTTTGCCGGCGAAGAAACTTTTTTTGTTGGGGTCTTTCTCCATCGTCAGCATCACCAGGTCGGCAGACAAATGAGAAAGCGAAACAGAATCGAGACCATCATAATAACCTCTTACATGACGGTTACTGTCTATCAGTACAAATTTATCGCTATGAACAAAATTGGTATCTACACCTTCGCCATCGATCAATCCCAGTTTCACTTCATTCAGTGCAAAGTCGTAGATATCTTTTTTATCGCCGGTAAGCAGCCACCATGTTTCGGGGTTTATTTGAAAACGGTCGGCCCATTTTTTCAGTTGTGGCACGGAGTCTCTTTCTGAATCCACACTCAACGAAACAAAATGTACCAGCTTATTGGTTTTGTCTCCCACTCTTTTGCCATTATGTATTGACTCGGCCATGCGTTTCATGTTCATCGTCATGGCAGGACAAATGGTGGGGCAACGGGTAAAAAAGAAATCAGCGATGATAATCTTTCCTTTCAGGCTGTCGAAGGTTACAGTCTTTCCTTCCTGGTTGGTGAGGGTAAGGTTCTTCACTTTGTGCCATACTGTATCATCCACCCTCTTGCCTTTCTTTGTCACCGTTACCACGGTATCCGGCAGGTAATGCCGGGGCATCTTTACATCCCGTTCGCTTTTTTGCTTGACAATAAAGTAGGCAACCAGTGGCAGCAACAGCGCCAGCAGTATTCCGTACAGGGCCGATTTATTCACTTTCTCTTTTTAAAAATTAAAAAACCATCAAACCGTCCTTCAATAACAGGCAGCCGGTTTAATGGTTTTGGTATACTAAAGTATGTCTGTTACTCTTTCCCGCTTTTCTCTGCCGGTTTCACCTCATGCGTCTTATCGTCTGCTTTATTATGTTTGGCAGGCATTGTTCTTTCCTTAAAATAAGGGTCGTACTTGTTTCGCAGGTTCTTGTACGAATTGCCATCCCAGATAAAAGCAGCTATGAACCAGACGAAGAGCAGCAGCGGTACTACGATCGTCATGATCATGTTCCTGATCTCATCACCAAGGTGCATGAACACGGATACGATGTAAAAAGCTTTGGCCAGTGTAAGAATACAAACAGCGCCTTTGAACATCAGTATAAGGAGTTCATTGGGGTTTTCTCCTTTATGAATATTATAGATAAGCAAACCAATTCCCAATTCTATCACCGTAATGACAGAAAGAAGAATGGTTGTCTTTCTTATTCTCTTTTTAAACGTCGCATCATCTGCGTGATGATGGTAGGTTACTTCTTCAAAAGCCGGATGTTGCATAGCTATTAATAAATTTCAAATTACAAATATCAAATTTCAAGTACGTCAACCTAATACCACTATATCAAATAGAAGCAAAGGAATACGAATACCCATACCAGGTCTACAAAGTGCCAGTACAAACCAGCCTTTTCAATCATCAGGTAATGACCCCTGTTCTGGAATACATTCTTCTGTGTCATGATCAGCATTACAATATTGATGATAACACCGGAGAATACGTGGAAACCATGGAAACCGGTGATACCAAAGAAGTAACCACCGAAGGCAACCGGTCCGGGAGTTCTTACATGATGGCCGTTATGTGTGATCCCTTCTGCAATCGGACCCCAGGGATTGTGACTCATATTCTGTCCCCACATTTCAATTTTACCATCTACCAGTACGGCATGTTCACCGGTGATCAGGTGATGCCATTCCCATGCCTGGCAACCAAGGAACGCAATACCACCTACAATGGTCCATGCCAGCCATTTGATCACACCTTGCTTATCACCTTTGTGCCCTGCATGCACCGCCAGTACCATGGTAACAGAACTGATGATCAGGATAAAGGTCATCACACTCACAAAGGCCAGCGGCAGGTTAGCATGACCAGCCCCGGGAAACGCATTGAACACTACGTTCGGATCAGGCCAGAAGTTCTGGCTGAAACGGATAGAACCGTAGGATATCAGGAAAGCGCCGAAGGTAAATGCGTCGCTCATGAGGAAGTACCACATCATCAGTTTGCCATACTCGAGGTTGAAGGGGCTTTTACCGCCGCTCCACCACTTGGTCTGATGTGTTGTTGCTTGTGTCGCCATGTCAGTTGTCTGATTTTACTTGATTCAATTATTTACTATTCTCCTATTTGCTTCCGATGAAAAGAAAGAATACCAGCAGGTAAACCCACAAGAGGTCTACAAAATGCCAGTACGTTGCTGCTACTTCCACCGGAACAGCGCTGTACAATTTTATTTTTCCCAAAAAGGCTTTGATGAACATTACCAGCAATACTACCACCCCGCCGATTACATGTATGGCATGCAATCCGAAGATCACATACAGGAACTGGCCTGCGCCTGCCCCTTTGAAGGTAACCTGCTGCCGCCACAGATCCTGGAAACCTAACCACTGGCAAACCACGAAGGCAATGCCCAGCAGCAGGGTAACACCGATCAGTGAGCGGTATTTGTTCATCTCCCTTTGTTTAAAAGAACGTAAGGCCATCTGCAGTGTCAAACTACTAAGTACCATCACTACGGTGGAAATCCAGAATATCTGTGGAACAGAAACCGGTTTCCAGTTGGTCTGGTTGCTCTTTACGATATAAGCACTGGTCAGACCGGCAAACATCATAATGATACTGCCAATGGCCACCCACAAGGTAAACTTGTGCGGATGTATTTTCTTTCTTTGTTGTGTACTCACAATATCCATCTCTCTTTTTTATTAACTCTTGCTCAGTAACATCGCCAGCATTACCACCGGCAAATACATATAACTGCCAAACATCACTTTTCTTGCAGACCCTACATCCATTCTCCGATACAGCGTCACACATCTTCCGATCATGAAAAGGTTGGCCAGTGTGATTAATCCTAAACTGATTTTTCCAACCAGGTCATTATAACTGCACATTCCCGTATAAAACGGCGCCAGCGAAACCGGCACCAGCAGCAACGAGTAAATGATCGTTTGCAATGCCGTAAATTTTGTTGGTCCTTCATCGGCAGGTAATAACTTAAATCCAACTGATGAATAGTCTTTGTGCGCCACCCAGGCAATAGCCCAGAAATGCGGGAACTGCCAAAAGAACTGGAAGGCAAACAAGACCCAACCGCCAATACCCAGGTTATTATCTCCGGCTGCCCAGCCAATCAAGCAAGGCAAAGCACCGGGTACTGCTCCCATCAATACGGCAATTGAATTTACTTTTTTCAACGGCGTATAGATGAATGCGTAGAGAAACAAACTGAATGCAGCCAGCCCGGCAGATAACCAGTTGAACCAGTTACCAAGGATAAACACACCCAGCGCACCGGTGATGATGGCAAAAGCCCATCCTTCATTTACAGTTAACCGGCCGGAAGCGATAGGACGTTTAGCCGTACGCTTCATCTGTGCATCCGTGTCTTTCTCTACTACCTGGTTGATGGCATTGGCACTGCCTGTAACCAACAACCCTCCTGCAAAGAGCAACAGTATCATTTTCCAGAAACTCACATAACTCTCCGATCCTTTCGTCAGTGCAAAACTCATCACACTGCTGAACACCACCATGATACTCAGCGAAGGTTTTATGAGCAACAAATAATCTTTGACCTTCTTCATTTCGCCTTCGCTATATTTTCAAAAAAACTACTTTCTTATCAACTGCACACAGCATTAACCACCTTACCGGCAATTAATGACCCTTACTCTCATTCTCCCCGATCGGTTCTGTCTGGGGAATAAATTCTCTTCCGTCTTTACCATAATCATATGGCCAGCGGTGTACTTCCGGAATCTCTCCTTCCCAGTTACCATGACCTGGTTTGATCGGTGTGGTCCACTCCAGTGTATTGGCACCCCAGGGGTTTTGTTTAGTTACTTTTCTTCCTTTGAAAATGGAATAGAAGAAATTGAATACAAACATCAGCTGAACGGCAAATACAATGATCGAAACAACAGTGATCATTTTATCCAGTTCTGTGAACTGGTTAAAAGAAACCCATCCTCTCTTATCGAGATAACGACGGGGAATACCTGCCAGTCCCTGGTAGTGCATGGGCCAGAAGATCAGGTAAGCGCCGATCATGGTTACCCAGAAATGGATGTAGCCTAATGTATTGTTGAGGTAGCGGCCAAACATTTTCGGGAACCAGTGATACACACCGGCAAACATGCCGAAGAAAGAAGCCACACCCATTACAATGTGGAAGTGTGCCACTACGAACATGGTATCATGCAGGTGAATATCAATTGTTGAGTTTCCGAGGAAGATACCAGTCAGACCACCGGAGATGAATAAGCTTACAAAACCAATCGCAAACAAGGTAGCCGGTGTGAAGCGGATATTACCTCTCCATAAAGTAGTTAACCAGTTAAATACCTTGATGGCAGAGGGTACCGCAATCAGTAATGTCAGCAACACGAATACGGAACCCAGAAATGGATTCAGACCAGTTACAAACATGTGGTGCGCCCATACCAGGAAGGCGAGGATACAAATAGCGAACAATGAACCCAGCATCGCCATATAACCAAAGATGGGCTTTCTTGAATTCACAGAGAGTATCTCTGATACCATTCCCATGGCAGGTAATAAGATGATATATACTTCAGGGTGGCCAAGGAACCAGAACAAGTGCTGGTACAAGATGGCACTACCTCCTTCATTTGGCAGTATTTCACCGTTAACAACAATATCACTCAGGTAGAAACTTGTACCGAGGTTACGGTCGAACAGCAGAAGGATGGCACCTGACAATAGTACCGGGAATGACAACACACCCAATACAGCAGTAAAGAACATCGCCCACATAGTAAGCGGCATCCTGGTCATGCTCATTCCTTTTGTACGCATGTTCAAAATCGTTGAGATATAGTTCAAGCCACCCAGCAGTGATGATACAATGAATAATGCCATACTGATAAGCCACAGATCAGTTCCGATCTTCTGACCTTCACCCGCCTGGCGCAATGCACTCAGCGGCGGGTACATGGTCCATCCACCTGATGCAGGACCTGTATGTACAAATATGGATGATAACATCACCACACTGGCGAGGAAGAAGAACCAGTAAGAAAGCATATTCAAGAACGGAGAAGCCATATCCCTTGCACCAATTTGCAGGGGGATTAAGAGGTTGGCGAATGTACCGCTCAATCCGGCTGTCAACACGAAGAACACCAGTACCGTACCGTGAATGGTAACCAGTCCGTAGTAAAACTCAGGCTGAATCTGACCACCTTTTGCCCAGTGCCCGAAAACTGTTTCCAGTATCGGGAATGTTTGGTCAGGATAACCAAGCTGCAAACGGAACAGTACCGAAAACAAACCACCAATGATGGCCCATACAATACCGGTAATCAAAAACTGTTTACCGATGGTTTTATGGTCCATGCTGAAGATGTACTTCGAAACAAATGATTCCTTGTGATGATGAACACCATGTTCATCGTGGTGTATCGCAGGTGCGATAACGGCTCCGGACTGTGCATTCGTTACTTCACTCATAGTCTTTTATTTTTCAGCAGATGCTGTTTGCTTTATTTAGTTTCTTGTTTTGATATTGGTTACAGAAGCTGCAGCAGGTGTTTTGGCCGTTGCAGTATCTTTTTTTGCCGCCGGGTCTTTATCAGGGTTAGCCACCAGGTATTGTGGCTTTTTACCGGCCAGCCATGCATCAAATTCTTCCTGTGTTTCCACCACAATAGTTCCTCTCATACTCCAGTGTCCCTTACCGCACATCTGGTCACAGGATATTTCATATACAAAATCAGGATTACCTGTTTTTTCCTTCATTTCCTTGGTAGTGTACTTAGGCGTAAACCACATGGTAGTGGGTGTACCCGGTACTGCATCCATCTTCATACGGAAATGTGCCAGTCCCACATCATGAATTACATCTTTGGCACCGATCACCAGTTTAACGGGTTTGTTTACCACCAGGTGCATTTCCTGCTCTACAAAAACATCATCATAGTTAGCCGGATCGTCCCATAACTGACCTGCAGGATTATTATTCTCCGGGCTTACGTTCTTAAAATATTTCTTACCTAAGATTCCATCTTTTCCCGGGTAACGGAATTCCCAGCCGAACTGCTTGCCCACTACTTCTACCTGCATGGCATCTTTGGGTGCATCACCGGTGATCTTGAACCAGTAGAAAATACCAAAGCCTACAAGAATCGTAAGTGTAATAGCCGGGATAGCCGTCCAGATCAGCTCGAGTTTGTTGTTATGCGGATAGAAAAAAGCCTTACGCTTATCTGATTCCTGGTACTTGTAAGAAAACCAGAACAGAGCAACCTGTGTAATAACAAAAACTATAAAGGTGATGGCAAGGGTGATGTAAAGCATCCTGTCTACCAGCACACCATGATCAGATGCAGGCTCGCCTAAAATCTTACCTTTTAATTTTTCGTTGCAATAATACACACCAATCAGCCCCACTACCAGAAAGGCCAGCAACAGGAATGCGTTGATCTTATTGCTTTGTTTACGGGACCTTTCTTCGCCACGCAAAACTGCTACATATTCGCTGGCCTTGGCTATCTGGAATGTGATCAGAAAGCCGAGCACTAAAATGGCAACGATGAAAAATGTCTGCATAAGTTTTAGATCTAAATGCTAAATAATAAAATGTTATTACAGGTTATATACTTTGTTCTTACAACTATGTATGATGGATCAAACTTTCTTTCACAAAAGGATGGTTTTTGGCCAGCAGCGGCGCTTTGCTCAATGCCCTGCCGGTTACAAACATGATCAATCCCACAAAACCCAACGCCACACCAAAATCATACAATAACATTGGCACATGGTCCGGAGAAGGGCCCGGGAACACCATCTGGAAGAAATCGAGCCAGTGACCAAAAATGATCAGCAGCGCCATGAAAGTGATGGTGCCATAATTCCTTTTAGCCGCTCTCTTCATCAGTAATAACAACGGAGCAAGGAAATTGATGATAAACATCAGCCAGAAAATTCCGCTGTATATACCCTGTGCCCTTGGTTTGAAATAAGTTGTTTCTTCCGGAATATTGGCGTACCAGATCAGCATGAACTGGGAGAACCACAGGTAGGTCCAGAAGATAGAGAAGGCAAACATGAATTTACCGAGGTCATGCAGGTGCTCTTCGTTGGTATATTCCAGGTAACCGCTGTTTTTCAGGTAAACCACAAAGAGAGCTATCAATGCCACGCCGGCTACAAAAGAACTGGCAAAAGTGTACCAGCTATACATGGTGCTGTACCAGTGTGCATCAATGCTCATCAGCCACAACCAGGGAATAGAAGACATCACCGTAAGAGCAAATACTACAATGTAAATAGCTGCCCAAACTGTATTGTTCCAGATATATTTTTTTCCTTCTTCTCTTGTTGCCAAAGGTTTTTCATCCAGGCTGCGGGAGAGTTGTCTCATCTTCCATCCCAGTGCAGACCAGGCCACAACAGTGAAAACAGTCATGAAAGCAAAGAAGCCTTTATTCAAAAATCCTTTTTTGAAATTGAGGATTTTATCATGCTTTACATGTTCTGCATCGGTCCAGTGATAAATTGTATGATTATCACTGAAGCAAATGGCCAGCAAAATAGCTGCACTTATGATGCCAATAACAGGAACGACTGCCGAAATAGCTTCTGGCACACGGCGGAAGGCCATTTGCCAGCCGCCCCAAGCCAGGGTGGTGGCACAGATAAAGAACATAGATGCATTTACCACCAGCAGGAAATAAACGCTGTTGTGCAGCAAAGATGCCCAGAAACGGGCTTGCTTATGTGCATCATCTTTTGCCCCATGTGTAACATACAAGCCAATAATGGCCAGCACACCGATTACCATCAGTGCAATGGCTATGCTGTTGTATCTCTTCGGTACGATAAATTTTTCCTTTATTGACATCAGTGTTCGTTTATAGTTGCTATCAAATAATTACCAGTTACTTCTTTGCTGTGCTGTCTTTGGCAGGCGCAGGCGCTGTGGTATTGCCAGCTGCCGGTGCCGCTGTTGCTTGTTTTTCCTTGATATAGTGCACAATCATCCAGCGTTGTTTGGTACTCAGCTGCGAAGCATGACCACCCATTGAGTTCCTTCCATAGGTGATAGAATGGAACATGGTTCCTTCCGTCATGGCTGTATACTTGGTATCGCCAACCAGAGTTGCCGGTTTGTTAGGGAAAGGACCATCACCACCTTTGTATAAAGGGCCATTACCGTCCAATTTTTCGCCATGGCAAATACCACAGTTGACCAGGTAAAGTCGGGCTGCTTCCATATAGTCACCGGCTTCCAGTTTCGGTAAAGGGTTCTTTACACTGGCTGAATTAGCATAACCGGCAGAATCATTCTTGTAAGGATAAACCCAGTTCATGTCTCCTTTTGCAATAGTACCGGCAACCGGCTGACCAGTATAGTGGATACCTTTTTGGTGCAAATTTTCCGTAGAAGCATATGTTTCATATGCCCGGCTATAAGCCATATCCGGCATATAGGCACGGCCGGGACTGCGTCTTACTTTATTGCAGCTTACCATCGCCACTGCAACAACCGCCAGTATTGTTATGATCCCAAATTTTTTCATCATCGGTTGATTATAGAATGATTAATGAACGGCTTCTTCTGTTTTTTTTCTTTCAAATCTTTTTCCATCCCTGTCGTAACGACCCAGCCACCAGCCGGTCTCTTTGTACTGTACCTGCACTTCTTTGGCACCCAGCTCTGTTAAAAACTTCATGGCCTCTTCATCATTGGTTTTACTGGTGCACTCAAGGGCCATTACAAACGTATCATCCGTAGAGCGGGGGTTAAAGTGATCTTTCTTTACGAAAGGAGCCAGCTGGCAGAGATAGCAAAATGTCAATACCATGCCCACAGCTGCGAACAACACT
Organism: uncultured Chitinophaga sp.; assembly: GCA_964634265.1. Classification (GTDB taxonomy): domain Bacteria; phylum Bacteroidota; class Bacteroidia; order Chitinophagales; family Chitinophagaceae; genus JJ008. The sequence goes on along the minus strand of CAZWIM010000011.1, from coordinate 81,656 downwards.
GTCAGCTCAAATGTGATAGGAATCCATGCAGGTAAAGCAAAGAAAGGCTTACCGCCAAAGTTGATCGGCCAGTCCATGGTTAATGCCCATGTGATAAAGCCTACTGCAGTCGCCGTACCCGTAATACCGTAGATAAAACCGGCAGTATGCAGGCTGGTATCACGAAGTCCCATGGCATGATCCAGGCCATGGATAGGAAACGGAGTATACACATCGTGCAATTTATAACCGGCACGGCGTACTTTTTTTACTGCAGGAAACAACACTGCTTCATCATAGAAATTTCCTGTTACAAATTTTTTTACAGCCATTTTATTTTAGTTCAGAGTGATAGTTTTTGTTCAATTAAGCGCCATGATCATGTCCATGCTTCTGTCCGAATTCCTCTGTTGATTCATGTTCCAGTTCATCCATTTTCTCTTTGTATGTATGTCCGCTCCGTTTTAATATATGTTTGATCTCCGCAATGGCAATAACCGGGAAGAATTTAGAGAACAGGAAGTAACAGGTAAAGAATAACCCGAATGTTCCCATATAAAAGCCCACCTCCCAGATTGTTGGTGTATAGTAAGTACTCCAGGCACTGGGCAGGTAATCACGGTAAACAGAAGTAACGATGATCACAAAGCGTTCGAACCACATACCGATGTTTACGAGGATTGACATGAAGAAGGTCACAAAAAGATTCCTTCTCATTTTCCTGAACCAGAAGATCTGCGGAGACAATACGTTACATCCCATCATCAGCCAGTAGCTCCAGCCGTAAGGACTGTTCAGGTTCAGCCTGTTTTCAAAGAAGGCAAAGTTTTCATATTCCACCGCAGAATACCAGGCCATGAACAATTCGGTGAGATAAGCGATACCAACTATTGAACCAGTCAGGACAATTACCTTGTTCATTACCTCTATATGCTCAATAGTGATATAGTCTTCTAATGCCAATACTTTCCTGGTTACCACCAGCAGGGTTTGCACCATCGCAAAACCCGAGAAGATGGCACCCGCAACGAAATAAGGCGGGAAGATGGTAGTATGCCAGCCGGGAACTACTGAAGTGGCGAAGTCGAATGATACGATAGTGTGTACTGACAATACCAGCGGCGTACTTAAACCGGCCAGTACGAGTGACAATGCTTCGTGACGCTGCCAATGCTTGGTACTTCCTGTCCAGCCGAATGCTGCCACACCATAAAACATTTTTGCCCATTTCTTCTTTGCCCTGTCACGCAGCGTAGCAAGGTCGGGAATCAAACCAGAGTACCAGAACAATAATGAAACGGTGAAATAAGTTGAGATCGCAAATACGTCCCAAAGGAGTGGTGAGTTAAAGTTCACCCACAAAGGACCCCTTGTGTTAGGATAAGGTAGTACGAAAAAGGCATTCCATACACGACCCATGTGCCAGATCGGGAACTGGCCGGCACACATAACTGCAAAGATGGTCATCGCTTCTGCTGCACGGTTTACACCGGTTCTCCATCCCTGGCGGAACAACAACAGGATCGCAGAGATCAGGGTTCCGGCGTGACCGATACCCACCCACCATACGAAGTTGGTGATATCCCATCCCCAACCTACTGTTTTGTTCAGGTTCCACTGGCCGGTACCATATATCACCTCGATTGTTACGGATATAATACCGAAGATGAGTAACGCTACTGAGATCAGAAAACCAATCCACCATAACCTCGAAGGTTTGGCTTCTACCGGGCGACAAATGTCTTCCGTTACCTGGTGATAATCTTTTTCTCCTTCTACCAGTGGCGGTCTTACCTGTGATTCGTATCTGAGTAATGCCATATTGTTTGAGCTTTTAGCTATTAGCCCTAAGCTGTTAGCTTTTTATGGTTAAGTCTGTTTTCTATTAATGTTGTCCTTGTTCCATTGTTGAACCGGTCGGCACTTTGGAAGTGCTGTCGGCCGGGTGTGCTTCTTTTCCATGTCCGCCTTCTTCATGGCTTTCTGCAGCATGATCTCCGCCCCAATGCGCATCAATTTCCTCTGTATTGCGGATTTTGGCCATGTATGTTACGTTAGGAAGCACATGCAATTGCTCCAGTACATGATAGCTGCGCTGCTTATTCTCTTCTCTCACTTTAGCTACTGTGCTGTTTTTATCAACCGCATTTCCAAATACAATGGCGTTGGTAGGACAAGCAGTTTGGCAGGCTGTTTTAACATCATCGCCGCCCAGCACCCTGTTTTCTTTTTTCGCATCCAGCTTGGCTGCCTGGATTTTTTGTACGCAGAAGGAACATTTTTCGATCACACCTCTTGAACGAACGGTTACATCCGGGTTCAATACCATTCTTGTCAGGTCATCGTTCATCTGCTCGATCACACTATCCAGTTTACCTACCAGTTGCTGATCACGGTTATTAGGGAAACTGTCAGCGCCGGTATAATCTGCCCAGTTGAAACGACGAACTTTATAAGGACAGTTGTTGGCACAATACCTTGTACCGATACAACGGTTATACGTCATCTGGTTGATGCCTTCCTGGCTGTGGTTGGTGGCTGCTACAGGACAAACGTTCTCACAAGGAGCATTGTCGCAGTGCTGGCACATCATCGGCTGGAATACCACGCCTTTCAGGTTATCAGGATCCTTTTCATCAGAGATGAAGTAACGGTCGATGCGCAGCCAGTGCATATCGTGGTAACGCAGCACCTCTCTTTTACCTACCACAGGAACATTATTCTCGGCATGGCAGGAAACAATACAAGCGCCGCAACCATTGCAGGCATTCATATCAATGCTCATGCCCCAGTGTATCTCATGCTGCCTTGTGTTAGGGTCAGGATACAATGTGGCATTACTGCGGTAGTTACCGTTTGAATTCTTATAAAAAGCATCCTGCAGGTGCTTGCTGTAATCAACAATCACATTCGGATCTTTCTTGAAAGAAGCCAGTGTCGTTTCCCTTACTACTTCCTGGCGGTTCTCGTAAGAATTATGCTTTTGTGTCTGGGCAAGTTTATATTTTTTCTTCAGGTTTGTAGCTGTAACGCCGGTGGCTGCATAAGCAACTGTTTTGCCGTTGAACGTTGCAAAAGGATATACGTTTTTACCAACTCCGGCAGCTGCTACTCCTAATGTTTCTGCTCTGCCGTAACCCACTGCTACAGCAATAGTATCAGCATTCATACCGGGAATCACCAGTACGGGCAGTTCCACTTTATTTTTTCCAACAGTAATTTCTATCACCGGTTTTTCGGGATAGTACTCATAATCCATGTCTACTTTAATGCCCAGCTCTTTAGCCTTTGGCAAAGAAATCAACGCATAGTTGTCCCAGGTAGCTTTTGATACCGGGTCTGGCAATTCCTGTAACCAGGGGTTGCCAGATTGTGCACCGGTACCCATGGAAATTTTTTGATAAATCACCACCTCTGTGCCCGTTGCTTTTTTGTAACCGGCAATTTCAGCAGCGGCAGCCGCTACGGCGCCACCATTATAGGAACCAGCTGAAGGCGCAGCAGGTGCGTCTTCTTTCACACCGTTTTGTAATGCTGTGTTGAAGGCTTCCTCCGATCCGAGTTTGCCCACCCAATATGCTTTGAAATAATCTTCGTAATCCTGTGTGCTGCCACTCCACCTTAACAATGAAGTTTGGTAAGGGCGGGTTTTGAACAGCGGATAGATAGTTGGCTGCTGGAAGGCGATAATACCGGCTTTTGGTTCAGCATCTCCCCAGCTTTCCAGATAATTGTGATTGGGAAGCACATATTCGCACAGTGAAGTCGTCTCGTCCATTTTCTCATTGAAAGAAACCGTCACTTTCACTTTCTTCAATGCGGCTTTGAATTTATCTGCATCATGCCATGTATAAGCAGGATTAGCACCGTGGATCATTAGAGTACCCACCGTACCAGCTTCCATGTCAGTGATCAGTTGCGCAAATTCGCTGTCAACTCCCTGGCGGTAATTTACCGGTTTGCTCCAGTCAATTGTTTTGCCATAGGCGCCGATAGCATTATTTATGGCATTCACCAATACCTGTACTTCAGTGTCGTTGCTGCCACACACTACCAATGCTTCACCATTAGCAGCTTTCATATCAGCTGCGGCCTTTTCGATACCGGCTTTCAGCTTTGCATCTGTAACAGCTGAACTAACACCAGGTACACCAACTGCAGCAGCCAGTGCAGCCACTACAGCACCTGTTTCAGAAGGACGATGTGTAAATCTTTCATCCGCATTGGAACCTGTCATGCTGAGGTGACCTTCAAAATGGTAATGCTTGCTCATTACCGGGTTCTTCTCATCAATACGACGGCCCTTTGCATAGCCTTTGGCAAATTCAACCGGGCTGAGCCATGTACCCAGGAAGTCAGCGCCAATACTTACAATTACTTTGGCAGCGCCGAAATCATATGAAGGTATTTTTCTGCCAAACCCTGTTGCTTCATTAGCCAGCAGCATACCGCTGTAAGAAACAGCATCGTACTGCACATGCTTCAGGTTAGGGAATTTGGCAATAATTTCTTTTGTAGATGGAGAAACAACGGTAGAAGTCAGTAATACAGTAGTTCCGCCCGCAGCTTTCATAGCATCTCCTACCATTTTATCAAACTGCTCAAAAGTGGGAACCTCTTCAAACTTCGCTTCGCCATCGGCACCGCCGGCCACCCTGTGCTGCGGATATTTCAGGCGGTACATATCATAGAGGTCTAAAACAGAAGCCTGTGCCCGGGCAGAAGTACCGCCAGTTGCATAACTGCTTCCTTCAAGTACATTACCTTCAATTTTGATCGGACGGCCATCTCTTACTTTGGCTACCACTGGTACCACATCTCCTTCCTGTACATAAGTGGTGGCATAATATTTAGCCACCCCCGGAACCAAATTTTCCGGTTTGTTAGCGTAAGGAATTGCTTTCCGAACGGGGACTTTACAGCTAGCAGCTAATGTAGCGGCAGCGGTGCTAAAGCCCAGGTATTTTAAGAAATCCCTGCGGGGAGCTTTGGCATCTATAAGTCCTTTGTCATCAAAACCTTCAAACGGAAGTTCTTCTTTGAACTCGTCCTGAGTGAGTTTTTTGAAATTTTCCGGATCATTCACTTCTCCGAAGCTTTGCCAGTACTTGTTTTGGCTCATGTATATCAATTTGATAATTCTAAAATGTGCTGAATAGTGGTCTTCTTCTTTCTCTATAGATTAATAGTGACATTTCTGACATTCCAGGCCACCGATATCACTTACTCTTACACTGTCCATTTTACCGGCCTTTATGTCATTATGAAACTTCTCATAAATGCTATAGAATTTGTTGCCCTTGCCTTCGGTGTAGTTAAAGTCCACCTTGGTTTCCCGGTGACAATTCACACACCATCCCATGCTCAGGTCTGAAACCTGTTTTACTTCATCCATAGCTGTGATCTCTCCGTGACAGCTCTGGCACTGAACCTTGCCGGCCCTGATATGCTGAGAATGGTTGAAGTAAACATGGTCGGGCAGATTGTGAATCTTTACCCATTCAATGGGCTTTTTGATCATGGAAGGATCCCATTTAGCCGCATTGTTGGGATCAAAGCCTGCATACTCGTATAATTTCTGGATTTCAGCAGTACCATTGATTTCGTTACCGCTTTCATCGTACAGCTTTGGACCTTTTTCGTAAGTCTGGATAGCCTTGTGACAGTTCATACACACATTCACCGAAGGAATGGCAGCATGCTTACTGTCCCATGCTGAACCATGACAGTATAAACAGCTGATCTGGTTGATACCGGCATGTACTTTATGAGAATAATAGATTGGCTGTACAGGCTGGTAATCTTTCTGGCGTCCCAGGCCGATAGCGCCTTTTGCCACCAGGTAACCACCTATTACAAAGAAAACTAAGGCCAGCACAGCGATATAAGCTTTATTGCGATAGAAAGGAACCGGCTCAGGGCGGATGATACCTTCCGCATCATCGCTCATTTTTTTCAGGTTGCTGTTCACCTGCATTAAGATCAGGGCTATAACTGCGAGAATCAGAGAAATAATTCCAAAAATGATAGCATTGTTACTGGTAGGAGCTGGCTCGCCTACAGGTCCTGCTTTTGGCGCCTTTGATTTAGCTACCTCGTCATTAACATAGGCTACAATATTATCTACATCGGCGAGGGTCACATCAGCGAAAGCGGTCATCATAGAACCGTATTTTGCTTTCAAACCCTGGGTATATGCATCATTGGCCATGTAAGCCGCCGGATTATTGATCCATTTCAGCAACTCATTATGATCTGCCCATTTACCTCTTTCTTCCAGTCCCATCAAAGCGGGACCTGTACCGTCTTTAAATACGTTATGACAGGCAGCACATTTTCCTAAAAAAACGGCTTTACCTGCCGCAGGGTCTCCTGCTGCATAACTATTATTGACTACAGAAAAAACAAAAAAAGAAAAGCAGAATACTATCAGTCGCCGGCCGATGGGTTTACTAGGAATCATAGACACAATTGATTCTGAAAAAATGTGGATAAAAACCGATAAACAGCCGCAAAAGTAAGTCAGGAACACTATAAAAGTTCATCTGGTTTAACTTTTTTTTGATCCGCTACCAGCCTGCATTTCAGCCGATTTAAAGGGTTTCGTGTAAGGTACATAAAGTTGTTTGTCACAAGGAGGTCAAGTTCACCGCAAGCTTCAACATATATGAAAATTTGAGACATATCAAGTACACAAAAAACAAAAGAATGACGGAAGGCCTTCTGAATACTGGCTGTTTTTTCCGCAATTTTGCGGCTCATCATCCGGCACAGACCTTTTTCCCGGTATTATCTGCTCTATATGTTTGAAAAGCTCCAGAAAAAATGGAAAGTGAATGGCCTTCAGCTGGCCCTCATTCTTTGCACATTCGCCATTGGCGGCAGCGCCACTGGTTTTGTGGGCAAAAAGATCATGAATGCGCTGCAGATACAGCAGGACTGGCTCTGGGCTGTGGTTTACATCCTGCTTATCACCATTATTTGGCCAATGGCAGTTCTGGTTGTGAGCATTCCCTTTGGACAGTTCCGATTTTTTGTTAATTATATCCGCAAACTGGGCAGCAAGCTGGGACTTGGCAAAGCACCTGCAACCCCAAAACTGCCGGAGCCGGTGCATATTGCACTATTTGCCTCCGGCAGCGGTTCCAATGCCCAAAAAATCATAGACCGGTTCCGGAACAACCCCCTGGTTAAAGTAGTACTGGTTGTTTGCAATAACCCGAAGGCCGGAGTATTAGAGATTGCACGCAAAGAACAAATTCCGGTATTACTAATAGAAAAAAACCGCTTCTTTCATGGCGATGCCTACCTGCATGAACTGATTGAGAAAAGAACCGACCTTATTGTACTGGCAGGTTTTCTTTGGAAAATACCGGTTACACTGGTCAGTGCTTACCGTGATCATATCATTAATATACACCCTGCCCTGTTACCCAAATACGGAGGAAAGGGAATGTACGGGCAGCGGGTTCACCAGGCCGTTATTGATAATAAGGAAAAAGAAACAGGTATCACTATTCACTATGTGGATGAAGTGTACGATAACGGCAAGATCATTTTCAGTGCCAGTTGTGCAGTTCAGGATAACGACACCGCTGTTTCTCTATCACAAAGGGTGCAGGCGCTGGAGCATGAGCATTATCCCCGGGTAATTGAATCGCTGATCAATCAATTTCAATAGTATCTTTCTTTTAAATTCAGCTAAAATGAAAAAGATAATTCTTGTTTCATCTCTTATTGTTTTTCATATAGTCAGTTTTGCACAACAACCTGCAGTTACCACCTCTAAAGTTGCAGTGCTTACCCCGGCAAAGCCTGAAGCAGCCGGCTTTTCAGCAGAAAGACTGCAACGTATTGATGACAATATCAACCAATGGATAAATGACGGAAGGCTCAACGGCGGCGTAGCGCTGATTATCAGAAACGGAAAAATCGTTTACCATAAAGCGTTTGGATTTGATGACCCCGAAAAAACAAAACCCATTCGCACAGACAATATTTATCGTATCGCTTCGCAGACAAAAGCTATTACCAGTGTTGCGATCATGATGTTATATGAAGAAGGAAAATTTTTACTGGACGACCCTGTCAGCCGCTATATACCTGAATTTGCCAAACAACAGGTTCTGGACAAATTCAACCCTTCTGATACTACTTATACCACCGTACCTGCCAAATCAGAAATTACCATCCGCCAGTTGCTTACCCATACTTCCGGTATCAGCTATCCGCAGATAGGTACAAAAGAAGCTAACGCCATTTATGCAAAAGCTCAGTTAATGGCAGGCATTGGGGTGGACAACAGCCGTTCTCTCGCAGCCGATGTAAAAACCATTGCCCGGATGCCGCTTATGCACCAGCCGGGTGAAAAATTCACTTATGGTTTTAACACGGATATACTGGGTTACCTGGTGGAATATTTTTCCGGAATGAGCCTGGATGATTTTTTCAGAAAAAGGATTTTTGAGCCACTCGGAATGAACGACACCTGGTTTTATCTCCCTGCTGCAAAGCATAGCCGGTTGGTGAACCTGTATGTTGAAAAAGATAAGAAATTAGAAAAGCCGGGTACGATGATCGATTTTAACGGACCGGTGTACACTGATTATCCCAAAATGCAAAACACTTATTACTCCGGTGGCGGCGGACTTTCCTCTACCACAAAGGACTACGCTGTTTTTCTGCAAATGCTGCTGAATGGCGGCACATATAATGGTAAGCGGTTGCTGTCACGTCATACAGTACGGATGATGACCATGAACCAGGTTGGAGACATCAGCAGAGGAGTTAATAAGTTTGGACTGGGTTTTGGTATTACAACGGAACCGGGTAGCGCCATTTTGCCAACCCCGGAAGGAGTGTATGAGTGGGGCGGCGCTTTTGCCACTACGTACTGGGTTGATCCAAAAGAAAAACTGATTGGCATATTTTACCGTCAGTTATGGAGATCTACTTTCGGCGAAACAGCCAATAAGTTTAAAGTTCTGGTGTATTCGGCTTTAAATGACTGATTTCTCTTTTATCATTGATTTAGCACTTTCTTTTGTTACTTGCCGGCTTATTAGTTGAAACGTTGATCAGTTAACTGGTTAACCCATCAACCCTAAATACTGTTGAGACCCTTACTATTTATACTCGCCATTTCTTTACTGCTTTGCTCCCAAGCTATCGGGCAGTTTTACAAAATCAGGGGGACTGTATATGACAGCTCCCGCAACTATCCCATCGAACTGGTGAGTGTACTCAGCACTTCTGGTACAGGCACGGTTACCAACTCAGAAGGTTACTATGAAATAGAAGTACAGGAAAAGGATTCCATCTGGTTTAGCTACCTCAACAAGCCCACAATGAAATTCCCGGTACTGAAGATCATTAACCCGATGGCTTTTGATATTTCTATACAGGTAAATATACCGGTGCTGAGAGAAGTAAAGATCAAGCCGAAGATTTACAAGCAGGACTCGATGCAGAACAGGCTGGACTATGCCAAAATTTTCAATTACCAGAAACCCAAACTGAAAACGGTAACACCGCAATATGGTGCCGGAGCAGGTTTTGACCTGAATGAACTCATCAATATGTTTCGTACCAAAAGAAACAGGAGTATCGCTTCCTTCCAGAAAAGATTGCTGGAAGAAGAGCAGGAAAAATATATCAACTTTCGTTTCAACAAAGCACTGGTGCGCCGGCTTACCTTATTAGATGGTAACGAACTGGATAGTTTTATGCGGGTATTTCGTCCTTCTTATATATTCACCACTATAGCCGGTGATTATGAATTCCAATACTACATCAAAGAAGCACTCTACCGATTCAAAAGAGGACTGCCGCCGCTTGATCCTTTCCGAAAAGAAGAGGAACAATAAGGAATAGCTTTTCCCGCATACTACTGATTGCGAAGCTTTGTTTAAATCAAAAAAAGAAAAGTATTATAATCTTGGCTGCTGAAGCTATCTTTATTTCACTTTAAACTATTTCAATGAAAAGGATACTTGCATTAACCGGTTTTATATTATTTGTAACCGCTTGTTCCGTTGCACAGCAGCAAAACTCAAGGTCTTTTATCGGCGACAGCCTTGATCAGTATGTTGAAAAAGCATTGGGAGACTGGCAGATACCCGGTGCAGCTGTCGGTATTGTAAATGGCAGTAAAATTGTTTACCTGAAAGGTTATGGTGTAAAAGAAGCCGATACCAAAAATAGTGTTGACGAGAACACTTTGTTCATGATCGGCAGTAATACAAAAGCCTTTACAGGCACCGCATTGGCAATACTTGAAAGTGAAAAAAAATTATCGCTGGATGATAAAGTGCAGAAATGGCTTCCCGATTTTAAATTGTACGATCCGTGGGTTACCAAAGAAGCCACGATTGCCGATCTGCTTTGTCACCGGCTGGGTTTTGAAACCTTCCAGGGAGATTTCATGTATTTCGATTCCGACCTCACTACTGCACAGGTAAGGGAAAAGTTTGGAAAGGTAAAACCGCTATATGGCTTTCGCAACAAATGGGGCTACTGCAATGCCGCCTTCATGACCGCAGGAGAAATCATTCCCAAAGTAACTGGTAAATCATGGGCAGCCTATATCACAGAGAAAATTTTCAACCCATTGGGTATGAGCCGCAGCCTTGCCCTGTGTAAAGACATTGAAACAGCCACCAATAAAGCTGCAGCACATACGGTGGTGATGGGTGAACTTAAAAAGATTCCTTATGGCCAGCTGGACAACTTAGCACCTGCCGGCAGTATTTCATCCAGTGTAAGCGATATGAGTAAATGGGTGATGGCGCTGCTGAATGACGGTAAAATAGGAGGCAAAGAAATAATACCCTCATCCGCCATCAAACGCACCCGGCAGCCCGAATCCATCATGGGTGATGGCGGACATATGTTCAACAAAGCCCATTTTAACCTTTACGGCCTTGGCTGGTTCCTGGAAGAATATGCCGGAAGAAAAGTGGTAGCTCATACCGGCGGTGTAAATGGTTTTGTGACCAGTGTTTGCCTTGTCCCAGAAGAAAAACTCGGTATAATAGTACTTACCAATACCGATGCCAATGGCTTTTATGAAGCACTGCGCAACGAGATACAGGATGCCCTGCTCGGATTGCCTTTCCGCAACTACAGCGATGTATACATGAGTTATCACCGCAGCAGCGAAGAAAAAAAGGAGAAAGAATGGGGCAATGTAAATGATACCATTGCAATGAAGAAACCAACCTCCCTGCCGCTTACGGCCTATGCAGGAGAATACAACCACGAAGTGTATGGAAAAATGAATATAAAAGTGGAGGAAGGTAAACTGGTCATGCGTTTTGAACACCATAAAGGAATGTTTGGAACCCTTGAAGCGCTGGGTGGCAACCGCTTCTTCTGCATCTATAGTGACCCGTTATATGGAAGAAAGAAACTGGAGTTTACTGTTCAGGCAGGAAAGGTCAAATCACTTACAGTAAGAGTGGCAGACTTTGTGGAATTTACGCCGTATGAGTTTATGAAAATAAAATAGTGTAGGGAAATTTTTCTCATCTGAACCGGCAGGCCGGCAACAAAAAATAAAACCACTTATTGCTCAACAAGCAGATGGGATTCCGTATTTTCAGGAACAAAGAAACGAAGCCGATCCCCTTCAAAAACATCAGTAACGCCAGCATAATGTATTAAGCAACCGGTATTCCCACTCTATGAATTAACGAAAGAGGATATTGTCTTTATGAAAAGAAGTTAGCCGGTAGTTCTTTACTGATCTTTACCGACAGCCCTGACATTTCCAAAGAGAGTCATAGCAATGCTTTTTGAGGAAAAATGGTATTGATAGCAAAATTAAACTGCGAAGCTGACCCTGCTTAAGACTTTACCCAAAAACTAACTGAAACAAAATGGAAGTACACCACCACTCACACACCGCCCGCAAAAAATGGACCCACTATTTCTGGGAGTTTCTCATGTTGTTCCTTGCTGTATTCTGCGGATTTTTGGCAGAGTATCAATTGGAGCATAAAATTGAGAAACAAAGAGCCAAAGAATTTGCCTTATCATTATACCGCGATATAACAACAGATACTGTGACGTTTAATACCAATATCCGGAACTTAAATACCAGTATCCGGAAGATTGATTCACTAATTATATTACTTGGGCATAAAGAGGAAATTGAAAAAAATGTAAAAGATATTTACCGGTTTAGCGTTTATGCTTTTATTTTTCCTTCTAACAAACCCAATCGGTCCACCATCCAGCAATTATTAAACTCCGGATCGTTGCGGTATTTCAGAAGCAACCAGTTAATTGATTCTGTAAAAGAATACAATAAAGAAATAGAATTATACGAAGATTTCAGAGAGGATATTGGCAATTTAAATCTTGAATTCCGTAAATCACAGGCAAGGGTAATGGAAATTGATCCGCTCATTGTTACTATTTCACAAAACAATTTTTTTAATCCTGAAAAGATGTATCATGATTTAGTAACTCTTCCGGATAACATACAATTGCTTACAACCGAACCGCTGCCCTTAAAAGAATATGCAAACTGGTGTGCCCTTAAAAAGTTTTATATGAACCGTACCGCACTGCATTTTCAAAGGTTGAAAACCTTTTCCGAAGCAGTACTATGGTTGCTAAAAGAGCAATATCATTTTAAATAAAATAGTATGGAAGTACACCACCATTCACACACCTCCCGAAAAAAGTGGACGCATTATTTCTGGGAATTTTTAATGTTATTCCTCGCTGTGTTCTGCGGTTTTTTAGCCGAGTACCAGCTGGAGCATAAAATTGAAAAGGACAGGGAGAAACAGTTTATTGAGTCCTTTATTGAAGACTTGAAGACAGACAGTGCCAGAAATGCAAGTGTCATTGAGCTAAACAAACAACAGGTAACCGGTTTTGACAGCCTTTTGCACAACATCTACCAAAAACCCCGAACAGACAGCAGTGTAAAAGCATTGTATTATTTGAATCGAAAACACTCTATTAGTATATATCGGATGTATTTTTCCACATCAACCATTACACAATTAAAAAACTCGGGTGGCTTTCGCTTAATCAGGAAAAAGGCAGTAGCAGACAGTATTGCTAAATATGACGCATATTGCCAGCGGATTGAAAAACAAATAGAAGGGGTTGATTATTCCGGCAAACTGTTGTTTGAGTTGTCAGTTAAACTATTTAACAGTGAGTATTTTCTTGATATTGATAGTTTAAGCGACTTTCTTACTTCAGGCATAAAGCCAGCTTTGCTTACAAATGATGAAATATTAATTAAAGAATATGCCAATCTTGCAATGTTTAAAAGAAATGCTATAAATCTTTATATCGTTTACTTAACAAACTTGCAAAGCAGAATTTCTCCAATCATTAGTTTTCTCAAGAAAGAATATCATTTAAAATAAAAATCTGATGGAAGTACGCCACCACATAAATGCACTCAGCAAAAATTTGGCTATTAATTACTGGCTAATCTTTATGCTCTGCATTTGGATAAACGCAACCGCACAGCCCCCTATTGAGTATGATATTGTATTATCCGGCGGCCGGGTGATAGATCCCGAAAATAAATTAGATGCCATCAAAAATGTCGGCATCATAAAAAACCGTATTGCACAAATTTCAAATGAACCATTAAAAGGAAAACAAACTATTGATGTAAGTGGCTTGGTTGTTGCCCCCGGTTTTATCGATTTGCATATTCATGGCCGCAGCAATTTGGAGCAGGAATACCAATTGCATGATGGAGTTACAACTGCACTGGAACTGGAATGGGGAATAGAAAATCTGAAGGAATGGTATGCCTCACGGCAGTCAAAAGCTCTCATTAATTACGGCGCCAGTGTTAGCTGGCCCTATGAACGGTTTAAAGCAATTGGCAAATATCAAACCGCTGTAGATAGTTTATTACAAGCTACATTAAAAGGAGAAGCAACCATTGGGGGAATGACCAACACCATTTTACGGGCCGCTGGTGAAACAATTACTCCCGATGTATTGAATCAAACATTGGCAAACATTAAAGCATCACTGGCGGAAGGTGGCATTGGTATTGGTGCACCTATTGGATATTTACCTAAATCCAACCCAAACGAACTGTACCGGGTTTTTCAATTAGCAGGAGAAATGAATGTCCTCGTTTTTACCCATGTAAGAAACCCAGATATTATTTCTATACAGGAAGTGATAAACGATGCAGTACTTACCAATGCACCGTTGCACATTGTTCATATCAATAGTATGTCATTGGGTAATATTCAGTTGTCAATTGATATGGTTGCAGCAGCAAAAAACAAAGGTTTTGATATTACAACCGAACTGTATCCCTATACCGCCGGTTCTACAGCGCTGCAAAGCGCCATGTTTGACGAAGGCTGGCAGGATAGGCTTGGCATTAGTTACGGCGATTTACAATGGGTGGCTACAGGAGAAAGGCTAACAAAAGAAACATTTGAAGCCTATCGTAAAACAGGTGGCGTGGTGATTCTTCATGTAATGAAACCTGAATGAATTAAAACAGGTATAGCCGCTCCCGGTGTAATGATTGCTTCGGATGGAATGACCTATGCTAAATTGGCCCATCCCAGAACTGCCGGAACTTTTTCAAGAGTATTGGGCAAATATGTACGAGAAGATAAAGTACTTGATTTGAATACAGCTATTGAAAAGATGACGTTGCTGCCTGCAAAGCGTTTAGAAAACATTGCCCCTATGATGCGTTTTAAAGGAAGAATACAGGTTGGTGCCGATGCTGACATCACTATATTCAATCCCGAAACCATTATTGATAAAGCAACATTTGAAAAAGGCCTCGAGTTTTCAGCAGGTATTGAATATGTAATGGTAAACGGAACATTTATTTTGAAGAATGGAAAAACAGTAAGCAATGTTTTTCCGGGGCAGGCGGTGTATGGAAAGTTTAAAAAGTAAATCATGCGAAAAACAACATTCCTTGCCACTATAATTTTTTATGTAACGTCGTTGCAGGCCCAGGAAACCACCACTCCAAGCCAACAGGCCATACAGCAAACAGTCATCAAATTTTTTGATTCATTATCCAACCGGGATTCAGTAAGTCTGAAAACTCATAGCACAGCGGATATTACCTTATACGAATATGGCCAGGTTTGGAATATAGATTCACTTATACAAAAAGCCATTACATTAAATCAGTCAGCTGATTTTAAACGTACCAACAGTTTTGAGTTTATTAATACAATAGCAGATAAAACTACAGGATGGGTTACGTATCATTTGCAGTCGGTAATAATTAAAGATGGCAAACAATCAACCGTACAATGGCTGGAAACTGTGGCTTTGGTGAAAGAGAAAAGAAGATGGAAGGTAAAGCACCTGCATTCAACACTACTCAAACGAACTTAAAAAAAGCAATGAATAAATTTCTTCTTCTCATCTCTCTCCTGCTCCAGGTTTCGGTGTTTGCCCAAAAACCCCGTGCCAGAGACATTGGGATTCCTTTTGACGGAAAGCCTGGAAAGTATAATGCCATTACCGATGTAAAAGGTGTGGAAGTGGGTTACAGCACCATCATTTCGGGTACAGGAAAAAATATAAGGGGAAAAGGACCTGTCCGTACAGGTGTTACTGCCATTTTACCAAGAGGCAGAAATAACAACCCTGTGTATGCAAATTGGTATGCCTTAAATGGCAATGGTGAAATGACGGGCACCACCTGGATAACAGAATCCGGCTTTTTAGAAGGTCCTATCATGATAACCAATACCAACAGTGTGGGTGTGGTAAGGGATGCAGTATTGAAGTGGTTTGTAAAAACAGGCTGGTATAAGGAAGATTTCTGGTACACTTATCCGGTGGTTGCAGAAACCTATGATGGCTTTTTAAATGATATCTATGGTTTTCATGTAAAAGAAGAAAATGCCTGGGAAGCTTTGGACAGTGCAAAAAGCGGTTTCATCAAAGAAGGTAATGTAGGCGGTGGTACAGGTATGATGTGTTTGGGTTTTAAAGGTGGCACAGGTACAGCATCAAGAGTTGTAAAAATTAAAGACTCTACGTATACAATTGGTGTACTAGTACAATCAAATTTTGGTGGTAAAAACAATTTTACCATTGCCGGTGTGCCCGTTGGAAGAGAACTGAAAGACACCCTGAACTATGAATTCAAAGCACCGCCATCTTATCAACCCGGCGATGGCTCTATAATAGTGATACTGGCTACAGATGCTCCTTTGTTGCCCCATCAGTTAAAAAGAATAGCCGCAAGAATTGCGTTGGGTGTAGGCAAAGTTGGCGGGCGGGGAGAAAATGGCTCCGGTGATATTTTCATAGCTTTCTCTACTGCCAACCCAACTGCATTTCAAAGAGAAGATTTTACTAAAGTGGATGAATTACCCAATGATATGATTAACCCATTATTTAACGGAACCGTACAAGCCGTGGAAGAGGCCATCATCAATGCCATGGTAGCAGCAGAAACGATGGAAGGGATAAATGGCAATAAGGCTTATGGGCTGCCGCATAAATTGGTTATGGATGTGCTGAAGAAATATAACCGGGTGAAATAGAAGTTTTTTTGGCCTATGGGAAATTCTGTTGCATATAAATAAGTAAAATGGGCTACGCATAAACTGGTAGAGAAGAATAAAGCAATACGGCTGGCGGCGGCGAAGAAAACGATCCAATTGCTATCGGATGAGGAGCCGGAAAAGTAATTGGATGTTTTATTAAATTTTTAATTTATAGTCAACTATATGTTTGAAGATAACACAACCTGGAAGAGTCGCCTGTTTCGATTTCTGATCTATGTTATCGTAGGATTTCTTTGCGCCTTTTTGTATAGATATTTTAAAAATTAAGTCATACATGGAAGTACACCATCATGCACATACAGCAAGAAAAAAATGGACCCACTATTTTTGGGAGTTTCTCATGCTCTTCCTGGCAGTATTTTGCGGATTTCTGGCAGAGTACCAGCTGGAGCATAAGATTGAAAGGGACAGGGCAAAAGAACTGGCAAAAAGTTTTTATGAAGAATTAAAAAGTGATTCGGTAAATGTTGTGCTGAAATCCGCAAACCGGGTAAAACAGGAAGACGCCCTGAAATACCTGATTAAGTATTTTAAAGACAGCAGCCTTACAAATGTTTCAAAAACATTTGCCTTAAACTTCCTTTACGGTATCAATTTCCGCTCCCCATCACTTTTTGAACCACGAACAGTGGTGCTGGAACAGCTGAAAAATTCAGGTGCCCTTCGCTATTTTAAGAATAATGAATTGCAAAAATTAATCGGCGATTTATCCGTAGCCATCAATAATATTAATGACAGGCAGGGGCTTGAAGGTTCCATAAGGCTGGACTATATCAACCCGATCATGATCCGTCATTTTGATTTTGACTTTCAGTCGCAGTTAACCCGGGACGGTAATTTATTAATTTTTGATGCCGTCATTGACTATGAAAAAAGCAAGGAAATAATTCCGTTTCAGTTAAAATCTTTAGACAAGCTGGATAGGCTATATGCTATAAATATCTTGAATAACTATTGTTTCAATGCATTAAACTCCACCCGTACGTTGCATTTTAAAAATTATAGCGATCTGAACACCCGGGTGCTCAGCCTGCTGAGAAAAGAATATCATCTGAAATAAAAATTTCAATCTTCATAATGTTCGGAAATAACGATACATGGAAAAGCAGGCTGGTACGTTTTATTATGTATGTAATAGTTGGCTTTGCCTGTGCTTTTTTGTATAAATACTTCAAAAAATAAATTTGAATAGAAGTACATCATTGTTCTTCCGCCCGGTAATCCTTACCTTTTGGCTGTAAATACTTACCAAAGCCATCGTTTGCCATAAATACTTTCATCAACTTGGGTAAAGAGATATTCACTTTAACTGATTTTATGGAAGTACAACACCACAAGCACACCCATCATAAAAAATGGACACAGTATATCTGGGATTTCTTCATGCTTTTCCTTGCCATTACCCTGGGTTTTGTTGTAGAAAATACCCGGGAGCATTATGTGGAGCACAAACGGATGAAAAAATATCTTGGCAATGTATTGGCAGATGTAAAAAGTAATGTCACACAAATTGATTCCCTGCTGAAAGAGAATAACAGCATGCTGCTCCTGTATGATACATTGCTGAACGAATTGCTGAAAAAACCAGCACAACTTGACCGTTATACCTATGCTCAAAAAATATTTCCCGTATTTATGCGGCTTTTCAAAAACAGGAAAGAAACATTTGAGCAAATGATCATGACAGGTTCCCTACGTTTCCTGGATAACGACCGGGTACTAAACGGGTTGGTAAGCTACAACCGTTTTGCCGACCTGGCAGAATGGCGGGCTATGGAGAACGAAAGAAAAATAGCACTTGAACAAAACTACCCGGAAATTTACAGGCATTTTGATGCCACCTGTTTAATGCTGGACATTCCCGGCAACCGGCCACTGCCGGGACATGCAGATATTATAACAGGTAAAGAAGCGGCAGATTTTTGTGATAATATAAGTAAGGCCTTTGTATCAAGAATACGGTTTATGCGGCTGTCTTACGAAACCTACCAGCAATTGAGGACACAAAGTCTTCGTTTTGCAAAACTGCTGGAAGACTATTTGAACTAAGCTTGTTCCGAAATCGATAAAACTCAGCGACTAAAGTGTGGGCAAGATTTCTAAAAGTAGATTTTGCTTTTTGCATACTGCCTTACTAATTTTATTTAAAACAGGATAACCATGGATCAAACAACACTCGGCATCGGCACCCGGCTACAACACACCCAGCATGGACCAGGTGTAATCGTTGCTGTGAAATACGCCACCTACCTTATTTCATTTATTAATGTGGGTGTAAAAGAAATTGATAAAACAGATACCAGCCTTGAAGAGATCATCCCGGAAAATGTATCGGCTGAAGTGGAAACACAAAGTGAGACGGAAAAATCATTACTAAAAATCTTAAAAATGTGGGGTGGTATTACCGAAACAGTGCCACTGGGCGATAAATGGATAAAAGGAATGATGCTGCTGCAACCAGCAGATAAATCATTAAAACCAAAAGAAATACCCATCGAAGATTTCTTTCACAAAATTGTGATGCTGCGTGACAGGTTAAGGGTATTGGAACAAAACATCAATAGCAGTAAAAATCTGAGCGATGAAGAAAAAGTGAATATTCAGCAATACATTACCCGCTGTTATGGTTCACTCACTACATTCAATGTACTGTTCAGGAATAAAGAGCAGTATTTTGTTGGAGAAAAGAGTAGTAAAGATGAATGATTAAAAAGGGTGAAACCGGCCGATCTCACCCTTACCTTTTTAATCACCCGCTGCTATTATGCAGCAGTTCATTACGATTGTTTGCGGGGGCAGGTGTTCAATCCCACCAGTGTATACAAAGGGCAAAAACTAACCAGGCTGGTCAGCACAAATACACCACCCAGTATCACCAGTACAAGTCCCAATGTACCTGTAACAGTTCCGCTGAAATACAAGTATGCAAATACAGCAGCGATTAATACCCGGATGATGCGGTCAATGGTTCCCATGTTTGGTTTCATAGCCAATTATTTTTAAGTGATTAAAAAAGTTTAATTAAAACAACAATTCCTGCAACAGCTGACAGGCAGAGAATACAAACAATAACCAGCTTTGCCCATTGCGATTTCATTGCCTGAATTGTTGCTGTAAAACTATGAAGCCCGGACAAGGTGGTTCGGTGACAACAGTCACAAGCACGGATGATTTGTATTCCATCCGGCAGAAATTTTCAAATTAAGCCCACTAGCTTTTTTGTACCGGCAGTTCCACCAATACCTTGCATCCTTTACCCGGCGCTGAGTTGATCTCTACATGACCATTGAAGAGTTTGGTCCTTCTGCGGATATTTTCAAGGCCGATTCCATTTTTTATTTCCGCAGGGTCAAAGCCAACACCATCATCAGCGATGAATAAACGGACCTTATTATCAATACAGGTAAGCTGAACATCTACTTTCTTCGCCTTCGAATATTTGACAATATTATTCAGCTGCTCCTGCAATACCCGGTATAGGTTTAACTGTATATCAGTCTGAATTTTTTTGTTCTCAAAGCCCTTTACGTCCAGCGATATGTCGAAACCCCTGGCAGCTTTTACACTGTTGATCAGCGATTCAAAAATTTCATTGACTGCAATGTGTTCATAGGTAGCCGGTGCCAGCTGGTGAGATAACCTTCGGATGTCGGCGATGGCTTCACTGATATTGTTACGACTGTTTTTTACAATATCATAAAAGCTGATACTGTTTTCGTTTGCCCCGTCGGCCATACTGAGGTATAACAGCGAAGCGGATAATAACTGGTTCACATTATCATGCAGCTCCATTCCAATTTGTTTTCTTTCCTCTTCCTGTGCCCTTATGATGGCCCTGTCAATTCGCATTTCTTCTTCCTTCTCATAAGTTACATCCTGCATAGCGCCAATCATCCTTTCCGGCCTCAGGCTTTTATCGTATAATAAGATGGCCCTGTCAAAAATATATTTATATGAACCATCAGCGCATTTATAACGGTATTGCATCTGTACTGTTTCCTTCTTGCCCGCAATGGCTTCATCTATCTGTTGATAAACGGTCAGCTGATCATCGGGATGTACATTTTGCTTCCACCAGCCGGTAGTGTTATCAATTCTTCGCATATCATATCCAAACATCCGGGTTATGCCTTCGTTATAAACAATCCTGTCTGATTTGATGTCCCAATCCCATACCGTGTCGCTGGTAGCTTTTGCCAGCAGGTTGTACCGTTCAAGGGCAGCCTGCATTTTTATCTCCAGGTTTTTACGCTGAGATATATCATTATGCCGTAACACCACCCTGTTATTGTCTTCTGCAAACCGGTTTACACTCAGGATAAACCACTGCTTCTGCGCAATAGTGTGGCAGGGGTATTCCATTTCAAAACTTGCGATTTCACCACGGAATACCTGTTGAATACCATCCAACGCCTTCGCAGCGTAAAGATCATCTGCCAGGGCTGCTTTTGTAAGTATTTCAAGATAATTGGTTCCGGTGGCAGGTCGTTTTAGTCCTGACATACAATCATTATCGGCAAAATCACTCCATGCTTTATTAACGGCAAGAATGGTTCCGTTCACATCCATTACACCTATATGCGAAGAGATAGCAGTTAAAATACTCCGGTTAAAGAGTTCACTTTCCTTCAGAGCTCGTTCTGCATTTTTACGATAGGTTATATCCCGGATGAAGGCCAGTAATTTTTTGTCTGACTGTAAACTGGCGTTAATTTCAACATCAGCGACAGATCCGTCCTTTCTCCTGATCTGGCGATAGAAAATCACCGGTTCGCCGCTTAGTAATTTATTAACTACTTCCTGGTTCTTGATGATCTGGCCATCTGCCACCAGGTCTTCAACACCCAGTTTTTTGAATTCCTCTTTGGTATAGCCGGTAAGCTGGCAGGCTGCTTTGTTAAATTCATATATCGTTCCATCCAGTGTATAGATCACAATGGCATCTGAGGCCTGTTCAATAAGGTTCTGGTATTTTGCCTCTGTTTTCTTCACCATTATTTCCCTCTCTTTCCGGTCTGTAATATCAATCTGCATATTCAGTGCGCCGGTCAGTTTACCATCTTCATCAAATAATGGAGTAGGATAGGTCAACACATATCGAAGACTGCCATCCGGACGTTGAATAATAATTTGTTCTCCAAACACAGGTATCTTATTCCTGACAACAATGGCCATAGGTATAAGGTCTGGCGGAATTTCAGTTTTATCCTCCGGCCTCAGTACTTTCCAGGCTCCTGTCCATTGATCTCTTCCAGGCTTAGGTTCTTGTCCCCAAAGCTCTGCCGCTGCCTTATTATATAATTGAATGTAACCATCTGCATCACAGGTGTAAACCGGTTCGGGAAGATTTTGAATAATGTCCCGCAGGTATTTCTCCCGCTGAAGCAGTTTCTTTTCTATTCGTTTCTTTTCCGTATTGTCGCTAAACACAAGTAAGGCCCCGGTTACCTGCTTATTGGCATCATATAACGGGGTACCGCTATTTTCAATAATAATCTCACCATTGTATTTTGTTTTGAGAATTGTGTTATTCTCAAACTCAACCGGCTTTCCGTACCTCAGTATTTTGCTTACGATATTATCAACCGGCTGACCGGAAGATTCTGAAAACACATCATATACTTTATGAAGAGGCTGATTTTTTGCCTCCGTCCTTTTCCAGCCAGTAAGCACTTCAGCTGCCGGGTTCATATAAACGATCTTACCGGCATCATCCGTTGTAATAAGCCCCTCCGCCATACTGGTAAGCGTGGTGCTCAGATATTCTTTCTGCCGTCTTAGTTCATTCCGCAGCTTTTTACCATTGTCAATTTCTTTCAGTAAAAAGTAAAAAGACACCACGATCAGCAGCAGGGCCACTGCGATACTGAGATACACAAAGGCATTGCTATTGTATACTTC
The DNA here is from genome assembly GCA_964634265.1 of uncultured Chitinophaga sp. Classification (GTDB taxonomy): domain Bacteria; phylum Bacteroidota; class Bacteroidia; order Chitinophagales; family Chitinophagaceae; genus JJ008. The sequence continues at coordinate 59,217 of CAZWIM010000011.1, read as the reverse complement.
ATTCCAGAACCCTTTCTCAGCCATTTTAATTTCATGTTCATAATCCTGCACAATTTCTTTGCTTACTGCGGTAATCTGGTCGGTTAGTTCTTTACCCCTGGCTGTAGCTATCTGGTCTATTGCCTTTTTCTTATCGGTTTCTGTTAAGAGAACCACTTCTTGTGTAAAGGCAACCCTGAGTTTTACAAGGCTATCCAACCTGGAAAAAAGTTGTGTATTCTTAAGCTGATTCTTTGTACCATGCAGTAATAGTAATTGCCGGGCTGCCTGGTTTATTGAGTCAACTGTTGCACCAATGTTGGCAACAAAAACTTTATTACCTGTAAGAGTATAAGCCCGGGTACCGGATTCAGCATCCCTGATATTTATATTTAGTCTTGCGAGTAGTTCCCTTTTTCCGATGTATTCTTCCCGACGGTCATATTCTTTACTGAGCCAACGATTTTTCTGGGTTACAATAAAAATGGCTGTGCCCAATAATGCTATGGCAATAAAAAGCACAAAGAGCAAAACTCTCTTCCTGCTCACCAATGTCTTTTTATGTTTCTGCTCTTTGTGCATATAATCTGATTCACTCCACAGGATGGGAAATTAAAAACGGGTTCCCTCGTTTTTTTTATAAGTTCTTTTTATACTAATCTCTTTGATCAGTAAAGGAATTTTTTCAAAATCATGGTATAAATCAACAAGGTAATCCGTCCCTACTGCCAGGTATTTTTCCCGGGTATGCTCATCCATTACCTGGTGCATAACAATTAGCCTGGTGTCGTCAGCAGGCTTGTATTGACTGAAAACCTGGTCAAAATAACTTCCCACAAAACGTACATCCATCAGTATGGCTCCTGGTAAAGGATTGCGTAAGTATTCAACCGCTTCGGCCCTGTTAGTATACTTTTTGAAAACAACCTCTTCATTTTTTTCCGCAATAAGATCTACCAGCCGTTCTGATATATAAGGCGATGTTTCAAATATTGCAACAGTCATGTTTTTCACGAATAGATCTGCAAAGAACGAAAAACAGGCAATGGAATAAAATAGCAGGGTAAGCCGATAGTAGTTAGAATAAACTACGGAAGAGCATAGAATAAAGACTATGCAGGTAGACGAACAACTACAAGATTATTTTTATACTAATCTCTCAGATCTGAAATGATATGATGGGAAATAGCATACCGGGTTAGTTCTGCGTTGGTACCCAGTCCCAGTTTTTCAAGTATATGACTGCGGTGTGTACTTACTGTTGTCAGGGCCAGTGAAAGTGTTTCTGCTATCTGGGAAATCGTTTTGCCGGCTGCCAGCATTTTGAATATCTCAAACTCCCTGTTGGTCAGTTTTTCATGTGGCTTGTCTGTATCGCCAAATTCAAGCAGTTTTTCTGCCAGTTCGGGAGTAATGTATTTTCTGCCCATGGAAACTCTTTCCACAGCTTTGATCAGTTCATAAGGTGCTGCATTTTTATTGAGGTATCCTGCAGCGCCTGCTTTAAGGGCTCTCACCGCATAAAGATCTTCTGAGTAAATACTCAGGATAATTACCGGCAATGACGGCCTTATAAGTTTGATTTGTTCTAATGCTTCGAGACCGCTTCGCCCGGGCATATCCAGGTCGGAAATTACAAGGTCCCAGTCTTGCTGCATCACCTCTTTCACCAATGATTCCCCGTCACCCACTTCCTTTATTATTGCCTGGGGATACTCATCTTTCAGAATCTGGATCAGGCCTACCCTGATAAAACTATGATCATCTGCAACTATTATTCGCTTCATAAAAAATACAAGTTAGGTAAGGTTTACAGGAATCTTTATTTCTATACGGGTACCTTTTCCGGGAGCCGTTATTAATTCAAATTTTCCATTCAGCGAGGCTACCCTTTCTTTCATTCCCAAGATACCAAATGATTTGGTTGTTCTCAATTCTGTTGAATCAAAACCTCGTCCATCATCCTCAACATCCATTATAATGAACTGTTCATCCTGTGATAATGATGCAGTAACCTTTTTGGCTTTTGCATAACGGGTAATATTGGTCAGCGATTCCTGGAATACACGGAACAAACAGGTTGCTATCGCTTCGTCGGTCTTTATTATTGGCTTAGGGCAATTGAACTCAAGGGGTATTCCGGTATTATCAGTAAACTGCTGCCCCTGCCAGCGCAGGGCCTCTTCAATGGTCTGGTGCTCCAGTATTCCCATCCGCAGTTCATTCAGGATTTTGCGTATAGACAGGTTACTGCTATCGAGAAGGGTGATGATATTCTTTAATTTGAATTTTACCTGCTCTGCTTCTGCCGGGGTTTTCTTATCAATCCATGCCACATCCATCTTAATAGCTGTTAATTGCTGACCCAATTCATCGTGTATTTCCCTGCCAATTCGTTTTCGCTCTTCTTCCCGGATTCTTTGCAGGTAAGCAGTAAGCTGCCTGAGTTGTTCCGATGCCTGCCTGATCTCTTCCTGTGCTTTTACTCTCTCTGAAATATCGATTCCCACACCCATCAGGCAAAGCTCTCCATGATAATCAATAGATCTGCCGGTAAAATAATGCGGTATTTTATTCCCTGATTTCAACAGAAAATCTGCTTCCACTGCATCTTCACCATTTAAAAAAACGCTATTGATTTTTTGTGCCAGCAGTTCTTTGTCAGGAATATCAAAAAATTGAAGGGGGTGCATCTTTTCTATTTCTGAAGCTGAATAACCGGAAACCGTTTCAAAGTTTTTATTCCAGCGATAGAATTTTCCCTGCCTGTTGTATAAATAGAAAACTCCCGGCAAACTGTTAATGATGGTATCCGATATTTCTTTTTCAGCGACAATTTGTCTTTCTGCCAGGTACTGCTTTGTTATATCGTATACAGTACCAGAAAATCTTATCGTGCGGCCGGTATTATCTTTTTCTGCAAACCAGGAGGGCATAAGGTATTTTAAATCCGTAAACTCAGGATTCGTCCTAAACAAGTGTGAAACCGGATTTTTCCCGGCAGCCATATCATCTAAGGCAGATTTTACCAGGTGCCGGTCATCCGGGTGTATCAACCCGAGAAACTCCGCAAATTCGGGTGGGGTTTCCTTTAATGGCAACCCAAAAAGCCTGAACATTTGCTTTGACCAACGGCCTTGCTGTTTCAACACATCAAATTCCCAGCTTCCAAGCATTGCCTGTTCTTCTGCCTGCTCCAACATTTCGTTGGCAACAATAATATTCTGTTCTGCTTTTTTTCGCTCACTGATATCAGAAGCGACTCCAAATATCTGTTTTGGTAAATTTTGTTCGTTACGCTGGTAAACTGACTCCTTGGCCAAAAGCCAATGCCATTCACCTCTTTTATCTTTCATACGAAACTCATGTACCTGCAACTGGTCATCGGGAAGATGCATGTACTGCGGAAAAGTTTGTTCCAAGTAAATATTGAAATCGTCCGGGTGCATGAGTTGCACTAAAACATTTTCACCCCAATTTTTTATTTCATTGTCTGAATACCCTAATATTTTTTGTATTCCCTCATTTATATAAACATTTTTGCTTTCCTCCAGGTCATAGATATAAATCATATCTGGCGATGCATTGATCAGGCTTCTTATAAACGTTTCGTTTGTTTTCAGGGCTATCTCTGCCTGTCTTCTTAATTTCTCTTTCTCATAATTATCAAGAGAGAATGAAATGTTGGCTGCAATCCGTTCCAGCATCTCTGTTTCCTCCGAATCAAAGAAGTTTTTCTCAGAAGCATAAATGGAGAGTGAGCCTACCAGCCTTCCCAATTTTTTAACAGGCAATGAAATGGAAGACTTGTAGCCTCTGCCGAGAGCTTCTGCTCTCCATGGCTCCATCTGCGGATCTGTTTCAATGTCGTTGCAAACAATTGTTTTTCCTTCCCTCAGCGCTGTCCCGGTGGGGCCTTTGCCTTCCCTGATATTATCAGTTGTGATTTTTTTCATTTGCACCAGATATCCCTTTTCTTCCCCGGAAAAAGAAACCGGATCCACTGTATGCAATTCTTCATTTACCATTCCTATCCATGCCATTTTGAACCTTCCCACTGATACAGCAACATCACAAATAGACTTAAATAAAGCCGTTTCATTGGATACATCAATGATTACCTGGTTCACCTGCCGGGAGAAATCATACAGCCGGCTCATTTTTAAAATCTTTGCTTCATTCTTTTTCCTGTCTGTTATATCCCTGAAAAAGATGGCAATACCATTGTCCGTTGGATAAATATGATTTTCAAACCAGAGATCATAAGGTTCATAATGTTCTTCCAGGTAAACATATTGGCCTTCCTGCATCGCCTTTTCATAGGCCTTATGAAATGGCTGTCCAATACCCTCCGGAAATTCTGTCCATATATGCCTGCCAATCATTGTTCCAGGGTCACGACCGAATACCTGCCCTGCTTTTTTATTCATATAAGTATACCGCCAGTTTTTATCAATAGCTACAAAAGCATCCGTTATACTTTCCAGTAATGTCCTGTAGTTTTTCTCACTGGCACTCAGCTTTTCGGTTTGCTCCAATACCAGTTGCTTTAGTTTAATTGGCTGGCGGGTACGTTGCCAGGCAAATATTCCTCCTGTTACAGATAATAACAGTCCCAGAAAGCCGAACGGCAAAATGTCCTTAAAACTGGTTGTTTGTTTTCGTTGCACATATAATTTCCATTCACCGTCGGGTACATCCACCACCAGGTAACTGCTTTTATTAAATTTTGCCGGATAATTCAGAAAAAACTCTTCCTGTTGTGTATTAGGATTTATTTTGGAGAGCTCAAACGCAAACTCACTATTTTCACTATTGCTGATTCCTGCTTCTCTTAACAAAGTTGGCAGCCGTATTACCACAGCGGCAAATCCCCAAAATTCGTCATTGATAAAAATGGGCTGCCTGCCCACGATACCCAACCCTCCCTGCTTCAGCTCAAAAGGACCCGAAAAAAATAAATCCTTTTTTTTGATTGCTTTCAATGCTTCCCTGTTCCTGTTTGAATCAGCCAATATATCATAACCAATTACCGACTCATTTCCTTTCAGCGGATAAATCTGGATAATGGTACCCTTACGGGTCAGCTGTACAGCGTCAATGAATTTATTAGACCGCAGGAGCGAATAAGCCAGGGTTTCAAAATTTTTGGGTTCGCCAAAATTCTCTACCACAAAGGCGAGTATTTTGGAAGCAGCAAAGCTGTAGTTCAATGTGGCCTGCATACGTTCCTTGGCTGCGTTGACCACACTTGATACTTCTTTTTGTTCAGTATTACGGCGTATAAGGTATCGCTGGTAGGTAAGATATTGTGTCAGGAAAAAAAGGATAATGAAAACAACCAGGCCAACGAGTAATGGCCTCCTGAATATTGTCGCTTGTACTTTCATATATCAAATCAATGCGAAGAAAAACAATTGGTGATACACAGAGGGGCAATGATAAACTTACATATGCAGAAAGTTAAACAGAATAACAAGTTACTGAAAATTGGCCAGTGGGCAGGTAAACAACGGTGCTATTTTGTAAAGAAATGCCAACCCGCAGCTTAGATTAAGACAGTATATTTACTTCTTAAACAACAATGACAGATGAGCCCAACCCGGCAGCTGGGAGCAATAATGTTTACAGATATCATGGGGTTTACCGCTATGATGGAAGCAAACGAACAAACTGCTAATGAGTGGCGTACCCGTTTACGTCAGTCATTGAAGACCCATGTATCTTTTTTCAACGGCCGGATCATTGAGTTGAACGGTGATGGTGCTTTGACCTTTTTTCAAAGTGCATACGAAGCGGTAAAAGCAGCAATTGCCATACAGCTGGATATGAAGAAGGATTCACCGGTGCCACTCAGGGCCGGAATACATGCAGGCGAAGTGGTACTGGAAGAAAACAGTGTGTACGGCAGTGTTGTGAATGTAGCATCCCGGGTTGAATCATTCGCAGTTCCCGGCAGTATTTTCATTTCAGAAAAGGTATTTGATGAAGTAAAGAATAAACCAGACATACAAACAGTATCTCTCGGTAAATTTCAGTTTAAAAATGTAGAAGAAGCTGTTGAGATATTTGCCATACGGAATGAAGGCATTGCTGTTCCGGATAAACAAAAACTGACTGGCAAAGGTGTGGTGGTAGAAAAAAATAAATTCCTGTTACCCAAAGCAGCGCTATTAGGCATCGGCGCTACCTTATTGGTTACTATTGCAGTTTATTTTCTTTTTATAAAACCCGGAGACAAAAAATCAGCTGCGGTACAGTCAATCGCCGTTTTGCCATTTGACAACCAGGATAAAGATGTGCAAAGCGATTTCTTTGCCGATGGCATTACAGAAGACATAAATGCGAATTTATCCAGGATCAGTTCACTTACGGTGATCTCACATACTACTATGCAGGCTTTTAAAAAAACTGCCAAAGGCATAAAGGAGATCGGAAAAGAGCTGAATGTAAACAGTGTATTAAAAGGCAGCCTGCGGAGAATGGGTGAGAAGATCAGGATATATGCTGAACTCGTAGATGTGGCTACACAGAAAAGCCTTTGGAGCGAAACAATTGAAAAAGATTATTCAAAAATCTTCGATATACAGAGTGAAATAGCCCAGCAGATTGCCGAGAAGCTGGCTGTTAAAGTGTCAGAGGCAGAAAAGAAACGAATTGAGCAAAAACCTACGGACAACCTGCAGGCATATGAATATTACCTGCAGGGAAGAAACTATTATTACCAGTACAAGAATGAAGACAATGAAAAGGCAATTGAATTCTTTAAGAAAGCAATAGCCCTTGACCATAATTATTCATTGGCATGGGCAGGATTGGGTGATGCTTACAGCCAGAAGCATAGCCGTTATGGTGCCGAAGCTGCCTGGCTTGATTCTAGCAAGGTTGCCGGGCAGCGGGCCATACTGCTCGACAGTAATTCGTCAGAGGCCTACAAAGCATTATCCAACGCTTATTATTATGCCAAAGAATATGACAAGGGCTTTCCGCTGCTGGAAAAATCAGTGGCACTGAATCCTAATAATGCGCAGGCAGTTGGTAATTTGGGTACTGCCTATTTTTTAAAAGCTCAATTAGATGAAGCGCTTCGCTGGGAGAAAAAGGCGGCAGCTATCAATCCGAAGAATTCAGTGCCGTATATGGTCATCGGATGGACCTATCGCATACTGGGTGACTATACCCAGGCAGAACAATGGCTGCGTAAGTCACTGGAGTTAAGAAAATTTCTGGACACTTACCGGGAACTGGCTTATACTTTCTTATTACAGCGAAAAACAGATTCGGCCAGGAGGATAGTACCGTTGATCATTACTATTGACAGTACCAATAACCGCAATTATGAAGTGGCGGGTATGATCAGTCACATGATGAATGATACAATAACCGCTAAGAGATATTTTGAAAAATCGGTAAGCCTTAACCAATCCATTTCCACCGATATTGAAGGCTACGAAGCGGTAAGCCTGGGCCAGCTTTTATTAAATGAAGGAAATACTTTAGAAGCAGATATACACCTGACCACCGCATTGTCTGCCTATAAAAAAGCAATAGAAGAAGGATCGCAGGATGATGACCATGCTCTTTTTATCGCAGCTATTTACTCGATAAAGAACGATAAACAACAGGCCCTTACCTGGTTGAAAAAAGCAGAGGAGTTCAAATGGATGGATTATGGCTTTGGCGAACTGACACCCTGGTACAAAAACATCCGTAATGAACCTGCTTTCCGGCAACTGATGAGCACCCTGAAGCAGAAAGCTGCGGACATGAAAAAGAAAGCTGCTTCACTTTAACCTTTTTTACCAAAGCACCAGCACTGCTTCCTCCTTTTTTAAGTAATTTTCCAGAATGAAGGCCCTGATTATATCCCTGGCATTGTTGCCGCTTGCATCGTTTGCACAACCAGCTTGTGATATCCTGATTATTAACGGCAAAATCATTGACGGCACCGGCAACAACTGGTACTATGGCAATGTTGCCATAAAAGACGGAAAGATCCTCTCAGTAGGTAAAGACTACTATTTTCATGGTGTCAGAGTCATTGATGCAAGAGGAATGATCGTTGCACCCGGTTTTATTGATGTGCATACCCACCTGGAAGGCGATGAAATAAAAGACCCTAATGCCACCAATTTTATACTGGACGGAGTGACAACTTGTGTTACGGGTAACTGCGGATCTTCCAACACTGATATCGGAAAATACCTGCGGTGGGTAGATTCTTTAAAACTATCAATCAACGTGGCTTCATTGATCGGTCATAACGATATACGAAAAGCAGTAATGGGCCGTGCCAACCGGGATGCTACCGCTGATGAAATGAAACGGATGGAAGATATCACCGAAAAAGCCATGAAAGACGGTGCAGTCGGTTTATCAACCGGCCTTATATATATTCCGGGTACCTATACCAAAACACCGGAGATCGTTTCGCTGGCAAAGATTGCATCGAAGTATCATGGCATTTATGCCACCCATATGAGAGACGAGGGCGATAGTGTGACATATGCCATCGAAGAAGCCCTGACTATAGGAAGAGAAGCATATATTCCAGTAGAGATCTCACACTTCAAGCTGAGCGGCCAGCACAACTGGGGCAGAAGCAAAGTAACCGTTCCCATGATCGAGAAAGCAAGGAAAGAAGGAATAGAAGTCACCATTGATCAATATCCTTACACGGCCAGCAGCACTTCCATCAGCACATTAATTCCTGATGAAATACTGGCCGATGGACAGGATTCCATCAAAGCAAGACTGCAACGACCCGAAGTAAAGAAGTATGTGATAAAATCTATTCTTGAAAGATTAAAGAAAAGAAAACTGAAACACCTGAGCTATGCTGTGATCGCCTACTTCGCTCCTGATACTTCGTATAACGGCAAGAGTATTGAGCAGATCAATTTAATGAAAGGCAGAAAGCACAAAGCCAAATACGAAGCCGAAACGGTTATTGATATAATGATGGCGGGTGGCGCCAGCGCTGTTTTTCATGGCATGAGCGAAGAAGATATCAAACGCATCATGCAATACCCGTTCAATATGTTTGCCAGCGATGCTACGATCCGTGTACTGAATGCCGGCATGCCGCACCCACGGGGCTATGGTACCAATGCAAGGGTGCTGTCTAAATATGTAAGAGAAGAGAAAGTAATTTCTTTGGAAGAAGCTATTCGCCGCATGACATCATTGCCTGCACAAAAGTTTCAATTGAAAGACCGCGGCCTGCTGAAAGAAGGCATGGCGGCTGACATCGTCATCTTTGATGAAAACGAAGTAAAAGATGTTTCCACTTTCGATAAGCCCCATGCTTATTCCAAAGGATTTCATTTTGTTATTGTCAACGGAGTGCTGACAGTCAACTTTGAAAAACATCTTGGTGTAAGGGCAGGCAAGGCTTTATACGGGCCAGGTACCGTTAAATAGTTTTATACTGACAATACTTCTTTTGTATTCGCTTTCCGCATCGGTTGTTTTTTCCAATAGGTAAGACTTCTCCATGCCCATTCCAGCGGACCAAAACGGAAGAAGCGCAGCCAGAGATGGCTCCATATGATTTCTATTACCCATACTGCAGCCACTACATAATAAATTTCATAGCGCTGCAGCTTACCCATCATGCCAAAACCAACACCGAAGAAGAATAAACCGCACATCAATGACTGCATGAGGTAATTGGTAAAGGCCATCTGGCCAACAGGACGCATCAATGCAAAGAGCCATTTAAACCAGCCTGATTTATACAATAGCATAATTAATCCGAATAAACCCAATGAACGAAGCGTACGGGAGATCTCGTAAAATTCAAACTTTTTATACTTGGCTATATTGAATTGGCTGAACTGCTGATCCACCATAAACTGCAGCCTGTGCCAGGTCAGCAAAAGCCCTGCACCCATACCCACGATAAATAAAGCCCAGTACAATTTCACCGGCGCCTGGCCGGTAAGAATGCCTGATTTAAAAAATGCCATACCGAGTAACATAAACAAGAGTATATCCCAGATGCCATAATACGTATAATAAAATTCCAGGTCAGCACTTATGTTGCTCATATACTCATATAGTGTACCATAGCTGCCGGTAGCTTTCAGTAAGTTCTTTTTCATTTCCTTTCTCAGGCCAGCTGTATCTGATTTTTCCTTCATGCCCGTCATCGCTCCCAGTTGTTCCTGCTGCAGATCTGTCAGCTTTACTTTGGTAGTATCCATTTTTGCCAGCATTTCACCCTTGTAAATTTTTTCCTTCTGACGATGCAGGTCAACATTCTCCCGGGTGGTCATCAGCAATAAGCAAACTGCTGCTGCAACTAATAGCCCCTTCACTGCCAAACGACGGAAAACAAAAGCGACCACACCAATGATGGAATACTGAAAGAGAATATCTCCCGGCCATAGCAATACAAAAGCATTGATTAAACCAAATACCAGTAACCACAACTGTCGGCGGATAAAATATTCTGCCGGCCACACCCCTTCGGTTCTTTTTTCAAGGCGGGAAACAAATAACAGGATGCCAGCGCCAAAGAGCAAGGAGAAAATGGCCCTCATAGTGCCCTCGGGAATCCAGTTTACAAACCACCATACTTTTTCATTGATGGTACCCATTTCATAATTCAAGGTTGGATTATCAAACGATGGCTCAGGCAGGCCCATGTAAGGAATATTCATGAGCAAGATGCCGAGCAGGGCAATTCCTCTTAGTGAATCAAGCAAAATGATTCTTTCTCCCTGGCTGACAGGTGCAGCCAGGGCGGTAACTGGTGGGTTGGACATGGTATGTTGGTTTTGATTTTATACCGTTTCTACACGACCTGCTTCAGCAGCTCCCTGTGACTCTTTACCACATGTGGTTTGAATTTCTCGTACCACTGCTGCCATTCGTCTTTCCGCATACTGCCCGTTAGTGATTGCTCATAATCTGCCAGTGTTTCAAATCCTTCTTCGAAAATGAGCCGGTAGGCATCGCCTGTAAAGTCGGACAAGACTCTTGCATATTTGTTTTCGGGTAACAAGCCGTTTTTAAGGGCTTCGTCCAGCAATTGTTTGGCTGGCCGATAATGGCCAAATTGCAAGTAAAAGATGTCTCTTACAATGTACATACACCAGGTTTTAAAAATGAATAAATAGTATCAACCTGGTACGGAGAAAACTAATGGGCTGGTAAACGGATAGTAAGGTAAGATATTTAAATAAAAAAAATTATTCCTTTTTAGTAGGCCATCAATTTTTGAATTGTTTCATCCAGCCTTGCTTTTGCCAAAAAGTTTTGCTCTAATTCGATGGAGAAAGGTACCGGCGTATCTAACGAAGCGCAACGCATCACCGGTGCATCCAAAAATTCAAAACAGTTTTCCGCTATCCATGCAGCAATCTCACCGCCTATACCGCCGATGAGTGTGTCTTCATGCAGTAACAATACTCTTCCGGTTCGTTTCACCGCTTCACGAAGGGCGATATAATCTAACGGCGCTAAGGTCCGCAAGTCCAGTATATCAATAGAAATTTCCGGATGCTCGGCTGCATAATCTTCGGCCCAGTGCACCCCTGCACCATATGTGATGATTGAAACCTCATCTCCTTCTCTTACATGCCTTGCTTTACCAATTTTTATTTCATAATATTCTTCCGGCACCGGGCCACTTACTGAACGGTATAATGCTTTGTGCTCGAAATACATCACCGGGTTAGGATCATTGATAGCGGCAATGAGTAAACCTTTTGCATCTATGGGTGTGGAAGGATACACTACTTTTAATCCCGGTACTTTGGTAAACCAGGCTTCATTACTTTGCGAATGAAAGGGACCTGCCCCCACGCCACCGCCTGTGGGCATTCTTATCACCACATCAGCATTTTGTCCCCAGCGATAATGGATCTTGGCAAGATTATTTACGATCTGGTTGAAGCCTACTGTTACGAAATCAGCAAACTGCATTTCCATCATGCTCTTGTAACCTTCAAGTGATAATCCTAAAGCTGTACCAACAATGGCACTTTCACAGAGCGGTGTGTTTCTCACTCTTGCCTTTCCAAATTCCTGTACAAACCCTTCTGTAATCTTGAACGCACCTCCGTATTCGGCAATATCCTGTCCCATCAGAATGAGATTGGGATGTTTTTGCATGGATTGTTTCAGGCCTTCGCTTATTGCATCGATCATTCTTTTATCGTGAGTCGTGAGTCGTGAGTTGTTAAAATTTTTCGAATTATCAATGACTTCAACTGACGATTGACGACTGACGACTGACGGTGCATACACATCTTCCAGTTCTTCTTCGGTATCCGCCACTACCGGTTTTGTATTAAAACCAATAGCCAGTTCACTTTCAATTTTTTCTTTGAACTCATTCCGGATCTCCGCCACCTGCATTTCACTGAGCACTCCGGCATTAATTAAGTAATGCTCATAATTTTTGATCGGGTCTTTTTGCTCCCACAAGCGGAAGAGATCCTGCGGCACATATTTCGTTCCACTGGCTTCCTCATGTCCCCGCATCCTGAATGTCATGCATTCAATCAGGTATGGCTTCTGGTGTTTGATGCAAAACTCCCTTATCCCTTTTATAGTGTCATAGACCGTCAGTAAATTATTGCCGTCGATCTGCACACCTTCCATACCATAGCCTTTAGCTTTATCGACCAAACTGATACAACGGTATTGTTCATTCACCGGTGTGCTCAATCCATAACCATTATTCTCAATAATAAATATGACCGGAAGGTCCCAAACGGCCGCCACATTCAGCGCTTCATGAAAATCTCCTTCGCTGGTGGCACCATCGCCGGTAAATGCCAATGAAACTTTGTTCTCCCTTTTAAGTTTATAGGCAAGGGCTACTCCGTCAGCAATCGCCATCTGCGGACCCAGGTGTGAGATCATGCCACAGATATGATGCTCCCGGCTGCCGAAGTGAAAACTTCTTTCTCTTGCTTTGCTGTATCCTTCTTTAGCTCCCTGCCATTGCATGAATAAACGGCTGAGCGGCATATTGCGGCTGGTGAATACACCTAAATTGCGGTGCATCGGCATGATCCATTCATCTTCCTGCAGTGCCAGCGTAGCGCCGACAGCAATCGCTTCCTGCCCGATACCGCTAAACCATTTGGAGATTTTTCCCTGCCGCAACAGCACCAGCATTTTTTCTTCGATCATGCGGGGCCATAGCAGGTGCTTATAGAAAGAGACAAGCTGTTCGTTGGATAAATCTTTGCGGTCGAAAGTCATTTGACTGTATACAGTTTAAAGTTCCGACTTCAAAGGTAACAGCCAAACAACTTTAAACCTTAAACATGAAACATTAAACTTTTAACGACTAAATAACCACTAATTCATAAAAATCTTCCGGCTGCAGGTATTTCTGTGCCAGGAACTGAAGCTCTTCAGCAGAAATTGTTTTGATAGTGTGAATGGAATCGTAGAAATATTGTTCGGTGAGATTGTTTAAAACGATATTCTTCCAGCGGCCCATGATCTGGAAAGGACCATCCAGATCGCCAAGGATGCTCCCCATCATGTAATTTCTTACGAGGAGCAATTCATCTTCCTTTACCAACTCTTCCCGAAGCAGTTTCATTTCCTTATACACTTCTTCAATCGTTGCTTCGCAAACATCTTTACCTGCTTCGGTACTGATCATCCAGGCCGTATCATGAATATGGTTCTGTATAAAACTATGAATGCCGTAAGTGTAGCCTTTCTCTTCCCGGATATTACTCATCAGCCTTGAACCAAAGAAACCGCCAAACAATGTATTCAGCACCATCACTTTCATGAAGTCAGGATGATGACGATTGGGAAAAGGACGGGCTATTCGCACAGAGCCCTGCACACCAGCTTCATCATTGGTGATCCGGTATTTTCTTTCGGCAGCCGGTTGAGCAAGTATATCGTGAAGTGAAACAGGATTATTCGGTAAATCACCAAAGTACTGATCGAGCAGGGAAGCAATATCAGCAGGCAGTTTACCCGCCACAAACATCACCAGCTTTCCCTGCTGATAATATTTTTTATAAAATTCGAGTAATTGCTCCCGGTTCAGCACATCAAAATCTTCCAGCTTGCTGAATTTGCCATACGGATGTTTTTCACCGTACAGGTAAACATCCACCAGGCGGCCTGCTACAAAATCACTTTTTTTCAAATTCACTTTCAGCCGCTGCTTCATATTCTGTTTGTAAATGTCCAGTTCTTCCTGCGGCATTACAGAATCGGTAATCAATTCCCTGACAGAAGGCAGCAATTCTTTAATGTGCTTTGAAAGGCAGTGCAGCGTAATAGTGGATGTTTCATTATAGCAGGCCCTGTTCAGGTAAGAACCATAATACTCAAAATACTCGTTGATCTGGAAAGCTGATTTAGTGGAAGTACCATTTCGTAACAAAAAGTTAGTGGTGGCTGCCACCAGGTTTTGTTCTTCAAACCAGTTGCCGGCAGAAAACACCCATTCCACGGCGAGTACTTCTTCCGCACCTGCATCCACGGCATATACTTCTACACCATTCTTTAATACAAACTTTTCTGCCTGCTTCAGCTGCAGTTTGAAATTTACCGCATCCACTATTTCCGGGGCATGTTTCCTGTCTGGCATAAATAACTCCCTTCGTTTATTTCTTCAATCAGTTTTGTGATAAATAATGGATGGTGCTGCAGTTTTCCCGGCGAAAAACCTGGCGGCTTTGTTCCAAAATATCTTCCGTAGTCACTTTTGCATATTTCTGCAATTCAAAATTCATCCAGGCCGCATCACCTAGTGTTTCATAATAGGCAAGGCTGTTGGCCCTGCTCATCACACTCATATCTTCAAATGCGATCATACTCTCCGTCTTATTCTTCACTTTCTGCAGTTCTGCTTCGCTTACTTTTTCGTTCTTCATTTTCTCCAGCTCTTTTTCCACCGCTTTCTCTGCATCTTCCATCTTCACCCCTTTCACCAGCTTACCTTCCACCACCACCAGTCCCGCATCCGTACTTCCGAAATGATGGCATTCAATATTACTGAACAGTTTTTGTTCTTTTACCAGCGACTGGTACAGCCTCGATGAGCCACCACCACTGAGGATATCCGTCATCAGGTCAATGGAATAATAGCTGCCATCCATCCGGCTGCCCATATGCCAGCACTTATATAATGCATCCAGCGGCACATTGGCTTTTATTTCCAAAAACCGTTCTTCAGTTTGTTCTGGCTCCACGGGAAGGCTCCGGTTATACTTTTCCCCTGAAGGAATATCGCCAAACCATTTTTGAGCCAGTTCTTTTACTCTCTCCACCGTAACATTCCCCGCCACTACCAGCACTGCATTCACCGGGCGGTAATGTTTGAAGAAAAAGTTTTTTACATCATCCAGCTTTGCATTCTCTATATGTGACAATTCTTTGCCGATTGTCATCCAGCGGTACGGGTGTTCTTTATAAGCCAGTTCCCGCATCTTGTGCCACACATCGCCATAGGGTTTGGTGAGATAATGCTCTTTGAATTCCTCGCACACTACTTTGCGCTGCACATCCAGACTTTTTTCACTGAATGCCAGCGATAACATCCTGTCACTCTCCAGCCAAAAAGCTGTTTCCAGGTTTTCTGCCGGCAACTGGATATAATAATTGGTAAGATCGTTGGTGGTATAAGCATTGTTCTCTCCCCCGGCCATTTGCAACGGCTCATCATAACTGGGAACATTTATCGAACCGCCAAACATCAGGTGCTCAAACAAATGGGCAAACCCTGTCCGTTCAGGATCTTCATCCCTTGCACCCACATCATACATGATATTCATGACGGCCATCGGAGTGGACAGGTCCTGGTGCACAATTACCCGCAGGCCATTGGCCAGAGTAAATTTTTCAAATTGGATCATACAGTAGTAACAGCTTTACAATAAACAAGTTGTAAAAGTATTGAAAAATACGGCTCGGGCTGTTCCGTCGTCAGAGGATGCTCTTTACCTTGAACTCCACTTCCATCAGTTTTCCATCACGGCGGAAAACGACTTTCACTTTTTCTCCCGGCACCTGCAGGGCTATCTTGTATTGATTCAGGTTTTGTGAAAAGTTCTTGTTGATAGCAATTACTTCATCTCCTTCTTTTAGTCCCACTGCTTCACCCGGTGAACCTTTGGCCACATCACCAATGATGATCATTCCGTTGATAAGGTATAATTCGATACCGGAATAGGAATAATCGAATGTTTCGTTGAAGTGACGGTTAGGAATGATGAAAATATCTCCTTTTGCATAGTTGAGAATAACATTGAAGCGCCGCAAAATATCATTGCCGATCAGCCCGCCCATATACGGATAGCTGGTCACATTGTTTTCATCATCAAAAATGAAAGTGGGTACGTTCTTGAATTTGTAAGGTCCCACTTTTACTTCCCGCATCACCATCAGTTCCATATCAATCTTTCCTCCCAGTCCCTCTCCTTCTTTGATAAAACGTTTTTTCTTCTTGCTCAGAAAATTACTATCCTCCGCAAATTCTTTCGACAACAGCATACAAAGACCCGCCCCCATATCATACAGAAAACGGGAATAGATCGTCTTTTCATCCCTGATCCGCAGAGGCTGCGATACTAACTGGTTGATCGATGGCTTTAATAAATAACCACCCCGGGGATAACGGATAGTTCCTTTGGTACAAAAGGTAATCCGCATACTATCGTAGTCTACTTTCAAAATGTAACGGCTCAATACCGAATAACCAATGATGCCGTCAATACGTTCGCCATAAACAGCAGTGAGGATTGAATAATCATTGATATGAAAATTCAGGCTGTCGATCGTAATTCCGGGGAAATGCAGTTTCCGGTTGTACAAAAAACTCACTTTGCGTATGCCGGCAATGCCCCTGATAGTCCTGTCAGATGGCATCGGTTGCAGTTTAAAATAATCCACCGTGGTAGAGTCCAATGAAATACCGCTGCTACCCGTATCCAGTATAAAGTTCAGAGTATCCGGGAAGCTTTCCAGTTTGGCCTGCATGATCACAATACCGCCGGTAAGCTGTGTAAAGGGCACTTTGGTGATTTCCCGGGAAGGCGGTTCAATAAATTCTTCCTGTGCTTTCAGCGAAATGGCTGCCAGCAACATAATGCCCGCAAAAAATAGATGTATCGCCTGCTTTCTCAAACTCATGTTCCCTTTAGACAGGTATTTGCCTCAAAATGATGCAATACAAGTTTTTGTTTATCGAAAATTAGTCTAATATATCAGCCTTTTACAACCACTCGTCACATTATCTGTTATAGCCTTGTACCTTTGCCGCCTATGCAGTTAAACGAGTTATACGATAAAGCCGCTGCCTTTGGCTTTTTGTCTGTTGAGGAAGGTGTTTATCTCTATCACCATGCGCCGCTGGCCGACCTGATGTTCGTTGCAGATGAACTACGGAAAAAGCAGGTGCAGCATGGAAAAGTGACCTGGCAGATAGACCGCAATGTTAATACGACTAATGTGTGTATTGCCAATTGCAAATTCTGCAATTTCTATCGCATACCCGGACATGCGGAAGCCTATATCACCGACATGCCCACTTACCGGCAAAAGATCACTGAGACATTGAAATACGGCGGCGACCAGTTGTTGCTGCAAGGTGGTCACCATCCTGAACTGGGTTTGCAATTTTATGTTGATACGTTCCGGCAGATAAAAGAAGAGTTTCCCAATATCAAACTGCATGCACTCGGCCCGCCTGAAGTAGCGCATATAACCAAACTGGAAAAGAGTACGCATCATGAAGTGCTGAAAGCATTGAAAGAAGCCGGTATGGATTCTTTACCCGGCGCTGGCGCTGAAATATTGATTGACCGTGTTCGTCGTCTGATCAGCAAAGGCAAATGCGGTGCACAGGAATGGCTCGACATTATGCATGAAGCACATAAATTAGAAATCACCACTTCTGCCACGATGATGTTTGGCCATGTGGAGACGATCGAAGAACGGTTTGAACATTTGGTGAAAATAAGAGAAGTGCAAAACAGGAAGCCGGAACATGTAAAAGGTTTTCTTGCTTTCATTCCGTGGACCTTCCAGGATGTGGATACCCTGCTGGCTAAAATAAGAGGTGTGCAAAACCTCACCACTGCAGAAGAGTATATCCGAATGATTGCCCTCAGCCGCATTATGCTGCCAAATGTAAAGAACATACAGGCCAGCTGGCTGACGGTGGGAAAACAGACTGCACAAATTTGTTTGCATGCCGGCGCCAATGATTTTGGTTCCATTATGATTGAAGAGAATGTGGTTAGTGCCGCCGGTGCCCCGCACCGTTTTACTTACCGCAGTATGCAGGATGCTATCCGGGAGGCAGGTTTTGAACCACAGCTGCGCAACCAGCAATACGAGTGGAGAGAAATTCCCGAAACGATAGTGGAGCAAACAATTGACTATTAAAACTCCCGTTGTTAAACTCATGCTTCGACAAGCTCAGCATGACAGTTCGTTATAAATCGTTGTCACCCTGAGCTTGTCGAAGGGTGATTACTGTAAACTACCCTTTTTAGAAATGAAGAAAACATTCACCTGGTTCAGAAAAACAGCTTTTGCCGAAGGCATTTCTTTTATTGTATTATTGTTTGTAGCCATGCCGTTGAAATATTTTGCCGGTATGCCGATGGCGGTAACGATTATCGGCAGTGCACATGGCGCTTTGTTTGTGGCCTTTATGGCATTGGCATATATGGTAAAGGAACAATATAACAAACCATTAAGCTGGGGAGTGAAAGCATTCCTTGCTTCTATTATTCCTTTCGGCACTTTTTATATGGAAAAGCAGTGGAAGAAGGAAGAGGCAGAAGCGGTAGAGGTGGATTGATTTTCCCTTATAAAGATTACGTCTGAAAGTCAATAGAAGACTGTACCAGCGGTGGCATATATTTATGAGTTAGCTGAAACATACATTAAACTCATGCAACAAAAAAAACTAGTTGTGGTTATTACACAACTTATCATCGCATGTCTTTTTGTTATTGGAGCCGATTGGGCAAGTGATACTATCCGTCGATTTTTTCATAGCTACTTTGCTGATATAGCCATTCCATTTGGCTTTTATTTTCTTCTGGTTCTTTTAGAAGACAAATACAAACTATTGCAAAAATGGTACGTAAAAGCCGCTGTAATCTTTATACTTTGTTCGACTTCTGAAACGTTACAGTTTTTTAGTATTTATGCACTGGCCACAGTCTTTGATCCCTTGGATTTTGCAATGTATGCACTGGGTGTGGTTTTGGCGGCTATCGTTGATAGAATTTTTCTAAAGAGATTGTTTGGTTTCTGGTAAATAAAAGAACAAAAATACCTCCGCTAACATTGCATTGGCGAATATGGCGGGGCGACGAATATGTTCACAACTTTGTTTTGGTTTCGGCAAAAATTTTAACGTATTTATTTAAGCCGCTGCTGACCGTCGCTGCAAAATCTCATTAGCTTTATTCCAAACAAAGGTTTATGAAAAAGATACTAACTGCATTGTTTACACTGGCACTGTTTTCCTTCACCTCATCAGCTCAAAAAAAAGAAGAGATCAACTTCTCTGATCCCTACCAGGTTGACAGTTCTGACTATTTCATTATTCCCAGAATGATTGATGATATCAATGCTGCGGCATATGGCAAAGGAAAGGGCTACCTGCCATGGGGCAATTACAGCGATATTGTTTTTTACAACAGAGGGACCAACCAGTCTAAAAAACTGTTTGGCGACAAACTGGCTCTGATCAACAGCTTCAGCCAGCGAAGGAACTATTACTACTATGAGGAGAGTAAAGAAAAGGAAGCCCCTGCCAATATATTGAGCCGCCATATTGTTTACCTGGTGCGTACAGAGAATTTCAACAACGATGGAGGTCTCGATACTGATGATCCTGTTTACCTGTACATTTCCACCAAAACAGGAGATAACCTGCGGCAAATCACCCCAAACGGTTTCAATGTGCTTTCATGGACTGTATCAAAAGACCAGCAAATGATTTTGGTAAAAGGTCAGAATGATAAAAACGGCAATAAAAAGTTTGGCCAGGGCGATGACCAGCTTTATTACCGGGTAGACCTGGATGACGATATATCTAAGATCAAATGCTACCAGCTTAGTTTCTAATAGCCGGTAATCATATCGTTACCACTCTTCAAAAATTACTGGTTATTGTTTTAAATAGTGATACCTTAATTACCCGTTTTTTCACCACAAAACAAAACCAACATGGCCAGCGTAAGTACTTACCTGAACTTTCCTCAGCATACCGAGGAAGCATTTAATTTTTACAAAACAGTTTTTGGAACTGAGTTTACTCCTCCCGGTATTCGCCGGTTTGGCGATATGCCGCCAATGGACGGTGTGCCTCCCACACCAGATGCGTTAAAAACACTGGTGATGCATGTGGAACTGCCCATTACCGGCGGGCATATACTGATGGGCACCGATGCCCCGGAACAAATGGGTTTTACTGTGAACTATGGCAATAATATTCATATCAGTCTGCACCCGGACAGCAGAACCGAAACCAAACGGCTATTTGATGCGCTGTCTGCCGGTGGCAAAGTGACCTATGATTTGCAGGATACTTTCTGGGGAGCCTACTTCGGCAGCTGCACCGATAAATATGGAGTGCACTGGATGTTTAACTGTGCAGAGAAATCATAGTTCAGAATATTTTAATAATGAAAAAAGCAACTATCACAACTGTTGATGATTATATAGCCTCCTTTCCGCCAGCTATGAGAAAATTATTATCGGCTATGCGCAAAACGATAAAAGCTGCAGCACCAAAGGCAGAAGAGCTGATCAGCTACCAGATGCCGGCGTATAAGTATAAGGGTGTGCTGGTTTATTTTGCCGCCTTTGAGAAACATATTGGTTTTTATGCCACTCCCACAGGTCATGCTGCTTTTAAAAAAGAATTATCAGCATATAAAACAGGAAAAGGTTCCGTTCAATTCCCGTTCACAGAACCGCTGCCGCTTGACCTTGTGAAAAGAATTGTACAGTTCAGGGTAAAGGAAAACGAAGCCAAATCAATCACTAAAACAAAAAAGTAAAAATGATCACCTTAAAATTTTCTGCATCCATTCATGCCCCCAAACAAAGAGTTTGGTATGTGCTCTGGGAAAAATCATTTTACGAACAATGGACCGCAATTTTTAGTGAAGGCTCTACAGTAAAGACCGATAACTGGAAAGAAGGCACTGAAGTGCAGTTCGTAGATCCAAACGGAAATGGTATGCTAAGCATTATTGCAGCCAACCGGTACGGCGAATACATGTCATTTGAACATATCGGTATGATACTGGACGGTGTAAAAGACACAACCAGTGAAAAAGTAAAGGGTTGGGCCGGTGCAAAAGAAAACTATACGCTTCAACAGGATGGAGATATTAGCACCCTCACTGTAGAAATGGATACAACGGAAGAATACAAAGATTATTTCAGCAATCGCTGGCCAAAGGCAATAGATAAAATAAAAGAATTAGCTGAAGCCAAAACAATGATCACTGTTTCTGCCGTTGTAAATGCTTCCATGGAAAAAGTATGGGACAGCTGGACAAATCCTGCCCATATTGTAAACTGGAACAATGCGTCTGAAGACTGGCATACACCTAAAGCCTCAAACGATCTGCACAAAGACGGACGGTTTAGCTTTACCATGGCAGCGAAGGACGGCAGTTTCAGTTTTGATTTTGGCGGCATTTATACAGCGGTAGATCCACAAAAAAAGATCAGCTATATCATGGATGATGGAAGGGTGGCTGATGTTTTGTTTGAGTCAGATGACAACAGTGTCAGCATTACCGAAACTTTCCAGGCTGAAAATATTCATTCAACAGAAATGCAGGAAGCAGGATGGCAGGCCATTCTGAATAATTTTAAGAAGTATACAGAAAGTCTTCGGTAAAAAATGACTTTTTGCAATTCCGTAGCACAATAATATAAGCAGTTAAGCTTTAAAAATTTTATCTTTGCTGCTCTTACAACTCTTTATTTATTGTGCGGCGAACGATGAAGTACTACCAGCTGATGTGGTTCAGGCATGATTTGCCTGCCGGCCTCTCTGTCTTCCTTGTTGCCCTTCCTCTTTGTCTTGGTATTGCTTTAGCTTCCGGCGCACCGGTATATGCCGGTCTTCTTTCTGGTATTATTGGCGGCCTTGTTGTTTCGCTCATCAGTGGCTCACACTTAAGTGTATCGGGTCCTGCCGCAGGTCTTACCACTTTAGTTGCAGCCTCCATTATTTCATTGGGCGGTTATCCTGTTTTTCTGCTGGCTGTTATCGTAGCAGGCTTGTTTCAGATTATACTGGGTGTATTAAAAGCCGGTGTCATTGCCAATTACTTTCCGTCATCTGTTATCAAAGGCATGCTGGCTGCTATTGGTATCTTGCTTATCTCCAAGCAAATTCCGCTGGCATTGGGTTATGATCAGCCTGACTTCTGGACAAGTGGTTTTCTGCAGTTGTTTACCTCTGGTAAAATCACCAGTAACTTTCAGACACTGAATCAACATATCACCAAAGGAGCTATCATCATTGCACTGGTATCGCTGGCTATTCTTATTCTGTGGCAGCAACCCTTTGCCAGGAAACTGAAAGTAATACCTGCACCGCTGGCTGTGGTTTTCGCTGGTATTGCTTTGCACCTGGCATTTCAAAACTGGGTCCCTTCGCTTTCATTAATGTCAAACCAGCTGGTCAGCATTCCAGAAAATGTGTTTGCCAGCATTCGCTTTCCGGATTTCAGCAAACTCTTTTCCAATATTGAAATCTGGAAAGCCGGTGTGCTGATCGGTTTGCTCGCCAGTCTCGAAACATTATTGTGTGTGGAAGCAGTTGATAAACTGGACCGGCACAACCGCATTACCCCGGTGAACCGTGAACTGGTTGCCCAGGGAATAGGTAATATTACCTGTGGGTTATTAGGCGCTATACCAATGACGGCCGTGGTAGTAAGAGGGGCTGCCAATGCAGATGCAGGTGCCAGAACAAAACTTTCTGCTTTTACGCATGGAGTTTTTATACTACTGGCTGTTTTGCTGATTCCCTTTGTTCTTAATCATATCCCCCTGGCTTCCCTTGCTGCCATATTAATTATGACTGGTTACAACTTGACGAAGCCTAAGTTATACCGAAACATGTGGAGCCTGGGCTTAAAGCAATTGCTGCCTTTCATCATTACGATTATTGTGATCCTCTCTACCGACCTGTTGATTGGCGTCAGTATCGGACTACTGATTTCCATTTATTTTATTGTGCAGAATAATTTCAAAGACGAATTTAAGATCATCCATCACAAGAAGCATGAAACTGATGTGTACGATATCAAGCTGCACAGCAATGTTACATTTCTGAATAAAGTGAAACTGCGTGATGCGCTGGATAAAATACCCGAATACAGTGTGCTAACCATTGACGGCCGTGACTGCAATTTCATTGACTACGACATACTGGAAATCATCAGCGAATATGCCAACAAGGCCCACGACCGGCATGTTGAACTTCACTTGCAGGGAATAGAAAAAGTGAATATTACCGCTGTTCACTGATGATACTTTGCCTGCTTTCATAGTCATTTATTGAACAAACAAAACAATGTATCTTCCCTGATACAAAATATCAACATGAAAAGACTTTCCTGGTTAGCGGGTATAGCCATTCTCTTCAGCACACTGGTGAGTTGCAAAGACAAAAAATCAGGCAATGATACAAATACAGATTTGTACACTCCCAAAGCTTATGTAGAATTGAAACATCCTGAATGGAGTAAGAATGCCACTATTTACGAAGTAAATGTCCGCCAGTTTACCCCGGAGGGAACATTCAAAGCCTTTGAAGCACATCTTCCCCGCATTAAAGACATGGGCATTGATATTATCTGGCTGATGCCCATACATCCCATTGGTGAAAAAAACAGGAAAGGAACTTTGGGAAGTGAATACTCCGTAAAAGATTATCTCGGTGTAAACCCGGAATACGGAACAATGGATGACTTCAAAGCACTGGTAAAAAAAATTCACGACATGGGCATGTATGTTATTCTTGACTGGGTGGCCAATCATTCAGCATGGGATAACAAACTTGCCACGGATCACCCTAACTGGTACACCAAAACACCGGAAGGAGAATTTCAGCCCACTCCCTGGTACGACTGGAGTGATGTGATTGACTTTGACTACAATGTACCGGCCATGAGAAAATACATGACCGATGCACTGAAGTTTTGGGTGAAGGAAGCAGATGTTGACGGTTACCGATGTGATGTGGCAGGTTTTATTCCGGTTGACTTTTGGGAGAATGCCCGCAAAGAACTGGATGCCATCAAACCTGTCTTTATGCTGGCGGAATGGGAATCGAGAGATTTATACAAAAGATCATTTGATATGACTTATTCCTGGAGTCTTTGGGATAAAATGCACCAGGCCACTGTCGGTAAAAAAGGTGCCGGTTCCTTAACCGAATATATGGCACATGATGTGGGCTCGGTTCCTAAAGATGCATACCGTATGATATTCACAGACAATCATGATAAAAACTCCTGGGAGGGCAACCAGTATTCCAACTTTGGAGATGGCCTGCAAGCCTGCATGGTTTTTTGTACAGTAGTCAATGGCATGCCGATGGTTTATGGCGGGCAGGAGGCGGGACTCAACAAATCGCTTAAGTTCTTTGACAAGGACAGCATTGAATGGAAGGATCATCCCAATGCAGCGCTATATAAATCACTTTTCAAACTGAAACATGAAAACCAGGCGTTATGGAATGGTGCATGGGGCGGGGAAATGATCCGGATATTTAATGATAGACCCAATGAAGTGATTTCGTTTGCCAGGGAGAAGAATGAAGACAAAGTAATTGCTGTTATTAACTTCAGTGATAAGCCAGTTACCGTGAAGCTCAATTCAAAATACCAGAAAGGAACTTATAAAGACTGGTTTACCAATACGGCTTACGATGTTAACGGAGATGATGTGCTTACTCTTCAGCCATGGGGCTATTTGGTATTAGTCAAATAAAACAGAATCAATGAAACATCTGTTAACTACATTATCTGTTTTCTTTTTGGAATTAGCTGCAGTTGCACAGTTGCCAGCCGTAGTCAGTGGCCGTCTGCAAAGACATGAAAACTTTGCTTCTGCATATGTTACTTCCCGGAATGTGGATGTGTGGCTGCCTGAAGGATATACTTCTTCTAAAAAATACAATGTCCTTTACATGCATGACGGGCAAATGTTGTTTGATTCTGCCACTACCTGGAATAAACAGGCATGGGATGTTGATGATGTAATCAGTGAACTTTTACAGCAACAGAAAATAAAGGACCTGATAGTTGTGGCAATCTGGAACGGCGGGACCACAAGGCATTCAGACTATTTTCCGCAAAAACCATTCGAAGCATTATCAAAGGCAGAAAAAGACACTGTTTATTCCGCCGCAAGGACCAATGCTGTTTCCGTTTTTAATAATTATAAAATTCAGTCGGATAATTACCTGAAGTTTCTTGTCAGGGAAGTAAAACCTTTTATTGATAAAAATTATTCCGTTTACAAAGACAGGTCACACACTTTCATCGCCGGCAGCAGTATGGGTGGACTTATTTCCCTGTATGCTATTTGCGAATACCCGAAAATTTTTGGTGGTGCCGCCTGCCTCTCCACGCATTGGCCGGGGATCTTTTCCATGGAAAACAACCCGGTACCCAATGCTTTTTTCAATTATATGAAAAACCATTTACCCAATCCCAAAAAACATAAATTATACTTTGATTACGGCAATGCCACATTAGATGCCTTATATCCGCCGCTGCAACAACAAGCTGATGCGATTATGATAGAAAAAGGATTCACTGGTGTTAACTGGACCACAAAATTTTTTCCGGGTGAAGATCACAGCGAAAAAGCCTGGAACAAGAGGCTGCATATTCCTTTAACGTTTTTACTGGGAAGATAGAAACGCAGATTTAATAGCTTTGCTATTCAAACTTTCAGTTATGAAAAAATTACTGATAGTACTCATTGCAGGTATTATATTTTATGCCTGCGGTAATAACAAAGCTGATTCACCGGCAGCCGAAACAGATTCAACAGGAATTTCTTTTAGCTGGGAGGCTACACTGAATGACTCAACAGGAAGACTGGAAATGATAAAAAATGAGGGTGTGACTCCCGACTCTTTGTCGGCCCAGGCCGTGATTGATTTTCTGAACAGTAAAAATCAGTTTATCAGAATTGAGTTTATTAAAATTTCAGGAGATACCCTGTTTACAAAAATCCCGGAAGCGACTTACCTCACACAACAAATGGGGTCTTCCGGTCCAACCATGTTCTTTGCAGAAGCTGTATATAACTTTACAGAGGTTCCGGGTATCCGCTTTGTGAATTTTGATTTTGAAGAAGGCGATCATGCTTCACCCGGTGTGTTTGACCGAAGTACTTTTGAATATCAATAAAAAACTCCGGTAATACCGGAGTTTTTTATTAATGGTACATTAATTTATTTTGGAAATTTCTCCACTTTATTAGAAACGGGCTTCACTGTTTTAAGATAAGCATAAATGGCCTTCAGATCTGCATCTGTCATACCGGCATAATCAGTTAGTGGCATTACCGTATTCTGATTACCTGCATCATAATTATATCCTTTCTCTTCCCTGTAAGCGGTGAACTTATTCAGAAAACGTTCTTCGGTCCAGGTGCCTATTCCGGTAGCCGAATCGCTGGTGATATTGGCCGAGTTCACAACAGTTTTAGGTATATGAAAAGTATTTCCGCCTGCATAAGCCCGGCTGAAATCCAACTGGCCTTTTACAAAAGGCGTATGACAGGTGGCGCAATCTGCCACTGTAGCCATATACTCACCATACTTCACTTTATCGCCGGCAGCAGGACGAACATTATTATCCACCGAAGGCTGTAATGCCTGCGCAGGGTAAGCCATAGCAATCGGAATCATCATTTTCCTGTCCGGTACTTTGTTCTTGATTGGTTTCAGTGTTCGCAGGTAAGCGATAATAGCCAGCAGATCATCTTTGGCCATCCTGTTGAAATTAGCATACGGCATCAACGGGAATAATGTGTCACCTTTTTTACTGATACCTTGTGTTATGGCTCTTAAAATTTCATCATCCGTCCATGTACCAATACCGGTTTCATTATCTGGTGTAATGTTTTTGCCATAAAAAACGCCGGGTATTGCATCCAAAATTTCATTACTGAATACATCCCCGCCACCACCTTCTGTACCGGGCACTACCGGGCCGGAGAATTTACTGAAATCCCTTTTGCTATGGCAATGGATACAAGCCGCCACATGATTGGCCAGGTAATCACCCCTTTCAATCACATATCTCATGGAATCCTCTTTACTGGTCCCGGTGGCGGAGGGTTCTGATTTTTTGTCTTTACAGGAAGAAAAATAAGCAGCAGCAATGATTAGAGAGAACATTGCTGCAATGGCAATGTACTTTTTCATGTTGGTTTTGTTTAAGTTGGTAAGCAAAAAGCAATAAAAGGTATAAACAATTTTTCAATGCTTCCAAAAAAATTATTTGACCCCCCGGTAGAATAAATCAGAAAACCCTTTTCGCTAACGGTTAGGCCGTTATTAGTTGCTTTAGTTGCAAAGAATTATCCAATACCACAAGATCCGCATTAAACCCTTTTTCAATTTTGCCGAGATGATTGTCAAGCTGCAGTGCCCGGGCAGGATAAAGGCTGCACATACGAAACGCCTCACCCAAATCAATTCCGCATTGCTGCACAAGGTTTTTCAAAGCTTTTTGCATGGTTAAAGCTGAGCCACTCAGAACTCCGCCGGCTTCATACTTATCTCCGGCCAGCTGATGTTTGTAATAACCTTCATTTGTATCAGTCACCGCATCAGTAATAACAAACAATCTTTCACCCATTACTTTTTTTGCAATACGAATTGCAGCATAGTCAACATGATAACCATCAGGAATGATACTCGCCATCACTTTTGCATCATCCATGGTGGCACCTGCAAAGCCGGGTTCCCGGTGTTGTAATGGACTCATAGCATTATATAAATGTGTAACCGCAGTAATTCCGTTGGCAAAGCCCTGCTTTGCTTCAGCATAGGTTGCATTGCTGTGCCCGGCAGAAATTATGATGCCGGAAGCTAGTATCAGCTCAATCACTTCTTTACTGCACACTTCAGGAGCCAAAGTGATCATCTTGATAATTCCCTGTCCATGCTTCAGCAACTCTTTTACTTCCTTTACAGAAGGAGAATGAATCAACGATTTAATATGAGCCCCCCTTCTCACTTTATTAATCCATGGACCTTCCAGATGAATACCCAACACCCCTTTCCCACCATTTTTCCAAAAATCTCTTACAGCATCAATGCTCTTAAAGAAAACTTCTTTTGTATTGGTTGCAACAGTCGGTAAACACCTGGCTGCTCCACCGGAGCGGCAATATTCAACCAATCTTTCAAGTGAATTTGTTTCAGGATAAACCGCCAGCAATCTTCCATAGGCACCGTATATCTGCAAATCAATAAATGCAGGGGCAATAATGCAGTCATCATAATGTTCTGCCTCAAAAGAAGGGGGCAGTTCTGTGTTTGACAGTATTTCGCTGACCTTGTCCTCTTTAATAACTACTGAGTGAGCTGTTAACCATTTCTCGCCGGTAAAAATGCGGTCGGCACTTAATATCCTCACGGTCTACATATTTGGAAGGAAGATAAATCAATCTACTGTAAACCAAGTTCCTCCCGGCTAATAAAAATTATCATTGGTGCAATAGTAGTCATTATTTCACCGGTGTTTCTGTCATTAAGCAACCGGTAATAGTTGTGAAGGTGTATTCGCTTTTCGGCAGCCACTTTAATGTATATATACCCGGCGGATTCGCTATTAATATTATTAAACCGAATGTATAAAGAGGAATTATTACTAATATACTTACAATAGTTAAACTTCGACAGGTAATAGCCCGCTGCAAAATGATAAACAGTATCATATCTGTACCAGTAATGCACCGCCGTTTTTGCTTTACGATAGTTTAAGAAGTCATCGTAAAACAAAAAACTGCAACTATCAACTGTAGAATTAAGCCCCGTACCATAAAGAGTGTCAATAATAATTTGCTTTTTAGCATCGACAAGAACGGGTTTCAGCCCTGTCATCTCAGTTTTAAATAAATCTGTTCTTAGTAAAATCATGCCGCCGCAATCCCAGGGGCAGTGTTGCCCTTTCGCCAAAAAGAATTTTAAAAAGAAAAGTAGGAGAATAAAATACTTCATACTTTAAATATAAAAAGTCTCCTCACTATTTCTATACCCGGTAAACGGTATCTACCCTGTCACAAACCGATAGCCAATCCCTTTGATAGTAATAATTTCCAGGGAAGGATCTTCTTTCAGATAGCTGCGTAATTTCGTAATGTAAACATCAAGATTACGGCTGTTGAAGAAAGAATCATTACCCCAAAGCAGGTTAAGGATATCTTTGCGGTCAATGATTTTATCCCGGTTCTCATATAACAATTTCAACAATTCACTTTCACGATAAGATAATTTACGTTCCTCTTTCTCTCCTGCCAATACCTGACGATTCAGGTGAAAAGTATATTTACCAATTGCTGCAGCTCCCCCGTTTATTTTTGTTGTGCCTTCCGATCTGTTTCGTAATAGGTTTTGTATCCGGACAATAAGCTCCTCCATACTAAAGGGCTTCCTTACATAATCATTCCCTCCCAATGAAAACCCCTTTACCACATCTTCTGTTTGTGTTTTTGCTGTCAAAAAAATGATGGGAACCTCTTCGTTTAATTCTCTGATCTCGTCAGCGATGGTAAAGCCATCCTTATTAGGTAACATCACATCCAGTACACAGATATCAGGGTTTGTTTTTTTGAACAGTTCCAGCACTTTTGCTCCATCGTCTTCCATGATCACTTCAAAACCCCGGCTCTCCAGGCTTTCCCTGACTATTTTGCCAAGGAAAAGTTCATCTTCTACATATAATACTTTTACGTTTGTCACGATGTTTATTTTGGTAAATGAATGGTAAATGTGACGCCGCCACCATCATTATTAGCAACATCAATAGTTCCTTTATGCTGCTGAATCACCCTTGCAGCATAACTCAGGCCCAATCCATATCCCTTTGCATTATGTGTGTCACCATGAGGCACCCTGAAAAACTTATCAAATATTTTGTCTTTATACTCTGAAGGAATTCCAATCCCGTTGTCAGTCACACTATACACAACCTGCTGATCTGATCCCGCAATCCGGATATCGATCACTGGCTTTTCTTTGCTGTACTTCAGGGCATTATCCAACAGGTTGAAAACAACACTTAACAAATGAAGCCTGTCTCCCTGTAGTCCGGCATCGCCTTCAGCAGTAACATTGACGATTGCCCTTTTCTTCTCCAGCTGAAGCTTTAAAGAAGCAACCACTTCATCTGTAATATCCTTCATATTCACCGGCTCATACTTCAGGTCTATCTCTTTCTTTTCAAACATGGATAACTTCAGTACTTTATCAACGAGCAAACTCAACCGCTGCAATTCATTAGAAGAAATATCAAGATATTCCCTGGTACGTTGCGGATCCTGCATGGCATTAAAATTTTTTAATGCCTCTATTGCCACACCCACTGTGGCAATAGGTGTTTTCAACTCATGTGTGATATTACTGATGAATTCATTTTTTAGCTCAGCCAGTTTTCTTTGCTTCAGCAGGTTACGATAAAGTAAAGCGAAGGAGAGTATCGTTATACCCAACAGCAGAACGGAAAATAATATCGGCTGAGTGATGCGCTTCATCAGGTAAGGAAAAGTGTTACCAAGTTTCAGTTGATATGTTACAGGATTAGCCAGCCCGATTGTTACCTCGTTAAGTTTTGGCACCTCTGCTGAAGCGGTATCTGTCCTTATAATTGAAAAAGGAATAGTTAGCTTTTCTTCAGCCAGGGCCCGCCGGTATGCAGAGTCAATTTCTGCTACTTTCAGTGAGTCTTGTAAAGAATCTACACCGTACAATAAATTAAACACCCTGTCCCTGCCCGGAGCTGATGGCGGTAGTGGAGGCCGGTCAGGACCCTGCGAATCTTTTGTTACACTCATTGTGCTATTGTTGAGGGTGATAATTGTCCGGCCTTTTTTTCCATTCTTAAGTGAATCTTTGAGCTTGTCTTTTATTACATTGATGGTGGATACTATTTCCTGGCGGGGGGCCACTTTAACTTTCAAATGCTCTTCACCGTCACTAGCCATAAATACCCTCACCGAAGATTTACCAGTTTTTCCATCCCAGTTTACTCCGTCAAGTTTAAGTTTGGCTACCTGTAGCTGCAGCACCGTTTCCCTGAAAGCCATCTCTGTTTTAATGCCCAGTGATTTTTTCTCACGGTCATAGTTTTGCCGGAGCCAGTAAAGCTGAAAGCCGGTGATACCGATAATGGCAACGATCATTAATATGGCTAACCAGCGAAGACGGTTCATACAATTTGTTTGCAGAACAAATGTAAATCAATACCTGCGGTAGTTTTATGGCTATTAACCTTTATTAACCTAAATGAAAGGTGGCTTAACTTATCTTGCTCGTTTACACCTATAGCTTTGTTGAAAATATCTAAACAATGAAGAAATATCTCCTTACTGCTTTTGGCGTACTCGGCTTGTTTGCATTAAAGGCACAAACCAGCCAGGGAAAAGTGATCTATGACCGTACTGTTAAACTGCAGTTCAGCTTTGCCGGTATGCCCGGTGGCATGGAACAACAGATGCCTACCAGCCGTACTGATAAGTATGAGCTGATTTTTGGCAATAACCAAAGCCTCTGGAGGCAGGCTGAAAATGATAATATGGATGATGGCGGAGCCTTTCAAACAGAAGGGGGCGCCCAGATAAGAATGATAGTAGCCGGAAGCAATGATGTGCTCTACACCAACCTGGAAACCGGTAAGAAAACTGAACGCAGGGAATTGATGGATAAAAATTTTATTGTAGATGACACTATTTCTAAATTAAAGTGGAAGATGACAGGTGAAACAAAATCAATTCTTGGGCACAACTGCATGAAAGCAACCGCCACCCGCCTAAGTAAAAGAACCATGATGAACATGGATAATGGTGTAATGGAAAGAAAAGAAGTGGATGATACAGCTGCGATTGTTGCCTGGTTTGCAACCGATATTCCTGTTTCTGCCGGGCCCTCAGAATTTCAGGGGCAATTACCTGGATTGATTTTGGAATTGGATGTAAAAGATGGTATGCAAATATTTAAAGCCGTGAGCATATCAGAAAAAGCGGATTTAGATTCCATTAAAGAACCAAACGGTAAAAAAAGATATACCGCTGCCGAATTCAAAGAAGAAAGAGAAAAAATGCTGAAGGAAATGAATCAGAATAACGGTGGGGGAAGAAGAATAATACGAATGAACTGATAAGTAATTGCACAGTTAAAAAGCCGTCCTGTTATTTCAGGGCGGCTTTTTATTGTATTCAGCCTTTGCAATAATTATCTTTAGTGAATGATGCAGCAGGATTTTGCATATCAAGCAGCGAAGACTGTCAGTACTGATCCGAATGTTATGGGACTGGCAGTTGCTGGTTCATGGATAACCAATGAAATGGATGAATATTCTGACCTTGACCTGGTGCTGGTAACCAAAGAACCGGTAAGCCATGACAAAGAAAAAATGATAGCTTATGCCAAAACATTTGGCAAATTCATTTCCGGTTTTACAGGCGAACATGTTGGCGAACCCCGGTTATTGATCTGTCTTTATGATGATCCTTTGCTGCATGTAGATATCAAGTTTCTTACACTGGGAGAATTTCGAAACAGAATAGAAAACCCGGTCATTTTATTTGAACGAAATAATCAACTCACTGATATTATTCAGTCCACTGAAGCAAAATGGCCACAACCTGATTTTCAATGGATCGAAGACCGGTTCTGGACCTGGGTGCATTATGCCTGCATGAAAATCGGCAGGGGTGAACTGATGGAAGCGTATGATTTTCTCTCCTTTATGCGCCAAACTGTTTTATCTCCATTGTTGCAGGTTAAAAACAACAAACAGGTACGAGGCCTGAGAAGAGTAGAAACGCAGCTTAGTCTTTCAGATCTCGAAAATTTAAAAATAACCATTGCCCAGTATAATAAAGCATCCATCATCAAAGCTCTGGACAACTCGATCAGTATTTATAAATCACTTCGCAGAAAATTATTCCCGGCAACTATTACCCTGCAGGAAAAAGCAGAAAAGAAAAGCCTTGAATACTTTAAGCAAATAAAAAAGGTTTAAAGAATCCTTTTATCGGGCAATAACCCTCATTCCCCCGCCTCCCGTATTATTCAATCCTGTTTTACTCAGGCTGTAGGTGAAACTGAGCTGGAAGAAACGACGGAGTGTCAATACACGGCTGTCTTCAATGTAGTTGTTATTTGTATTACGGCTTATGCCAATATTCTTATTGAGCAGGTCTCTTGCACTTAGCTTCAACTCTCCCCGGTTGAACTTAAGGAATTGCTTGCTTATGCTGGCATTCCAGATAGGTATTTCCAGGTTGAAGCCGGCTGCCCGCTGACTGTTAATAGTATAGGTGAAATCAGTTGAGAGAAAAAACTTTTTAGGTAATTGCCAGTCTGTTGATGCATTATACTCCTGTGATATGTTTTTTGTATTCAGCTCTGGCCGAAGTGAGTACTTTGTATTATTGTAGCTAACTGAAGCGCCAATCGCAACATTCACTTTATCTGTCGGATTCATGTCTAATCTCAGCTCCGGACCAAACGACAGTGTTTTGATATCATTGCCACTTCCGTTAATAAACTGCTTGCTTTTAAAATAACCTGTACGGCTGCTTAGCTCCACCGTGCCCTTCAGTAAACGAACCGGCATACTGTAGCTGATACTGTTATTGATATTATATACGCCGTTAACATTCACAGGTTTTGTCCTTTTTACACCCAATTGATTTACTGTATCATAATTCACAATTTTATTCTGCGTTGACTGCAGGGTAAAAAAGAGAAACAGATTTTTATTTTTATACGGACTGACAAGGGTAAGATTTCCCTGCACTGTATGCATGAACTCCTGTTTCAAATCAGGGTTACCATCTCTTATATTCAATGGGTTACTGATATCAGGAACAGGCTGCAACTGTGACATGGTTGGCTGATTGGTAGAAGTAGTATAACTCAGTGTCAGGGTTTTGAATCTTGTAAAGTTGTACTGAAATCTTGCATTGGGTAACCAGTTATGAAATGTTTTACTGATCGTTGAATCTTTTATGCCACTTATGATTTTCCCTTCCAGCTCTGCCTGCTGCCAGGTCACACCTACCGCATAGTTGTACTTCTTCTTTTGTGTGCGGATGCGAAGGCCACCATTGGTAAAACCATAAGTGTTTTCGAAGTTATTACTCAGCAAATTATTTAGCTGATCGTACTTTCCATTCCCTTTATTAAAGTCATAGGTCTTACGCTGTGATGTACTTTTTGTATTGCTGCGGCTGGTACTCAATTCCAGCAGTGATTTTTTGAAAACAGGCTCAGTATACACCGCCCTTGTTGTATAGCCTCTCAAATCACTTTCAGAAACATTTTGCTGGTTCAGTGTATCTCTTCTAAGCAAAGATCCGTTGGGATTATAAAAACTGTTGATAGAGGAAAGACTTCCGTCTCCATCACTTTCATTCAGGCTTGTTTGCAGGCTGAGCGAAAATGTTCTCCCTTTGCGGGCAAATTTTCTCCGCCATATCGCTTCGTTCCGAAAGGTATATCCCTCGTTATTACTGGTTGTATTGCTAAACCCGGCATTAGCCAGTATTTTATCTTCCGACAATGTCTGGTAATCAGATTGAGAACGATTATTTGTGTTTTGATAACTGAAAGACGGTGTAATACGTAAAGAGTTCATCGAATCGATCTGGTACAGCAGGTTCAGGTTCAGCCGGTGATTATTGCTCAGGTTATCAGATAATGCGTTTTGGCGGTAGAAATAAGAAGAATCGGGAAGGAAATACTGTCTCTCGATACTACTTTCCTGTTTCGGATTAAAGCGATTGTAAAAGTAATTGCTTTGAAAATCGAGCTTGTTGCCAATAATATTATTGTAATTCAATCCGCCTCCCCAAGTAGTATTGATTCCGCTGTTGCGACCTCCTGCACTGACACCCATGGCTGCCGCATCATCTGCCGACAGGTTGATATTGATGTTTCCGCCACCTGCCCGTTGCATCCTTGCCAGTTCACCGGTGAAATTGAGAATATCCATAAAAGAAAAACCCTCGGCATTAGTATTATTGCCCATACCAATAGCAGATAATTGTCTTGCACCTTTGAAAGAGTTTACATTAAATCTTCCTTCATACCGTTCTTTGGTGCCGGCACCTGCCATCGCTTTTCCAAAGATGCCCTTCTTTTTATCTTTCTTCAGTTTCAGGTTGATGGTTTTTTCATAATTACCATCTTCAAAACCTGTTAGCTGCGCCTGGTCGCTCTGCCGGTCATATACTTGTACTTTATCCACTGCATCAGCAGGCAAATTTTTAGTGGCAATCTTGGGATCATTACCAAAGAACTCTTTGCCATCCACCAGCACCCGGTTTACTTTTTCTCCCTGTGCCTTGATGGTTCCGTCTTTCTCTACTTTCACCCCGGGTAATCTTTTCAGAAGGTCTTCTACATTAGCATTGGGCTGAACTTTAAAAGATCCTGCATTATACTGTATAGTATCATTGATCATCGTGATGGGCGGAGCCTCCGCCGCCAATACTACTTCTTCCAGTACTTTGGTCTTATCACTGATGGGCAGGTTACCCAAGTCAATCATTTTGCTGCTATCACTGATAGAAAAATACTTGTTGCTGTTATGATAATTCACATGAGTGAGCAGCAGCCGGTAATCTCCGTTGGCAAGTCCTCTCAGCTCAAAGCGGCCATCACTACCCGTCATGGTGAAAGTGACAAGTGAAGAATCCTTTTTTTCCAGTACCGAAATAGTAGCTGCAGCTACCGGCTGTTTGCTGATGGTATCAAAGGCGATACCTTTTACAGTACCGTTCTTTTGTGCTATAACGGTAGTTGTGATCAGCAGGAATAAAATAAACAGCAGGCTTTGTTTCATAGCTGGGCAAATTGAGCTACGAAAATATTCAGACCCGCCTGTTCCATGCGTTAAATGGTCTTGTTTTAATGTTAATGAAGGTTAATAAATGAGTCCATAGTTCTGAGTCAATAGTCATTAGTTTTTGAATACGGAACTGACTGACTGCTCCCGACTGAGTTCTACTCTCTGACAGAACCTCTTTCTTCATCCTCCCGTTCCCGGTCATAGATAAGCACTTTCACCTTCCACTCCATTGGCTCTATTACCTGCATTACGATTTCAATTCTCATTTTCTTTAATGATTCGTAACCGGGTTCCTGGGAAAGTAAGATAGAAGTAAATTTCATTTCTTCTTTGGGCTCTTCGAAGTTTCCTTTGAGATGAACAGTTATATTATCAGCAAACCGTACAGACAGGTTATTGAGCTGATTAAATAATGACCTGAATTTTTGTTTTGCCTTATTAAAATTTTCTGTGCTTAGCATAACGGCTTCAAAGCTGCAGACTTCTTTTTTGGCTGAGTAGCGGGTGATAAAAGACTCTTCAGCACCATTCACTTTGAAGTTGCACTCGTAGTCGGTAGACTGAGGGTGCTGATTTATCACTTCTCCCATCAGGTTAATGAAGCGGTTGGGGAAATCTTCAATCACTTTCTTCATGTCATTGCTAATACCTGCAGCAACCGGCATCTTCAGTTGGGCAAATGAGGAGTTGAAAAAAAATGCACAGATAGTAAGGAGCACAAGTGGTTTTACGGTTTTTTTCATCAATGTTGGATTTAACGGGTTACTAACAAGCTTCAATATTAGAAAAATTTATTTTTATTACATACTTTTAAAATGAAACTATTCGTTTACCCTTAATAAAATATCCAATATGAAAAAAAGGCATCTGATACATCACCACGAAGCAGCAAAAATTTACAGCAGCTATTACAAACCTTCTTTTAATTTATTGCGATTGCTGAAAGCAGTGCTATCTGTTTTGATATCCGGCTCATCCCCTGCTGCCAGTCATTACAGAAGATAAGGAAGCATTACTAATCCTTCATTATACTGACAAGGGCCTCACTGTGTGAAGCCCTTGTTTTATTTTATCTGTGTGTTCGTTTAGTACATTCTCATATTCCGCATATTTCTTTCCATAAAGCGGGGCACACCGGGCTGTTGCTGCTGGTTATTTCCTCCCATACGGTTCAGGTTGAAAAGGAAGCTGACCATAAAATACCTTCGCAGCACCATACTGTTCACATCTTCAAAATAGTTGTCGCCGGTATTGCGGGTAATACTCTGGTTTTGGTTAAGTATATCATTTACTGTAAACTTAAGTTCCCCGTTTTTCTTCTTGAAAAGCTGTTTACTGATAGCAGCATTCCATAAAGGAATGCTCTGGTTAAAGCCTTCTGCCCTTCCGGAGTTAACGTAGTAATCAATGTCTGTTGAAAGCTGGATACCGGGTTTGGTGAAACGGTATGCCACATCTGCAGAATATGTTTGGGCAAAATAATCTTCGTTCAATGATTCATTAACCGAGTACTTTACATTGTAGTAAGAGAGGCTTGCATTTGCCGCAATATCCCATTTTTCCTTCAGGTTAAAATTAGCACCTGCTGTTTGTGTCAAAGTAAGTGTTTTACCGATATTGGCCTGCTTATAAAGCTCACTGACATCCTTATTGTACAAGGCAAGAGTAGTGAAATTCAGACTTGATCCTTTCAGCTTTATGCTCTTGAAGGGAAGGCCAATCGTAAAGAATGACGACATAGTGAAAGCCCCGTTCAGGTTCACAGGTCTTGAATATTGAATACCTTTTTGTCCCTGGGGAACATTGGGGTTTGATGCACCGGTGAAAACAGTATCAATACTGTTTACAATTTTATTCTGAGTGAAATTTAAATTCAGGTTGGCTGCAAGAAATTTGAAAGTAAGGATATTAAAAGTGTTATAGTTTAAATTAAAGTTGTGACTGAACTCCTGTTTCAAAGCCGGATTACCGGTTCTTACAAACAAAGGATTAGATACATCTGGCACATCCTGCAATTGCGTTACACTGGGCTGGTTGGTACGGCCACGATAGTTAAAGCGTATTCCTTTGCTTCGGCTGGGTGTCCAGTTAAAGCTTGCCTGAGGGAAGAAGTTGGTAAACGTTTGAGTTGTCAGCGAGTCTTTGCCGGTGATGGCCTGGAAACTTTCGCTGGTCAAGGTGGCCGTTTGTACACCTACACCTACCTGGTAATTATATTTTTTCTCCTGCACCCGGAAATTGGCACCGAAGCGATTTGCTTCAAATTTGTTATTGAAGCTGTTGGTCAGTAACAGGTTTTTGATATCATAGTCCCCTGTTATTGTATTATAATTAAAGGTCTTCTTATCAGAAGTATTCCTGTTGTTGGTATAGGCATAGTTAAACTCAAACAGTTTATTCAGCCCCATTGGTTCAGTATAAGAAGTGCTGATTACGTTATTACGGGTATAGGTTTGCTGTTCATTGCGCTGGTTCTGGTTGTTATTACCCTGCATAGAACCATCAGGCTTAAAGAACCGGATGGGAGAAATATTATAGCCCTCGCTTTCACTTTCACCATATGTATTATTCCAGCCAACAGTAAGGGTACGGCCAATTTTTTTGAATTTCTTACGATACAAAAAATTGTTGCCAAGATTAATACCATCTCTCACATTGCTGTTTGTGGTGCGGCTGGTCAGCGCCAGGTAATTCAATGACGGAGAAGTTGACATTGTATAAGATGTATCGTCATTAAAATTATCAGAATGCTGGATGGTAAACGAGGGTGTGTACAGGATAGAGTTCATGGTGTCGATCATGTATTCCACTCTTGCGTTGAAACGGTGATTCTGGTTTTTGTTATCCGAAATTGATTTTCTAGTCAGGTATGCAATGGAATCATCGGGGAAAAATGTTTGGCGGAATGTATTTTGTTCCTGCTCATTCCTTGTATTAGAATAGAAATAGCTGCCGCTGGCTTTTATTTTTGAACTCTCTGTATTAAAATTCAAACCGGTTGATAAGGAACGGGTGATGCCCGTTGGACCAGTACCGGTTAATCCCATAAAACCACCCCTGCCACCTGAAACACTCATTCCTCCGGGGAGCCCGCCTCCAGATCTTCCGCCTCCACCACCGCCTCCGCTGTTATTGAACCCGCTGAAGCCTCCCATTGAACTGATGATATCAGAAAAAGAGAATCCTTGTTTGTTTATATTATTTGCATTAAACAATAAGGATATCCGTTGTGTGCCTTTAAATGCATTCAAACTAAGATTACCCTCATAGCGGCCGCCGTTTTCATTACTGTGGCCGCCGGCTGCTAATGCTCTTCCAAATACTCCTTTGTTCTTATCTTTTTTCAACTTGATGTTGATAGACTTGGTACGGCTTCCATCATCCACTTTGGTAAACCTGGCCTGTTCACTCATATCATCAAACACCTGCACACTTTCCACCATATCGGCCGTTAAATTCTTTGTTGCGAGTTTGGGATCGTTACCAAAAAACTCTTTGCCATCCACATATACTTTTTGTACCTGTTCGCCCTGTGCCTGCACATTACCATCTTTATCCACCTGCACCCCGGGAATCTTTTTCAACAGATCCTCTACTGTGGCATTGGGTCTTGTTTTGAATGCATCAGCATTGAACTGTACTGTATCCTGTTTGATCACCACCGGCACAATACCCGTAACCACCACTTCGCCTAATGTTTTCACATCCTTGGCCGGGTTTATCTCGCCCAAATCCACGGCTTTTGTGGCAGCTGTAATTGAAACCGGCTTGCGAACTGTTTCATATCCCTGGTAAGAGATCACCAACTGGTAATTACCTTCTATCAGGCCCTTGATTTCAAATGCACCTTGCTTATTAGATAATGTAAAAGTGGCGAGGG
This sequence comes from uncultured Chitinophaga sp., assembly GCA_964634265.1. Lineage (GTDB taxonomy): Bacteria > Bacteroidota > Bacteroidia > Chitinophagales > Chitinophagaceae > JJ008. Next base: position 19,254 of record CAZWIM010000011.1, on the reverse strand, counting down.
AAGAATCTTTAGCATTGATGAGGGAAACAGTGGCTCCTGTAATCGGCTGTTTTCCAACGGTATCAATCAGCTTGCCCTTTACAGAACCGTCTGCTTTTTGGGCATTCGCCGTAAACAAAATTCCAAATACCAAAAGGGATAAGGTAAAAATCTTCTTCATAATCAGTGTAATAAGTGTACGAAAATAGACGTAAGAACAACCCGTAACCTGCGAAGGTTGGGTGTTTTTGAGAAAAAAAGGATAGATAGCAAGATTAGCCGATAAGCGGTTTAACTGAACAGGTACTCCACATCCTCCCTTGTCAGTGTCTTCACAAACGTGGCATCATCGGATATGATGTCTTTGGCCAATGCCCTTTTCTTTTCCTGAAGTTGCAGTATTTTATCTTCAATAGTATCCTTACAGATCATCCGGTAGGCAAAAATGTTTTTTGTCTGGCCGATACGGTGTGTACGGTCAATGGCCTGCTGCTCTACGGCCGGGTTCCACCAGGGATCAACGATATACACATAATCAGCGGCTGTTAGATTCAAGCCCACACCACCAGCTTTGAGTGAAATGAGGAAGACCCTCACTTCATGGTCGTTCTGAAAACTCTGGATAGCTTTTTCCCTGTCAGGTGCAGATGTGCTTCCATCGAAATATTCATATTTGATTCCCAGCTCTTCCAGTTTTTTGCGGATCAAGGCGAGCATACCCAGGAATTGTGAGAATACCAGTGCTTTATGATCGCCGATATTTTCAGTGATCTCTCTTGCCAGTTCATCCAGCTTTATAGAATGGTTTTCAAATTTCTCCTGCTCATTCAATATGGCAGGCGAATCACATATCTGGCGCAGCTTCATCAGGCCCTGTAAAATGGTTAGCTGTGATTTCTGAATACCCTGTGTTTCAATTGTACCCAATATCTGGTTGCGGAAATCATTTCTATATGCATCATAAATATTGCGTTGTTCTTCTTCCATTTCACAAAACAGGATCATCTCTTGTTTTTCCGGAAGATCTTTGGCCACCTGTTCTTTTGTTCTTCTTAATATAAAGGGATACAATAATTTTTTCAGATGTTCCTTTCTGTCCTGTTCACCAAACTTGTCAATCGGTATGGCAAACTCCTGCCGGAAGAACTCAACCGTACCTAGCATACCGGGGTTTAAGAAGTTCATCTGTGCAAAAATGTCAAATGTATTATTCTGCAATGGCGTACCGCTCATACACAGGCGGTGTTTGGCGTTCAGCAAACAAGCTGCTTTGGTTACTTTACTTGATGGGTTTTTGATAGCCTGCGATTCATCCAGTATTACATAATCAAATTCCACACTCATCAGCAACTTGATATCGCTGCGCAATGTTCCATATGTTGTGATGGTGACATCATGGTCTACCAGCTCCTCTTTCACTCTTGTTCTTAATCCGCCATGATGAATGCGGTAAGTAAGCCCGGGAGTAAATTTTTTGATCTCATTTTCCCAGTTATAAATAAGTGTGGTAGGACAAACCACCAGTGCTTTCAGCTTTCCCTGGTCATTCCGGTAATGCTCCATAAACGAAAGAGCCTGTACGGTTTTACCCAAACCCATATCATCTGCGAGGATACCACCCCAGTTAATATCTTTCAGGTAGTTCAGCCACTGGTACCCTGCCACCTGGTAGGGACGCAGAATGGGTTGCAAATGATCTGAAGGGGCTATCTCATTTATTTTATTGAATTGCCTGAGGTTTTCATACTTCTCTTCCAGTTTTACCACCAGTTCTTCCTCATCTCTTGTTTCATATAATTCATCCACTACACTTAGATGATACCGGGACAGTTTTAGTGAATCAGTTTTCCCCTCTCCCACCCTGAAAAGCAAAGAATATTTCTTCAGCCATTCCTCCGGTAAAATGCCGAGAGTACCATCGTTCAACTGCACAAACTGCTGCTTATTGGCCAATGCTCTTTTGACTTCAGCCACCGTTACCTTCTGATCACCAAATACAATATCCACTTTTGCATCAAACCAGTCGGTATTACTGCTGATGAATATCTTGGTCTGCGGTTTAGCCGTATTGAAACGGAAATTTTTCAGTGCCTCAAAACCAAAGACAGGTGTCTTCATGTCTTTCATTGCATCAACAAACAAGAAGAACCAATTGTTTTTTAACACATCAGTTCCCTTTAAGGCAAGAGTGCCGGTATCTTCATTATAAGCAAAGCTTGAATGTAGGTTCTGCAACTTTTGTATAAATTCATTTTCCTTCTCCCGGTTCCGGTGCACCACCATTACTTTGTCGCCCTGCGGCACAATAACCTCATCCCTGTCCCTGGCTTTTGTTTCATAGCCTTTATAAGTAAACGAAGGCTGAAAAACCAGGTACTCCCCTTTTTCAAGCAGAAATAATTTCACTTCGGGATTACCATCTTTCACCTCTTGCACCAACGATTTGTCAAAATCCACTTTATGTTCTTTTGCCAGCGGCAGGATGAATTGTGTTAAACATTTGCTCCATTCCTCTGGGGGCACACTCATTTTTCCCAATGGTAAAAATTTATCTACCAGGTGTATTACATCATTGCTTTGCCAGAGATAAAGCTGTTGGTTATATAAAAAGAAAAGAGGGCTTGCTATTTCATTGTCGCCCAGTTCAAACTCAAGTACACCTGTCTTTACCTTACACTGAATATTGTAATGAGAGTTCTTTTTAACGATGAAATGTGGCCTGGCTGGTTCTGCCTGCAACTGTAACGACTCCAGGTTATTAGTTTTAAAAGCCTTCTTTTCCGGTAGCAGAAACACAAACGGGTTGCCCGCCAGCTCAGTAAAAATTTTACGCAGCTTAGGCAAAAGATATTCAGCAATCAGTTCCTTTGTTTCATCCGGAAGATCATCTTCTTCATGATGAATGATATTTTCCCATATTCCGGAGAAAGGGGAATTCCTGCTTACATATTTATTGATCTCTGTTTCCTGTAACTTTCGAAGCATGGTAAGCAATTCACCATCTGACTCAGCAAGGTTATCAGTGCTTACATATCGGCTTATGTCCAGCTTTTCTGCTGTTCCTGCAAAACCATCATTACTCTCATTGGGTTCACCGATGACAACATCCACTGTGAAACCCGGGTAAGCTTTTTTATTGAAATTGAAAACAACTCCCAGTTTTTGAGAAGGCAAAACCGGCTTTGCTTCTTCTTTTACCGGAACAACTACTTCTTCCTTTTCCTTTTGTGGCAGCAATACCGGTTTCACTGGTGCAGCTACAGGGGCCACTCTTTTAATAGCAGGGTCTAACACTCTCAAAAAGGGCTTACCTTCTTTATAAGCAAATTCAAACTTACCGGTCAAATCATCATTCAGTGAATAACCATAGGCTTCCAGGAGTTTGTTTTTCTCTTTATCCCAGTTACGTATACTGTCAAAGTAATTCGCACCGTAAGTATTCAGCAGCTGTAATAAGACGATTACCTTAGGAAGACAAAGGGGGTGTTCTGCATCTTCATAATCGCAACTTGTATCAAAGTTTCTTTCTTCGTTTTTACGGATGATAACCTGGTAGGATTGACCATTCAGTGTAACAGCGGCTTTTACCATTTCATTTTCTGCATATTCGATAGCGGCCTTGTTGGTTCTCAGAAATTTTTCCGCTTCTGCAAAGACTTCCGGGGATGAAAACAACCGCAGGTTCTTCAAGTCAATGGTTTTCATTTTCACTACGGTGTGCCGTTGGTCGTATTGCACATGTTCTGATTGCAAATGCCCCCTGTCAATCATTTCCTGGAGCTGAAACAGGGCGGCTGCTTCGTGCCGGCAGATGTCTCCAAGGTTATATGGACATGCACAACGTAACGATGTAGCTTTTGGATCTTTGAACTTTTGAATATATACTTTATAATAAGTAGAGTAACTATCATCTTTTACCCTGAATACAGCTGATCCAAAAAGATCGTCATATTCTACCAGTTCTACAAACCCGATAGCATGAATCTTTTTGCCTCTGCGGATTACTTCATCCGTTCCATGGGTATAAACGTACTTGATAAGGTGCGGTAAAGCCATAATAAAAAATCACAAATTCCAAAAAGGTTAATCGGCAAAAGTAAAAGAATGTGCAGCTGATTTCCTTGTAAAAAAGAAGAAATAATAAATAATTACTGTTTGAGATTTATGCCGGAAAAATCAAGTATCTTGTATGCTTTTTTATTTGGCGATCAACTTGCCTTCGTTATAAACCGGCAATACATTGGCCACATCTTCAGTAAGACAAAACCGGATATCTTCAATCAGGCCAAACCGCTCTACCAGGCGATGATAGTGTGTAAGTTTAGGAGCAAAATCAATCAACTTGTTTTTATACTTTGTGTACATCGTTTCGGCCATCAGCGAACTATCGCAATGAACGGTAAAATGTTTTGAAAGCCGGTGAATCACCGCCCCGGCAAATAAAGTATCCTCCAGGTTGAACCTGTCTTTCCAGCCTGCACAACCCAGCACTACATTCTTTTTCTCAGCTAACAAATATTCGCTTACAGCTGAGAGATTGGGAAACGAACCGGAAATGATGGTATCGGCATTTTTGTCTAATGCCATCTGTAAAAGCCGGGTGCCATTGGTGGTTGTCAGCACCAGTGTTTTATTCGCAATAAATTCTCTTGTATACTCCAATGGTGAGTTGCCGTGTTGTAAACCCTCGGCAATCATACCATCTCTTTCACCAGCAGCTATGCCACCAATATTTTTACTGATCTCAATGGCTTTGGGGACTGTATCAACGGGGATAACACATTTGGCACCATTATACAATGCAGAAGCTATAGTGGAAGTTGCCCTGAAAACATCAATAATAACTACAACGCTGTTGCTGAGGTCGTAAAGATGTAATAAGGCAGGAGAAATAGATGTATGAAGAGAGGGTTTGTTGCTCATATTGTGCGGCAAAAGTAACACATCAGAAACAAACAGCGAGAAGGGTTATTTGATGAGTAATCGCTTCCAGCGGTCACTCTCGGCAACCTCTTTAATGATTTTGTTACGTTGTTCTAATAATTTCTTCAGGTAATTGGTAAGAATAAGTGAATTGAACCATTTTCCAATTATGCCATAAGGTGTTTCAAAATGAAAAAGGTCGATAAGTAATGTACCGTTTTCACAGGGTTTGAAATGATGTTCATGTTTCATCATTTTAAAATCGCCCTGTATTTGTTCATCCGTAAACATTACCGGTTTTTCCATTTCCGTGATCTTAACCCTCAGCAGCCGGTTTTTGAAGAAATGTTTTGCCCGCCAGGTTACTGTTTCTTCCTTTTCAATCAGCCCCATTCTTGTTCCGGCAACCGCCTCCTCTTTGTAATGTGACATCGACTCTTTGTGTAATCCTATATGCCTGCTAAGGTCAAACACTACTTCCGCAGGTGCAGCTATGAACGTCGTAAGATGAATGGTTGGCATCCGTGTAAGTATAAATAAGAAGTATTAGTTCCAGTTAGGTTACACAAAAATCTTACCGGCCTTTCGGTTTTATGAAAATGGAATCTTGGCTACTTTAGCCTTTAGTGATTTATCTCTTACCTGTATGTATATTTCCGAGTCAATGGCCGCAAATGATGTTTGTACATATCCCATTCCAATGGCCTTACTCAAACTTGGCGACTGTGTACCTGATGTAACATGGCCAATCGTATTGCCCGACTGATCTTTTATTTCATATCCATGCCGTGGAATTCCTTTATCGATCATTTCAAAACCTACCAGTTTTCTTTGAACTCCTTCCGCTTTTTGTTTTGCAAAAATCTCTTTTGATGTAAACTCTTTAGTGAATTTAGTGATCCAGCCCAACCCGGCTTCTATGGGAGAGGTGTTGTCGTCTATATCATTCCCATACAGGCAAAATCCCATTTCAAGGCGAAGGGTATCTCTAGCTCCAAGTCCAATAGGTTTTAAACCTAGTGGTCCGCCGGTTTCAAAAATGGCATTCCATATTTTGTCGGCAGCACCATCCTTATCTTCAAAATATATCTCCGCTCCCCCTGCACCGGTATAGCCCGTTGCACTCACCAGTACATTCTCCACTCCGGCAAATACACCTTTGGTAAAAGTGTAATACTTCAGGTTGAGAATATCCATTTCTGTCAGTGGCTGTAAAATTTTCGTTGCATTTGGACCTTGTATGGCCAACAGGCAAGTCTTGTCAGAGATGTTATGCATCTCTACATTATTGGTATTGTGCTTTGAAATCCAGTTCCAGTCTTTATCAATATTGGATGCATTCACCACCAGCATGTAGACTTTATTCTCCTCTACGCAATAGACAAGAAGATCATCAACAATACCTCCGTTATCATTTGGCAGGCAGCTGTATTGAGCTTGTCCTGCTTTTAGTTTAGCTGCATCATTGCTGGTAACCCTTTGGATTAAATCCAGGGCTTTGTCCCCTTTCAATATAAATTCACCCATATGGCTTACATCAAACACACCGGCATTTTTTCTTACAGCTGCATGTTCATCGTTTATTCCAGTATAAGAAATGGGCATGTTATAGCCGGCAAAGGGGGCCATTTTTGCACCGAGAGCAATATGTTTTGAAGTAAACGGTGTATTCCTGATTTCCATACAGCAATTTTTAAGAGTGAGCAAAGGTAAGTGAATAGTCAATGTTCCTAAAATCAGAAAGGCCTCTTGCGAAGCCTTCCTGTAATCCCTGTTGGGATATTCAACCAGTCCGCATCCGGACTTCAACCAAACTCATCAAAACCATTCTACCAGCGATGAAGCAGGATTAGGACCGCTGGCATAAGAGCCATCGGCGTAATTCTCCCTGCTTTTAATGATGCTGGTGGTGCTTTTCACTTCCTTTTTTTTCTTTCTTTCTTCTAACTCCTGTAATTCCTTTTTCTTTTGTTCGATAGATTTTTCCAACTCAAGGCTATCATTGGTCTTACTTTTGTCATCATACTTGTACTGGCCGGAGGCCGGTTTTTTATCATCCGATCCGTCTGAAGCTTTTAACTCACCATCAAGACCCATTGTATAATCAATACCCGTACGGAAGCGGAATGCCCTTTCATCGTTATCAATTTCAATTCCGGTTATGCGATCACGGCGATAACTTCTTTTTACCCTGATGTTTATTGCATTGAGTTTTTTCTGTACAGATTCATCAAATCTTATTTGCTTACCCACCGGTACTAATATTTCTATCTCCACATGCTGACCCCTGAACTTGCTGTCTTTGTCAATTGCATAACCATTGGCAACATCCAGTACAGTATCTCTCCATACAGCATCAAAAGTTACCTTAGATGCACGACTCAATGCCTCTGATTCTGTTCTGCCAAAACTGTGTTTCCTGATATTGACATGATATATCGAGTCCTGGCTTGCCTTTACACTAAACTTCACAGCGCCGATCCTGAGTGTGTCTTTTGTCATATCCCAGCCTTCACTGTCATCATTCATCCAACCAAAGCTGCCGGTATATTCCAGTTCAGGCTGAGATACGGCAACAATCATTTTTCCGCTTAATGGTTGTGTAATGCTAACCGGAACATCTGTATGCTCAAACTCACGGAAATCCTTAACTATGCTTGCTATAAAGAAAGTAACTGATACCCAGCCAATGGTCCACAAACCGCCAAAGGTCCAGCCCAGGTAATTATTCTTTGATTTTGCCCTGATGATCCGGCGCACTACCCATGTAATAAAACCAATCAATGGAACGAGGAGGAAAAATATCAAAGTACCCCAGGCAAATATCTGCTGCCACTTACTTGTCCATAAAAAATTATTGATTGGCCACCAGGCTACACCGCCAAACAACAATGCGATCAGTGTAACAAATAATGCGAATGCTATGCTACCTGCAATAAATAAGAAGAAGACTTTAAACAAGACCCCAAAAGCATGACCAATACCTCCACCGCCTCTTTTTACTGTTTCATTTACTTCGGAAGCAAATTCCCTACCACTTGTATTAGCAAATTCTTTTGCCTTATTGCTGATGTTTTGAGCCGATTCTTTTACCTCTTCTCCCCATCCTTTCATTTTCTCTTTCATGTTTTCCATCCCCTCTCTTACATTTTGTCTAATCCTGTTTACATCCACGGTTTCTCCTCTCATCTCCATTTTCTGGTAATCACTATTCGCTTCAGGCAAAACAATCCATAAAATGATATAAGCGAGGATGAATGTGCCCGTTAATGATCCGAATCCAATATTCAATGCAAAGTCAACATCATAATGCCAGCGAAAGCCATTGAGAACCCCGACTAAAATACTCAACAGGAGGGGAGCTGCAAAGATGAGGCGGATAGTGGAGGCACTCTTATTAAAATAAGCTGCAAGGCCACCGGCTACACCACCAATTACTTTATCATCTGGATTGCGATATAGTCTTTTGCCAATATATCCCTCCAGGTCTTTAGGCGGCAATACAATCCATAATATAATATATGCGAGGAAACCAAAGCCAAAGCCTCCGAAACTAATAATGGCAAAGAGTATCCTTACAATAGCAGGGTCTACATTCATGTATGCAGCAAGTCCGCTACAAACACCGCCAATAAATTTGTCATTGGTATCACGATAAAGTCTTTTACTTTTCTTTTCAATATAAGTAAAGTTGGGTTGTGTACCTGGCTGGGCAGCCTCTGCAGTTTCTTTTTCCTCTGCTTCAAAATCTTCCACTCTGCCCATTGCGTTGATGATCTCTTCAATATCCTGGTCAGTTACTGCATTAGCGCCTTTACGAATTTTTTCATTCATCAGTTCAGCAATGCGGCTTTCGATATCGTTGATAATTTCATCACGGCCCTCTTCATTGGCAAAATAGCGGCGAAGGCTTTCAATATAAACCTGCAGCTTTTCATAAGCTGAATCTTCAATCGGGATAACCCGGCCGCTCAGGTTTATGTTTATTATCTTTTTCATGTTGTAATTATTTGGTTGAATCAGGTTGATTAGTTGGTTGTTGTTTCTCCGGGCTTTTTGCTGGTCAGTGCATTTACTCCATTGTATAGCTCATTCCAGGTTTGCTCCAGTTCTTTATAAAAAGTTTCGCCTTTTTCTGTCAGCGAAAAGTATTTGCGGGGAGGACCCGAGTTGCTTTCCACCCAGCGATAGGTAAGCATGTCTGCATTTTTTAACCGGGTTAGCAAAGGATACAAGGTTCCCTCGAGTATCTGGAGATTGGCTGCCCGCATTTCCTCCACTATATCACTGGGGTAGGCCTCTCCCCGGCGAATGATGGAAAGAATACAGAACTCCAATATCCCCTTCCGCATCTGGCTCTGTGTATTCTCGATATTCATGATTAGATGTCTTTTTTTATTTGACAAGTCAAAGATAGGGTGATATTTGGTACTATGCAAAACAAAGTACCGTTTTTTTTAGAGTAATGTATATTAAACGGAACAGGAATGATATTAAATAATTGATAATTAATATATTTATAAAAATTAATAGTCACATATATTTAGACTGCCGGTTTTTATTGATGATAAACGATCTTTGAACCGGAGCAAAATCCCAGCAGTTTAACCTACTATCAATGCTACACTACCGTTACCTCATTGTCCTTTATATATGTTCTTCTCTTTTGTATTCCTGTTCGAACAAATACAAAGTCTTTCAAGGCCGATATCAATTCTCGAGTTCAGACGGAATACCCGACTACCAACAGCTGGATTACTGGGCCGCACATCCATGGAAACATGATCCTTCAGACAGTGTGCCAGCTCCATTACGAAATGAAAAACAGGATAGTATTGCCGATGTATTTTTTCTTCACCCAACTACTTTCACCAAAAAGAAATACAAGCATATTGCAAATGCATACATCGACGAGCATTATATCAATGCTAAAACAGATTACTCATCCATCCTTTACCAGGCCAGTGTATTCAATCAGTCTTGCAGGGTTTTTGCACCAAGATACCGCCAGGCGCATATCCAAAATTTTTATACCAATGATACTATTGCAGCAAAAAAGGCTTTTGATCTTGCTTACCAGGATATCCGAAATTCATTTTTGTATTATCTACAACACTGGAACAAAGGAAGGCCTGTGATAATTGCAGGTCACAGCCAGGGTGCCCTGATGGCTGAAAGACTATTGAAGGAGTTTTTTGAAGAAAAAGAACTGCAAAACAAACTGGTGGCTGCGTACATTATTGGTTGGCCGGTACCACCCGGATATTTTTCATCATTACCAATGTGCCGGGACTCTTTTCAAACGGGCTGTGTTGTCAGCTGGCGAACGTTCAGGAAAGGATATGTTCCGCCTTACCTGAAAAATGAAAAACAACCCGCTTTAGCTACTAATCCGTTAACATGGAAAACTGATAATATGCCCGCATCTAAGCTATTGAACAAAGGAAGTGTGCTGACAAAATTCAATAAAATATATCCGTACACTACTGATGCCCGGCTGGAAAAAGGTTTGTTGTATGTAAAAAGACCAAAATTTCCCTGGAGCTTTTTGTATTTCACCAGGAATTACCACATAGCCGATATTAATCTTTTCTATCTGAATATCAGGGAGAATGCTAATCAAAGAATTAAGGCTTACAAATAATAAATAATCCTTATCAGCTGTTTTCTAAATCATCGGGAATCCTGATGAGACTCATCCGCATTGAGGATTTTGTCAATTACCTTTAATTACAAATTATCGGTTATGAAAACAATCATCATCCCCACCGATTTTTCACCGACCGCCACTAATGCCATGCACTATGGTATTGACATGGCTAAGGCTATCAATGCAAGCATCATTTTACTACATGTTTACCAGGTGCCGGTTAGTTATACAGACACCCCGATCGTTTTGATATCGGTAGAAGAACTGAAAAAAGAAGCTGAGCAGAAACTGGAAAAATTGCACAAAGAAGTAGAACACCTGACATCTGGCAGCATTAAGATCTATACAGAAGCCCGGTTGGGGAATATTGCAGATGAAATCGAGAATTTATGTGAAAAAGTAAAACCATTTGCTGTGGTAATGGGCAGCAAAGGAAGCAGCGGTATCGAAAAAATCCTGTTTGGCAGCACTACATTAACAGCCATCCGGCATCTTACCTGGCCTGTCATTTGTGTGCCTCCCGGAAAATTATTTGCCAACGGAATAAAAAAGATCGGTTTCGCCTGTGATTTCAGAAATATTGTAGAGACAACACCTGCAGATGCAATCAAAACCTTTGTCAAGGAATTTGGTGCTGAACTGCATGTAGTGAACGTTGACTTTCATAACAAACAATTCAAACCGGAAACACCTGAACAATCAGCTTTGCTTCACACACTGCTTGAAGAGATCAATCCTGTTTATGATTTTATTGAACACAAAGACATTGAGGATGGCTTAAATGAATTTGCCGAAAAAAATAACATTGATTTACTGATCACTATTCCCAAAAAGCACAAACTGCTGGACGGGCTTTTTAAACCGAGTTCCACCAAACAACTGGTGGTTCAGTCTCATGTCCCGGTAATGTGTATCCATGAGTAGGTTTTGGAACAATAATAATTAGTTGTACCTTTTACTTTCACCAAAACCTAACCACCATGATGCTTAAAAAAGTGAAGGGGGCTTTGTTTATTACAGCCTCCTTTTTTCTTTTCGCCTGTGGCGGAAATGAAAAAAAATCAGATGACAAAAAAGAAACCGGTACTGAAACAACCATTAAAGACAGCGGGGGAGATGACGGGGTTGTTCCGAAAATCGATACCGCTACACTGAACAGTGAGGCAGCTATTCTTGATGCCATGCAAAAAGTGGTGGATGCCCGCCTGGCAGATGATAATAAGAAGAATGAAAATCCTGATTACGCAGGCCATTATCTTGAGCTTACCAAATTGTACACTGCCGTTCTGAAGGCATCTACAGCCTATTCAAAAACGTTGACTGATCCAACCAAAGCAGTGGAGTTCAACAACAAGGTGAGTGATATACAAAAAAAGATGTATGAGAAATAAAAAAGAAAGAGCTGAAATTTCAGCTCTTTTTGCTTATAAGGCCAATCTCATGCTTCATTCGTTTGCGGTAACAACATATACTATTCCACCAGCACAAAAGCCGCCCAATAAAAAGGAGCATATTTTTTACGCATATCCGACTGGGCCTGGTAAAAGGCATCGTTCACATTTTTTCCTTTCAGCCAATAAGAATAAAAAGCGGACATCAACTCTGCTGTTTCTTTATCCGGCACCTGCCATAAACTGACTATCATTTTTTTAATTCCCGCCATTTTAAAAGCTCTTTGTAAACCAAATACTCCTTCGCTTCCTTTTACATCACCTAATGCGGTTTCACAGGCACTCAGTACCACCAATTCTGTATTCATCAGGTTAAGTTGTGAAATTTCATACGCCGTCACCACACCATCTTCAATTCCATTAATCGGGTTTTTGCCACTCCAGGCATAATTACCGCCTGATAAAATGAGGCCGCTTCGCAACAACGGGTCTTCATTTCGTTTATACAGGTTACTACCTGTTATCTTTTCTTCCTTGTTATTCTTTTCCGGAAGAAAAAATCCATGTGTTGCAATATGAATCTCCTTTGCTGCAGAGTTATTTAATGCTTTCAGATTCTCTTCGGATGCTGACACTTTTGTGTATGCCCTTGCTTTTATTTTATGCTGATCAAAGAGTTCCCTGATCCTGGCTATTTCTGTACCTGTTCCCGGCAAACCGGGCCATAAAGACTCACCCTGAAACTCAGAAGAAGTAACAGCAGAAGAAAGATTGTTACCTTTCTGCAGGCGGGTAAGCTGCAAGCTGTCCATAGAAAACTCGGCGTCTCCGAATAAGACTATCTCTCCTAGTCGTTCATTCTCCCTTGCATTATTCCGGAATGCAATCTGCCGGGTACTGGTATATTGCTGCATCCTGTATTTGTCCATCAGCAACAGACCGCTATCCGCCTGTAAGGCGTGAAAAGCTACACTATATAGTTTTCCTGCTGGAGAATATGCTATTTTCCGGATACCCTTAAGGTAAGGTTCCAGTGGCTGCCATATCAAGGTATATAAACTTTTACCCAGAGAAGCAGTTGATGTTTTTAATTCTAATCCACGATAAAAACTGCTCACCATGGTAGTTGCCGTCTTTCCTGCACTGTCAAACAATTTCTTCAGTTGCTGCTTTTCGCATAATGGAACAAAAACCGGAATCGAATCACTTTTTCTGATCAGATAGGCGGCATAGATAGAAGAATCTGTTTTACCCTGCCTGTATAGTTTAAAATGAAGAAACTCAACAGCGGCTTCGTCAATGGCAAGATTTTGCTGAATCTCTTTCATGGTAATATGCAATGATTGCTGCTGATCTTTGAAAGAAACCGAACGGCGGGTTATCTCTTTTTCCAGCGACTCCGATTCCGCCTCTGCTGACTTAAGGTTACTGATACGATACTCTGCAGGTAATGAATATTGCTTTGACAGCATTTTCTTTTGAGTGATCCAGGTCTGCAACATTCTTTTCAAGGCCGTATCCTTACTATTCCTGGCCAATTCCAACATATTTTTCGTGGCAGTAAGCGACATAGATTTATAACCTAATAAAAGTTCAAGACTGCTTTTACTGAAACTTTTTACTGACCCCGGGTTATTAAACAACAAACTGTTGCTTACATCCATCGAAAAAATATTATACGACAGGAAATTGGCTTTTTCCTCCTCGGATAAAATTGAAAATGTTTCTGTAATATTCTTTTGCAATACACTGTTGCTTTGAACAAGCAGGGGCTCGGCCTTTGCAAACTGCCCCATTTGTATATATAAAAGAGCCAGGTCAGCCTGCGACTCTGCTGTTAAAGGATGCCCAGTACCTAAAGTTCTTTTTCGTAAATTAATTGCCTCCAGGTATAATCTTTCCGACTCCGGGTAATTTGTTTTTGACCGCCGGTAAACAGCCGCCAGGTTATTCAGGTTGGTGGAGTAAGCAGAATGATTCTCTCCAACCGTTTTTTTCCAGGTATTCCCCGCCTGTATCAGTAGTTGTTTGGCTTTGTCATACTGTTTCTGCGAAGCGTATAATGAAGCGAGGTTATTCAGGGTCATAGCATAATCGAAATGATTTTCCCCCAGCACTCTTTTTCGAATATCTGCAGCCTGTAAGTAAAGTGCTTCTGCCTTTGAATAATTTTTGGTTGCTTCATAAAGAGAAGCAAGATTATTCAGGCTTAAAGCATAATCAGGATGATTCACCCCCATTTCATTTTTCCAGATATTGCCGGAAGCAAGATACAATTGCTCTGCTTTGGCATATTGTCCCATTTCCTGGTAAAGGGTTGCCAGGTTGTTTAAGCTCATAGCATACCGGGAATGTTTATCACCCAATAGTGTTTTCCTGATATCTTTTGCCTCCAGGTACAGGGGTTCTGCCTTTGTATATTGTCCCAAAGACTGGTAAAGCGCTGCGAGGTTGTTTAATTGTGTAACATAATCAGGGTGGTTTTTTCCCGGATTCTTTTCTACAATGGATTTCGCTTCCAGGAGATATTTTTCCGCCAGATCATATTGCCCGGTTTGTTGATACAGCGTACCAAAATTATTCAGGCTTAGTGCATAATCAGGGTGGGCGGTCCCCACCAGTTTCTTTCTTATATCAAGCGACTCTGTATATAGCTGCTTTGCTTTATCGTATTCTCCGGTTTGCAGGTATAGCTCTCCAAGATTATTGATTGTAGTGGCATACTCGGCATGCATTTTGCCAACTGTCTTGCTGTAAATAGCTATAGCCTTCCTGAAATACTTTTCCGCTTCCTTATAATTTCCCAGAGAAGAAAAATTATTCGCAAGATTATTCAGGCTCTGCGCATAATCCGGGTGCATTTCTCCAAGCAATGCTTTTCTTTCATTGGCAACAGAGGTAAAAACGGGAGTGGCCTTTTGATATAACCCCATATGCTGGTAAAGCGTTGCCAGGTTATTCTGTGATGTAAGGTACCCCGGTGACCTTTCTCCTGTTGCCTGTTTCATTACCTGCGCCGCTTGTATAAACATCTGCTCCGCTTTTCCATACTGGCCCATGTGCTGGTATAACGAAGCAAGATTGTTCAGGCCTTTTCCATACGTTGTATCCATTGTTCCAAATGCCGCCTGCGTAATGCTGAGAATTTCCTGGTAAGCGGATTCTGATTTTTTGAAATTGCCCATTTCCCTGTACACAAGACCAAGACTATTCAAACAGGTGAGATACGACAGGTCATTCTTACCTGTGGTAGCCAGCAACTGCTCTTTTTGCCTGAGCAGGTAAAACTCGGCCTTATCAAGTTGGTACAACTTCAGGTGGCTAATAGCCATGAACATGGTGAGGCCGCTGATAAAAGGACTTTGATCACCAAAATCCCGTCTTACTGCAGCGATTGCTTTTTCTGCAGCAGGTATAGTATTGCGATAATCCTCCTTGTTGAACAAGTCCATTGTTGTTTGCAACAAATCAAGTGTGGATTGTCCCGAGAGTGCAGTAGATAAAAGAAATAACAATGAAACCAACAGCGATTTCATAGCAGCAGCTTTGGTTGATTGGTCTTTTGAATATACGGATATTTCCCAAAGAATGAATAAGCAATTACTCTACCAGTACAAAAGCCGCCCAGTAGAAGGGAGAATATTTTTTCCGCATATCTGCCTGTGCCTGGTAAAAGGCTTCATCAACATTTTTTCCTTTTAGCCAGTAAGTATAAAATGTTGTCATCAGTTCTGCAGTTTCTTTATCAGGAACCTGCCACAAGCTCACAATCATCTTTTTTACTCCGGCCATTTTAAATGCCCGTTGCAAACCAAATACACCTTCACTTCCTCTTACATCACCCAATGCAGTTTCGCAGGCACTCAGTACAACCAGCTCCGTGTTGTTCAAATTAAGTTGGGCAATTTCATAGGCAGTAGCAATACCATCTTCAGCGCCTTCGGGAATTGCTTTTCCGGTCCATGCATTATTACCGCCAGCTAAAACTAATCCGCTCCTGATCAACGGATCTTCTGAAAGCACATAAGTATTTCTTGATTCCTCTTTCTGTTTTCTCTTCTGGCTTAGGGGCAGAAAATATCCATGTGTAGCAATATGCAGTATTTGTGAAGAACGGCCACCCTGCGACTTAAGATTTTCTTCACTTGCTTTCTGTTGCAGGAATAACCTTGTGCTTATTTTGTTTTGAACAAAGAGATCATTTATTTTTTTTACTTCTTCTGCCGTTCCCGGCAATGGAGCCCAGCTTCCTTCAGAACCCCTTTTGGTTGGTAAAACACTCTTAGTTGAAACGGCAGGTTTGTTTTGCGTGGTACTTCCTGCCTGCCATGTATAGTCAGGATCTCCAAAGAGTGTAATTCCTGATGGATTAATTCCGCCTTTCTGTTGATTTCGCCATACGACCTGCCGGGTACTGGTATATTGCCGAAGCTGGTATTTATCCATTAATACCGCGGTGCTGTCTGCCGGTAAAGCATGAAAAGCAATAGTGAATAATTTTCCGGCAGGGGAGTAGCTGACCTTTTTTATTCCTTTAAGATGCGGTTCCAGTGGCGCCCATATCAGCTTATATAATTCAGCGCCCAGCTGTGCAGGCTGCTGTTTTTCTATATCAAGTCCCCGGTAAAAACTATTGACCATTGCAGTGGTATTCTTACCGGCATTATCAAAAACCTGCTGCAACTGCTTTTCATTACAAAGCACAACAAATTGTGGTACGGAATCAGTTCTACGCAGAATGTATGCTGCATATAAAACTGTGTCCGTCCATCTTTTATTGGTGTACAGCCAGAATTTTACAAATTCTATTGCCGCCTCATCATTATCTAATGATTTTTGCACTTCTGCCGATGTGATGCGCAATGCTTCCTGCTGGCTTCTGAAATCAGCGGAACGCCGGTTCAGTTCTTTTTCCTGCTGCTCGGTCAATGTTTGGATGGCGGAAATATCAGGTCGTCTTTTTTCAGCAGGCAATGCCGATTGTTTAGTCAGAATATTTTTATTGGCCTGCCATTCGGAAAATATTCTCCGGATAGCCGTGTCTTTGCTTTGCATTACCGCATTCAGCATGTTCCGGGTATCTGTCAGGCTCATTGATTTATATACCAGCTGCAAATCAAAATTGTTCTTTACAAATGTGGCAGAGGCCCGGGGATAGTTATATAAAAAACTGTTATTGTAATCCGCCACCATCAGGTCTCCTTCCAGGAAACTTGTTTTTTCCTTTTCAGACAAAATGGAAAAAGTGTTCTGGATATTTTCAATAATGATCTTATTGCTTTGCAGGTACAGGGGCTCTGCCTTTGCATACATCTCCATATCTGAATAGTTGCCCGCCAGGTTTACAAGGCTCACTGCATAATCCCTGTTTTTTTCACCCAATATCTTTTTGCGGATAGCAGCCGTTTGTATCAAATAGGGTTCTGCCTTTTTATACTGCCCGGTTTCTGCATAAGAAATAGCCAGGTTGCTGATAGTGGTGGCATAGGGCGCCGAAAACTCCCCAAGAGTTTTTTTCAGTATGGCTGCAGCCTGCAGGTAATATTGTTCGGATTTTGCTGCCTGCGCCGACGACTTGTACAACATGGCCAGGTTGTTCAGGCTGATAGCATAATCCGTACTGTTTTCACCAAAGATCTTTTTTCGTTTTAATGCCGCTTCTGTACAAAGCCAGGTTGCCTGCGAAAAATCTTTTCCGGACTTGAATAAAAAAAGGCCGTAATTACTCAGGCTGGTCACATAATCAGGATGCAGTTCACCCAGCGATTGTTTTCTTATTTCTATTGTCTGCAGGTAAAAACTTTCTGCTTTATCAAACTGTCCCATTTCTGTGTACAACTCTGCCAGGTTATTGAGGCTGTTGGCATAAGCCGGGCTGTTTTCTCCCAGCACTTTTTTCCGGATCTCTTTTGTTTCAAGAAACAATGGCTCTGCTTTATCATACCGGCTCATGTAGAGATAACAGGCGCCAAGATTATTTAATGCTGAAGCATATTCAGTTGAATTTGTACCCGGATTAACGGCATAAATGTTTTTCGCCTGCAGCAACATGTTTTCTGCTTTTTCATACAAGCCCATTTCCTGGCATAGTGCCGCATAGTTGCTTAGTGTATTGGCAATATCAGGACTGTTCGGTTCCAGTATTTTTTTCTGCACAGCCAGCGACTGGTTGTACAATAAATCTGCTTTTTCATAGTAGCCTGTTTGCGCATAGATGGCTGCAAGGATATTCATACTGGTGGCATAGTCAGGATCATTTTCTCCTAATGCTTTTTTTCGTATGGCTGCTGACTGCAGCAACAATGGTTCGGCCTTACTGTACTGGCCCATGTAGAAATACAACACACCCAGGTCATTTATAGCTGCCGCATAGCCGGGATGATCTTCGCC
Source organism: uncultured Chitinophaga sp. (assembly GCA_964634265.1). Classification (GTDB taxonomy): domain Bacteria; phylum Bacteroidota; class Bacteroidia; order Chitinophagales; family Chitinophagaceae; genus JJ008. Next base: position 921 of record CAZWIM010000011.1, on the reverse strand, counting down.
TAAAAGTTTTCGCTTGATATCTTTCAGTTTCAGGTACAGTGGTTCAGCCTTGCTGTATTGCTGCAATTTCAAATACACCCATACCAGGTTTTCGGTAATGGTGATATAATCGGCGCCTTCTTCTCCTTCAAATTTTTGTTTAATTGCTCTTGCCTGTACAAAAATCGGCTCTGCTTTGGTATACTGTTGTGTCTTTACATAAAATAAACCCAGCAGGTTGATGATGGTTCCGTAATCAGATGTGGTTTCGGCGATTTGTGTCTTTGCTTTTTCAACTGCTTTTTCCGCCAGCGGAAGTCCCTTTTCAAATTCCCCCTTTAAAAAATATTCTTTGGCTGTTACATATAAGGTAGCAGCATCTTCCTGGGCGGACGCCAAAAAAGAAATAAAAAAAAGGCATGCCAGCAGCGTTGCTTTCATGAGGAGTTTAATGATTGCTTGTTGAATTTACAGAATCTAAGGCGGTTCTTATCATTTCACCGTTAATCCCAAAAATAAAAGGTGCCTTTTGAGCACCTTTATATAAACAGTTTATTAATGATTAAAACTCCGCACTTCCCGGCGTTCTCGGGAAAGCAATCACATCCCGGATATTGGTCATGCCGGTTACAAACTGTACCATTCGTTCAAAGCCGAGACCAAAACCTGCATGCGGTACGGTACCGAAGCGGCGAGTATCGAGGTACCACCACATTTCTTCAATGGGTATGTGCATCTCTTTCATTCTTGCTTCCAGCTTGTCTAATCTTTCTTCTCTTTGTGAACCGCCAACGATCTCCCCAATGCCCGGGGCTAAAATATCCATGGCAGCCACCGTTTGTTGCCCTTCGGCGCAGCCATCATTCTGCCGCATATAAAAGGCTTTGATGGCGGCAGGATAGTTATACAGTATCACCGGTTTTTTAAAATGCTTTTCCACCA
>CAZWIM010000010.1:0-94527 GCA_964634265.1 uncultured Chitinophaga sp. | reverse complement strand
ATGGTGGTGGTGTATGAAGGCTTGCATACCTACGGCGGCCTGGCGGGCCGTGATATGGAAGCCATGGCTATTGGTATCAAAGAAAGTGTGAATGATGATCATATCCATGCAAGAGTAGGACAGGTGGTGTATCTCGGAGAAAAGATGATGGACTTTGGGGTGCCTATTGTAAAACCAATCGGCGGACATGGCATTTTTGTGGATGCAAAGAAATTCCTCCCTCATATTCCGCAGGATGAATTTCCTGCACAAACCTTAGCTGCAGAAGTTTACCTGGACTCCGGAGTGAGAACTATGGAAAGAGGTGTGGTATCAGCCGGCCGGAAAGCAAACGGAGAGAATTACTATCCCAAACTGGAACTGGTACGTTTCACCATCCCCCGCCGGGTGTACACACAGGCACATATGGATGTGATTGCTGAATCCACAGCAAGGGTATATGAACGAAGAAAAAAGATAAAAGGCCTGAAAATGATATATGAACCGAAATACCTGCGTTTCTTCCAGGCAAGGTTTCAGCAATTAAAATAATCTAACCGAATAAATAAGCTAATCCGCTTGTAACCGGCTCGCAGAGGTCGGTTACTTTTTTTTCACGGCACATCTTTTCAAAAAGGTCTCTCACCACTTTATAATCATCATGTATAGGACAGGGATGAGCAGAAGAGCATTTGCTGAAACCCAGTCCGCATTGTTTGAAAACTTCTTTTCCATCAATGGCTTCTACAATATGAATGATGGGCTGATTTTTTTGCTTTTCTGTAATGAAAAAACCACCGTTAGGCCCTTTTACACTGTTGATCACTTCTTCCCTCACCAGCACCTGCAGCATTTTACCAACAGTATGTTCGCTGGCATCAATAAATTCAGCTATCTCCTTGATACCGGCCTTTTCCCCCGTTTCAAATTTTGAAGCCAGGTAGATCACCGCTTTAATAGCCGTTTTACAGGTAAGACTTAACATGTTATCGGTTTAAAAATTGCTTTCCTTCTTCTGAAATTCTTTCATGATTCCATGGCGGATCAAATGTCAATTCCACAAGCACTTCTTCGCCCGGGAATGTATGCTCCATAACCCGTTTAATGGCTGATGTTATTGATTCTCCCATAGGACAAAACTGAGTAGTCAGTGTCATTGTTACAAATATTTTTCTATTTTCTTCATCAAAATCTACCTGGTATATCAGTCCAAGATCAACGACATTTAACCCTATTTCAGGATCCACCACCTGCTCAAGAGCAGCCAGTGCAATGGTACAGCGTAAATTATTGTTGGTAATGACATTCATCGGGTAACCGGTTTATGGAACAGCACTTTCATCACATTCCAGTTATAAAAAACAGCTGCCACCAATAAAATGATGGCTGCAAAATTCAATAGGAACAAATCCTGCAGGTATGCACCGGCAATAAACAAAATAAATCCCGACAGGTAAATTACTATCATTATGATAAATAATTTCTCACTGAAAAGGTTTTTTGGATTGGGTGTTTTCCCAAGCCCTGCTTTGTCGTGATACACTTTGTTCCAGACAATAAACGGCAAGGTTTTAAATGTCATTCCAAAAATGATGGCTGTTATCCAGCCAAAAAAAATGGCAAAGCCATAGATCAATACCATTTGCGGGCTTAACTGGTCAGCCACCAGCCATCCCGTAATGATAGCCAGAAAAATCAGCGGTAACAACATCATCAGGACAGATAACAGTGAAATTTTTAGCTGCTCATCTACCTGTCTTCTTATTCTCTCCTTCACTGCATTGAAACAATAATAAACAAACAGCAAAAGTGCCAGCACCACAGCCGCAATGGAGAAATTATAATATGCTCTTCCGGGGAAATACAAAAAGCTCAGCAGGAATGTGATCAGGCCTGCATTCACCAGGAAATAAATTGTCCAAAGCATTGCCGGATTACTATACTTTGATATAAGGAACATAGGAATCAGGCGGGAACCCACCCCAATCACCAGCAGCAGAAACCAGCCTATAATCCCGGCATGGGCATGCAGCGGCAGGTATTGCAATGTTTCCTTTGGTAAGAAAGGAAAAGTAAAATTATACACCAACGCCAATCCCAAGAAGGCTGTCAGGAATAACCATAGCGATGCCGTTAAAATAAATACAGCATGTACATTTTTTGTCTTGCTGCCGGCCATGCTTGCTGACAGGTTAACTATGTAACAGAGTACACTTAGCAATACAAACCTGCCTCCCCATTTTGCCGGCCAGCCCATATCAAATACATAAAAACCGTAAACCAATAAAGGTATACCCAGCGCAGCGAGAAAAAAGGAAGCATACCCCAACTTTTCGCTGTACAGTTTATTTTCAATCAGCACCGGTACCAGCTGATGGCTGGCTCCCAATATAATCATGGTGCCCCAGCCTAATGCCATCATGTGGGTAATGGCCAATGTATGCGGATGAAAATAGTGTTGTGTGAATGCTTCAGCAGAAAAAAATAAAAGGGCAGCAGAAACTAGCAGCGAAACAGCAGCATAGGCATAAAACGGCAACACAATTTTATATGTGGTATTCCTGCCGGATGTATTATTAAAACTGCTGCCAAACATTTCAGGATTTGAAAATTAACAATTGAACATCTCCTTCGCTAATTTCATTGATCCGATAAGCAAGATTCCGGTCTTCCAGCTCGGGCAATAGAAATACGGGGATGCGTTTGTGATGTACAAACAAAGCCTTATCATCAGCTAATTTATCCAATGATTCGAGGATGGTCATCATAGGTTTGGGCATTTCCAGGTCCCTTACATCTATGACTTCCATTTTGCCAGCATATATTTCCAGCATCTCTTCCCAGCCTTCAGATTTATCAGCTTTACCAGGTTGAACTGGCGTTTGTTCATCAGATTGTTTGAAAAAATATGTTTTCACCAAATCATTTTTAATAATTGCTGCATAGGAATCAAAACCCTGCTTTTTCAACAGTCCCATCAGCGGCCTTGGTTCAAACGTATTGATGATTTCCAATACCTGCCCCTCCCGCAGCTCTTTTATTTTACCAAGAATCAGCGTTAACGGATCTGCACCAGCCGCCAGTATGGGACGAACGTCCAATGAAATAAGTCGCTGCGGACTGATGTCTTTCAGTAATTGAGGCATTGCTTTCATATCGTTTATTTCAGATGGTTGAACAGATGTGTCAATTTCAAACCCGAGAGGTCGTAATCTTTCAAAAAAATCATTTACCGAACAGCCCCCTACCCTGGCTGCCATTGCCAGGCTGGTTCTGCCTGCCATCAGCTTGCGCAAAATCGGGTTCCTGAGTTTTGTAAACTTTGGACTGATGCTGATTATCGCTTCCAGTGCACCAGGATGACCCTTCAGCACTGCAGCAATTTTTGTATTGACATTTAAGATCATTATTCGAAGTATTGAGAATAGAGCTGCACTTGTTGAGCAATTATATTGACCTGTTTGGCCGATTCCCCCGGGCTATTTGATTCATTTAGCTTTTTCACTTGCCCGATCAGCGGTTCCAGCCATTTATGCAATGCATCATGATCCGGTCCTTTCATCCTGCATTCACTGATCATCTTGTCAAGGCCCGCCTGTAGTGCCACTCCGATTTGCTTATAGGCATCCGGTGTCTTTTCAGTACCGTCAAATTGCTCAACTAAGGCCTGCATAGCTTTCACATTATTATTGGTACTGCTGTCGGCTTTCCATTTAGCACCGTTATTAAGACTTAGGGCATCTGCCGGTAAATTATGCTCATGTTGGTCAGCTGCTTTATGCTCATCTGCCACTGGTGCCGGGTTTTGATTATTGCAGGCAGCAAGCAGTAATAACCAAAAAGAGATAATAAAAAGTTTCATGATCAATTATTTTTTACTTGATCTTTTTCCAGCTTCAGCGCTTTGGGGAAAAGAATATTATTTTCCAAATGCACATGCAGGTGAAGGTCTTCTTCAAATTCGTTCAACAGCCTGTACAGCAAGCTGTAACTGGCACAGGCATCTTCCGGCAATGTGTAATCATTGGTCAGGTTTCTGATCTCTGCCAGGTTATTACCTACTACCTCATGCTCCATCTCCATCATGTTGATAGGGTTTTGCACTGTTCCAAAATGAGAAGCCTGTAATGGTTGTGTCCCGTTGGTAGCTGCCACCAATGCTTTGATATAGGGAAAAAGCACTTTCTCTTCCTTTATCATATGGCTCATCATTTCATTGTAGGTATTTTCCACCAAAAGGTTTATCGGTCCCAGTTCGGGATGACAGCTTCCATGCACACGGTTTACTTTATCGGCATAAGCCCTGATATCGGGCAGATTCTTCTCTACATAACTATGGTGTGTGTTCACAATATAATCACAGAGAAAATCAAGATTCCAGTCGTTATAGGGTAATGGTCGGGCAGTAGCGGCAAGTTTATCAGCCTGTTGCAATTCCTGTTCGATTTTAGTTACATCAAGGCCTTTTTCTTTACAGGCTTCTTTTACTGTTTTTTTCCCACCGCAACAAAAATCGAGACCATATTTTTTAAATATCTGAGCCTTACGCAGATCTTTTGCAGCAATCTGTCCCAGCGTTTCATCCTGCTCGCCGTTGCGTTTTTTAGTAATACGTACTTTCCACCATTCAGGCCCCTGTTCAAGGTATTCCCAGGTAAACACATTTCCTCTTTCTCCCAGCATCTGGTAATACAATGGCTTTGGATCATGGTCATTGTGAATGGTAAGGCTTTCCCCTTCGTCAAGCTCATCAAAACGGTTGAAGATAGTTGGGTGTTTAAGGCGTGGCTCGAGCAAGGTTACATTGAGGATATTTTCTGCTACTGTTTGCATATCGGTTGTTTTAAAGTGAAAACAAAGATATGCAAAATTTAATAATAAAAGTATTTAAATACTTTTATTTACTTTCCAATGACATTTCACCCCTATTCCACTTTAGCTTGGTGCCGAAGCCCAGAGAGTTGTCGGTAAATTTTATTGCATCGAGCCTGATTGTCCAGATCTGACCTGGCATAGCAATCGAAAACGGAAATTTTTTATGATAGGCTGCATAGGCACCTTTTGCCAGCGGATCATCGAAGGATAAAATAACTCCATCAAACTGAACACCTTTTATCTGTAAAAGGCTGAGTTTATCAGGAAGGATGGTTCCGGCAACAAATGGGTTCAGTTTAATTGCCGCAGAATGTCTGGTATCATCAGATGATTTGTAATACAGCAACCCATCTTCCTTGTTGAAAGCGTAGAAAAAGCTAAAACACCAGGGTTTCCCGGCTGCATCAACACAGCAAAGACTACCACAGGTTTGTTTAGTGATAAACGCAATGATCTTATCTTTCATGTAACTTTTATTATTCGTACGGGACAGGCAGAAGCTACTTCCAGTGACCGTTGTAATGCAATAGTTGAAACAGGCAGTACGAAGACATCTTTCTTACCAACACCTTTTATTAAAGTAGCTTTCCCATCTTTTTTGGACATACGCCACATCTCGGGCTGTTGTTCATAGCAAATGCCGCATCCTATGCATTTATTCCGGTAATGAATGATCTTATGCATGTGCGGCTTCGACTATTTTGTAAAGCTTGTCGGCAGGTGTAACCTTTGTACTAAAAGGAAAAGTGATCTTATCTCCCTTCACTGCCTCCTTTGCTTTTTCGCCATTTACAGTGAGTGCTTCTAACTTTTCCTTCACCATGCCGCATTTAGGGCCCGTTATCATCAAGGTATCGCCTTCCTTCAGCATACCGGCTTCAATAACGAACTCTCCTACACCGATCTTTGGATAGTATTTGCTTCCCTTGCCGATGTATAATTTTTTCTCTGTAGCAGCGGAACCCGGCTGCGGAGTCCATTCGCCTAATTGACGGCCGAGATAATACCCTTCCCAAAAACCCCGGTTATATACTTTAGTCAGCTCCCCCTTCCAGGCTTCAATTTTTTCCCTCGAATAAGAACCATCTTCGATTGCATCAATCGCCTCCCGGTAACATTTGGTAACCACCTGCACATAATCAGCACCTTTTGTTCTTCCTTCTATCTTTAACACATCTACCCCGCTTTCAATTACCTGGTCAAGAATATCAATTGTACAAAGGTCTTTGGGTGACATAATATACTCACCTTCTATTTTTAGCTCCTCTCCTGTTTCAGCATCGGTAACAATATAGGGCCTCCGGCAATTCTGCACACAGGCACCCCTGTTAGCCGAAGCATTTTGTGTATGCAGGCTCATGTAGCACTTACCAGATACAGCCATGCATAAGGCTCCGTGAACGAATATTTCGATTTTCATCAACTGGCCGGAAGGGCCTTTTATCTTCTTTCGCTTTATTTCGTCTGTTATGTGTTTTACTTGTTTTAATGTGAGCTCCCTTGCCAGAACAATTACATCTGCAAACCGTGAAAAGAATTTGACGGACTCAATATTACTTACATTGGCTTGTGTGGAGATATGCAGTGGAATTTCATGCTGGCTGCAATATTCAATGACAGCAAAGTCTGATGCAATGACTGCGTCAATTCTGCATTTTTTGACTTCTTTCAAAATAGCCTGCAATAACTGCATATCATGTTCATACATCACTGTGTTCAGAGTGATATATGCTTTGATGCCGCTCTTTTTGCATACAGAACTGATCTCTTTTATGTCAGATAGATAAAAAGACTGTGCCGAACGGGTACGCATATTCAGTTGCTCTACCCCAAAGTAAATGGCATCAGCTCCTCCGTTGATGGCGGCTTGTAAACTGTCAAATGAGCCAACCGGCGACAGTAGTTCAACTTTTATCTTCTTCATACCGGGTCTATTTCACACCTTCCAGTATCCTGATATAATTAGCCCTTTCAAAAGCTGTTGGATCAGACACATTTTGCTGGCTCATGATTCCCCTGAATTTCTCAATGGAATCGAAACCCATCATATACATCCAGTCCTGCAGCTCTTTATTCATGGTCTTTAAGTAAGTGATGCCGTTCTTATACAGTGAAGAAGCTGTCATGACCACATCAGCACCTGCCAGCAGGTATTTCACCACTTCTACCGCACTTTGTACACCTGTGGTGGCAGCGAGTGATAAGTTCACTTTACCATACAACAAGGCAATCCACATCAGTGGCAAACGGATCTCACTGGATTCACTGTAATGCAAATCTGTTTTAACCACCAGCTCATTGATATCAAAATCCGGTTGATAAAACCTGTTGAATAACACAAGGGCATCCGCTCCTGCATTTTTCATTCGCAAAGCCATATTACCTGTAGCGCTGAAGTACGGATTTAGTTTCACCGCAACGGGGATCTTCACTGTTTGCTTGATCGTTTCAATAATATTCAGGTAGCGGTGCTCCACCTCAGCAGAAGACATGGCAATATCTCCGGGAATAAAAAAGATATTTACTTCTATAGCATCCGCCCCGGCCTGCTCCATCAAACGGGAATAATCAATCCAGCCTTCAGTAGTAATACCATTCAGACTGCCAATAATGGGAATATTCACCCTTTCTTTTGCCTTCCTGATATTTTCCAGGTAATCGTCTACCCCAACATTAAAATCATCCAGGTCCGGGAAATAATCTAATGCCTCGGGGAATGCATAAGTGGTTTCTGACATCACTCCCTTAAACCTTGCCTCTTCCATACGAATTTGTTCTTCGAATAAAGAGAACATAACTATGGCGCCTGCTCCGTTATCTTCCATTTTCACAATGTTATCTGTTTGTTCAGATAATGTACAGGCAGATACGATAATCGGGGAGTCCAGTTTTATCCCCATATATGTGGAATGTAGTTTCATATTATTTGTTACTTTTTTTTGTTTGCGGTTAAAGGCTTATGGCTCATGGGTCATAGCTATTACATATTAAACAATGGATGAGAAGAAAAACCATGAACTATAGACCATGATCTTTGTTTAAGCTACCGGTACAAAATCACTTGCTTTTTTGGTAGCCAGCTCTTCATATGTTTTCCATTTCAGATTCACCAGGTTTTGTGCATGCTTCATCAGTTCATCTGCCGCCTCAGGGTTAGTTATGGTCAGCACTTTATACCTCAGCTCATTATAGGCATAATCCTTCAGCGAAACAGTAGGCCTCGTCGAATCCAGCACAAACGGATTTTGATTTTTCTTTCTGAGTACCGGGTTATAGCGCAACAACGGCCAGTGTCCGCTTGCAACAGCTTTGTTTTGCTGATCTAATCCATTTTTCAGATCATAACCATGCGCAATACAGTGACTGTATGCAAGGATAAGTGACGGACCATCGTATGCTTCGGCTTCTCTCATAGCCAGCAATGCCTGCTGTGGGTTAGCGCCAAAGGCAACTCTTGCCACATATACATTACCATATGAAATAGCCTGCATAGCAAGATCTTTTTTACCAACTGTTTTACCACCGGCTGCAAATTTTGCTGTGGCTGCAGTAGGTGTGGATTTAGAGGACTGGCCACCAGTGTTGGAGTATACTTCTGTATCTAAAACCAATACATTGATATTCCTTCCACTTGCCAATGCATGGTCCAGGCCACCATAACCGATATCATAAGCCCAGCCATCACCGCCAACCAGCCATACACTGCGACGAACCAATTGATCGGCCACTGATAACAAATGTGTAGCTGCCGGAGAATTCATTCCTCTCAATTTTTCTTTCAGGCCCTCTACCCGCCTGCGCTGCTCTACAATTTCTGATTCCAGTGTTTGGCTTGCCTCTAATATTTCCTTTACATAAGCTTCGCCCAGTTCATTTTTCAATTCATTTAAGAGACTGGCAGCCACATCCAGTTGTTTATCGGCAGTAATACGCATACCCAGACCAAACTCTGCATTGTCTTCAAACAACGAGTTGCTCCAGGCCGGACCACGGCCATCTTTATTTTTCGCCCATGGGGTAGTAGGCAGGTTGCCACCATAAATAGAAGAACAACCTGTAGCGTTAGCCACTAACAACCTGTCGCCAAATAATTGTGACAGCAATTTCAGGTAAGGCGTTTCACCGCAACCGGCACATGCACCGCTAAATTCAAACAGCGGTTCCAGGAACTGTGCACCATGAACCGTAGAGAAATCAATTTTTGAACGGTCATTCCAGGGAATGTTTTCAAAGAAATCAATATTTTCTTGTTCTTTCTTTAATATAGGTTCTTTCTCTCCCATATTAATTGCTTTCCTGCTACGATTGTGAGGATCAGTGGCAGGACATACTTCTACACAAAGGTTACAACCAGTGCAGTCTTCCAGGTAAACCTGTAATGAATACTGTGTCTCCGGAAAACCTCTTGCATTGATCGGCGCAGATTTAAAATCATCCGGGGAATTCTTCAGATAATCCTTGTGATAAAATTTTGCCCTTATAACACTATGCGGGCACACATAAGCACAGTTACCGCATTGAATACAAACATCAGGCTCCCAAACGGGCACCAGGTCAGAAATATTTCTTTTTTCCCATTGTGTAGTACCGCTTGGATAAGTGCCATCAACTGTCATCTTGCTCACCGGGATATCATCTCCATGTCCGGCCATCATCATAGCCGTTACCTCTTTAACAAACGCTGGTGCTTTTTCTGAAACGGTGAGCAGGTCAACATTTTTCGAAGACACTTTTTCAGGAATCGCCACTTCGTACAAATGAGCTAATGTGGCATCAACCGCTTTAAAGTTCTGGTCAATTACTTTCTGACCTTTTTTATAATAGGTTTTTTCAATTGCCTTTTTGATTTCCTTAATTGCTTCTTCTCTTGGCAAAACACCAGATAAGGCAAAATAACAGGTCTGCATGATAGTATTGATGCGGCCGCTCATACCTGTCTCTCTTGCCACCGTAGTAGCATCAATTACATACATTTTTATTTTCTTATCAATAAGCTGCTTTTGTACCTGGCCGGGCAACTTATCCCATACCTCTTCTTTACTGTAAGGGCTGTTCAATAAGAAAGTGGCTCCTTCGCTGGCAAATTCAAGCATCTCCACTTTTTCCACAAAATTGAACTGGTGGCAGGCAATAAAGTCTGCTTTGGAAATCAGGTAAGGCGCCCTTATCGGTTTGGGGCCAAACCGTAAGTGAGAAACTGTTCTGGCCCCTGATTTTTTAGAGTCATATACGAAATAACCCTGTGCATACAGTTCTGTGTTCTCCCCAATGATTTTAATTGTATTTTTATTGGCACCAACGGTTCCGTCAGCACCGAGACCAAAAAATAAACCTTGCCTCCACTCACTTTCATCCAGTTTGAATGAAGGATCGTATTCAAGGCTGGTGAAGGTTACATCATCATTGATACCGACAGTGAAACCGTTTTTGGGATTTTCCTTTTTCAGTTCGTCATACACAGCTTTCACCATGGCCGGCGTAAATTCTTTGGAAGAAAGTCCATAACGGCCACCAAATATCTTTGGCAACGATTTGATCTTTCCCTGCTGGAAAGCTTCCACCAGTGTGGCCAATACATCCTGGTACATTGGTTCGCCGGCAGCGCCTGATTCTTTGGTTCTGTCAAGCACTGCTATTGATTTTACAGAAGCTGGTAATACTTTAATGAAATGTTTTAAAGAGAACGGCCTGTACAACCTTACTACAATAACACCTGTTTTGGCGCTGGCTTTATTCAATGCCTTTACAGTTTCTTCCACCGTCTCACTACCAGAACCCATAATTACAGTTACATATTCAGCATCTGCAGCGCCGGTATATTCAAACAATTCATATTTTCTGCCAGTAAGCTTTTCAAAATCATTCATTACTTTGTCAACTATGCCCGGCATGGCATTGTAAAAAGTATTTACTGTTTCTCTTCCCTGGAAATATACATCAGGATTTTGTGCAGTACCGCGGATAAAGGGATTCTCCGGGTTCAACCTTCTTTTACGATGTGCAATCACCAGTTCATCCGGTACCATTGCTTTGATTTGTTCATCACTCAGCAATTCCAATTTGTTCACCTCATGCGAAGTGCGGAATCCATCAAAGAAATGCACCACCGGTATTCTTGCATTTAAGGAAGCCACCTGTGCGATCAGTGCAAAATCATGTGCTTCCTGCACACTGTTTGAGCTCAGCATGGCAAAACCGGTTGTTCGGGCTGCCATCACATCCTGGTGATCGCCAAATATGGAAAGTCCCTGTGCGGCCAGTGAACGGGCTGCCACATGAAATACGGCAGGCGTTAATTCACCAGCAATCTTATACATATTGGGCAGCATCAGCATCAATCCCTGCGAAGCAGTGAAGGTTGTTGTTAATGAACCAGTCTGCAATGCGCCATGCACTGTACCAGCTGCACCGCCTTCACTCTGCATTTCTATCACATCTGGCACATTTCCCCAAATGTTTTTTATTCCTTTGGAAGCCCATTCATCTGCCAGCTCAGCCATAGTGGAGGAAGGCGTAATGGGATAGATGGCACATACCTCATTGATACGATAAGCCACATATGCTGCAGCTTCGTTGCCATCTATGGTTGCGACTAATTTATTCTTATTTGACATCAGTAGTTGAATTAACAGGTTCTGGAATCATTTCTATTGCATGGCAAGGGCATTGTTCGTAACACACTGCACAACCGGTGCAGGCATCGTAATTGAACTTATATCTGTTTCCCTTTCCTAATTTGATGATTGCGTCTTCCGGGCAGGCGCCAAAACAACCATCACATTCAAAACAGTTACCACAGCTCAAACAACGCTGCGCTTCAAATCTTGCTTCCGGCTCACCAAGTCCGGCAATAACCTCTTCAAAACTTTTAACTGCAATAGCAGGAGCTAGTTTATCCTGTTCCTTTTGCGGTGCATCTGTTTTATACCACATATGCAGTTTACGGAAGCTGGCTGTAGGATGTTTGTCTGGTTTCTGATAAGGTTTGCTCAACAGGTAGCCGTTGATATATTTAGCAGCTTTCTTACCATGACCGATGGCTATTGTAGAGCTCCTGTTTTCTCCGGGAAGCATATCTCCTCCGGCAAAAATTCCTTCATAGCCGGTCATCCGCTGCGCATCAATGATCACTGTTCCATCTTCATTTACTTTAATTCCTGGCACGGAACGAAGGAAACCGGAATCAGTTTCCTGCCTGTAAGCATTGACAAGCACATCTGCTTCGATTGTTTCAAATTCACCCGTACCCACGGCTTTATTTTTCTCCACTTTCATTTTCTCGAGGGTGATCTTATTTTTTTCAATCTTGCTGATGCTTCGGTATAACTGCACATCCACACCTTCTGCCAGTGCGTCTTCTGTTTCGTAATCATAAGCCGGCATCATTTTCTTATCTCCGGGATAATACACGGATACATCCGATCCGTAACGTTTTAATATCCTGGAAAGATAAAGTGCCAGTTTGCCACCACCATAAACAACGACTTTCTTTTGTACAAAAGGAGAATTGTTCATTTTGGATTCGCTGAAGAAAGAAAAAGCATCAGTGATATACACCGAATTATCATGTACAAAACCTTCATCATGTATTAACTGTGCACCAATTGACAGGTAAACTGCATCAAAATTGCCAGCCTGTTTTTCTGTCAAGACATCCTGTACTTTATAATTCAGCCTGATCTTTACACCCATTTTTACAATGCGTTCCACTTCGGCATCCAGTATTTCTTTGGGAAGACGATACTCCGGAACACCAGTCCATAATAATCCTCCGGGATGTTTTCCTGCATCGTATATCTCTACTGTATGACCCATCCTGGCCAGGTGGTATGCCGCAGCTAATCCTCCCGGACCTGCACCAATAACCAGTACTCTTTTTCCTGTTTCTTCATACATGAACTGTACCGGCCATTTTTGGCGGATGGCCTCATCGCCGATGAAGCGTTCAACAGCATGAATGTTTACAGTGCTTTCAATATGATTCCGGTTGCAACCCGTTTCGCATGGCTTTACACAAACACGGCCCATGATGGCCGGAAAGGGATTGTCTTCCAAAATGGTTTGAAAGGCTTCAAAATAATTTCCTGATTGTGCATGTGCCATCCATGCCTGTATGTTTTCACCTGCCGGGCAGGCGCTGTTACAAGGTGGCATGAAATCCATATAAACTGGTCGGCGGGAACGCTTGGGTCCTGTACCTTCTGCATGGGTAAGAAGGTCTACAGGTTTTGTAATGTCATTCTGGGACATGATCGTTTATTTCAACGGTAAATAATGTTGGTTTTTGACACATAGAAGGTATCAAAAAGTGCTGAAAATTAGAAATGAATGTGTTAGCTATAGGTGACCTAATTCATTAAAACCACTGATTCATATCATACTAAGCAAAACAGCCGCTGTTACAGGCGGCTGTTTATTACAGATAACTCATTTTTTATTACTAGTAGGCTACATCTTTATGGTATTGATGATCCAGCAGCGCCACTTTTTCCAAAGCCTGGTCAATATCCCAGATCAGGTCTTCCGGGTTTTCAACTCCTATTGACAAGCGGACGAGTTTTGGAGTAATATTAAAATATTCTCTTTCATCATCAGGTATATCAACATGTGTCATTGTTGCAGGATGTTCAGCGAGGCTTTCTGTTCCTCCTAAACTCACAGCCAGTTTGATCAGTTTCAAATTATTCAAAAACATAAAGGCCTCTTTCTCCCCACCGCTGATATCAAAACTAAGCATGGCACCATTTCCCAGGCATTGCTTTTTATAAATGGCAAATTGTGCCGGATTTTTTTGTTTCAGGTTGCCCAGGTAATAGACCCTCTCTACCAATGGATGCTGCTGCAACCACTCTGATACTTTTTGTGCGTTGGTGGCTTGTTTGTCCATTCTTATTTTAAGTGTTTCCAGGCTGCGGAGTAATAACCAGCCGGTATAAGGACTTATCATGTTGCCCAAAAAGGTCCGCAACACTTTTACTCTGCCAATCAATTCTTTGCTTCCCAGCACAGCACCTGCAATAACATCGCTATGCCCGCCTATATATTTGGTGGCAGAATAAAGTACAAGATCGGCTCCATTTTTCAACGGATGCTGCCATACAGGACCCATGTAAGTATTATCAACGGCAACAATCACTTTTTTGTCTGCGACAGAATATTTCTTCGCCATTGTTGCACACATTTCAATATCGATAAGATCATTGGTAGGATTAGCCGGTGTTTCCAGGTAGATCATACCCAACTTATCTGAAAGACCTGACTCCTTTAACCGTATTTCAATTTCATCCATGCTTTCGCCTGCCCTGAAACCCATGATATGAATTCCAAATTTGGTCAATACATGATGAATGAAATGGTGTGTGCCACCATAAATAGGATTGCTGTATAATAACAGGTCACCCGGCTTCAGGAACTCCATCATTACTGTGGAGATAGCACTCATACCACTTTCAAAAACAGCACTGGCCTCTGCCCCATCCCATAAAGTGAGGCGATCTTCCAGTATCTCCATATCCGGGTTATTGATGCGGCTGTAGATGAGGCCTATCTTCTCATTTCTTTTTTTCTTTCGATGACCATAGGCCACTTCAAAAAATGCCTTGCCTTCTTCGGCACTGTGAAATACAAAAGTGGAGGTCTGAAAAATGGGGCACTTTACAGCGCCTTCGCTCAGATGCGGGTTATATCCATAACTCATCATCAGGCTTTCGGGGGCAAAACGGGAGTAATCCATACAGGTTGTTTTTACAGGACAAACTTCCTGTTTCAGGATGAATTTTCTTATGATTTTAATTTTATTAGAAAATAAATCTATTTTAGACAATAATTATAGACGCAAAAGCCATTTACCTGCTTAGGGATTAGTCTAAAAAGAAAATTTTTCTCCCATGATACAGCTCGATCAGACCGATATCAGCATCCTGCAGCTGCTGCAGCATGATGCAAGACTGACCAACAAGGAAATTGCCGACAAACTCGGTAAATCTGTTACACCGGTTTATGAACGTATAAAATGGCTGGAGCAGGAAGGCTATATCCAGCGTTATGTCGCTGTGTTGGACAAAAACAAGATTGATAAAAACCTGGTAGCTTTTACCAATGTGCAGCTGAAAGAGCATTCACACACTATGCTGAAAGCATTTGAAAGGGATATTGTAAAACTTCCCGAAGTAATGGAATGCCACCACATGACCGGTATCTATGACTACCTGCTGAAGATCGTAGTAAAAGACATGAATGAATACCAGGATTTCATTGTAAACAAACTGGCAAAGCTGCCCAATATAGGAACCGTGCAAAGCGGTTTCGAAATGACCGAAGTGAAATATGAAACGGCTTATAGTATTTCATTACCTGGATTGAGAGGAAAAAAATAAGCCGTATCGGTTGATACGGCTTCTGACTATTGTATAGCGTTAATCACTAAATCTTTTATCTTATCAATCGGAATCCTTTCCTGCTCCATCGAATCCCGGTGACGGATAGTAACCGTATCATCCTGTAATGTCTGGTGATCGACTGTTACACAATAAGGGGTGCCTAATGCATCCATGCGGCGATAACGTTTGCCAATAGAATCCTTCTCTTCATAGAAACAACGAAAATGTGGACGGCAATCGCTCATGATACGTTCGGCTACTTCCGGTAAACCATCCTTTTTAGTTAAAGGAAGAACAGCCAACTTTATTGGAGCCAATTTCGCAGGCAACTTCAGTACAGCACGACTATCCTGCTTATCTGCTGTGCTCAGATCCTGCTCTTCATAAGCATGACTGATGACGGCGAGGAACATCCTGTCCAAACCGATAGAAGTTTCTATTACATAAGGAATGTAATTGCCATATGGTTTACCGGTTGCAGGATCTATATCGTTATCGAAATACTGTTGTTTCTTTTTGCTGTATTCCTGGTGATTCTTCAGGTCAAAATCTGTACGGGAATGAATACCCTCCAGTTCTTTAAAGCCCATCGGGAACTCAAATTCAATATCACAGGCCGCATCCGCATAATGGGCCAGCTTAATGTGATCATGGAAACGATATTTCTCAGCTGAAATACCCAGGCTTAAATGCCATTTTAGTCTCTCAGCCTTCCAGTATTCATACCACTCTTTTTGTGAGCCTGGGCGAATGAAGAACTGCATTTCCATCTGCTCAAATTCCCTCATGCGGAAGATGAATTGCCTTGCCACAATTTCATTTCTAAATGCCTTACCTATTTGTGCAATGCCAAATGGCACTTTCATCCGGCCTGTTTTCTGCACATTCAAAAAATTAACGAAAATACCCTGGGCCGTTTCGGGACGCAGGTAAACTTTGTTATCCTCATCATCACTGGAAACAGTAGAACCAAATTCGGTAGAGAACATAAGGTTGAACTGGCGGATATCTGTCCAGTTGCAGGTATCACTGATGGTACATTTTATTTTATTATCCTCAATCAGTTTTTTGAGCCCTGCAAAATCATCTTTAGCCAATAATGCGTCCATGGCCGCTAAAAGGGTGTCCGCCTCCTTTTCTCCTTCTGCTCCTTTAGCTCTTAGCAACTCGGCATGTCCTTCAATTAAATGATCCACCCTATATCTTTTCTTGCTGTCTTTATTATCAATCATCGGGTCGTTGAAATTATCAACGTGGCCACTGGCCTTCCAGGTGGTGGGATGCATGAAAATGGCAGCATCAATACCTACGATATTGTCCTGCAGCTGGGTCATACTTTTCCACCAGTAATCTTTGATGTTTTTTTTCAACTCGGCCCCCATCTGGCCATAATCATACACGGCCTGCAGACCATCGTAAATCTCACTGCTGGGAAAAATAAAGCCGTACTCTTTACAATGCGAAATAATCGCCTGGAACCTGTTCGTTTCGTTTGCCATAGCCGGCAAAGATAATAGAACGCTGGTTTATAGGATTGACGAGAATTAAGTGGAAATCACAACCCGTAATCAGGGCTATATAATACCTTTGCTATGAAATTATTCTGTTATGAAAAGTTCGGTTTTCTATATGGCCTTACCGGCAACGCTGATTGCTGCTATAATGTTCTTCAATCAGTCAGCATCAAAAACTTGCCAAAGAAGATCTCATTGCCCTCAGATGCAGGCAAGCTTCAATACCGGGGTTGATACGCTACGTCCCGACCCGATCTGTAATATGAAAGTGGATGACAAAAAAGGTGATACTATACACTACAAAGGCCACATTTTTGGCTTTTGCTCCAAATACTGCCGGACGGAGTTTATGAAAAATCCGAATAGTTATCTTCCAAAAAAGAAAGACTGAAAAAAAGTTATCTCAGCTTCTCATTATTCTGATGCCGCTCTGCATCCCGGATATTCTTTTTCTCAAAATTCTTTTGTAACGCATCAGTCAGGTCTACACCCGTTTGATTGGCCAAACAGATCAATACCCACAGTACATCGGCCATCTCATCCGCCAGGTTTTTATCCATATCCGATTTTTTAAAAGACTGGTCACCGTAGGTGCGGGCCATGATGCGGGCCAGTTCTCCTACTTCTTCCGTAAGAATAGCCATATTAGTTAGTTCGGAGAAATAGCGGACCCCGACCGTTTTGATCCATCCGTCCACCTGCTGCTGGGCCTGTTGTATAGTCATAACAAAACTTTTGGTTGGTCTCTGCAATTTAGCATGATTCTTGCCGTTTCCCATCTCCCGTCCCCGCTGAAAACCCAAACCAATTCCTTTAAAAGATTAAATGTATTCTATGATGAAGTCTGTATCCAGGCTGCTGGCAGCGGTATTATTGACACTATTATTTATAAAAGTTCAGGCGCAATCCTCTAAAAAAGAGACAAAACCATACAAGGTGATTACCACCGGCCGGCAGCTTACCATTAAAAGCAGTAAGGCTATTAATAGCGTTATGGTATGGACAACGGATGGAAACAGGGTGGTAGAACAGAAAAATATCAATAATAACTCGTTTACAATTGATATACCGGTTTACAGAAAAGCCTTTTACCTCATGATCGGGTTGACGAATGGGAAGATTTTTACGGAAAAGATCGGAGTATTCTGAGATGATAACACTAATTTTTTCGAATTACACGAATTAAAATACAACTCGCTTATATGTTAATGATTTCTCTCCGAAGTTTACTATAATCCCCAGTTTCATCCCAGATGCCTTTAGATAGTTGATGGTTTGATAGACAAATGGGTTTACTATAGTCATTGCTGCTTTCACTTCCAGAATTATAGAATCAAAAACAACGAAATCAGCATAATACTTTCTCGGAAGCTTTTTGCCCTTATAATAAAATATCATACTGCTTTTCTCTGCTAAATCTTATGCCATTTTCTTTAAATTCCATTTCCAGGGCATCCTTATAAACAATTTCTCTGAATCCCATACCCAGCTCTTTATGCACCTCCATGCAAGCTCCAATAATTTTATAAGACTCTTCCTTTAAAATAATCTCAGTCATTATTCGTGTAATTAGTCAGAATTAGTGCTTAACCTATTCCCTATTCTTCGTATCTATCACAATCGTTACCGGGCCGTCATTAATCAACTCTACTTTCATATCAGCACCAAAGTCACCGGTACCTATTCTTCTCCCAAGGTCTGCTGATAACTGCTCAATCATTTTCTCGTATAACGGAACAGCTATATCCGGTTTACTGGCTTTTATATATGAAGGCCGGTTACCCTTTTTGGTGGAGGCATGCAAGGTAAACTGGCTTACGAGGATAATATCACCATTTTTATCTTTTACCGACTCATTCATCACAGCATTGGCATCATCAAAAATGCGGAGGTTAACGATTTTATTGCTGAGCCATTCAATGTCTTCAGCTGTATCGGCATCTTCAATACCTAATAAAACCAGTAATCCCCACCCGATCTGCGAATGAATTTTGCCATCAATAGTAACACTGGCTTTTGATACTCTCTGAATGACGGCTCGCATATTGGTTACTGGTTATTTGTTAATGGTAAAGATAGCTCCGATGAAGGAATGATTCTATCTTTATGACAGAACCAGTAATCAGTTTATGATTGACGTAAGCAAAGAATTAAACTTCCAAACCACCCGTAGCGGGGGAAAAGGCGGCCAGAATGTAAATAAAGTGGAAACAGCCGTTATCGCTTCGTTGCATATTGAAACTTCACAACTGCTGTCTGTTGAACAAAAAACTTTATTAAAAGAAAAACTAAGCAACCGGATTACTACTGACGGCCATTTACAGGTAAAATCCCAAACACACCGTACACAACTGGCTAACAAGGAGGAAGCCGTTGAAAAAATTAATGAACTAATCACCAAAGCCCTTACCCCCAAAAAGCCACGCATTGCCACAAAAGCCAGCAAAGCCTCTAAAGAAAAAAGACTGGAATGGAAAAAAAGAAATGCTGAAATAAAATCGGGCAGGCAAAAATTCAGACCCGGTAATTATTAAGCTGCAGAAAGTTGTTGTAAATTAGTTGTTTAATTGACCCTGTGCGGAAAACGATTATAACGATATCTTCCCTTTTCATTTTGACTGTATCTTTTTCATGGCTGCTTGGAGCCTGCCGGAAAGAACAAAAGACCAACGGTCTTCAATTAATCCAACAGGAGATACCTGAAAGTTTTCCGCAGCCCAACTATCGTTTCAATGATAATCCTTTAAGCAGGGAAGGTTTTGAGCTGGGAAGAAGGCTTTTCTATGATGGTCGTTTGTCGGTTGATAATCTCCATCCCTGCTCTTCCTGTCATGAGCAAAAAGCAGGCTTTGGCACTTTTGAACATGACCGCAGCCACGGAGTATTTGATTCTCATACATTACGCAATGCACCTGTATTATTCAATCTGGCCTGGAGCCCTTACCTGCACTGGGATGGTGAATTTACCCGGCTGACCGATGCAGCAGCTCAACCAATTAACGGCCATATTGAAATGGGAGAAACCTATGAAGGAATTATCAATAAAATAAAAGACGATCCGTACTACAAAGAGCAATTCAAAAAAGTATTTGGTTCACCTTTTATACGGCCGGAATTTATTCTGAAAGCCCTGTCACAGTTTACCGGCTATATGGTATCGGCTAATTCTAAATACGACCGATATAAAAAAGGAACGGCTACTTTCACGGCGCAGGAAGAAAACGGCTACCAGTTGTATAAAGCAAAATGTGCCACCTGTCACCCAGAACCTTTATTTACCGATTATAGTTTTCGCAATATTGGTTTGCCGGTTGATGAGTTTTTGAAAGATTATGGTCGTATGAGAATTACGGGTAAAAAGGAAGATTCATTGAAGTTTAAAGTGCCTACCCTCCGTAATACGTACATTTCATCCAACTATATGCACGACGGCAGGTTTGGCACACTGATGCAATGTATCAATCACTATCGCACAGGCATACAACAAAGCGGCACATTAGATCCTTTGCTGACTAATGGAATTACCCTGACTAATTCAGAAGCAAATGACCTGTTTGTTTTTCTTCGGGCCTTAACTGACTCTTCCTTTTTACAAGACCCCCGCTTTGCCCGGCCAGATTAATTTTTCTTTCTTTTCTCTTTTAGTGCTTCAAGATTTTTTTTCTGGGCATCAATATCCTTGATTGTTTCATCTTGTGCGGTTGCATTCTCAGCCAGTTTTTTCTCTAGATTCAGCTTATCATCCTGCAGCTCTTTCAGTTTCTTTTCGGCTTTTGTCACCACTTCTTCCTGTGCTGCAATCTGCAGTTCGAGGTTGGCTGCCTCAATATCCGGCAGCATTTCATTCAGGTAAGATTTTGCTTTACCAATATCATAAGCTTCCATAGTAGAAATAGCGTTGGCATCATTCTTCAGCATGATCATATAAATGACTGATTCGTCACTTTCTTTACGGCTTTTACGTTCCACTTTAATGATATAATCCATCCTGTCTTTGCTGATATCCGTCAGATAGACATTTTTAAACACCAGGAAACCCTTATCCCTGTTAAGTAGCCCTTTTTCCTCTTTCGCCTTGTAACCTAATTGCTCCATTCTTTTTACAAAAGCATTTTCAACGGCCTGGGCAGGATAACTATAATCACATACAATCGCAGTCTGCTTTTTTTTGTCAAACTGGATAGTCCCTTCGTATGACTGAGCTAAAGAACATTGGACAAAACTGCCAGCGAAAAACAGGAGGAAAACAAGCTTCTTCATAAAAACAGTATTTGGTGTTAAAGATACTGTAAGGGCCTTAAGCGTTGCAATTGTCTTAAATAAAAGCTGCAGGAGTCAGCCAAATTCGTTTTTTGCCATACCAAAAGCTACTTTTGTCCACAAATATTTCCAATCCTTTGAGTGGTATTAAAAAACTGGCAGGTCAAACATTATGGTATGGTGTGCCCACCATTGCCAGCCGGTTTTTAGGCTACCTGATGAATCTGTCGCTTCCGCTCATTTTTGCACAGCCATCCAAAACTGCCGACCTGACACAGGTTTATGCAATCATTCCCTTTTTGAATGTACTATTTACTTACGGCCTGGAAACTGCTTATTTCCGTTTTTCGCAGGACCATGATCAGCGTAAGCTGTATAATACACTTTCGGTTTCTTTATTGGGTTCAACAATCCTGTTTACCGGTATTCTCTTCCTGTTTAAAGACAAAATTGCTGAATGGGCAAGCCTTGAAAATCATCCGGAATATATTACCTGGATGGCCGTTATCATATTCTTTGACGCTATCAGTACTCTTGCCTTTGCAAGACTGCGCCAGGAAAACAGGCCAAAACGTTATGCTTTTGCCCGCATATCGGGAGTAATGCTCAATGTGCTCGTAGTGATATTATTCCTGGGAGTAATACCGAAACTGGTACAATCAAATCCAGGTAGTTTCTTAGCCGGTATTTATAATAAAAATACCGGCATTGGCTATTATCTTATTGGCAATATTTGCGGAAGTGTGTTGACTTTTTTGATTCTCCGAAAAGAATTTTCTCAAATTCGTTTCAGTTTCGACGGCGCCCTTTGGAGAAAAGTAATCCGCTATTCTTACCCCCTGGTGATTGTCGGTTTGGGGGGCATGGTTAATGATATGCTCAGCAGGCTTATTTACCAGCATGTGGTGGATTTGCCGGAAGAACAGGCAAAACATGAATTAGGCATCTTTGGTAATATCTACCGGTTGGCAGTGCTGATTACAATAATGATTCAGGCATTTCGTATGGCAGCAGAACCCTTCTTCTTTAACCGGAGCAAAGAAGAAGATGCGCCAAAAACCTATGCCCGCATCATGAAGTTTTTTGTGATTGCCTGCTGCTTCATGTTTTTGTTTATCAGCTTATATATTGATTTATTCGCCTGGTTCTTTATGGCCATTGACAAACCTGCGTGGGTAGAGGGATTAAATGTAGTGCCACTATTGGCATTGGGCAACATATTTCTGGGCATTTACTATAACCTCAGCATCTGGTATAAACTAAAGCACAAAAACATGACCGGCGCCATGATTACGTTAGCCGGTGCGGCCATAACTATTGTTTTGAATATTTTACTGATACCAAAACTGCATTACCTAGGCGCCGCTATTGCCACTTTTGCCTGTTATTTGTTTATGATGATAACCAGTTATGTTCTTGGACAAAAATATTACCCGGTACCCTATGCCCGTAAAAAACTGATAGCCTACCTGGTATTGGTGGTTCTTTTATACGGACTGCATGAAGGGCTGGTTTATCTCTGGGATAATCGCTGGTTTAATGTGGGAGTTGCTACTGCGCTATTGCTTTTCTTTACCTGGTTTGTAGCATTGATTGAAAGGAAAGAATTAGCTGCGATGCCGTTCATCGGAAAATATTTTGCCTCTGCGAGGCGATAAATTTTTCAACAATCGAACTCAACTTCTTTCAATACAACTTCACAAACGGATTATTTTGTTTCTCAAATCCCACTGTCGTCACCGGCCCATGACCGGAATACACTTTTGTTTCATCCGGCAGCGTAAAAAATTGCGTTTGGATACTTTCCACCAGCGTTTCAAAACTACCCCCCGGGAGGTCAGTACGGCCCACACTCCTGTTGAACAGCACATCCCCGCCAATAATAAAGCCACCGGCTGCATGATAAAATGATACGCTGCCGGGAGAATGGCCTGGAGTAAACCGGATTTCCAGTTCTTCTTCACCGATTTTAATAATATTTTTCTCTTCCAGGTAAACTAACGGGCCGTCATAATTGTCGAAAGGAAGTTGCCACATCATGCCTGATTGCGGAGCAAAGTCGAGAACCGGCTTTTCCTTTGGATGAATATGAAGCTGCAGACCCCAGGTGTCAAAAACGAATTTGTTTCCAAAAACATGGTCAAGGTGGCAGTGGGTATTAAGCAGCAAAACTGGGGTAAGTCCTGTCTTTTCAATGCCCGTTTTTAATTCGTCCCTTTCCTCCGGGAAATAACAGCCCGGGTCTATAATGCAGCACTGCTTCTGATCGTTATACAAAACATATGTATTCTCCTGGACGGGGCTAAAAGTGAAGGACTTAACATGTAACATGGACGGGTTTTCGTACTTTTAGTTATTAATTCGGAAGTATTTGTAAAGATAATGCCACAGGCCGGTACTGGCTGTTGTGTGGCCGAAAAAACAGACTATGAAGAAAGTATTTAGCCTGCTTGCCTCTCTTTCCGTTTTTGCAGCCATGGAAACTACGGCACAAGTAAACACTGTGGAGTTTGGGAAAAACCGTGTACAATACCAAAAATTCAAATGGAAGTATTATCAAACAGATAATTTCAATACCTACTTCAGCCAGGATGGCCTTGGACTGGGCAAATATGTAGCCCAGGTGGCCGAACTGGAATTGCCCTCTATCGAAGAGTTCGTAGAATATGGATTACAACGACGCATCAACATTGTGGTATATAACAATTACGATGAGATGCAGCAATCCAACATCGGCCTCGGAATTGACTGGCAAAACACCGGCGGCGTTACCAAACTGGTAAACAACAAAATGATCGTTTACTTCGATGGCAATCATGATAACCTGCGCCGCCAGATCAGGCAGGGTATAGCCAAAAATTTAGTTGACAATTTGTTGTTTGGCGATGACCTGGGAGAATTTGCAGCCAACCAGGCATTACTGGATTTACCAAAGTGGCTTACAGATGGCTACATTTCCTACGCAGCAGAAAACTGGAGCACCACTTTGGATGACGACCTCCGCGGAGTAATGCTGGCAGGTGATTACAAAAACTTTTACCAGTTTGCCTTTGCCAAACCCTTACTGGCTGGTCATGCCTTCTGGAAGTATATCGCTGACAAATACGGTAAAAATAAAACCACTTATTTCCTTTACCTGGCCCGTATTTACCGCAACCTGAATAATGCTTCCAATAAAATTGCCAAGAAGAAATTTAAAAAAATACTGGAAGACTTCATGACGGATGTGCAGCAACAGTATTTCAAGGATATCCGTGGAAGAAGGAACACACCAAGAGGCCAGTTATCAGTAAGTGAATCAATTGGTAAAAAAGATTTTATCCGTTTTAATGCCAACCCGGTTCCCCGCAGTTTCACCTATGCTGTTGTCGAATTCAAGCAAGGGCGATACCAGGTAGTGTTAATGGAAAATTTTGTTAACCGTCGTATTCTTTTAAAACTGGGAGTAAGAACAAGAGAAAATGAAAAACATCCCAACTATCCGCTGCTTGCATGGGATGGCAAAGGCACAAGGCTGGCAGTTTTGTACAACGAAGAAGGAAAAACGAAATTCTTTGTGTACGATGTGGTGAACCGAACCAAACTATGGAAACAGGAGATTCAAAAATTTGACCAGGTACAGGATATGAAATACATGCTGGATAATAATACGCTTTTATTCAGTGGGGTAAGAAGTGGCCAGTCAGATATATATGTGTACAAAATTGACAAGCAAAGTTTCGAGCAGATCACCAACGATGTTTACGATGACCTTGACCCCTCTTTTGTAGCTTTTCCTAACAAAACCGGAATTCTATTTTCCAGCAACAGGCCTTCTGCACAAGCTGCCAGCAGTGATGATTCATTGCCCGGGCCCCGGTTTAATATTTACCTCGTTGACAACTGGAATAAATCAGACTTCAAGCAAATATCCAGGCTAACCGACCTGAAAATGGGCAATGCCCGTTTCCCTTCACAATACAACCAGTCTCATTTTACTTTTGTGAGTGATGAAAATGGTATCAATAACAGGTATGCAGGTTTTTTCACTACAGAAAGAGCCGGATTAGATACCCTGGTGTTTATCGGTGATGAAGTTTTGCGTAATCCTCCCAAAAAAGATGTGGACAGTTTACTGAGGGAGTGGAATAAAACAGATATTGATTCTGTAGGTTTTGTTTCCATTACCAACGACTCATCTTATGTATTCCCGCTGACCAACTACCAAAGCAGCATGCTGGAAACCAGAACAGCCGGCGACAACCAGCAGGTAAGCGAAGTGGTAAAACTGGGTGATGTAAAACTATTATATCGCCTGAAAGTAGATGAGAACACACTACGCCGCCGGAATGTAACCGCAAAAGCCACCGAATACCGGCGCAAGCTGATAGAAGAAGAGAAAAAAGCGTTGCGTAAAGAAGCTAATACGGAACAAACCAAAAAGGATACACTAACTAAAAAGCAACAGGACTTTTTCAATACTGGCTTTGAGGAGGAAAAAACCGACGAGAATAAAACCAAATTGGGCGATGTGGTTAAGTCAGAAGAAATCATAAAGGAATCTGTATTGAAAAAAGCAAAACTGTATGAATACCGGCCTCCTAAATTCTTCAATGATTATTTAGTTAGCGGTTTTAACAATAACGTTCTGATTACCCGCTACCAGCCTTACCAGGGAGGTTATGGACCGATACAGCTAAGCAACGGTGATCCGTTCAACGGCATTATCCGTGTCGGTACTTCTGACCTTTTTGAAGACTGGAAATTTGCCGGTGGCTTTCGCATCAGCCCTGATCTCAAGAACAATGAATATGTGCTGACTACCCAGTACCTGAAAAAAAGAATCGATTACGGTTTTACGTACTACCGCAATGTGATCAACAATCCACCGCTATATAACGATTCAGCAGCATTTGCAAAGTTGTTTACCAACCTTTACCAGGCAAGTGTTACTTATCCTTTTAACCGGATTAAAAGCCTCCGCTTCAATGTGGCGTACAGAAGCGATAAATATGTTTCATTGTCAACCGACCCCACATCACTCAAAGCAGCGGACAACAGGCTTACATATGGATTAGCGCATATTGAATATGTACATGATGATGCAGTATCGCCTGCCATGAATATCTGGCATGGCCTGCGCTGGAAAGTGTTCATGGATTTCAATGCCAGGTTAACTACTTCCGGGGCAAAAGGACCCAAAGATCACCCCACCACATTCAATTTTGGTTTTGATGCGAGGCATTATCTCCCTATCTACCGTAATATTATATGGGCTGTTCGTGGTGCCGGTGATTTTTCCTGGGGAAATCAGAAGATCATTTATTACCTGGGTGGCGTTGACAACTGGCTGATGTTTGGTCAAAATCAAAAAGTGGATGATAACGGTAATGTCACTTACCGCTATTTTGATCCGTCTAATGTGCCTGACCCCGACAATGACTATGCCTACCAATCCCTTGCCGTAAACCTGAGAGGCTTCCGGCAAAATGTGGCCAATGGAAATAATGCATTGGTCATTAACAGTGAGATCAGGGTTCCTGTTTTCACCTCCTTTTTCAATAAGCCTATCAATAATGCCTTTTTAAGAAATTTTCAGATAGTGCAATTCTTTGACCTGGGTACTGCGTGGAATGGCGCTTATGACAAACTGGAAAGACCATCTGTTACCTACGGCGCTCCTCCGGTGCTGGTAAAAATCAAAGCAGGTGGTATTGGTCCCTTTGCAGGAGGTTATGGCTTTGGCGCCAGAAGTACATTATTAGGATACTTCCTTCGTTTCGATGCGGCATGGGAAATGAACGGCGTATTCCAGGGAAAACCTAGGTACTATTTTGCCATGGGACTTGATTTTTAACGGAGATTTTTTTCATATAAGTATCCCCTCGAAAGAGGGGATTTTTTTTACCGGATCAATAAGTACAGGTTGTAATTTTACCCGCAATGACCTGGTGCTGTAGAAACGTAATACTTTTTTACCTGCTGCTGACAACCTTATCCTCTACTGCTCAACGCAAAACTATTGCGGGGATAATTAAGGATGCTCACAGTGAAGAACCTGTTCCCTTTGCTTCTGTAAGCTTTAAAAATACCACTACCGGTAATCAATCTGATTCTGCCGGTGCATTCCTTATCGTGGTAAACGACTGGCCATCTGATAGCCTGGAAATTTCCTGTGTGGGATACCAGACTTTTTACTACAAATTAGATGTAAATGAAACGGCAATTAATATTTCTGTAAGCCTCGAAAGGGGAACTTTTAATGAAGGCGCCAACCTGAAAGTGAAAGTGAACAAGGGGCTATTGGTTTGGAGAAAAATTGTTCAAAACAAACCCCGCAATGACCGGTATCGCTTTGATAATTTCTCGTATGAATTGTACAACAAACTGGAACTGGACCTGAAGAATATCAATTTCGAAAAATTTGGAAAATTTAAACCGCTGCGATCTGTAAGTGAACTAATCAACCAAAACATTGATACTGCAGAAGGGCTGAAATACCTCCCCACTTATTTATCAGAAGTGTTGTCCGATTATTACTATCAGAAAAATCCAAAAAAAAGGCGGGAGATCATCAAAGCTGTTAATCCCAATGGTGTAAAAAATGAAAGTGTGGTTAAAATGCTTGGAGGCATGGACCAGGTAGTGAATGTCTACAACAATTTCATCCCTGTATTTGATAAACAATTTATCAGCCCTATAAGTGATAATGGTGATTATTATTATAATTACCGGGTGGTAGACACACAGTTGATTGCCAACCAACGGTACTTTCATCTTGTCTTCACACCAAGACGCAAGGGAGGTGATACATTTGAAGGTGACTGTTGGGTACATGTCGGCAGTTTTGCTATTCAGCGTATGAACCTGCGGCTGGGAAAAGAAGCTAATGTGAATTTTGTAGAGAACCTGAGCCTGATACAGGAATACCAGCTGATCAATGATTCCACCTGGTTTTTAAGCAAAGACAAATTTGTTGCAGATATCTCCCCTACCGGAAAAGATAAACCTGGTTTTATCGGCCGCAAAACAACAACTTACCGGAATGTTGTTGTCAATGACAGTTCTGTCATCCGGGAACTTTCCAAAAACAAAATACTGGAAGAAATTATCACACTTCCTGGTTCTTTAGAAAAAGGAAAGGAATACTGGCAAGCTGTACGGCATGAACCTTTAAGCAAAACAGAAAGCAGTATTATCAAAATGATTGATACGCTTACCAATGCACCCGTTTTTCAGCGGTTCACCAAGACAATGAGCTTTATTGGTACAGGATATAAAGACATTGGCAACTACCAGATCGGCCCCTGGATGAACTGGATCAGTTCCAACGGATGGGAAGGATTAAGAGTCCGGTTTGACTTAGGCACCAATAAATTTTTTGATAAAAAGATAAGATTGCATGGTTATCTCGCCTATGGATTTGGCGATCAAAAACTAAAGGGAATGGGTGAAATTTTTTATTTACCCAACAAAGATCCAAGGATATATTTGTATGCATCATTTACCAATGACCTGGACTGGGGCCAGAATTATTATGGTGAAATTTCCCAGGACAATGTGTTTGCGTTGGCAGTTCGTAAACAAGGAGTACCCGTAAAAAATATCAAAGTCAGGGAAAAGCGGCTGGAGTTTTTTAAAGAGCTGCTGCCCTGGTTATCAAATAAAATCACTGTAACGCACAAATCCAATCTGCCACTCAGAAACCTGGTACCGTTGGATTCTTTCAGAACATCGGCCGAAGGTAATCCG
The DNA here is from genome assembly GCA_964634265.1 of uncultured Chitinophaga sp. Classification (GTDB taxonomy): domain Bacteria; phylum Bacteroidota; class Bacteroidia; order Chitinophagales; family Chitinophagaceae; genus JJ008. Next base: position 65,789 of record CAZWIM010000010.1, on the reverse strand, counting down.
TTGACGAGTTTTGAAGTATCCGTTCGTTTGCGTTTTGCATACCTGGAACGATTCCTTGAAAATCATTTTTACCGGACCAGCCTCGGCAGCATCTACCCTATTGGTGAAATTTATATCAGCCGTGGTTTTCCCGGTGTATTTAAAAGCAGTTACAGCTATACAAAAATTTCAGCCAGTATTTCCGACTATTTTAAAATTCCGCCCTTTGGTAACCTCTCCTGGCTGGTATATGCCGGCAAAACATTTGGCACCCTGCCTTATACATTGCTCGATATTGCTCCGGGAAATGAATTATACTATTAAAACAAATATGCATTCAACATGATGAACCGATGGGAGTTCATCCATGATCAGTATGCAGGGCTAAATGTGGAGCATAATATCGGCAACGGAATATTCCGCCTTTTTCCCAAATTAAGATTCCGGCAATTCTGGACAGCAAAAGCATTATGGGGAAGCCTGTCAGCAGAGAACAAAGCGTATAATTTTAAACAAGGTCATACATTTCAATCGCTGGATGGCAATACTTACCTGGAACTGGGAACAGGAGTAGATAATATCTTCAAAGTATTTCGTCTTGATTTTGTCTGGCGGGTTCTGCCTTCTACGCTGAAAAAAGATGGGGACAAAACATTTGGTGTTTTTGGAAGCTTCAGAGTGGTGTTTTAATCATCCTGTTTAATTGACGAAGACGGGAATGTTTAATAAAATGATGCCATGCCTGCATTTTAGAGAATATATAACCATACCAACCGTCTAATATTCCCAGTTTGAAAAAATAGTTTTTGATAAAAGCTGCTACTGGCGATAACCATAATTTGATGATTCCTGTTCTTCTTCCCTGCAAATGATATTTTGCCGCCGCATAATATGCTTCCCTACGGTACTTCATCACTAACTCATCCGAATCATTCACAATATTGTGTGTAATACTTCCCTTTAATTCCGAAACGGGTACACCTTGCTTATAAAAAAATGTTTCATTTACCTGCTCATTATCCATCCTGATGCTCTTTTTATTTGCCAGCCGAATGTGGTATTCTCTCCCCCATTCACCATACCGCAGACGTTTACCCTTATAATAATTATTAAACCTGATACGGTAAGCCCGGTACATGTCAGAATAATCTACATTTTGCAAAGAATCTTTAAGCGATGTATCAAGCTCTTCTCCGGTATGCAACATCAGTACCCAGTCATTCGATGCTGCTTTTGCTGCATTATAGCGAACACGGTCATACCCATTCCATTTCCCGTTAATTATTCTTGGCTGACATTTAAGCCGTGTATCAACCAATAGCGCTGATTCTGTAGTATTAAAGAGTATTACTTCCGCATCTAAATCATCAATGCCCCTCAGCGTTTTTTTTAACCCGGCTGAATCACTCTTGCTTATTATTACTACAACAGATAATTCCATATTTAAATTTCACTTACAAATTAACCCGGAAGCCGGCCAAAACACTTGACAAATGTCAACTTGAAGTGTTTTTTCTTAATTTCCTTCTCTAATTAAGAATTATGTCACATTTCATTTTAGCCCTTGACCAGGGCACCACCAGCAGCCGTAGTCTTGTTTTTGATAAAAAAGGAAATATTAAAAGCCGGGCACAGAAAGAATTTAAACAGATTTATCCGCAGCCCGGCTGGGTAGAACATGATGCCAATGAAATTTGGAGCACCCAGTTTGGCACCATGGCAGAGGCGGTTGCAAAAGCCGGCATCAACATGAAGCAGATTGCCGGCATCGGCATTACCAATCAAAGAGAAACGACTTTGGTGTGGGATAAAAAAAACGGTCAGCCTGTTTATAATGCAATTGTATGGCAGGACAGAAGGACTTCCGCCTATTGCGATGAATTAAAATCAGCAGGAAAAGCAGAAATGATCCGCCAAAAAACAGGACTTGTTATTGATGCTTATTTTTCTGCTACAAAACTAAAATGGGTATTAGATAATGTAACCGGTGCAAGGGAAAGGGCCGTAAAAGGAGAACTTGCCTTCGGTACTATTGACAGCTGGCTGACATGGAAACTCACTAATGGAGAAGTACATGTAACCGATGTTTCCAATGCTTCGAGAACAATGCTCTTTAATATCCATACTTTGCAATGGGATGAAGAATTGCTGAAAGTATTTGATATTCCTCTATATGTTTTACCAGAAGTAAAACCAAGTAGTAAAATCTATGGCGTGACAGGAAATATTATTCCCGATTCTAGAATACCCATTGCCGGTATTGCAGGAGATCAGCAGGCGGCATTATTCGGGCAACTATGTACCCAGCCGGGAATGGTGAAAAATACCTATGGTACCGGCTGCTTCATGCTGATGAATACCGGAGAGAAAGCCATTGCATCAAATAATAACCTGCTCACCACCATCGCCTGGCAAATTGATAATAAAACAGAATATGCCCTGGAAGGAAGTGTATTCATTGCCGGGGCCGTAGTGCAATGGCTTCGGGATGAATTAAAGATCATTCGTACATCGGCAGAAGTGGAAAAACTTGCTTCACAGGTAAAAGATGCCGAAGGCGTATACCTGGTTCCTGCTTTTGCCGGGCTGGGAGCACCGCATTGGAATCAATATGCAAGAGGTACCATATTCGGATTAACAAGAGGCAGCAATAATGCCCATATCGCAAGGGCAGCTTTAGATAGTATTGCTTATCAAACATATGATGTACTGAAAGCAATGGAAGCAGATTCAGGAATTAACATTGCTGAGTTGCGGGTAGATGGCGGCGCAACAGTTAACAAACACCTGATGCAGTTCCAAAGCGATATTTTGAATTGTAAGGTAGTACGGCCTGTAATAACAGAAACCACGGCATTGGGGGCTGCCTATCTTGCAGGACTGGCTGTGGGCTACTGGAAAAACATTGCAGAAATTCAGGAACAATGGCAGGCTGATAAAACCTTTACACCTGAACTAAATGATGAAAAAAGAAAAGAATTGGTGAAAGGTTGGCAGAGAGCAGTGAAGGCTTCTATTACCTGGGCTAATAATAATGAGTAACCAGGCCCAATGAACCGTTCCTTATTCATACACCAACTGGAAACGAATGCAGCGTTCGACATATGTATCATCGGCGGTGGTGCCACCGGTTTAGGAACGGCATTGGATGCAGCATCAAGAGGCTTAAAAGTTGCCCTGTTCGAACAACATGATTTCGCCAAAGGCACATCCTCCCGAAGTACAAAGCTGGTGCATGGCGGCGTTCGATACCTGCAACAGGGCAATATCAAACTGGTAATGGAAGCGCTGCGGGAAAGAGGTCTTTTACTGAAAAATGCACCTCACCTTGTACACAATCAGCAATTCATTGTTCCCAATTATAAATGGTGGGAAAAGCCTTACTATGGCATTGGTCTGAAAATCTACGACTGGATGGCCGGTAAACTGGGATTAGGCACTTCACAAATCTTATCAAAAGAGGAAACGCTGCAACTGATCCCTGCCTTAGACCCTGATGGCCTGAACGGTGGCATCATTTACCATGATGGTCAGTTTGATGATGCCCGGTTAGCCATCAGCATTGCACAGACGGCAGCAGCGCAGGGAGCCAATGTATTGAACTACTTCCCTGTTACCGGTTTATTAAAAATGCAAAAAAAAATTTGCGGAGTTTGGGTTAAGGATTCATTTACCGGCAAGGAATATGAAGTAAAAAGCAGAGCAGTCATCAATGCAACAGGTGTGTTTACAGATTTACTCATGAAGATGGATGATCCGAAGCATGAAAGCATCATCAATCCAAGCCAGGGCATCCATTTGGTAGTGGATAAAGAGTTTTTGTTAAGTGATACAGCAATCATGATCCCAAGAACAGATGACGGAAGGGTGCTCTTTGCGGTTCCCTGGCATAATAAAGTTGTACTGGGTACTACAGACACTCCTGTTGATGAAATTTCAGAAGAACCTGTACCGCAGGAGCAGGAAGTTGATTTTATTCTCAGTCACATAGGCCGGTACCTTACTAAAGACCCGCAGCGAAGCGACATCAAAAGCATGTTTGCCGGGTTACGGCCCTTGGTAAAAGGGAAAAGCAGGAAAACAGCTGCTTTGTCAAGAGATCATTTGATACAGGTTGCCGAATCAGGCCTGGTAACTATTACCGGTGGCAAATGGACAACCTATCGCAAAATGGCAGAAGATGTAGTGAATATTGCCATAGAAAAAAACGGACTTGAAAATAAACCGTCAATAACTGCGACGATGAAACTGGCAGGTCATGATCAACCGGTAACGCCGGCAGAAATAAACGGCCTTCAGGAAAACCAGTTAAGGATGCTGATTCACCAGTCAATAGAAAATGAAATGTGCCAGACCGCGGAAGATTTTTTAGCAAGAAGAACAAGGCAGTTATTATTGGATGCAGATGCTGCTATCAAAATAGCACCGTCTGTTGCACAACTAATGGCAGAAAAATTGAATAAAGATGAAATATGGATAAAAGAACAAATCAATAACTTTAATGCAATAGCCAAAAACTATCTTCCTGACTAAAACAATTGCTTATGCCTTCTTTCATGGGTGAATTTATTGGAACTGCCTTGCTTATTCTTATGGGTGCCGGAGTAGTGGCAAATGTGGTGCTCAACAAAACCTATGGTCAGAATGGTGGCTGGATCGTTATCACATTTGGATGGGCCATGGCCGTATTCATTGGTGTTTTCACTTCGGTTAAACTCGGTGGCAGCGGCCACCTGAACCCGGCAGTAACTATTGCCTTGGGAGCAACCGGTAAGTTTAATACTTCATTGATTGCACCTTATATACTGGCACAGTTGGCCGGAGCCTTTACAGGATCGGTATTTGCCTGGCTCGCCTATCAAAAACACTTTGATGAAACAAATGATGCCGACCTGAAGAAGGCGGTATTTTGCACAGCACCAGCTATCCGCAAACCATTAAACAACTTCATTACTGAATTAATAGGCACTTTTGTCCTGATGTTCGGTGCACTTTGTTTCAGCGATCCAGTCAGTTCATTAGGTACATTAAATGCATTGCCTGTTGCCTTATTAGTTTTAGGTATCGGTTTGTCATTAGGTGGCGCTACCGGCTATGCGATTAATCCTGCCAGAGATTTGGGACCAAGGATTGCTCATTTTATTTTACCCATACCCGGAAAAAGGGACAGTGACTGGAGTTATAGCTGGGTGCCGGTGCTGGGGCCTATTGCCGGAGCCTTATTGGCCGCCTGGATATTCTCTCAACTGAAATTAAACATACCATGAGAATAATGTTTATTCTTTTAATGCTGTGTTTATCTGCAACTATGTTCGCACAAGATGCAGAAGCAAGGCTGAAAGAATTGAAAATAGAATTACCAACTTTAGGCAAACCCATTGCCAATTATGTGCATGTGGTCAGAACGGGTAATCTTTTGTTCCTTGCAGGTAAAGGCCCTTCTGATGCAAACGGTAAATACATCACCGGGAAAGTGGGTAAGGATTTGACTATTGAAGAAGGCCAACAGGCAGCAAGGTTAACGGCCATTAATCAATTAGCCGTATTGAAGGCAGAGTTGGGTGACCTCAATAAAGTAAAACGAATTGTAAAAGTGCTGGGAATGGTAAACTGCGAAGCAGATTTTAAAGACCATCCAAAAGTAATAAACGGCTTCTCTGATTTAATGGTGGAAGTATTTGGTGAAAAAGGAAAACATGCAAGATCAGCAGTTGGCATGTGCTCTTTGCCGATGAATATGGCAGTGGAGATTGAGCTGGTGGTTGAGATTGAAATTCAATAATAAAAGTATGATACGGCAGTATTCAATAAACGACTCGCCTTCCTTTGCAGATACTCATAAAATTGAACTTAGTTAATAGTTTTCCAAAGACTCCAGATATTCTTTTAACAACTGATCCAGCTTTTTTGGATTGAATGTTCCTTCCCAAAAAGCTCCAGTAGCATCATGATTACTGGACAATTCTGTTGACTTAAGTGAATATGGCCCCGCTACCCCCAATAATGGCTCTTCCTCTCCGGTAAATATTACTTTATAAAGATGGAATTTTTGCTGTGACCCCTTATATGAAATAATCTTTTCTCCCAGGTATGACAATTGGTTAAGCTCATATTCATCGTCCGTAATGTACTCATAAAGCTTACTGCGTCCCAGTTCCTTTTGCGATCTGAAATTAGCCGGGATACGATTCACTTTATTTAATCGTTTCAGTTCATCGTACAAATCATGTCGGAATTCATCCCTGACTGCCATTGCCAGAATAGAAATATCATTAACAGGCATATTACTTTCCAGCATGGCAATCATTGTACGGAATTTTATTTCATCGTTATTAATTTTGGAGAACTGTGTCAGCAATTTCCCGGTTTCCGATGTAGCAATAACTCCAAGAATTTTTATTAGTTCCAAAAGACCATAAGGACTTTCCTCAATTTGCTTTACTTCTTCCTCCAAAATCCTCTTTGCAGTAGAAACAAAGTAACTGGCATAATCTTTAACTGCATTTCTTGCAAGCAGCCCGCTGTCCAGCAAAGAGGTTGTGATACCACAAACAAGGTCCCATATCGGCTTGCTCCCTGCTTCTTTCATCAGCTCAGGAAATAACGTAGCAGTAAGTTCCAAAGAATCATATAAAGAATGATAGAAATAAGGCAGATTATCCCTCATCCGCATCGGATAATTAACAAGGCAGTTTTTTAAAATTTTATAAGCCGAATCTGTGAATGCTTTTGACAGGTAGGAAATAATCAACGGCTTGACATACTCGTTCTCTGGAAGAATTTTTCCATATTGCTCGCCTAAAAAAACAGTTGATGTAAAATTTGTGTCTATATACGTTAGCTCATCAAATATTTTCTTATTCAAATTATTGCTATATGTTGTATCAAAATCAGGGTATTGCTTCAGCATCATTTCCCGCAGAGCTTGTATATCGACTTGTTTAAATTCCAACAAATCCCAATACTGCTTCACCAGAATTATGTCCTTAAGCGTTGCTCGGCTTAAAAATTTTGACAAGTCATTGCTTGCATTTGCAGGCATGGTCCTTTTTTTCTGCAGTTGCAATACTGTAAATTCATCAAAAAAAAGCTTATAAATACCTGCTAGATCCTGTTTGTTGAAGAAGCCATAGATTTCATACAGCTCGTTTCCATTAAGCACCAGTTTTACTTTTTTCACAAGGTCATCACCCTGCTTCATCAATGTAAAACTTGTTATTGTAAGTCCTTCTTTTTCTTCTGTTTTATAATCAACGAGTGAATCTCCAACAGAATAGTGTGATTCTGAATTTGATCTCAGAAAAGCTGTATCACTTGAATACCATAACCAATTTGGAAGGTCCACTCGTTCAATATAACTGGTGACACATGCCACTGAATCAAAAAGTATATAACGTTCTGCAAATATTCCTTCCTTCTCCTCATCTGCATCGTAAAGTGATAATTCGTAAGGGCAAATCACACTAAACTTTTTGTCGGGTGAAGTTATTTTCTTCCATTCGGGGTGACTGTATGGAATTAGCCTGAAAGAATTGATGAATCGATCAGCATTATCGCTGTTTTTTGAAGATGGGTGATAAACTGCAAAAAGGTAATAATTTATCCCACCGCGGGGAACAGATAGAATTTTTGTAATTAACGTTTCTCCTTCTGTATCTCCCTTTAAAGTTAGCCGATATCCTGAATAACCATCCAGTGTAATGAAGGCAGAATCAAGTATCTCTGTATTTGTATATTCCTGCTTAAGGTTTTCCTTCATTTGCAAAAAACCTTCCAGATCATTTCCCGATGCGTACATACCTTTTTTCATTGCTTCTACACTAATTCCATAATAAACCTGGTCACCAATATCATAAGCCTGCATTTTATAAACCGCTTTACCTTCATCGCTTACCACATCCTTGGTTTCTTTTGGCTTCAATGGCATATCCACAGAAAATGACAACCTGCTGTAATCATATGTTACCCATTTTTTCTCAGCATTAGGTTTGGAAATGTTACCTCCTTTATAAACAAATGACTGAAAAAACTGTTCTGACTCACTGTCCTTAATGGCTTCCTTTTTAAAAGCAAATAATGCATTAAGTACCACTCTTTCAAATCCCGGAACGAATATCTGCATACGCATTTCACCTCCATCAATACTGATAAAATATTCTCTGCCCTCCTGCCCGTTTATTTTTACCACACTTTCACGGGAAACCATACCCTTTGATGTATAGAATTTTCCAAGACTTCTGTATAAACTATCAACACCCAGTTTTTTTCTCTCTTCGGGCAATTGCAGGCTCATTGTCATATACATTCGCATAAAAGCAATGTCAAAAAACATTTTAATATCAAAGCCCATTGTTTCCAACATTTCAAGTTTTTCAGCATAACCAGGCATTTCAAGAACATAAACACTATCAGCAATATTTACAGGGTACCAGGATGAAATAGTTGCTTTAGCAACATATTTATCCGCACTGATTTTTTTAGATGACAAAACCGGTGTTACCGTAAATCCTCTTGAACGAAGCAAAGAAATGACGCCGGAATCACCAGGTAGATGTCCTGCTCCAATAGCAAAAAGTGTACTTCTAATTGCGGAAAGACTATCAATTCTTAACGCCATCTTCTGGTTACGCTTTGTCATAATATAATCTTTCCTTCCGCTTGCTTCACGATACATTAATGCATCTATACTGTCGAGCTGCTGAGCCATGTATATTTTTATCATCCATTCTAACCCTGCCCTGTAATAATCATCATCAAAAAGTGCCAGTTGAATTTTCCCCTCTATACTTTCTATATGTTCTACCTGGTCTTGAAAATCTTCAATACCACCAACCCATTTTCCGGATTTTCGGGCTTGCCCAAATAACCAGGCATCTAAAAAAGTAGGCATATCACCCTTTTTAAAAATATCTGTTTGAAAACGGGTTTCAATTTCTTCGAGGTCATTTACAGTGATCTTTTCAGCTTTTTTTCCAATTTTTTGTGCCAGTATGTCTTTATAGCGGTTCCATGTTTCTGTATTCAGAACATCTTTCAGTTTTGCTGGTTCGGTTGCATTTTTTTCTTCTTCCTGGCGCAAAAAATAATTGATCATCTGAGTGCCTAAACTATTCATATCAAGTTCTGCGGCAAAAGCATCCGTTTCCTCAAGTGCTTTATACAAAGAATCTCCCAATTGAAAGACTCTTTTATCCGTAAGGTGTATCGTGCCAAACAGGTAAGAAGGTTTTGTAAGGCCTTTACCGGAAATTCGCCAAAGCATTGTATTGGTATTTTTTGCATCCTGTGCAGAAATACTATGCATAAAAAATAAAAAAGGAATTAAGAAAAATTGCCTTCTCATATAAAATAGATAAGTAATTGTCATGTATTAAAAAAGACCGAAAACATTCAAATATATTTACCAATTTGCAGCCATAACAGGATTTGAACTAACTATTTGAATGCACTGAATATTATCTGAGCAGCTTTGTTGATCTGTTCCTCTGAGATTATCAACGGTGGTGAAATCCTCAAACAATTTGGTGCAAATAAGAACCAATCGGTCACAACACCAGCTTCAATACATTTATCAATAACTTTTTTACAGGTTTCAAACGACCCGATAGCTATCGGGTCAAACTCCACGGCCATCCATAAACCAAAAGAACGGATTGCTTTAATTTTCGGATGAACTAAAAGAGACCTGAACAGCTCTTCTTTCTTCTTAACCTGGTTTATCCACCCTTCCTCCATCAAAGCCTTCATTCCCGCCATTCCGGCCGCACAGCAAACCGGATGGCCGCCGAAGGTGGTGATATGTCCCAATACCGGGTTTTCAGTAAATGCATCCATCAGTTGCTTTTCAGCAATAAAGGCACCCAGCGGCATTCCACCACCTAATGCCTTTCCCAGCAACAGCACATCGGGTACGATATTAAAGTGTTCAAAACCCCAGAGTTTCCCCGTACGGCCAAAACCAGCCTGTATTTCATCCAGTATGAGCAATGTTCCCGTTTCTGTACATTTCTTCCTTAATGCATGCATCCATTCCTGCGAGGGGACATTGATCCCGGCTTCAGCCTGCACTGTTTCCGCTACCACACAGGCAGTTTGTTCTGTTATCTCTTTGAGGGATTCAAATGAATTGTATTCCAGGTGCAGCACATCCGGCAGCAACGGACGAAAAGCATTGCGCCAGTATTCATCACCAATAATACTTAATGCACCCTGTGTACTTCCATGATAAGAATTCTTAAAAGCAATGATCTGTGTGCGGTTGGTTACCCGTTTGGCCAGCTTCATGGCTCCTTCCGCAGCTTCAGCGCCGGAATTGGTAAAATACACGGAGTTCAATGAGGGAGGTAAATGCTCCGTGAGCAATTTGGCGTATTGTACCTGCGGGCTTTCTACGAATTCCCCGTAGACCATCACATGCAGGTAAGCTTCCAGTTGTTGCTGGATGGCTGCAATTACTTTCGGGTGCCGGTGGCCCACATTGGCCACACTGATGCCGCCTATCAGGTCAATGTATTCCTTTCCGGTTGCATCAAACAAAGTACAGCAGTCAGCCTTTACGATCTCAAGCGCCAATGGTGAAGGAGAAGTTTGTCCAACATGCCGTAAAAAAAGTTCCCGCTGGTTCAAGTATTTTTATTTCACACAAAGGACGCAAAGAAGATGCAAAGACGCAAAGAATTTCCGCAACTTTGCAGCACCGCTAAGAACTAAAATAAATAACGAACTTATCATGCCGGTAATATTGCCTGTAGAAAACAAACACCCCCAATTCGGTAACAATAATTTCATTGCTCCTAATGCCACCATCGTAGGCGATGTAGTAACCGGTGATGACTGCAGCTTTTGGTTCAATACTGTGGTAAGGGGGGATGTGAACTTTATCAAAATCGGCAATAAGGTAAACATACAGGACGGAGCCTGCATTCATTGTACTTATCAGAAATACGGTACTACCATCGGGAATAATGTTTCCATCGGGCATAATGCCATAGTGCATGGCTGCACCCTGCATGATAATGTGCTGGTAGGTATGGGAGCCATCGTAATGGACAATTGCGTGGTACACAGCAATACCATCATCGCTGCCGGGGCTGTTGTTTTAGAAAATACCGTTTGCGAAGCAGGCAGCATTTATGCCGGTGTACCGGCTAAAAAGGTAAAAGACATCTCACAGGAACTGATTCACGGAGAAATTGACCGGATAGCGAATAATTATGTACGGTATGCAGATTGGTTCAGAGAGAAGAAGACCGAGGACTGAGGGCTGAAGCCTGAACTCAAAGGTCGGAGGGTGGAGTTCAATAGCCGGAGTTACTACAAGAGTTTAATGAATCAATGTAATGATGAGTCTCAGACATCAGATTTCGGACCTCCGACCTCAACTTCTATCTCGTAACTTTACTATCACCGGGCAATTAATTCCGCTTAAATTCGTTATTCAATCAAGCTGTATACAATGACAAACCTTCGATTTTTTGCACTTGGCCTGAGTTTCATGGTTTTATTATCATCTTGTGGGATGCTGAGCAACCTGTTCAAAAGAAAAACAGGCTGTCCCACCAATGGTAAGAATGTAGGAGCAGAAAAAATCATCAGTGGCGACCCTAAAGCCACAAAAGATGCGAAAAAGGCAAAAAAATTCAGAAGTTAAGTTAACATTAAGTGCAGCTTATTGTTATAAAATCCTGTCTAATGAAAAAACAAAAACACCTTAACTATGAGCCTCACCCTACGAACCACACTCGGCTGTACCGAAGCCGTAATCGCCGATGACGGAGGATTAAAAGAATTTTACAGAGCAGCCAACATCCTCAGCCAAGACTTCAATGTCAACTTTTCCCACAAAGAAGACGATTTTGATACCATCGACTGGGAATTCCGTTTCAAAGGTCACAACATGACCCTGCATTACAGCATTTACAATGGTGTTTCGCTTTTCCCAACCAAAACCCGGGATGCCTTAAGCAAAGACAATAAAGCTGTAGTAGAACTGGCCAATGCCCTGGAAGAAAAATTCTTCAGCGAGGGGCAACAGAAGATAGCCTAGTATTTCTTTTCTTCAATGGATTCAAGTATGCTGATATAGCTCACATACCTGTCTTCGTGTATTTCCCCGTTTACAACAGCCTCTTTTATAGCACATCCTGGTTCATTTATATGCAGGCAATTGTTGAACTGGCAACCATTCAGCCGATCCCTCATTTCGGGAAAGTAATGTGATACTTCCTGTTTTTCTATATCCACCAATCCAAATTCCCGCATACCGGGTGTGTCAATAATCTGCCCACCACCCGGAAGGTCAAACATTTCTGCAAAAGTGGTGGTATGCTGCCCTTTTCCGCTCCATCCGCTGATTTCGCCGGTTTTCAGATTCATCCCGGGGAATATTTCATTCAGCAACGATGATTTGCCAACACCACTGTGACCACTTAGCAGGGTAACCTTGTCTTTTAGTAGTGCAACCAGATTCTCAATTCCCTCTTTTTTTTCTGCACTTACGAGCAGCACTTTGTAACCAATCGCTTCATACATTTCTTTCCATGCCTCGTACTTTTCCAGTTCCTTAGTTTTATATAGATCACTTTTATTGAAAATAATCAGGGCTGGCACATGATACATCTCAGAAGCCACCAGGAAACGGTCTATAAACCCCTGCGATGTCCGGGGTTCTTTTAATGTAGCAATCAAGATTGATTGATCCAGGTTGGCAGCAACGATATGATGCTGGTGTTTATGCCGGGGCGACTGACGGTTGATATAATTGTGCCGGTGAAGGATTTCGCTAATAACAGCCGTTTTATCATGTTCACTTTCAGGATCAGCCTCCACCCAGTCGCCCACCGCCACAGGATTAGTACTGGTAATATCATCCAGTTTGAGCACTCCTTTTATCCGGCCATTCCAGAATTTGCCTGTTTCATCTTTCAGCGTATACCAGCTACCGGTGGATTTATAAACTTTTGCTTTCATCAGCCTGCAAGATACTTGAATAATGTCTCAGGGAAATTTCCGGAAAAGGGTAAAGCGAAGTAATATTTCAGTAAAAAGAAAAAAAAGCGCCGCTAATACAAAAGGAAAGAATCGTTCTTCATATCGGCGGTTGGTTGTTACTTCCACCTTTGTTTTTTCCAGTTGATCAATCTGGCTGTAAGTCTCCTTTAGCGCATCCTTATCTCTTGCCCTGAAATACTGACCTCCTGTTTCACTGGCAATTTTTCGGAGCAATTCTTCATCCAGGAAATCAACAGCAGGATTTTTACCGGATGGACGATTGGTTATTTCCTGAACGGACGAAGGCCCGGCACTCATTCCGATCGTATACACTTTCACTCCTTTTGACTTGGCAATTTCCAAAGCTGTTAGCGGATCGATCAGTCTTGTTTCAGGCGGATCTTCTTTTCCGTCCGTTAGCAAAATGATAACCTTACTTTTTCCACTGCTTTGTGATAAACGATCCACTGCTGTTGCCAATCCTTCACCAATTACTGTTCCATCAATAAGATAACGACGGCTCTCAAGATTCTGTATTTGTGTGATCAGGGTGTTACGATCTGTTGTAACAGGGCATTGTGTAAAGCTTTCACCGGAAAAAATTACTAACCCGATCCTGTCAACCGGCCGGCTGCGAACAAACTCCTCCGCCACTTCTTTTGCCACTTCCATCCGCGATGGCAAAATATCTCTTGACCCCATACTACCGCTTACATCCATGCAGAGTACAATATCTATTCCCTCGCCTTCTGTTCGCTGCTCCTCATTCTTTATTTGTGGCCGGGCCAGTGCAAGTACCAGGCTCGCCAGTGTCAATAAACGAAATATAAAAGGAAGATGCCGGAGTTTTTTCTTCCAAGTTGATACGTTGAAAGCATCAATAGCAGACACTTTAATTGTTGCTTGCCGTCTGTCACTCCTTTTGAGGTACCACCACAGCAGCCATGGAAATAAAATAAACAGTCCGAACGCTGCGGGGTAAGCAAAACTCATATGTTTTATCCAATCATACAACATATATACACCTGGGTTCTAATCAGCTGATCCTGATTTTTCAATTTGCCGAATAATGTCTTTTACAATAAGTAAACATTGAGCATTATCTCCGGCGGACGATTCATATTTCGCAAACTTCACAAAATCGCTCAGCCTGAGAGACTGTGATAATTTTTCAAAACTATCCTTATCGATCACTAATCCTTTTAATTGAACTACCAGGTCATCTGTTGTTTTCTGCAAAGAGAGTATCCCCTTTCTCCTGAAAATATATAGCCGGAAAATATCCGTCAGCAATGAATGAAACTCTTTTGCTTCCATTTGTTTTTTTGATAATTTCTCCAGCTGCTCCATTGCTTCCTCGTAGGGATTCATTACTGGCACCGGCTTTATACCAGCTAACGGTTTCTTCTTTCTTAAAAAATAGAAAATGAGTACTCCCAACAGTAACAAGCTACCAGCCACATACCACCACCATGATGTTCTCTTTTTTAAGGGCTCAACTTCAATAATGTCCTTAATGTCGTGATAATCCTGGCCAGGATCAAATTCCGAAAAAACAACATCAATACCAATTGTATCTGTTCTCACAGATTTTGATAAAGAAAAAGCAGGAATCACCCAATGTCCTGAATCGAAACTGGTGAGCTTATAAATATACCGGACAGTCAACCCTGCATCTTTACGTATAGTATCAATAACTGATTTTTCCAGTTGTTCAAAATGAGGTATGCTGTCTGCAGAAAATTCTTTGACATCAACCCCTGCAGGAAAATAAGTTTCTATTGTTAATACCAGCGGCTCTCCTATTAATATTTTGTTCTTATCGACTGAGATTTGAATAGCTGGTTTTTGCTGTGCCAGCAGCTGGGAAGTTGCAATAAAAGGAACCAGTAAAAATATCAGGCATTTAAAATTCATGGCATCATCGGTTACGGCTGAGGAAGAAACGCTGCAAAACCCGGACATAATCTTCTCCTGTCCTGACATGCAGCAGATCGCAACCGGCTTTTTTAAAGGTTTGTGTACAATACTCTGTTACCCGGAAGAACTCCTTTTCATAACTATAACGCACAAAAGCATCGCTGCTGTCAATCCATTTTGTCTGACCCCTCTCAGCATCTTCTGCCAGCAACAAACCTGCGTCCGGCAACTGCTGATCCATTTTGTCATAAACTTTTATTCCGATGACATCATGCTTCTTTCCTGCAATGCGCAAAGCGTCTTCATAATTGGCATCCAGGAAATCACTGAGTACAAAGCCAATACTCTTTTGCCGTGTTACATTGGAAAAATACCGCAGCGCTGTAGCCAATGCAGTTCCCTTGCCCTTTGGTTCTTTGCTCAGCAATTCCCTTACAATGTATAAGGCATGTTGTCTGCCTTTTTTAGGAGGTATATATGCTTCAACTTTATCGCTGTAAAAAACAACTCCGATTTTATCAGCATTATTTACTGCCGAAAAGCCAAGAACCGCCCCTACTTCTGTGATAATATCTCTCTTCCTGGCATAAGTCGTTCCAAACAAAGAACTGTTGCTAATATCAACCAGTAACATTACGGTCAGTTCTCTTTCCTCCTCAAATATTTTGCTGAAAGGATGCCCAAACCGGGCCGACACATTCCAGTCAATAAAACGAATATCATCCCCCGCAGCATACTCTCTTACTTCTTTGAATGACATTCCCTTTCCTTTAAAAGCACTGTGATATTCACCGGTGAATAAATCACTGGTCAGCTTTTTACTCTTAATTTCAAGCTCTCGTACCTTTTTTAATATTTCAGTCGTCGTCAGCATAAAGGTTGCAGAATTCAGTTCATTAGTAAACTAAAGTCCCCCTTCAGGGGGACCTGCCTGCCGGTAGGCAGGTTTAGGGGGGTTACGGTACATTTATCTGCTTTAGTACAGTTTCTATCACCTCTTCCACATTTACATTTTCTGCCTCTGCCTCATAAGTTAATCCAATCCGGTGCCGCAGCACATCTTTACATATACTTCTTACATCTTCCGGTATCACAAACCCCCGTTTATTCAGGAAGGCCTGTGCCTTAGCTGCCAACCCTAAGTTTATACTTCCTCTTGGCGAAGCTCCATAAGAAATAAGTGGCTTGAGTTTCTCCAGTTTATATTCTCCCGGACGACGAGTGGCAAACACTATATCCAGGATATACTGTTCTATTTTTTCATCCATATATACCTGCCTGGCAAGATCCCTTGCATTCAGTACTTCCTGGACAGAAACCACCTGCTTTACGGAGGGGAAGGACATACCCTGCACATTTTGCCGGATGATCAGCTGTTCTTCTTTCATGGAAGGATAATCAACAATCACTTTCATGATAAACCGGTCAACCTGTGCTTCGGGTAATGGATAGGTACCTTCCTGCTCTAATGGGTTTTGGGTAGCAAGCACTAAAAAAGGTTCCTCCAGTTTATAGGTTGAATCGCCGATTGTCACTTGTCGTTCCTGCATAGCCTCCAATAATGCACTCTGCACTTTTGCAGGGGCACGGTTTATCTCATCCGCCAAAATAAAATTGGCGAAAATGGGTCCTTTGCGAACGATAAACTCATTTCGTTGCTGGTTATAGATCATGGTACCAATTACATCAGCCGGCAACAGATCTGGAGTAAATTGTATGCGGCTGAACCTGGCATGAATAGCCTGTGCAAGGGATTTTATGGTTAATGTCTTTGCCAGGCCGGGCACACCTTCCAAAAGCACATGACCATTACTTAATAAGCCGATTAATAAACGATCAAGCATATGGCTTTGACCAATGATGACATGGCTGATCTCTTCTCTTAGCTTGTCAGTAAACTGGCCGGCTTGACTGATCTTCTCATTTAGTTGCCGTATATCTTCTGCGGTTTTGAACATGGGAGATTTTTATTGTCACAAAATACGAACTTGCTTTTAGCAAATTATTTGCCGATATGATGACCGGCAGTATTTAACACTCAATTTTTGGGTATTTCTGCGTTTTTATCCTTGAAAAGAATGATTATCTTGTTTCAATAAACCCTGCGTATGAAAAAAGTACTTCCACTCGCCACCCTGAGCCTGCTGACTCTCAGCCAGGCTTTTGTTTCCTGCAGTAAAGACGATGACAACCCCCCGGCACCCAAAACAAAGACGGAACTTCTTGTCCAAAGCACCTGGAAGTTTGATAAAGCAACAGCTGGTCTTTATGGAGATATCTCAACGTATATAGATGCTTGCTACAAGGACAATATTTTTACTTTCCAGTCAAATGGAAATGGAAATGTAAACGAAGCCACTGTTGTTTGCTCGCCTACCACTGCGGGTAATTTCACCTGGTCTTTTCAGTCAAATGAAACTGTATTAAATGTATCAGCCAGCCTGTTACCTACTGGCTCAAACAATTTTAATATAGTTACATTGAATGAAACCAATTTAGTACTATCACAAAACGTAACCTTACCGGCTCCGATTAACCAGACAGTATTGGTTGAATTTACGCTTAAACACTAATCAGGAAAGGTATTTGCCTACAATTGGTACCCTTCTGCCTACACCAAATGCTTTGGGAGATATACGTATGATGGGACAGAATTGATTTCGTTTGTACTCATTGATATTTACCATCCGTAATACCCGGTCTACCAGCGCAGGTTCAAATCCCATTGCTTTTATTTCTTTAGGCCCCTGTCTTTTTTCAATGTATTGGTATAATAGCCTGTCAAGTATCGCATAATCAGGCAGAGAGTCTGAATCCTTTTGTCCGGGTCGAAGTTCCGCAGATGGAGGCTTTACAATGATATTATTGGGAATAATTTCCCTGTTGCGGTTGATGTATTTTGCCAACGCATATACCTGCATTTTATAACAATCGCCCAACACCGCCAGGCCACCAGCCATATCTCCATACAAAGTACCATAGCCTGTGGCCAATTCACTCTTATTTGAAGTGTTGAGCAGGATATAGCCGAATTTATTGGCGATCGACATCAACAGGTTGCCTCTTGTTCGACTTTGAATATTCTCTTCTGCAATACTAAAAGGCAGATCTTTAAATAAGTGATCTAATTCCTTTAAAAAAGAATCATAGATGTTCCTTATCGGGATAATATCATAAGGATTACCTAGTGTTTTACTCAGTTGTTCAGCATCACTTACAGAATGCCCGGTAGAATACTGAGATGGCATCAATATAGCCCTGACATTTTCTTTCCCCAAAGCATCACAAGCAATAGCCAGTGTAACAGCACTGTCTATACCACCGCTGCTGCCCAGGATAGCTTTTGTAAAGCCCATCTTGGTGAAATAATCCCTGATGCCCAATAAAATTGCTTCATAAATCTCAGTAGTGCATAAATTATAATCTAATTCAGCCGGATTAAATTCTGCATCCGGCAAAGTAGCTGCCGGCGCTTTTACAGGTTGAATAAATTCACCGGTATCATTCAGCTCAAATATTTCAATAGCTTCTTTAAAAAGCGGCAGCTGTGCTACCATGTTTGAATCTTTGTCAAACACCAGCGAGCCACCATCAAACACTATTTCAGTCTGACTACCCACGCAGTTGCAATACAACATCGGCAACTTGTACTTGGTGGTATTTAGTTTTAAAATAGCCTTCCTGTCTTCTACATGAGTGTAATCAAATGGCGAGGCTGACAGGTTGATCATGATATCAGGTTGCTGGCTCATCAGTTCATCCATCGGGCAGTTACGGTACAGCGGGTTATCGCCCAGGTTCCAGATATCTTCACAAATGGTCACTGCCAGTTTCTTCCCTTTAAATTCCATCACCTGCCAGTTATATGCCGGTTCGAAGTAGCGATATTCATCAAACACATCATAATTAGGCAAACAGGTTTTATGGGCTACACCTTTTACTTCCTTATCATACAAAAGAAAGGCAGCGTTAAACAGGTCTTTGCCTTCTCGTACGGGATTCCGGTCAGGTGTACCTACCAGCACCCCTATTCCATCAGCATACTCCTTTATTTGATTGATGGATTCATAACACTTATTAATAAAATCCTCAAACTCGAGAAAATCCCTGGGTGGGTAACCGCAAACACATAATTCGGAAAACACAACCAGGTCAGCACCCTGTCTTTTGGCTTCTTCAATTCCACTGATAATCTTTTGGGTATTGCTTTCAAAATTGCCGATATGATAGTTCTGCTGTGCTAAAGCGATCTTCATCCGGCGAAGTTACGTTAATGTTTTTGTAGCTTACTTTTGCTGCACAATAGTCAACCTGTATAATCGTTTACCATGTCTATGAAAAAATGGATAGTTATTTCCGGTCTCATCTTCTTTTTATTCAGTTGCAAAAATGACAAAAAAGAGATTCCTGATATTTCCGGGATAAAGGCAGAAGTAAGTTTCAAACGTTTTGACAAGGATATTGCAAAACTTGACAGTAATAATGTGGCTGCAGGCTTAAATGAACTTTACCAGCAGAATCCGCAGCTTACCACCATTTTCCTGGAAAATATTTTAGGCCTTGACAGCGCCTCCACACTTTCAGGCGTAAAACGTTTTTTAAACCTGAGCCGGAATTTATTTGATACGATCAATATTGTTTTTAAGGATACAAAGGAGCTTGAAAAGCATTTCCAGGAAGCTTTCCGATATGTAAAATATTATTATCCGCAATACCAGGTTCCGGCGGTTTACACCGTTGCCGGCCCCATGGATGCACTGGCACAATCTGATTATGGCCTGACTCCCAACTTTCTTCGGCCAGGCCTGATGGGTATCAGCCTTCAGTTTTATTTGGGAAAAGATTTTTCAGTTTACCAGGATCCGTTTTTTATTCAGAATGTAGCCCCCTTATACAGAAGCCGCCGTTTCAGTAAGGAATATATTATCGCTGATGCGATGCAACTGGTGGTAAACGACCTCTTTCCGGATCAAAGCAGCGGCAAACCACTGATTGAGCAAATGGTGGAAAAAGGGAAACAATGGTATCTCCTGGACAAATTTTTACCCGCTACGCCAGATTCTGTAAAAACAGGTTATACACAACTGCAATTGGATTGGTGTGCTAAAAACGAAGGAATGATATGGACCTATATCTACAAGAACGAAGACCTGCAATCGCTTAACCCTGCTGTATTACAAACCTATATTGGCGAAGCCCCTTTTACACAAGGGATGCCGCAGGATTATTCACCCGGCAATATCGGTCAGTGGATCGGCTGGCAGATCGTAAAAAAATTTGCTGAAAAAAACAGGTCATTGAAACCTGAAGAAATCATGAAGACACCTGCAACAAAGATTATTGAAGAAGCAAAATACAAACCCAAATAAGTTTTAATTGATCAGCCTCAAAAAAACAAAGTTTTAGAAGCAAGGCTCTGCTGAATTATTCATTACATTTATCCATTGATTTGATTTTTTATGAAGCCTCTTACCACCACACTAACCGATCCGGTTTACATTGCTCCAAAAAAATATTCGCTGTACGAAAAATTATGGCTCAGAGTCATGAATGATAAAAGGGACTTGCCCTTCATCCACCTGCTTACCAAAATTCATTTAACGGTTTTACCAGTTGCCATTTTACTTTTTACACCGCTGCTAACCGGTTGGTGGTGGTGGGCAGTTGCTATTCCTTATTTCTACGTATCTCAGTTATACTTCAAGGGCAGATTTGGACTTATGTTTCATTGCCTCTGCCACCGAAAAACATTAAAAGCACCGTTTCAGCAACCATTCCACACCTATATTACCTGGATCATTTGCCCGCTATTCGGGCATGCACCCGAAGGATACTTCAGCCACCACATGGGTATGCACCATATTGAAAATAATATGCCCGACGATACAAGCAGTACTATGAATTATCAGCGGGACAGCCTGAAGGATTTTCTGGCTTACTTCTTTAAATTCATGTTCAGGGGTGTTATTGATACCATCCGGTATTTATTTGTTCGCAAAAGAAAAAAATTATACCAGCGCCTCACTATCGGGGAATACGTTTATTTACTGTTTTGCATTGGCATGTGCTTCATTAACCTGAAAGCCACACTGGTCGTATTTATTGTGCCGTTGATTTTTGCCCGGCTGGTAATGATGCTGGGTAACTGGACACAGCATTCCTTTATTGACACTGCGGACCCCGGTAATTTATTTACAAGTTCTATCAATTGTATCAACACTGTATATAATAAAACATGCTGGAATGATGGGTATCATATCATTCACCATCTTCGCCCCGGCATGCATTACACTGAAATGCCCGGTGAATTCCTGAAAAGAAAAGATGAATTTGCCGCCAAAAAGGCAATCGTTTTTGATGGCATCCACTACCTGCATGTATTTATATGGTTGCTTACCAAGCGATATGATAAACTTGCTGCTAACATTGTAAACATCAACGGAAACATGTTTGAATCGGAGAACCAGGCTATTCAACTAATGAAAGAAAGGACCAGAAAAATACCAGCTTAATTATATTTCATTGGAACGATCATCTCAAAGGCAGGAATTTTTACACTGAACATTTTTTTGCTGCTGAGATTTTCCATTTCGTAAGTGCCATACATTTTTCCCATTTCAGTTCGCAGGTTGCATCCGCTTACATATTGGTAATTTTCACCGGGCTGTAAAGTAGGTTGTACTCCAACCACTCCTTCACCCTCCACTTCCCGGTTCGTACCATTACTGTCAAATATATACCAGTGCCGGCGATGCAGTTTTACAGGAAATGAATTGTGATTTTCCAGCGTAATGCGATAGGCAAACATAAATTCTGACTGCAGCGGGTTACTATAATCAGATTGGTAAAATGTTTCCACACTTACCTGCACACCTTCAGAAATCAGACTGGTCATACGTAAAAATAACTTAAAAACACCCAGTATGCAAACAAGGTTCAGATTTAACGAATAAATCACCTGTGAGCACTTAATTTTGCGGCCTGTTATTAAAATCAATTATTATGAGAATTGCCGTAGCAAAAGGAGATGGAATTGGTCCTGAGATAATGGATGCCGTACTTAAAATATTCAATGCCAATAATGTACCTCTCGAATACGATTTTGTGGATATGGGCAAATGGGTGTTTGACAAAGGCTTTAATAATGGAATGACCCCCGAGGCCAAACAAACCATTGAAAACCTCGGACTCCTTTTTAAAGGACCTATGGAAACACCAAAGGGTAAGGGAGTAAAAAGCATCAATGTTACTGCCCGCAAAACCTGGAACACTTTTGCCAATAAAAGAGATTTCCGGACCCTTCATGGTGTAGATACCGTTTTCAGCAAAGCAGGAATCCCGATTGATATTACAGTTGTAAGAGAAAATATTGAAGACACTTATGGTGGCATAGAGCACATGCTGACACATGATGTGGCGTTGAGCCGCCGTTTCATTACCCGCCCGGGAAGTATGCAGGTAATCCGCTATGCTTTTGAAATGGCAAAACAAAAAAAAGCCCGCCGCATCACCTGTGGGCATAAAGCCAATATCATGAAGATAACAGATGGGTTGTTCCT
Source organism: uncultured Chitinophaga sp. (assembly GCA_964634265.1). Taxonomy (GTDB): domain Bacteria; phylum Bacteroidota; class Bacteroidia; order Chitinophagales; family Chitinophagaceae; genus JJ008. The sequence continues at coordinate 43,341 of CAZWIM010000010.1, read as the reverse complement.
GGAATGCTTTTATGAAGTGGCTAAAGAATATCCTGAATTGAAAGCAGACGATATTATTGTGGATGATCTATGTATGAAACTGGTAACAAGGCCAGACACATTTGATGTAGTAGTGCTGACAAACCTCCAGGGTGATATTGTTTCTGACCTTTGCGCCGGCCTGGTGGGTGGACTTGGATTTGCGCCTTCTGCCAATATCGGCGATCATATCTCCATATTTGAGGCGGTTCATGGTACTGCCCCGGATATTGCAGGAAAAAATATTGCCAATCCAACTGCTCTGTTATTAAGCGGTTTGGCTATGCTTCGCCACGTAGGCCTTACAGAAAATGCAGCCGTCATCGAAAATGCATTGCTTTATACATTGGAAACGGGGGTGCATACCGGTGATTTTGGCGACAAATCAACTGCTGCCGTAAACACCACGCAGTTTGCAGAAGCCATCATCAGCAATTTTGGTAGCAAACCACAAATTGGTGCAAGAGAAATCATACCAAACAAACCTGGAACTCCCACTCCGCTCAAACTGGAAATCAATCCAATGATGATCTCGAAAGAATCAGACAAAGAAATCATTGTTGGCGTTGACCTGTTCATAGAAAGTGATGAACAACCGGCAGCGATTGCAGCCAAATGTCAGCGGCATGCCGGTGTGAAATTTAACCTGATCAATATCAGCAATCGTGGCACCCAGGTTTGGCCAACAGGCTCTGTATATACAAACCTGGTGAACCAATACAATGTCCGTTTTGAAAGCATCAATGACGAACCACTCAACCAGCAGGATGTAATAGGGCTTTATGTGAGTATGAGCGGCAACTTCAAGATTTGTTCATTCGAGTTATTGAATAAATGGGGTGACAAAAAGGCTTATAGCCTTGCGCAAGGACAATAATTTAAATTATCAGAATACCAGAAAAAGGAAACGTCAGCTGCGTTTCCTTTTTTCTTTTTACTGCTTAAATTACAGGACAAATTCTCCTTTATGGGTAAAGAAAACTTCAAATATTCCAATAATGATATTACCGTTGTATGGAAACCCAATACCTGCATCCATTCCACACTTTGTTGGAAAGGCTTGATTGAAGTATTTAACCCAAAGGAAAAGCCCTGGATAAAAATGAACGGGGCTACAACTGAAAAGATCATTGAACAGGTAAGAAAATGCCCGAGTGGCGCATTAAGCTATTACCGAAATGATGAATTACCCGAAGAATCCGGAAAAATCATGTCAGAATCTGCCAGCATCCTGAAAATTGAAGTTTCACCCAACGGTCCCTACCTGGTAAAATCGGAATGCCTGATCATTCACAGTGATGGAAGAGAAGAAACTAAAACAGGCACAGTAGCCCTCTGCCGCTGCGGGGCCTCCGGCAATAAACCTTACTGCGATGGCAGTCACCGCAAAATTGATTTCAGGGAATAATATTAATTTTAAGAAATGAAAAATAACCTTATCCTTTTATCGCTAACAGTGCTTTTCTATGTGCAATCCAACGCACAGGTAAGTTTCAGTAATATATCTTTTGATGAAGCACTCAAAGAATCTGCAACCAAAGGAACCCTGATTTTTATTCAATTTGAATCTGCAACATGTACACAATGTAATGAAGTAGCAGACAAAGCTTTTTCAGATGTAAAACTGGGAGAAAAGATGAACCAATATTTTATTTGTCTGAAAATTACAAGTAACCATCCTGACCGTCAAAAAGTAGCAGCCCTTTTCAATAAAACCAACATGAGCTTTGGTTCACTATTTGTCGCCTCAGATGGTTCGTTGGTACATACTTACGCCAAGAGCACAACAATGTCAAAAAGCTACGAAGAAGAAGCTGAAAAAGCACTTACAAAAGCAGGTGAAGGCCTCAGGATGAAAAACCTCGAGGAAATGTATAAAAAAGGAAACCGCAATCTGGACTTCCTGGAAATGTATATGACAGCAAGAAAAAATCTTCAGTTAGATACCGATAAACTACTTGATGAGTATGTAACATTAATACCTGCAGACTCTTTATCGTCTAAAAGAATTTTTGTTTTTATTATACTAATGACGCCAATCTTTGAAAGCATTGCTTATCAGAAGATTGAAGACTTTTACTTAGCTGTTGAAAAAAGAAAATATAATTACCAATATCCTTTTAAGCCAAATGTCAGGTCATCTATTGCATATAAATCAATGCGAAAAGCAATTGCTGATAAAAACGAATCTTATGCACTCCGGGTTGCAGATTTTGCAATGAAAATGTATCCTACCGATAATGGCAAAGCCAAAAAAACATACGATAGTTTTCTTCTTGATTATTATAAAGGAGTAAACAATAACGATAAATATCTTCAGCTAGCCACCAATTATTATGACACCTATTATATGACTATTTCTGTTGACTCTGTCAAAAAAAATGACACGGCAAACATGAATAAAATGGCCCAAAATCAAACCGGCACCAAAATAAAAAAGGGAGATTCTACCGTTGTAATAAGAAAGCAAATAATGTTTGCTTCCGAATCAGGGAAATTCAGCAGCGAATTAACAGGAGTTGCAAGAACGTTTCTGGAAATCACAGACAGTCCAGACTATCTGTCAAAAGCATTGAAATGGTCGGAAAAGGCCATTGCTTTTAATGAAACCTTTACAGCTATGAATGTTTACGCCTTGCTGCTGTACAAAACCAATAATAAACCCGAAGCAATACGTTGGCAAGAAAAGGCTATCGCACTTAAAAAGAAAATGGGATATGACACAAAAACCCTCGAAAAAGAATTAAGCGAAATGAAATAAATGCTTTTCTACCAAAACCACACCCACCTGAAGTAAGCATAACTGGAAACGCCAACCACAACAAAGCATGCCAACAAAGAGGATAAAAATGCTTTCCGGGAAACAGGATCTTTAAAGCCTGCGTTAATGAGTTGCTTAATGCTCATTGATAAATAGAAAATATTTACTATTATGATGGCAAGGTAAATAATTGTAACAGGTCCAAAGAAAATGAACCAATAAAACCACATTGGCTATCCGGATTTTTTTGTTTGAGAGTACCCATTCTTTAGCAACCATTGCAGCACTTTGTCCCTCTGATCACCTTGTACAATGATTTCACCGTCTTTGGCTGAACCACCTGTTCCGCAAAATGATTTGAGCTTTTTTCCCAGGTCTTCAAGATCAGCCTCTTTGCCAACAAAACCATCCACTAAAGTAACTGTCTTGCCCCCGCGGTTTTTAGAATCCAGTTTTACACGAAGCTTTTGCTGCGCAGGCAAAAGTGTTTTAGTATTTTCCTGTTCGGGTTCAAAGGAAAAGTTTGGATCGGTGCTGTAAACAAATCCTCTTGTATCAGGTTTATTTTTTTTGCTCATCAGTATTTATTAACCAATTATCAAATAATCACAGCCTTTAAACTAAGGTCCAAACTCCTTGCCTGGTGTATCAATGCACCCACACTAACAAAGTCAACACCTGCCTGTGCATACGCCTCAATATTGTCCAGGTTTATTCCCCCGCTGGCTTCCGTTTCAAACTCGTCTCCTATGATTTTTACTGCTTCATGAACTTGCTCCGGTGTGAAATTATCCAGCATAATACGGAACACCCTTCCTTTTCCCACACTCATGACTTTCTTTACATCATCCAGGCTTCTTGTTTCTACTTCTATTTTCAATCCTGGTTTAACTTCCCTTACATAGGTTGCTGCTTTCTCAATAGCCTTCTCCAACCCACCGCAATAATCAATATGATTGTCTTTTAGCATGATCATATCATATAAGCCAAACCGGTGATTAACGCCTCCTCCGATCTTCACCGCTTCTTTTTCCAGCAACCGAAAATTGGGAGTGGTTTTCCTTGTGTCCAGCAACCGGGTTTTATAACCCTTTAGTTTATCTGTGTAATGTTTAGTTAATGTGGCGATGCCGCTCATACGTTGCATGCAGTTCAGCACCACTCGTTCACACATTAAAATGGTATGCACCAACGCCTCTACTTCAAAGGCCTTTTCTCCATATTTCATTTCATCACCATCATTTTTAAAAGAAACAAATTTTACATCGGCTTGCTTATAAGTGAAAATTTTTTGAGCCACTGCAATCCCGGCAAGGATCCCATCCTGTTTGATCTTTAAAACTGCCTTGCCTTTTGTCTCCGGAGAAATACTGGCTAAAGTAGAATGATCACCATCTCCTACATCTTCTTTCAATGCTTCATCTATCAGGTGTTGTAATGCTGTATCAATACTCATGCAGCAAAAATAAAGAAGCCCCGGCTATGCAACCGGGGCTATCCAATATTTGAATAGAAAAATTATTCAATTGCCTGGAACCTGATTTCTTTTATTACTTCTTTTCCACCCTTCATCTTCATCAGTACATTGGTGCGGAAATTACCGGCATTAGTTTGTAATGTGCCTATGCAGAAATGTCCGTTTGGGCCATCTCCCTTATGTTTTAATTCAAACCCCTTTACACCGTTGTTGCTAAAAAAGTCTTTCACTATCAATTGTGCCTGGGCTTTACTATAACTATCACTTTTATCGGGTAAAGACAGCTCAACATTATCATCAAAATAACTGGCAAGTTGGCCTGCATTACCTGATTTTAATGCATTGATAACCTCATCTATACCACCTCTTTGGACGGTAAAGGATGACAGTAATAAGATGGTACCCAACAGCAGTGATGTAAAAATTGGTTTCATAACAAATGTTTTTCACAGGTGTTTAATCTAAAAACATGCCACAGTAAAGTGGAGTCTTCAACAGGTACTAAAGTACTAAAAACCAACCGTTTTTTGCGGTTTTCGGATGGCAGTTAGCAGATTAGGGTGTAGTTTTACAGGGTGCAGACTGGCCTTGTTACCTTAAAATTGAATGTATTTCTACGAAAAAGCCTGAATTAATAAAATGTCAAAGAAAAAAGTCATACTCGTCATCATGGACGGCTGGGGATTGGGAAAAGTTGCCTCAGCAGATGCTATCCAAAATGCTAATGTTCCCTTTACCCGGTCGCTTTACAGCACATATCCTAATAGCACTCTGGTAACCTGCGGGGAGGCAGTGGGTCTTCCTGAAGGTCAGATGGGAAATTCTGAAGTAGGTCATCTTAATTTAGGTGCCGGCAGAGTTGTTTACCAGGAATTGCAGCGGATAAATGTAGCTGTAAGAGATGGCTCATTTGCCAAAAACAGTGTATTGCTTAATGCCATCCGGTATGCAATAGACAACCAAAAATCTCTTCACTTATTAGGGCTGGTAAGTAACGGAGGCGTACATTCTCATATCAATCACCTGAAGGCCTTAACAGACGTATGTAAAGCAGAAGGATTAAACGATGTATTCATACATGCATTTACTGATGGCCGTGACTGTGATCCCAAAAGCGGACTGGGCTTCATAAAAGAGCTGCAGGAACATCTGAACAATTCCGTTGGAAAAATTGCCACTGTAAGCGGCCGCTACTACGCTATGGACAGAGATAAAAGATGGGAACGAGTGAAACTTGCTTATGATGCCCTGGTAAATGGAAATGGTGAAAAAGCAACCGATGCTATTCAGGCCGTAGAAAACTCATACAACAATAACATCACTGATGAATTCATTAAACCGACAGTAATCGTAGATGAAGGACAAAACCCCTTAAGCACCATAAAAAACGGTGATGTAGTTATCTGTTTTAATTTCCGTACCGACCGTTGCCGTGAAATTACCCAGGTGCTAACCCAATCCGACTTTGCTGAGTTTGGAATGTATAAGCTGTCATTGCACTATACTACCATGACAGAATACGATAACACATTCAAAAATGTAAATGTCATCTTTGAAACAGACAACCTCAACAATACCCTGGGGCAAATTCTGGAACAACATGGCCTGAAGCAGATACGCATAGCGGAAACAGAAAAATACCCGCATGTAAGCTTTTTCTTCAGCGGTGGCCGTGAAGTACCCTTCGAAGGTGAAAAAAGGATCATGATACCTTCTCCTAAAGTAGCCACCTATGATCTTCAACCGGAGATGAGTGCTTACGAGGTCACTGAAGCCTTGCTACCAGAGATAAAAAATAAAACCGCAGATTTTATATGTCTCAACTATGCCAATGCGGATATGGTAGGACATACCGGTGTGTGGCAAGCTGCCATCAAGGCGGTGGAAACAGTTGACAAATGCGTTGAACAAATTGTAACCGCCGGTTTAGAAAATGGTTATACAATATTCCTTACGGCTGATCATGGTAACTCAGATTACATGATAAATGAAGACGGATCTCCTAACACAGCACATACGCTAAACCTGGTTCCCTTTTTCATTATTGATAAAGACTGGCGGGGAACCATTAAGCCCGGTAAATTAGGTGATATTGCACCAACTATTTTAACAATGATGGAACTTCCTGTTCCATCAGAAATGACCGGGAATATTCTTTTTAATTAATTTTAAACCAATACAACCAGCATTATATGATCAAAAAAATCCTATTGGTACTACTGGCAGGATTGATCGTTATCCAGTTTATACATCCAAAGAAAAATAAAAGTGAAGGCCCTCAGCCAAACTATATTGGCAACAACTACAATATACCTGAAGATGTAAAAACGATACTGGCCAATGCCTGTAATGATTGTCATTCCAATAATACCCGTTATCCCTGGTATGCTAACCTGCAACCCGTACATTGGTGGCTGGAAAAACATGTGAAAGACGGTAAAAAGCATATCAATTATGATGAATATACCAACCGCCCACTTCGTTACCAATACCACAAAATGGAAGAAACTATAGAAATGGTAAAAGAAGGCGAGATGCCCTTAAATTCCTATACCTGGACACACAAGGATGCGAAACTGACCGATGAAGAAAAAGCAAAACTGACGGGATGGGCCCAATCTGTAATGGATACAATGAAAGCCCGTTACCCGATAGATAGCCTTGTTCGCAAGAAATAGTGTTACTTTTAAGGATCATAATTTCTGTGAAAACCAACCAACGTAAAATAATTAGCCTTTTTTTCATCCTTCTTGGGATGCTACCGCTTGTCTTCTCACTTACTGTCATCCTCAGAAAACAACAGATACGACATGGAATGAAAGAGAGGATGGAGAAATCCCTTTTACATACCATTGTACTGGACGAAGACAAAGTTGTTTGGATAAAGCCAGGTAAAGAGATTTTTGTGGATGGTAAAATGTTCGACATAAAGAAGGCAGAAAAAACAAAAGGTAAATTAGTATTTCATGGACTATATGATGAGGAAGAAACAGCATTGAAGAAGAATGTTGACAACAGCATGGAAAAACACCGGTCCACTCAGCAAAGCCTGCTTTCTAATCTTTTCGCACTCATAATGGTGGTCTATCATCATTCTGATGATAATAATATACCAGGTTTAATTTTATGTACTGAAGAAAAAATGTTACTACTTCACCCCTGGTCACAACCTGTATTGACCATATTGACACCTCCTCCGCAAAACATGATGATAGCATAACACTTATCAGAACCAATTTTTATCATCAAATTCAATTTATGAGAAATATTGCATTGCTGTTGGCATTGCTGTATATGTCTATATGCCTGCATGCACAAGAGGATACAACACAAGAAAAAAATCTGGATGAAATAGTAGTTTACTCAAATAAATTCGTTGAAAAGAAAAAGAACCTGGCACAAAAAATTGATGTAGTTACCGCAAGAACAATTTCCCGGTTCAACGCACAAAATACCGGCGACCTGCTGATAAATACAGGTAATGTATTTGTACAAAAAAGTCAACAGGGTGGCAGCAGCCCGGTTTTAAGGGGATTCGAAGCGAGCCGGGTGCTGCTGGTCGTGGATGGGGTGAGAATGAACAATGCGGTTTACAGGGCAGGACACCTGCAAAATGCCATTACAGTAGACCAGAATATGCTGGAACGGGTGGAAGTGCTTTACGGCCCGTCATCTACGATATATGGCAGTGATGCGCTGGGCGGGGTAATTCATTTTCGAACTAAATCACCACAACTCACCGCCACTGAAAAATCATTGGTAAAAGGATCGGCTTTTATACGGTATAGCACTGCAAATGAAGAAAAAACCGGTCATGCAGATGTAAGTGTAGGTGGCAAAAAATTGGGCTGGCTCAGTTCGTTTACTTATAGTGACTTTGGCGACACAAAAATGGGCAGTAATTACCCCAAAAAATACCCTGATTTTGGCCGAAGGTCCCGCTATATTGAAACAGTCGGCGGCGTAGATTATGTGCTGGTCAATAATGACGACAGGATACAGAAATTTTCCGGCTACAAGCAGTGGGATATAACCAACAAATTTCTTTTTCAGCAAAACGAAAAAGTATCACATAGCCTTAACCTGCAGTACTCCAACTCTACAGATGTACCAAGATATGACCGTCTTCAGGATGTAAGAAATTTTGGCGGCAGCACAGGTACCACCCTTCGATGGGCAGAATGGTATTATGGACCGCAAAAAAGAATATTGGGTGCTTACGAATTGAATGTCGTAAAAGCCGGATTCCTTGACAACCTGAAAGTAAACCTGAATTACCAGGATGTGAAAGAAAGCAGGCAGCAAAGAGAATACCGCCGTTATGACCGGTTCGACAGCAGACGGGAACATATTCAGGTAGCCGCATTTAATATTGACGGCCGTAAAAGCTGGGGACAAAATGAGCTGAACATGGGGATTGACGGACAGTTTAATGACGTTAAATCAGTAGCGGATCGTACAAACCTCACAACAGGAACTGTTACCAAGCTGGATACCCGCTATCCGGATGGAAAAAACAAAATGAACTTCATGGGCCTGTATGTTCAGCACCTTCTCAAACTGAAATCGGGAAAACTGATAGTAAATGATGGCGTCAGGTTTCAATACGTAAGCCTTCATTCTACCATTGTTGATAATTCCTTTTTTAACCTGCCTGTGACCGACATTAAACAAACACCTTTCGCTGTAACCGGAAACCTGGGATTAGTATATATGCCGGTTAATGAATTCAGGCTTACAGGTAATATCTCATCAGGATTCAGATCACCCAACATAGATGATGTGGCAAGAGTATTTGAATCTAATACTGCCAGTAAAAGAGTTATTATTCCTAATAGCGAAATAGGACCCGAATACACTTACAATTTCGATTTCGGCTTAACTTATACGGTTCCCGGAATAGCCCGCTTTGAAATGACAGCGTTCTACACACTTTTCCGGAATGCCATTGCATTGGCCCCTTTCACACTAAACGGATTGGACTCCATTGTTTACAATGGAGTAAGGTCAGCCGTTTTTGCCAATCAGAATGTAAATAAAGCATACGTAAGAGGATTAAATGCAAGAATGAAAATTATTTTCAGCTCCAAAGTGGGCTGGGATAACACTATCAGTCAGACCTTTGGCAGATATGTAGATGATAAGGGTGGTAAGAAACCACTGGATCATGTGCCGCCTGTTTTTGGTAAAACGGCTATTACTTATACCGGAAAAAAGCTTAGTACAGAATTGTTTTGCTTGTTTAACGGGTGGAAAAAAATTAAGGACTATAATCCTGATGGAGAAGATAACGGTCAGTATGCTACCCCTGACGGCATGCCGTCCTGGATCACAGTTAACTGGAGGGGTAACTATACCATTACAAAAACCCTGGAACTGCAATTGGGAATAGAAAATATTTTTGACAGAAACTACCGGTACTTTGCTTCGGGCTTTTCCGCCCCGGGCAGAAACTTTATTATTGCCGTTAGGGCAAACTGGTAAAAAAAAATACCATTCTCAAAGGGGTGAAAGTATTGACTTTCACCCCTTTTATTTGCTCACTAATCTCAATTTTTACACTTCTGTGCAGCATTTGTACCCAAAAATTGTCTATTTTACAGGCAACCAAAGGGTATTTATGACCGAGGAAGCCATAATAAAAGGATGTTTAAAAAACGATGCCACTGCCCAGAGGGAATTGTACAACCGGTACAGTCCTAAAATGCTGGCCGTGTGTTATCGTTTTGCACAGAACAGGGAGGATGCAGAGGATATGCTTCAGGAAGGATTTATCAAGGTCTTTTTACAGATACATACGTTTGAAAACAGGGGTGCTTTTGAGGGATGGATCAGGAGAATAGTGGTTCATACATGCATCAACATCCTCAAAAAGAATAAAAAGTTCAATGAAAGTGTAGATATCATTCATGCCACCGGGGTGCAGATACGGGAAGAGAGTGTACCGGCTATTATTCAGGCCAAGCAAGTGGTGGAATGTATACGGTTACTGCCGATAGGCTACCGGACAGTTCTTAATCTTTATGCTGTGGAAGGATACAGCCACCGGGAAATAGCCAATATGCTGGATATTGAAGAAAGCACCAGCCGCAGCCAGTACACAAGGGCCAAGGCAATGCTGGAAGATATTTTGATCCGTAAACGAATTTTATCAAAACCCAGACCTGAAGCTGATTGGCTTGCCGCCGTTAGCCAGCGATAAAAAGATTTAAACGTACCCTAAACTACTGACTGGTTATGGATAGGAGGTATAACAATAGAGATTTTGAGCATTTTCTAAAACAAAATGCTGACCAATACAGGATGTTCCCATCAGAAAAAGTTTGGGAAGGCATCCACCACTCCCTGCATACACGTCGTCGCTGGTACGGAATCGGGCTGGCTTTGTTGCTCCTTTCTACTGCAACAGTTACTACTGTCATGCTGAACAATGCAGGCAAAAAACAACAATTGGCAGATAAGGCTCCCGTAACAAAAACAAATGATGTACTTGCCAAACAAACTACTTCAAATACCATCATCATTACCCCACAGAAACCTGCTGTTAACAATAGCACAAACCAACGACCTGATAAATTACAAGCCAGTCTCGTGGCTGATCAGCAGCAATTAATTTCCGGAGCGGCCGCAGAACTTGAAGGGCAGGTTGAAACATTGACATTGGAAGCTATACCGGAAATCAATCTAAAAGCCGCAGTGGTAAATATTCAGCACCTGTCGGTACAGAAAAATACAGAAATATTGAAGAAAACATCGCCTGCTTTACAAACGAAAAAGGCGCTTGTCAAACCAACTCCGCCTCTAGCATCCATACAGCCGGAAACTAACACCACCGTTATTGACAATATCGTAGAAAAGAAAGAAGTAACAGCTGAGGCTGAAAAGAGTATAGCAACTGAAAGAAAAGAATCCAGCCCTTATACAATCGAAAGCGTAGTCAATTCATATAAGTATAAAAAATCCCGTAAGAAGCTTTCCTGGCAGGTTTATATAACCCCAACCATATCGTATCGTAAGCTGAAAGAAAACAGAACATTCCTGGAAGCTGCCCGAACCACCCTGGGAACTCCGACCAATTATTCTTACTCATTTTCCGACATCAACAGCATTGTTACCCATAAACCGGATATTGGTTTGCAATTAGGGGTTGTTACGGGTTACCCGGTATCAAAAAGATTAAGGATAACTGCGGGGCTTCAATTCAATGTAAGCAAGTATGACATACGGGCATACAACCATGACGGAGAAGTAGCCACGATTGCACTAGCCAATAATGCCGGTGGTACAAACACGGTTTCTACTATTACCAACTATCGCAATATTGGCGGATATAAAGCTAACTGGTTACACAACATGTACGTTTCAGGTTCTGCTCCAATCGGCCTTGAACTAAAACTCTCCGGAAGTAAAAAAACATCTGTTGGTATAGCCGGAACTATACAACCCACTTATATTCTCGGGAACAGGGCTTATTTGCTATCTGCGGACTTTAAAAATTATGCAGAAGTTCCTTCTCTTACCCGTAAATGGAACCTGAATACCGGCTTTGAAGTATTTGCCGGCTATTCAACCGGTAAACTGGATTGGAGAATTGGCCCGAATGTTCGTTACCAGGTATTTTCCAGTTTTATAGATAAATATCCAATCAAAGAACACCTTTTTGATTTTGGTTTAAAATTGGGCCTCATGCTCAAATAAAACCAGTACTAACTGCCCTGCTTGGTAAAATCCCGTTCCTTTGGTGCGGGATTTTATTTTTTGCTTTTCCAAACCACATGGTCAGTACATAAATGCTGTTTCAGTTAATTTTGAATGATGAAATATAGTTCACTGCTTCTCTTGATAATAAGTTATCTGGTTGAAGGTTGTAAACCAAAAGAAAAAGAACCTGACAAGAAATATGTTTCTATTGTTTCATTGATCAAAAAACAGGTAGAACATGTGGATACTTCATTGTACCCGATTATTAAAATAACGACGGTTGATAGTTTGCCTTCAGATACTATTTATATCCCCAGGGAAGAATTTGCATCAGTAGCCAAAGATTTTTTGGATATTCCCGACCTGTCTGATCCTAAAGTGGCAAAAAAATACAAGGAAGAACAGGCTCGTTATGATGAGTCGCTCAATAGGGTTGTTATCACCTACACCCCCCTAAACCCTGATAAGGAAGAGGTAAAGAAACAGGAACTACTGGTTACCCCAAGCGAAGCGGCCGGGGATAAAGTAAGCAATATCATTGTGCTCAGGGAGATCAGCAACAAGGATAGTTTTTTACAAAAGAAAATGCTCTGGCAAATAGATAAAAGCTTCCAGGTAGTAACTACAAGGCAAAAGCCAGGAATGCCCGAGAAAATAACAATACTTAAAGTAAGCTGGAATGAGCCCAAGCAAGAATGACACAGCAGGAATTTGAACATATAGCTCCTTCTATACCAAAAGAGCCGGGCATCTATAAATACTTTGATTCTTCTGGAGAATTACTGTATGTAGGTAAAGCAAAACACCTGAGAAAAAGGGTAAGCTCTTATTTCAATAAAACGTTCACAACCTATAAGACACATGAATTAGTAAAACGGATTGCGAGGATCGAATATACCATCGTAAACTCGGAGCAGGATGCATTTTTACTTGAAAACAGCCTGATAAAGGAATTTCAACCCCGCTTTAATATCAACCTGAAAGACGATAAGACATATCCCTTCCTGGTTATAAAAAAAGAAGCGTTTCCACGGGTATTTCTTACCAGGAAAAAAATTGATGATGGATCAGAATACCTGGGCCCATACACCTCTGTAAAAAAAGTAAGAGAGCTGCTGGAGTTTATAAAGCAAACAATTCAACTAAGGACCTGCTCCCTCAATTTGTCAGAGAGTAATATCAGGAAGGGAAAATTTAAAGTTTGCCTTGAGTATCATCTTGGAAATTGCAAAGGCCCCTGTGAAGGTTTGCAAACCCCGGCTGATTATCAGGAGGGCCTGGCCCAGTTAAAGAACCTGCTGCGGGGCAATCTTTCACCGGTAATACGACACTATAAAAAAGAAATGAAGTCATTAGCCGAAGGTCTTGAATTTGAAAAAGCGGCCTTAGCAAAAAAGAAAATTGAGTTCCTTGAAAGTTATCAATCCCGTTCTGTAGTAGCTAATGCCCGTACCGGTAACGTTGATGTATTTACCATTCAAAAAGTCAGCCGGCCCGACAGCCAACAAAAAGATATCGCCTGTTTTAATTACCTGATGGTTAGAAATGGCAGCATCATCCAGACACACACCGGAAAGGTTGAAACACATCTGGATGAATCACCGGAAGAAATTCTGTTATATACCATTGCCCAGGTCAGAACCACTTTCAATAGTGATGCTAGTGAGATAATCGTACCCTTTCCTATTGATTACCCCCAGGAAAATACCATTATAACCGTACCTAAAGGCGGTGACAGAAAGAAATTACTGGAACTTTCTGAAAAAAACGTAACTCATTTTATTGAAGAGATAAAGAACAAAGCCAGGCTTCAACTGAATGTGAAAGGAAAGGAAAAAATGGCTTTATTAGAGCAATTGCAGGCCGATCTTCAATTACAGGATTTACCGGTACATATTGAATGTTTTGACAACTCAAATTTTCAGGGCAGTTATCCGGTATCAGCCATGGTTTGTTTTAAATATGGTGAAGCAAGCAAAAAAGACTATCGCCACTTCAATGTAAAAACTGTAGAAGGCATTAACGATTTTGCCACCATGAAGGAAGCAGTATACAGAAGGTACAAAAGACTGGCAGAAGAAAACCAACCTCTCCCGCAATTGGTTATCATTGATGGGGGAAAAGGTCAGCTGGGAGCCGCATTAGAAGCAGCCAATGAATTGGGTCTGACCAGTTCCATCACTTTTGTAGGTCTGGCAAAAAATGTAGAAGAGATCTTTTTTACCGGTGATATAGAATCCCTGAAACTGCCTTATAACAGCGAAAGCCTTAAGTTTATACGTCGCATTAGGGATGAGGTACATCGCTTTGGCATCACCTTTCATCGTCAGAAAAGGAGCAAAGGAACTTTTAAAAATGAGCTGGAGGATATTACGGGTATTGGAAAAGCCACTGCTGATTTATTACTAAAAGAGTTTAAATCAGTGAAAAAAATTAAAGAAGCCGGCACAGAAAAACTTGAAAAATTGGTAGGAAAGGCAAAAGCAGATACTATTACCAGGTATTTTTTCAAACAAACAGACACATAATAGTTTGGAAAAGCATGATCATCAGGCGAATTCAGTGAATAGCAAAAAAAATGGGGCCAGAATAGAAATTCAGCCCCGTTTTTAAAATCCAATATCCTATGAAAAACCGTAACGAAAATACAACTTTTATCCAATTATCCTATAGGACTTTTACGATTTTTGAAAGTTTTTTTAGTCTTTAATTCTGAAAATGTTACACAACAAGAAAGGCTCCTTTACAGGAGCCTTTGATATTAAAATCGCATTAATTTTTGCTGTTAATAAGACCAGAGATCTTGCTCGAAATTGAAGATCTTTTCTTTGATATTATCACCTTCCAGCAGTGCCAGGATAGGATCTTTTATGTACTGCCTGATATTTTTATTGGCAGCATTGTCCATCGTTGATTTCAGGATATAACTGCTGAACATACGACTTTCAAAAAGTTCTTCCCAGGTCATCCGGCTTTGACCCATGTTTTTAGGGTTATATACCTCGTATTTTGCTAAAGTGGCCCTTAAATCAGGATAGTAAATCCAGAACATAACTGTCTGACCTCTTTCTTTGCCGTTTTCAGCGAAAACAGTCTGAACAGGTGCTATACCTAAAATACGGCAAAACATACGACTTGATTCACGGTCAAATACCCATTCTTCCTTTATCCTTAGCTTGACAACACTATTAGGATCGAAAGTTTTTAAGGTAACAACCCTGGCAACAATCTTACTGGGATCGTTGATATCCACCCGGTCTGCGGTATCATAACCACCAGCAACCTTCTGATTCAGCTCATCCATTGAGAGAGGAGTTGTGAACCTGTCATCAGTCCATGCGGTTACGTCACCTTTTTTAACCGCTTTCAGCAGAATATCGAGGAAGATCTGGCTGCCATTATCATCCTGGGCCTGGTAACGAAATGTTTGGTTCATTTTTTCTCTCAAATCCAGCTCCCGCCATACTTTCTCTGCAAAAAGGGCATCATCCCAGCGGAGATGCTCATATGGCAGTGGTGTACGGGCTGTCAAACTTCCCTTATCAAATGCATTATCATTACGTAAGGAAGGCTTGGGTGCACCTGTAGCAGCACCTGAAGTATCGTAGGTGATGGGAACACTTACTGCAGGATTATAGGTTGGAGGAGCAGTATTGTTATTATTCTGCTGCTCATTACCCTGGGGCTGCTGGTTGGTAGGATTATTTGTTCTCCTTCTCGGCTGACGCTGTGCATCAGCATCAGCATAGAATCCGGCCACCAATACCAAACACACACCTGCTTTAATAAGATTCATTTTCATATGTATCACATTTACTTGATATAATAAACCAATGACGGCACTTTCTTATTCTGACCATCTTCACCCAGTACACGGATATTGTCAATATAGACGGTTTTACCGGCTTTAACCTGATCCCTGATGATCTGCTGAGCCTTAGGGCTGAATGCATTACCGGTACATACTGCTTCCACAATATCTCCATCATCACTGTCAGTACTGATTGTAAACTGTGTCACAGTATATTTCAGGTCAAAAGGAAAGTCTTTAATCCATGCGGCAACACCACCCTGAGCCCTGAAGGTTCCGGCAGGAATGTTTTCACCACTTTGAAAACCACCTACTGTTGCGACTGCACCCGGTATTTGACGAACACGGAACTGTGCAACTCCCATTACCTTACCATCAACAGTTACTGTGATTTTGCAATCATCGCTCTGCTGGGAAACTCTTGCCACATATTTTCCGTTTCCAACCCTGGTCAATGAGCCACCGCCACCAGAAATGGTTGCCTGCACTTTGTCATCACCACCACCACTGGCAGAAATACTAACGGGATTATCAACACCTATGTAAAGAACATTCATTTTGTCCAATGCAATAGACGCATTAGCAGAACCTACAGTATACTCTACATTTACTTCTTTTACTTCCTCTTTACCGGTTGTCTGGTTGAAATAAACAATTTTAACCGGAACACTCCTGCTTCCCACACCACCTGCCTGAGTTTTATACAGGGCAAATCCTTCTTCACCGATAGGTACTACTGTACCACCAATGCTGATAGTAGGTTTCGCTGCCTTACTAAACGCTCCGACACCAGCTTTTATTTCAAGTTCCTGGCCGGGCATCAGGTAATTAGAATTCTGACCAACAATGGCGGCATAGGAGTCGAAAATTACTTCTACACTTCCCACTTCGTTATGACAGAAGGCAACTACTTTATTCTCAGCAGTTTTAATATCATTCTGGAACTTACTGAGAATGGTCAAACCAGCCACAGTAGGTACCATATTGAAATAAGCAATGTCCCATGCTTTTGTCTTGCCATCACGGCCTGGAGGATTGGATAAATCAACGAAAGCAGTTTTGAAAGCACTGTCAATCTTGGGATCAATGCCTTTGATATTCTTTGTATAATCCTCCAGTAACTTTTTTAACTCGTTTCCTTTGCCTTCTTTAATCATTATTCTTGTTACTACATCAAGGTTATCCTCTTTGAATGATTTGTTGGGATCTGTAGTACTTCCTCCTGCTTCTGTGAGGATCTTTCCTTTTAACGTAGCTATAAAATCATATACCTTTTTAGAAAACTCAACAACTTTTTCAGCTTTGGGCAACCAATAATTGGCCCGTTCTGCTGTTTCAGCCTTTGTTGCCTTTTCTTTCAAAGAGTTAATGATTGTCTCTGTTGATTTATTTACAGTAGTATTGGTGCTTTCCAAACTGCGGTTCACCGTTTTAAAGGCATTGAGGATCTCAGATGATACGTTGAGTGCCAACAGGGCTGTCAGCACCAAGTACATAATATTGATCATCTTCTGCCGGGGCTCTTTAGGTAAAGCCATGACTATTTAGGTTTAAATTGGATTATGAATGATGACTCTTTTAAATCTTCTTTAGTTACAGCTCCTTAGTTGCGACCCTGCATAGCAGTAAGCATGTTACCATAGATATTGTTCAGGCGACCCAGGTTGGTAGCCAGGTTACCGATCTGCTCCTGAACTCTCTTGGCATCCTCAGCGCTGTTAAGCATGGCAGAAGATGTTTCAGAAAGTTTACCATAGAATGCATTCAGGGCCTTCAGGTGGTTATTACTTTCCTGCAACTCCAGTTCATAAATTGTATTCAAAGAAGAAAGGTTTTTCGTAAGCACCTGTATCTGCTCATGGAATACTTTAGCTCCTTCAGTAGCGGTGTTAAATGCACCTACAGATGACGCAGCAGTAGTATAGGCATCTTTTACTTTATCCAACTGACCGGTTACTTCCCTTGTTTTAGCCGTAAATTCAGAAGTAGCAGCAATTGTATCGCCAATATTATTCATACCAGAAACAGTAGTGTTCAATTGCTTGAAACCATCGCCAAGGCGGCGCATTGTATCAGGAGTTATGTCTGCTTCTGCAAGCATTTTATCCATAGCACCAAAGGCTGCCCTGGATTTAGCGCCGGCAACAGAGAACTGCTCCTCATCATGCGTAGCATCCTTGATAGGTGGATATACAGCATATAAAATACCGTAAATAGCAAAAATGACGGCTTCGGTTACCAGACCGAACCACAAAAATGTATCGGCTAAAGGGTGGTGTACAATTTTAAAAAGGGCACCTAGAATTACGATAGAGGCACCGAATGATACGCCTACGTCTACCCATTTGCTAACCTTAGATGGAATTGCTGCTGCCATAAATTGGATTTTTTAAAGTGGTTTTAAGTTGAAAGTTTGAAGTGACAAAGAAGAGAGGACAGGTATGTAAACTGCCCTCTCAAGAATTTTATTGTTAATAGCTGAACAAATTATTTTTTGCGACCTTTTGCAGGAGCTGCCGGTAAGTCAATTACACAACGGAAGCCGATATAAGATTTGGTTGTATCCTGATACTCGTAAGTACTCGTACCTGTCTGCAGGTAATAACCTACATCTTTCCAGCTGCCGCCGCGGATGATCTTACGCTTCATCAGGGGAGGATCATCATCCTTTGCGTTCCAACGAACATCAGGGTTCATATCATGCTGGAAGTTATTACGACCTTCATAATATATAGAAGAAGTCCACTCCGCTACGTTACCTGACATGCAATACAGACCGTAATCATTAGGCCAGTAAGCATCAGCACGAACAGTATAGAATCCTCCATCTTCAGGATAGTTACCACGGCCGGGTTTGAAATTGGCCATCAAACATCCTTTCTTATTACGCAGGTAATAGTTACCCCAGGGGAACATGGACTGTGAACGTCCGCCACGGGCTGCATATTCCCACTGTGCTTCGGTTGGCAGGCGGAAGTCTGATTCCTGTGTTCTCTTCTTGGAATCAAGGTATGAATTTAATAAATGGGTTCTCCATTCGCAGAAAGCAGTAGCCTGCTTCCAGCTTACACCCACAACAGGATAATTACCAAATGCGGGGTGAGAGAAATAACGCTTGGTCATCGGCTCATTGTAGGAATAGGAGAAATCACGGATCCAGCACAATGTGTCCGGATAAATAGGCGTATCCTTCTTTACAATGAACTTTGAACGGGGCTTGCCGGCATTTTCTCTTTTGGCAGCCTCTTTCAGATCAAATACTTCAGAGTGATAAATAATTTTAGAAGGGTCAATTTCTTTTTTACCAAAGATCCTGTCATCCGGGGGGAGGATGATATCTGTGCTGCTCAGCTGTTCCATTACTTTAGGATCGCTCCACTTCATGGTTTGCATTTTCTTCCAGTCCACATACTCATTACCGTCGGCACCCGCTTTTACATAACCCATTTTACGGGCTACCACTGAGTCACGAACCCACTGAACAAACTGGCGATATTCATTATTGGTAATTTCAGTAGCATCCATCCAGAAGCCACTGATAGATACAGAACGGTTACGGGCACTAAAGGCATATGCAGGATCCTCATCACTGGGACCCATATGGAAAGTACCCTGGGGCACAAACACCATTCCCGGAGGTTTGGGGAGGCTGTACTTGTTACCCGGGGCAACACCATGCACCTGGCCATCATTCGGCAGGCTTCCGCCTTTTCCTTTTCCATTCTTCTTTCCCAGGATACCGCAACTGGCCAGCAAAGTCATGCATGCGGCTGCGTACAGGGCGTAGTAAAGGTTTTTCATTTTCATACACTTAAGGGGTATTGGGCAAATATAATGTTTTGACCTGTTTTCTGACACAACGTTAAAATTTATTTTTTTCAATACAAAGCGTCTTTTACGGGGTAAATTTTCTAACGGTATCCAACCTTGATTTATTGTATTAACAAAAAAATTATTGCTGGTTTTTGTTCTTGTTTATCAGCAACATAAGCTCATTTACGGAAAATACGGGATGCTGGCAGGTGTAACTACGACAGAGGTAAATAGAAGTTTTATCACTCACAGGTTTTCCGGCCAGTAAGGGATAGTCTTTGGCTGCTGAGGAAGTTGACATGATAACCCGCTGAGGAATATATTCTTGCAATACCTGGCTTCGCAACTGATCGGCCTCCTCCCCAATAATGGCAATTTCATTGATACCGGTTACAAATTCCAGTAAAACTCCAGCCCAGTTACCAAACGAAGTAGGATAACGAACGATCGCATTTCCTAATGAAGCAGTCATATCAGTGCTTCTTTGCCGCCATTCTGGCTTATCAAAGAGTATAGAAAGCTGCCAGAGATTTTTAGCCATCACCGAATTACCGGAAGGAACAGCCCCGTCATATACTTCTTTTTTCCTTACAATTACATCCTTTTGACCTGACTTTGTATAATAGAAAAAACCAGTTTCCTGTTCACTGAAATGAGTGATAACATACTCCATCACTGATTTTGCGCTGTCAATCCACTTAGTGTCGCCTGTTATTTCCTGCAAATACAATAACGCCTCTATCAGAAATGCATAATCATCCAGGAAGGCCGGGTACTTCGCCTGGTTATTTTTCCAGGTATGATGAAGCTCATTGGTGTTGTTTGCTGTAAAATGTTGAAGCAAAAAGTTCATGTTTTCAATCGCCAGTTGCCGGTAATTCTCTACACCGGTAGCAGCGTAGGCTTTACTGCAGGCAGTGTTCATTAATGCATTCCAGCCAAGGATAATCTTGTCATCCAGCAAAGGTCTGATTCGTTTACTCCGCACCAGCATCAGTTTTTCTTTGCAGCGATCCAAAGTCTTTAACAGCTCCTCCTCAGAGATTCCTTTTTCGGCAGCAAAGTTTACTGATGATTTCCTAACCCACAGAATGTTAGTATGCTCCCAGTTACCTCCTGTTGTCACATCATAATAATCACAGAAAATACCCGCATCCTCACCAAGTATTTGTTCAATTTCATCTTTTGACCAGGTATAGAATTTACCTTCCACTCCTTCACTGTCCGCATCCAGGGCTGAATAAAAACCACCTGACGTATGGAGCATTTCCCGCTTCAGAAATTCCATTATCTCTCTTATCACCTCCTCGTAACGTTGTTTTCCTGTCAATTGAAAAGCTTCGCTCAAAACTGATAACAGCAAGGCATTATCGTACAGCATCTTTTCAAAATGAGGGGCGAGCCACTCAGTATCGGTTGAATAACGGGCAAAGCCACCGCCTAACTGGTCATAAATACCACCCTCGATCATTTTATCAAGACTGAGCAATGCCTGGGTTACGGCTTCTTCATTACCGGTATGGTAATAGTAGCGAAGTAAAAACTGAATTGTAAAACTTTGCGGAAACTTGGGTGCCTTACCAAAACCTCCCCATTGCCTGTCAGCATTTTTCATGATATTTTGAAAAATGGCATGGACATTTTCCATTGAGAACAATTCATCCTCACTTGACTTCTTTAAACCAAAAGCGTTTGATTGGGCTAAGTGTTCGGTAAGGTTTTCAGCCTGAGCATCTATTTCATGTCTCCTTTCCCGAAATGCCTGTATTACCCCATACAAAGTCTCCTGCCAGGAGGGTCGGTTAAAAGCCCGTTGGGGAGGGAAATAAGTTCCTCCGTAAAAAGGCTTGGCATCGGGAGTCAAAAAAACATTCAAAGGCCATCCCCCGCTTCCCGTCATAGCCTGTACCGCATCCATGTAAATATGATCAAGGTCCGGACGTTCTTCCCTGTCGATTTTTATATTGACAAAATGATCGTTCATGATGGCAGCAGTAGCCTCATCTTCAAAACTCTCCCTTTCCATCACATGACACCAATGGCAGGCAGCATACCCAATACTCACAAGTATCGGCTTATTTTCTTCTTTTGCTTTTTGTAAAGCCTCATCACTCCATGGATACCAGTTAACTGGATTGTGGGCATGTTGCAGCAGGTAAGGACTTGATTCGTTGACCAGTTGATTAGTATGCTTTGCCATAATGGAAAAGAATGTAAATGTCGCACTAGTTAGTGGCAAAAAATAAAAAAGAGTACTGTCAAAGTACTCTTTTTCGTATCAGTTCTTTTGTAGAATTATTTCTTCCTGGTCGCTGCGGCAAGAAATTGTTCCAAAGCTGCTACCATACTGGGAGCCTGTGGTTGGGGGGCTTTTATTTCCAGCTTCAGTCCGGCATCTTCAATAGCCTTGGAAGTATTATTGCCAAAAGCGCCAATCACCGTACCGTTTTGTTTGTACTTAGGAATGTTATCAAACAGGCTTTTTACACCACTGGGTGTGAAGAAACAGATAACATCATATTCATTCTTCTGCAAAATCTCTTTTACATCACTGCTGACACTGCGGTACATGAAGGCAAGGGTGAATTCGCAGTTATTGGCTTTCAGCCAGTTTACAATTTCATTATCCTGCTGGTTTTCTGAACATACATACAGGAATTTCTCATTGGCCTTGTGCTTGTTGATGACATCAAACATGCTTTTGTTAGTGCCATCTGCCCCGTAAAACACTTTTCTTTTGCGGTAAAGAATAAACTTTTGCAGGTAAAGCGCTACAGCTTCCGTAATACAGAAATACTTGGTATCCTGTGATATATTCACCTTCATTTCCTCGCACATCCGGAAGAAATGATCAATAGCATTCCGGCTGGTGAAAATAATACCGGTATAGTTCTGTATTTCAATTTTTTGCTTGCGGAAATCACGGGCAGGAATGCCCTCCAGTTTAATGAATGGATAAAAATCCAGTACCACATTAAACTTCCGGCCCAATTCAAAGTACGGCGACTTTTCACTGTCGGGTCTCGGTTGGGTAATCAGGATTTTTTTTATCGCTTTGGCCTGCACATCGGCCTTATTAACCCCTGTTTTAGTCATTTTCGGTTCGGCTAAAGTTGGCTGCAAAGTTAAGTAGTTATACCGAAATACAATAGCAAGCCCTTGTAAACCAGTAATAGAGGGGCAATTTCAAAAGCACAGAGATAAAGAAAAAAATGAAAAAGGTTGACCCTGACCTGATTACGGACAGCTCCAAAAGACAAAATAAGCCTGTATATCAAAAGGCCCCCCAGCAGGCACCATGACAGGGTAAGCCCCACCGTGTACACATTCCCAACAGCAAAAGCCAGAACTACTAAAAAAGGAAGCAGTAAGATGCCTATCATCTTGTTGATGATAAAAACAATGAAAACATAAGAATCAGCAGCCTCACTCATATTGAACAGCCAACCTGAAACTTTCAGACCGATAAACTTGACGAAATACGCTATGGACAAGCCGATGGATGCATAAAAAAACATGAGCCAGAAATCTTCTACAGGACTGACAGCAAAATGCTTCAACAAAAAACTGATGTATAAACCGGCACTGATCACAAAGAAACCATTCAGCATCAGGGACGGTAGTGGTGTTTGCATCAGTTGTTCCCTTATCTGCCGCTGCTTCAGGGTGGTGCGAAAGAACAACCGGAACAGGTCGCTGAAATACTTGGGAAAAAGCTTTCGCAAAACCGCAAATACGATCAGCAGAAATACCAGCAGGTAAAACAGCAATTCCTTGCCCTGCACAACTCTTTTATCAGAAAGCGGTGGCGCAGCAGCCTTTGTTGTAAAATCAAAATAAGGATGTTGGTCAAGTATCAATTTAGTGAGCTTTGCTTGATTACTGATGATATCATTTGTAAGAAACCATGCAGAATCATTACCAGGCTTACGGGAAACAGAATCTTCCATGGGAATTGATACAGCAATAGTATCCGGGGTGGCAGTACTGTCAATTTGCAGTAGTGAATCCGGTGAAAGTTGCAAAGATGAATCCGCCGGTAGTTGCCCCGCTGCGGAAAACGATAAAAAATAAAAAACTAAAATGATGAAGCTTCTCAATCAGTGATGTTGTGGCGCAAAAATATTGAATTAAAGAGATTGTATCCCTACCCTAGGCACCTCGACTAATATCCTAAAATATTAGCATGTTAAATTTGAAAAATAAATACCACAAAAAGGTTATTGTCAGCCTAACTTCACAAAACCCTAAAAACGTACATTCTTTCCTGTCTTGCAACCGAAGGAGTTGTGCCAATAGCTTGTGTAAATAGAAAAATATGTTTGTCAGTATTTGTTACTTTCATTTTGAATTTAGCATTTGTACAATTCTTACCAACTATACCAGCAGAATAAAGATCATCTACATATTGTTGAAAAAGAAGTCTTACGTCTGTTTGCTGATTATTTCCATTTTGTTGTAATAATCTTTCTCTAAATTCCTCTATGCTTCTCACATCAGATTGCACAAGACGTTAATCTATAATCTATCTTACTATTAATCACATGTTTTTTGAAACTTTTCAAATTGATAGTATTTGTTACTGAACCCGAAAACAATATAATCGATCAATTTCATATTGTGAAGCAGGCGGTCGACCCATAGCATACTCAAATAAGCTTAGGTTCTTATTTGTATTTGTTAGTATATTATTAAATTCAGCATTTGTACAATTTTGCCCAAGCAAACCCTGGCTGCCTAAATTCGAAATATAAATCGCATAAATACCTTTCTCTTTAGGACGAAGTCTTATATGTAAACTATATTCTGAAGATAATTCTTTATAAAGTATATTTTTAATTCTCAAAGGCTTTGTTTCCGAATCACTGATGCTTCCTTTTACTGTAAAATATTCGAACTCATATGCTGCATCCTGTGGCTGATGTAGAATTGTATCTAGTTTATAAATAGTAATTCCTCCGCCAATACCAACTGAATTACTGTAATCAATAATTAAGGATGTATTTATCTGATCTGTTAAGGTTTTTGAGAATGTAGATAATAGTGTTATTGTATCCGCAATGTTATAAATTTCCTTTTGCGGCATCCATTCTGAAGTAATTGAGAAACTATATCCTCCAGACCAACAAGGCTTAGTATCATCCTTATTACATCCTGATGAAAGAAGAAATTGGCAGCTAAATATTAAAATCCCAATTTTTAAAAAATTAATAATTGTACTCATCAAATAAGGCATTTACTTGAAATTGTTGATTGTTATTATTTAGTTGAAGTAGTCTATTTTTGAAATCCGAAACTGTTCTTATATCTGATTGTAAAGCACTAAAACATTGGGAAGTCGTATACCCAGAAACATTATCAATTATTGGAAATATTTCAAATGAAGAATCAAATAAATCGTAACAAATACCTTCTGGTATCCAAGGCCATGGGCTAAAAATTTCACTGTAAAAATTTGGATCAAAATTCTCAATAGCTCTTAAATAACAATTTAATCCTCCTGGTTCGTTTCCCCAGTCAATACCTTGCATTCTTGCGGTAAATCCAGTTGGAAAATTACCGAAAACACCACCATTGCCATAATGCCTGTTAGTGAAGGTGTAGCCTATATGATTACCCCACATTTCTCCTATGGCTACTATACCTGCATTCGTTTCTGTACCATTGCCATAAGGACGGGTAACCGGATTGCCAAAGGAAAGTTCATTGGAAATGCGGGTTCGATATACCTGCCAGAAATCGCACCCGACCTGTGAATAATGAGAAGCATGCCCCAGTTCATGATAGGCTATTTCTTTAATATTGGCTGAAGTTAGCCTGCATTCATAATCTGCATTATTTGCTGCATACCCGACTATTACATCCAGCCTGTTTTTTAAAACTTGTACCAATAACCCCGTTCCTGAAGCAATAATAGCAGGTTCTACTATAAAATAGTGGACAAATGCCTGTATTGGCGTAAGATCGCTACCGGTGTAGTTACATTTTTTCCACATCGGCGCTGCGCCAGCTCCCCTTTGAAACCCCCAGTTAGTGACAATAATGTTCAGCCGGGAAGGCGGAATATTAATATTGATCCCGTTTTCTTGGGCATATTGACCAAATTCCAGTACACTATTGTGTGTTGTCACTGCTACCCACTCTGCCAGTCCTTTATCATAAGCTCCGGTGGGTGTAGGTTTTGTAAAAATATAATTCACATTTGCCATGGCCACTTGGTCAAATACACCTATCCTTTTTTTTACCGGGAACAATATCTGCCAAACCCTTGCGCCCCGAACTTTACCTGTCCTTGCATTATTATTTTCCGTTTTTACAATCACCTTTACTTTGTTTTTAAACTTTCTGCCGGCGGTAAACAGACCCTGGTTATTTGTGTATCCCTTCCAAATTTTGAACCATCTTTTGCAGACAATCCTTGCCTGTCTTAAAGGTACGTTAGAAATAGTGCTTGGGTTGTTACAGGTTCTAATATCCTGTACCCTGATCTGTCCCCTTGGTATTTGTGGGTTATAAGTCGTACCACCACCTCCTCCACCGCCACATTCTGGTGTACCCCACATTGGGCAACCTGCTGCACAGGGGTCAAGTTCACAAGGCAGTGGCAAACGATTGGGAACAATTAATGTATCTGAAAGGGTATCAGTTCTGTTAATATACCTGTAATCATAAAATACGGTGTCCTCATAAGAAGCGCCTCCTACCAGGCTTTCTGCCATACTCTCAAGCAGCAAATCATCGTTAGGTGGTATGTGTAGCTGCTGCAAAATTTCATATTGAATACCTGAGGGCGGTGTATATCCTGGTAATACTACTGTATAAAGCCAGCCAATATCTTCTACACCCAAAGAAGGATCCTGATAATAGTCGCCATCCTGCAACACCTGATAATCCATGGGATAGTCCTGTAGCTCCAAAGTAGTATCGTCAATCAATTGCTCAAGTTGATCGGGATTTGAAGGCCTGAGCCTGACATATAAATGGGTAACAGGCGCTGGCGTTGTACTTCCATAAAGCAACAGGTAGGCCTGCTGCATATTAGCAATTGTATACGGGTTGTTTAATTGCTGACCCAGTATTATTGGATCATCCCCATTATTCATATCAGGTGAACCTGAGTCAGGTGTATTAGTATTAACAGAAGTGTCGGATGCAACACCGGGAATAACAGTTGTTTTGAAAAAGTTGTCAGGCACTCTTATATTTCCCCAGGTAATTATCTCCTTATTAGCACTTTCTGCTTCTTTCTCAAACGGCACTTTTTTACAAGAAATATTGAAAAGAAACAAGATCGAAAATAAACTAACAAATAAACGGGGTGGGGGCAGCTTCTTTTTCATACTATAAGGTTTTGGTTAATATCTAATATGAAAATAACCCCTGCAAGTCTTAAAGTCAATACTACTTTCGTGGTATTTTTTAAGATCAGAAATAGTTCACAAACCCAAAATGAACTTTCGACTGCCGCAGGTTGAATTCTGTATCATTTCGTTTACCAATCGCCCAGGCAATATTAAAAATCCCTGCTTTTGTTTCGAAAGCTAACCCCAGACCGGTGCCGAAATAAGTATAATCCAATTGCTGCCCGCGGCTTGCATCACGGCCCCAGCCGCCGTCAGCCAATACGAAGAAGAAAGAATTTTGCCCCACTAAATAACGGTATTCCACAGTAGCCACGGCAAACTGAGAAAGGTACTGGCTCTCTTCATCAAAACCACGCAACAGTTTATAACCGCCAATCTGGAACAATTCATTGCGGAATATATTGCCGCTCTGAAAAAAACCACCGTTTAAGGCCGTCTTTATAGTGCTGCGCTGGTTGCCCAATGGAAAATACCTCGCTGCTGTTAGCCGAAGGCGAAACTGGTAGGTTTTAAGTTTTACCGTATCATACAAACGGTCAAAATCAAAGCTTGGGTCACCGGGATCTTTTAAATCCAGTACCTCATTATTTTTTTTGATCTTCTTGGTACCGACTGAAGTGATGACCCTTATATCATTGCCTTTTCTCGGGTTGAAACGGTAATCAGTATTATTGAACTCATAATCTACACCTGCCGCCATAGAACTTACATCGGCTGCAGCAGGCAATCGCCGGGTTTGTATCACTTGTGGTCCGTTAACCCCACCCTGGTTGACTATAGTGGAAAACCGCTGAAAAAAAACTTTACCTGCCTGGTGAGTACTCAGCACATATTGTGCACCGATCTGGAAGTTTACATTCACAAATGAGCTGTCCTTACGAAACATATCAAAGGCAAAATCAAGTCCGAATGGCGAACGGAATAAATAAGGATGCTGGTATAAAAAATTGAGCCGTTGTGATTCTACCTGTAAGGCCTGGAAATTCAACCCGATGGTTTCGCCGGAACCCAGTGCATTTTTCAGGTTGAGATTACCTTCACCGGTGATCAGCATTCTTTTGGAGGCCAGCTGATCATTGTTGGGTAGAAAACCGATAAGAATATTTACCTGGCTGCTTTTCTTTTGCTTCAGGTACATATTTAAAACCGAACCGGTACCAAGCATGGTAAGATCAGCTGGTTTTTCTTCCTCCACATAGGTAAGCTCCCTAATCTTCTTATTAATGCGCAGCAGTTTTTCCTTGCTGTAAATACTTCCATTGGGAATGTCTAAATAACGTTGCAGGTAATTATTGGAAATTTTTGCATTGCCATACAATCGTATGCTGTCGATTTTGTATAAAGGGCCTTTGTTGATTTTCAGTAAAGCTGATACCTTATCATCATCCAGTTGAAAACTGTCTAAGTACACTTTGGCAAAAGGATAGCCTGTATTTTCAAGTTGACTAAGGAACCGTTCCTGCCAGGTTTGTACCTGCAAAAAATCCATTGGTTTGTTGTCAAACATTTTAGGTCGCCAACCCACCGCATCCAGCAACTTTGAATCAATCCCGTCAGCGTTAAGTTGTGCCCAGCGATAGAGACTGCCGGTGTACAATTGTATGAAAGTGGTATCACCTTTGGTCTGCAGGCTGTCCACCGATGCGGTTACATACCCTTTTGTCTGGAGGTTTGATACAAGGTTGTACACATACTCTGTAATACCTATGGAAGAATTAAAGGTGGTTGTAAGTCCCAGTTTGGGTATGGTGCTGGCCGACAAACTATCTGCCCCTTTGATCACTAACTGGTATTTGTTCTGTCCAAAAAGGGAATTGGCCGCCAGAAGCAGGATGAACACCGATATTTGCAGTCTTGTTTTCAGCATCTGGCTTTTCGCCCGGATATTTTATAAGTCACTAAATTATTCAATTAATAACAAAAAGCTTGGCGGGCATTTATATCCATATTCCTTTCTGCCGTAAAAAATGCCATTACTGTAATTTTCATTTCACTACTTCTTTGTATTATAAAGATGACCTGGTGAAGGCATTGATACAAGAAATAACGCTGCAAAAGGATTACCTGCTCAACGAAACAGTAGAAACCATTTATTTCGGAGGCGGCACACCTTCGTTATTGAATATTGAAGATGTAATATTGATTTTAGATCAGGTAAGACGTTATTTCGTAGTGACAGACAATGCTGAAATAACATTGGAAGCCAATCCCGATGATATTACAGAAGAGAAACTAATTGGCTGGATGGAAGCTGGTATCAACCGCCTCAGTATCGGCATACAAAGTTTTTTTGAAGAAGACCTTCAATGGATGAACAGGGCACATAATGCGCAACAGGCAAGAGATAATTTGCTGCTGGCAAAAAAATATTTCGATAACATCACTATTGACCTCATTTACGGCACTCCGGGACTGACCAATGAAAAATGGAAACAAAATGTGGAAACTGCCATAGCATTGAATATTCCACACCTCTCCTGCTATGCATTAACAGTAGAACCAAAAACACCACTGGATAAACTGATACGACAAAAAAGGAAAGAAAATGTGAACCCTGATAAACAATCAGAGCAATTTCTCCTCTTGATGGAATGGATGGAAAAAGCCGGCTATGAACATTACGAGATATCCAACTTTGCCCGGCCCGGTTGTAGAAGCAGGCATAACTCTTCTTACTGGAGTGGCAAAAAATATCTTGGTATTGGCCCATCGGCACATTCCTTTGATGGTAAATCAAGGCAATGGAATATCGCCAATAACAATATTTATATTGAATCCATCCGGGAAGGAAAAATTCCTTCTGAAAAAGAAGAGCTTACACACACACAGCAAGTGAATGAATATATTATGACAGCTTTACGCACTACAGAGGGCATTGACTTAGAAAAACTAACCAGGGACGAAGCAGACAGCATTCTTCAAAAAAGTAAACGATACCAGGACACCGCTTTAATTAAACAGAAAAACAAACAACTCCTTTTGACAAGAGAAGGAAAATTGCTGGCAGATGGTATAGCGGCTGATTTGTTCTTTTAACCTTTCCTGATCCACGCCACAATAATATTCAACACACAGCCCACCGCCACCAATGAAGTAAGGATAAAGTTGAACCACTTAATCGGGTAGGGTTTGGTAGCCCCTTCCTTCCGGCTTTCAGCCCATTTATTATAATCTAGCACATTTAAAACAATAAGCACTACGGCAGCAATCAAGAACAAAACCTGGAAAAACTGGATCATGAATCTTCTGTTTAAGTACAGTGAAGTTAAAATTTTACTTCCTTCTCCAAAAACAGAAAAAATTATTCATCGCTTTATCGATCGCTGGCGGCTATAGATGTACACCTGCCTGATAATGAGACAAGCTACCATTATCAAAATAGCCGAAGGCGCAAATCCATGGTACGAGAGTGGCATAGGGTCTGTTTACGGGTCAGACAAGCGTCTGCTCGATGCGTTTAAACCCTTCAGACGGTTTAACATTTTCCCAGAGTATCTGGTAAATAGTTTCGGCAATAGGAATCGCTGCGTTCACTTCCCGATTGATATTATAGATACAACGGGCGGCATTATGACCTTCTGCCACCATGTTCATCTCAAGCTGTGCTGACTGAACTGAATAACCTTTACCAATCATGTTACCGAAAGTACGGTTGCGGCTGTAAAGAGAATAACAGGTAACCAGCAGATCACCCAGGTAAACAGAAGCTGCATAATTGGGTGTTTTGCGATGGGTGACCGGGTCTTCACCTTCATGATCACCAACTGTTATATGCTCAGCACCGAATTGTTTCAAAAAGCCGGCCATTTCATCAGCTGCATTGGCTATATAAACACTAAGAAAATTATCACCGTAATCCAATCCATGAGCTATACCTGCACCCAGCGCATAGATATTTTTCAATACAGCTGCATACTGCACACCCAGTATATCATGATTAACAATGGTATTAATATAAGCAGTATTGAAATGTGCAGCAAGGGCTGAAGCAGTTTCGGTGTCAACTCCGGAGAAGGTGAGGTACGATAATTTTTCTGCGGCTACTTCTTCTGCATGACAAGGACCTAATACCGCAAAATAATTTTCCAGCGGCACATTGAATTGTTCTTGCAGGTAATAATTGAGTAAAATATTTTTTTCAGGCAACAGGCCCTTGATAGCAGAGATCACTTTCTTTCCTGCCCAGTCGCCAGGCGATAACTCTTTCAAAGCATCTTCTGCATATGCAGATGGAACCGCCACAATAATTACATTGGATTGATTCACTATTTCTTTTACTGAAGCAGACATATTCAGCAGGGAGATATCAAACCCCGCTGTTCGGAGGTAATGGGGATTATGATGGTTTTTTTTGAAATAGGTTATTGATTCGGTATTGCGTATCCACCAATTTATGGGATGCCGGTTATCGGTAAGAATCTTTGCCAGCGCCGTAGCCCAGCTTCCGTTGCCTATAATACCGAATTGCAAAGCCATTCTGCCAGAATTTTATTCCCGATAAAGGTAATGCAAGGTAGATTATAGAAAAAACAAACCCTGCACCTTGTTGGGCAGGGTTGTGACATTAAGTATTTTTTTTCACTACTTCTCAAACAACTTTTCTTTTGCTACCACTTTTACTTTGGCTCCGTCTTTCAATGTTTTGCTGATAGCATTGTAAGGTGCAGACACAACTTCGTCTCCCGCATTTAAACCACTGAGCACTTCGATATAGTTAATATCCTGTATGCCTGTTTTTACAACTGCTTTCTTTACTGTTCCGTCTTTCTGTAAAACAAAAACCACCTCCTCCAGTTCATCACCACCACCCGCCTCCACAGTCACATCTGCATCAGCGCCCTGCTTGTCTTTCTCTTCCTTTTGTTTATCCGCCATACTCTTGTCACTTCCTTTTACCCTTGCACCTACTGCCCCAATAGGAACAGCCAGTACATTATCCACTCTTTTGGTTTTAATATCAGCACTGGCATTCATGCCGGGACGGAAAGGAAATGTTTTGGAAGCCAGGTCCTGGTAAGACGATTTGTCCAACCGTATTCTTACTTCATAATTCGTCACATCATTAGATGTTAGTGAAGCTGCCGATGTTTTGGTACTACTGGCAATTTTAGTCACCACTCCTTTGAATTTCCGGTTATTGTAAGCATCTACTTCCACATCAGCAGAGTCCCCGATATTGATTTTTACAATATCATTTTCTCCCACATCCACCCTTATTTCCAATACAGCCATATCGGCCACTGTCATCATTTCTGTGCCGATATTAAAGCTGTTACCGGCCACCCTTTCTCCTTTTTTGATCTTGAGCGAAGAAATTACACCATCCATCGGCGCTGTGAGCACCGTTCTGCTTAAGTCTTTATTGGCCCGGCTTAGACCAACCTGTGTACTTTGAACCCCCGCTTTCAGGCTTTTGATATTTTGTTGTGCTGCCGTATAATTTGCTTTGGCCGAACGAAGCGTTGTTTCATATTGTTCCAGTTCTGCTTTTGAAATCACTTTATCATCATACAATTTTTTATAGCGGTCAAAAGTTTGCTGCGCCAGCTCCATATTTGCCCTTAATGATTCCAATGCAGCCTGGCTGTTATCCACAGTGGCACTGGATTGATTAACCCTGGATGCTGCTTCGTCTCTCTGCAATGCATAAATATCTGCATAGATACGGGCCAGTATCTGGCCTTTTTTTACACTATCTCCTTCTTCCACATTTAACTCTGTAACCTCCCCGGAAATATCCGGGCTGATCTTGACTTCCACTTCAGGATAGATTTTTCCGCTGGCATTCACTGTTTCAATAATTGTTCGCTTAGCCGCTTTTTCCGTAGCTACTTTCTCCGTACTGCTGCCACGGCTTCCCATTGCTTTAGCAATAACAAAAACAGCTGCAAGGCCCCCGGCTATAATCAATGTCCATTTTAATTTCTTATTCATGATCTGAAATGATTTAAAGTTTTAAGCCCTGTCCCCTGTAAAACTCAAGCAGTTTCATTTTAAAAACATAATCAAACTGCGAATACAACGCCTGGATCTTTGCCCGCAGCACATTATTCTGGCTGTTCACCAGGTCGTAGGTTGATAACAAATTCAGGGCATATCTTTTATTGGCAAATTCGTATGCCTTTTCAGCAGTTTGTACCGCTTTTTTATCCGCATTGAATTTTTGTATAGCAGCAGTAGCATCAGTATATGCTTTATATATATCCTGCTTCAACTGCATATCACCCTGTTCTTTTTGCAACTGCCATTGCTGAACAGTCAATTTAGACCGCTCCCACGCAGTCCGGGCAGACCTGCCGTTAAAAATGGGCACATTCAGGCCAATGCCTATACTCTGGCCAAAGTTGTTGCTGAATTGCCGGGGAAAACTGCCCGGCTTAAAATATCCCACTACATTACTGCCGTCAATAAAATCCGGAACTTCAACAGGATAAAATGTTCCTCCTCCTGCATTGGCCCGGGCGCCAGTTGGCGCATACCCGTTCAGTATTTGTTCGTAAATAGGTTTCTTGAATGAAATGGCATTCGTACTCAGGCTTCCAAAAGCAGATATCGTAGGATATAAAGCTGCCCTAGCAGCAGCAACAGATTTCTGTGCAGATTGTATGCGCAACAGGTTCACTTTTTGCTGGGGCATGGCACCAATAGCCAACGCATATACAGCATCAGGTTGCAAGTCAGCCAGCGCTTCGATGGGTATCAGTGATACAGGAGGTGTTTCAATATCAAAAACGGTTCCTGCATCTAAATTCAGCAGGGCTTTCATTTGCAATAAAAATTGCTGCACAGATGCTTCAGCGGAAACAAGACTTGAACTATCCCTTGCCAACTGGGCTTCCAGTTCTGCAGCATTCAATTCGGGTAAAACACCGGCTTCTACTCTTTTCCTCGTTGTCTCCAGTTGGGTAGAAGTTTGGGCCACCTGCACTTTAGCAATATTAACCTGTTCTTTTGCCAGTAGTATCTGCAGGTAGGCCACCGCCACATTCAAGGCAATATCATCCTGTGATTTTTTAAGTTGTTCTTTATCAGCTTCCCAACTTAAACGGCTGGCCTCGATGGTGTTTTTGCGGGAAAACCAGTTGAAAATAGTTACCTGCGATTGTAACTGCATTCCGAGATTAAAGAAATTATTATCCTCCAGTACACCGGTAGTGGGGTTTTCAGACCGTCCCAGTCGATAACCGGCACTGCTTCCAAAATTCAGGGTAGGCAACTGGGATGATTTATTCTGCTGATAGGTTAATGCAGAAAAGCGGCTTTGCAAATCTGTTTGCCTGACAGAAATATTGTTTTTGATAGCATGTTCAACGCACCTCCTGATATCCCATTTTTCCTGGCCGGATGATAAAACAAACATCATCAATGTGAAAGCCAGCATGAAGCTCCTTTTCATAGGCTGCAAAAATAGTATGAATACCGAGGCGGATTTATGATTTTTTACAGAAGGCAGTTAAATACTGTTGAATGCCTGCTCAAGGTCAGCAATAAGGTACTGCGGATCTTCCAGTCCCACATACATCCGGATATACCGGTGCTCTTTGTTGGCCGGGTCAAAATCCTCCGGCTCAATGCCGGCACATTTGGGTATCACCAGGCTTTCATGCCCGCCCCAGCTTACGGCCATCATGATATGGCGCAGTGATTCACAAAATTGTACAATCTTGTCCCTTTTGTCTGTCTTTAGGATAAAAGTAAACAGACCACAGGCTGCTTTCATTTGTTCTTTTGCAAGGGAAAACTGAGAAAAACTTTCATCAAATGGAAAAATGATGGATTCAACCTTTGGATGCTGCTTCACATAAGCAACGACTGCAGCAGTACTTTTTGTAACCCGTTCAATTCTTGCCGGAAGTGTTCTAAGGCCACGGATCATTAACCATGCATTAAAAGGTTGTATGCCACTGCCGATATTCAGGTATTCGCTGTCAAATATTTTTTTCATCATGGCATGTGAACCACAAAGCACCCCGCCCAATGTATCACTATGGCCGCCGATATACTTGGTGGCTGTTTGCATGGCCATATCAATTCCCATTTCAATAGGCTTCTGGTATAATGGCGTACAATAGCTGTTATCAATAAGAGTGGTTATATTTTTTGACTTTGCAAAAGCCGCCACTTCCCTGATGGGTTGCAATGAAAAATCCCAGCTGTTGGGAGATTCCAGGTAATAAAAGCTTGTATTTTCTTTTGTTGCACCTATCCAGTTATCGATGGAAGTTCCATCTATATAGGTAACAGTCACATTGAACCGTGGCAATATCACATCAAACATCCGCTGCACCCAGGTATATGGATTGGCAACGGAAACTATATGATCGCCTGATTTAATATTGGCAAAAATGCCGGCAAAAATAGCAGCAGCGCCGTTGTTAAAAACCAGGCAATCCTCCGCCCCGTCTAAGGCTGCTAATTTCTTGCGGAGAATATCTACTGTCGGATTTAAGCCGCGGCTGTAGAGGTAACCACCCATTTCATCCTCAAATGCCCTGCTCAGGTCTTCTACTTTTTTGAAAGCAAAATTGCTGGTCTGTATAATGGGCGGGGCAACCGCATTAAAATAATGTTCACGGTCTTCACCCAGTTCATTAATGATTTGAGAAATATCCATATCAGGAATTTTGTTGTTGACCCGGCTTTATCGCTTTCACTATAAAATATAAAAGGATAAACCCTGCTAGCACACTGATGCCTGTTAATGCCAGTTTCGGTTCTTTTACAGCTATCATTACACCCACAAAAGTATAGGCGATGATAAAGAGTACCGGCAAAAGAGGATACAATCGCATGGAATAAATACCTGTTCCGTCAAGGTGCCGGGTTCTTTTTCGCAGGATGAAGATAGTTGCAGCAGATGTTGCCATACCAATAGAATCAAGAAAAATGGTGAAGCTGAGAATCTTTTCGAACTTGTCTGCAAAGAATAAAACAACCACGCAAACAGCAGCAAAAACGGTCAGGCTTACCGTTAATACATCCCTTTTTTCATCCTTTTTCTGAAATACAGAAGGCAGTATTCCATCAGTACTCATTGCATACATTACCCTGGGATTACTGAGCAATAAAACATTTACATAAGCCAGTACCGCAAGAAATAATAACAGAGAGGACCCATATTTCCCCGCAGGGCCAAACATTTTTTCTGCTACCACTGCGGCAATGCCTGATGTATTCTTTAGCTCATTAAAGCCGATCACTTTCACATAAGCATAGCTGACCAGCAAATACAACCCAATAATTATAATAATACCGGTAAAAATACCTTTGGGGATATTTTTTTGAGGATTTTCCACCTCTTCACCAAAATTGATGGTTTGCTGGTACCCGCCATAAGTAAATGAAGTGGCTTTTAATGCTACACCAAATGAAAGCAACAAAGCTGCAGTGGATGTTTTTGATTCATCAATAATGACCGGGGCCGAACTGTGTATACCGGTGAAAAACAAAGAAGAAATAATAACGAGCAGCATACCAATTTTAATAACCATCAGCACATTCTGCGTTTGAGAACTCATTCGGAGTCCCATCAGGTTAACACCATAAAAGAGTATAATTGCTCCCATGGCAATAAAAGGCTTCCATTGTTCAACACTGCCCGGCCCAAACAGTAATGGGGTAATATACTCGCTGCCTATCAAAGCTACTCCCGATAAGGAAGCGGCGTTGGAGATCAGGATGATAACATTGATACCAAATGCAAGGGAAGGATGATATGCATAAGAGAATATTTTATAATATCCGCCTGTAACCGGGTAACGGCTGCCAATTTCAGCATAGGTTAATGCTCCGCAAATGGCTACCAGGCCCGCAACTATCCAGGCAGCAAAGAAAACAGTGGGTGTTGAAGCAGCCTCCGCTGCATCTTTTGATGTACGAAAAATACCTGTACCAATCACCAGGCCAATTACAATCATGGTTAAAGAAAATAAACCCAGCTTGTTCTTTGATGTCATGGCTTGAAGATACAAGAAAAAGATTCTACCTTTAAGCCCAATCAAAATCCTGTTTCTGTGAAGAAGACCATCTTATTTTTTATCCTTTTTCTGCATCTATTATTCAGCCATGCACAAAGTGAAATAGCGGATACTACAAAAACACTTGACAGTATCATCATCCGGTCTTTTGAGCTGAATAAACCGGCCACTTATGCTGCTATACCCGTCAGCAGGTTATTGGTTAGTATCGGTGACTTTTCCAACAAAGCATCTTTAGTAAATGGTCTTAATGCTGTGGCTGGTGTCAGAATGGAAGAAAGGTCTCCCGGCAGTTACCGGGTTAATATCAGGGGAAGTTCTTTGCGTTCACCATTCGGTGTCAGAAATATCAAAGTGTACTGGAATGGCATACCTGTTACCGATCCGGGCGGCAATACTTACTTCAACCAGTTTGCCTGGAATAATTTTTCATCGATAGAAATTACCAAAGGACCCGCAGGCAGTATGTATGGAGCAGGTACAGGCGGGTTGATACTGCTGAATAATTTCGAAGGTTATTGGCAACCCGGAGCAAGCCTGGAATACAATACCGGCAGCTATAACCTGCACAACATTTTTACTTCAGTCAAATTTGGAAACAAAGACAACAGGAATTATATCAGCTATGCACACAACCAGACAGACGGCTACAGGGTGCAAACCAATATGCGCAGAGATAATTTTACCTGGCAAACAAAATTGACTAAAGAAAAATATGAATTGACGGCTTCCGTATTGTTTACGGATATGTATTACCAGACTCCAGGGGCACTGACGCTGACCGAATTTAAAAATGATCCTAAAGCGGCCAGGCCCGCAGGAGGTGGATTTCCCGGTGCGGTAAATGCAAAAGCAGCCATTTTTCAAAAGAATTTACTGGCAGGGATCAGCAACAGTTTTACTATTTCTCCCTCTGTAAAGAATAACACTGTTATTTACGGAAGCTTTTCACAGGTTAAAAATTCAGCCATCAGGAATTATGAAAGAAGAACAGAACCATCTTTCGGCGGACGTTCTGTTTTCAGCTGGAAGAAAAAAACATCACTTTCTGAATGGAATATCATCGCAGGGGCCGAATTTCAGCAAGGCTATTTCAATACACAGGTTTCAAAAAACAAAAACGGCAATCCTGATACCTTACAGACAAATGATGACATAGTGACCAGCAACCTCAGTATATTTTCACAGGCAAGTGTTGAGTTTAATAACAACTGGTCCATCATCGGGGGATTTAGTGTCACCAAAACAAAACTGGAGCTGACCAGGCTTAGCAGCTACCCGGTTACAACACAATCCCGTACATATCGCAATGAACTGGCGCCAAGACTGTCAGTAATGAAAAAAATAAATGACAACATACACTGGCTGGCTTCTGTAGCAAAAGGTTTCTCGCCGCCTACTGTAGCAGAAGTATTACCGTCCACCGGTGTTATCAGTACTTACCTGGAAGCAGAAAGAGGCTGGAATTATGAAACCAATTTTCGTTTCTTTCTGCTTAGGAGTCGTTTAAAAATGGACTTGACCGGATTCTTTTTCAAATTGGATGAGGCGCTGGTGCAAAGAAGAGATGCAGGTGGCGCTGATTTTTTTATTAATGCAGGCGATGTAAAACAAAAAGGCATTGAACTGCATGCCGACTATTCAAGGAGTTTTCCCGGCAACATTATCAGACAATTTAATATCCGCACTGATTTCACCTACAACCATTTTCGGTATGGTTATTTTGTAAAAGGCACAGATAACTTCTCAGGCAAAACAGTTCCCTCTGTACCGTCCACAATTTTTGCTATTCTGGCTGAGGTTTATTCTTACCAGGGAATTTATTTAAATACTAACTACTACACCGCATCATCGATTTACCTGAATGATGCCAATACCGCCAAAGCCGAACCTTACCACTTACTAGGTTGTCAACTGGGCTGGAAGAAAAGAGAGAAAGGATCTTTTCGCATTAAATTGTATGCCGGTATTGACAATCTGCTGAATGAAAAGTATAGCCTGGGCAATGATATCAATGCTGCTGCAGGCCGTTATTACAATGCAGCACCAAACAGGAATTATTATGCAGGAATTGTCGTACAATGGCTGAAACAATCCAACTGATTCTCTTAATATTTCACCACCGGGCACCCCAGCATATCTTTTTTTCCCATTCTATAACTGACACCGGCAGATGTTGTATGATAATTATCTTTTTTCTCAGGGTTGGCCGCACGGCTGAACCCATCCAGGTAATCAGTAAAAAGCAACCGGTAAGAAGATTCGATATTCACGGCAATCCTTTCAGTGAGTCGGTAACGAAATCCCCCACCAACAGGTATAACGGGTATGGTACGGGGCGGCGTCACTGCCTGGTCTTCTCCTAATCGTTCGATAAGCTCAGGTTCTTCCCCAAAATGTGAGGCATTAAACTGGCTCCAGTCCCGTTTGATGCGTAAAAAGCTAATACCACCACCAGTAAATAAATATGGCGAAATCCTCCGGTTATCAAACTGATCTGCCAAAGGACCCCATGATAACAATAAACTCAACTCGGTAACGGGTGTGCGGAAATTAAAATTCCGTTGTTGACGGTACGCAGGATATTTATAAAGAGCATCATCTCCCTTAAGGCCGCCATAAGCAAAATTTCCCCGCAAGGCAAACGATGGGCTTATCAATAAACTGCCAAATAAGGAAAATCCTAACCGGGTGGTTTCAAATGAGCCGAATCTTTTGGGCGTCAGATCTCCCTGGTATACGAAACCGCTCAGCATGGCGCCGATTTCAAACTTCGGTTTATTTACCTGGGCGCTGACAGGTGCAAAAAAGATAATAGTCAAAAAACAAATAGCTAAAAAGTTGATCAGGCTGTTGTTCATAGTTTACATTTTAAAGAAAGCATATGCTTTCGGGTGTAATGAATGACAGCAGCTTTGGTAATTGAATCTCGGGATAGGTTTACAAAAGAAAAATAGTCAGCAGATAAATGCTGACGGTTGTTGGAGGCTTGATAAACAGGTGGGATTTAGAATTGCTTCATGCAGGTATCGTTTTTCACAGACCGGGAATTAATAGCAAAGTTTATTCCAGTAATGATTTTTATTTTGATTTCGAAAGACAAACCCCCGTCAGCGGTCGAAGATCCTGACGTCGGTTTAATAATTAATAACTACTGTTAATAACTCTTTCAACAAAAATCAGGCATCCCCCTACTTTTGCACCGATTTGGTTTCCCGGTGCTGACGACCGGGATTAAAAGGGAAACCGGTTAAAATCCGGTGCTATCCCCGTAGCTGTAAAGCCTCCCACAAACTCCTCCCAAGGAGGTACTTTGAGGGAATGATTGTTGAAGATTAGCCACTGTTTCGAACAAACGATACGGGAAGGTTTCAACAAAGGCTAAGCCAGAAGACCTGCCAGATCAACTTAAACATTTTTCAGCTTTCGGGTGAAAGGCTTGAAGATTTAAGAGTGTAAGGGCATTCTTTTATTTTCTACTTTTTTATTTCCTGGAAGCAGTCACACAAAATTTCATGAACAATGAAAAGACATTTTTTTGTGCTGGCTGCTGTCATTATCAGCACACAGCTACAAGCGCAACAAGACACCACACAGTTGGATGAAGCCGTTATTACGGCCAGTAAGTACGAAAGAAAACAATCAGAGACCGGCAAAGTAATAACAGTAATCAGCCGGCAGCAACTGGAAAGAAACAGCGGAAGAACATTGGCTGAAGTATTAAACACCCTTGCCGGTATTAACATTGTTGGTGCCAATAATAATGCAGGCACTAACCTGACTGCCGGTATCCGCGGATCTGCAGCAGGAAATGTATTGATATTGGTAGATGGTATACCCGTCAATGATCCCTCTGTTATTACAAACTATTTTGATCTCAACTTCATGCTGACCGATCAGGCTGAAAGAATAGAAATCCTGAAAGGCGGACAGTCCACACTTTATGGATCGGATGCAGTGGCGGGTGCAATAAATATTATCTCCCGTTATCAGCGGGAAAACGGAGTAAAAATAAACGGCAGCTTTACAGCAGGAAGCTTTAATACACTCAAACAGCATATTGGTCTGAACGGACGAAACAACAAGACCAGCTACGGCTTCAACTATACCCATACCAGTGCTGACGGATTTTCTTCTGCGTATGATTCAGCAGGATCAGGAACGTTTGACAAGGATGGTTTAAACCAGCATACCGTAGTAGCCAGGCTAGGATTCCCGTTGTCAAAAAGCATTACGGCGGATTTTTCCGCCACCTATAATTATTATAAAACAGACCTTGATGCAGCAGCCTTCACTGATGAAAGAGATTTTACAGCTGCAAATCAGAATAAACAATTTGTTGCAGGCTTAAACCATAAGCATAGTAAAGGTGTGGTAAGACTAAATTATCATCATAATTGGATACGCAGATATTACCTGGATGATTCATCACATAAAAGCAGTCCCTATGTAGACTACGTAAAGAGTAATTATATCGGAAAAACGCAATACTGGGAATTATTTGCCAACTGGCAATTGACCAACTGGGAGATTTTGACCGGCATTGATTACCGTCTGAATAAAACGGATCAATGGTATTGGTCCATTGGTGCGTTCGGGCCATATGCTCCACCAAAACTTAATGCAGAGATGAAACAACTCAGTCCCTACGCATCCATTGTGTATAAATACAAAAAACTCACTGTAGAACTGGGAGGCCGTTTTAATAAGCACTCCGAATATGGCAACAATGTCACATTTACGTTCAACCCTTCCTGGCGGATAAATACAGCAACAAAGATTTTTGCCAATCTCTATTCCGCCTTTAAAACACCAACACTTTACCAGCTGTTCGATGATTTCGCCGGCAATCCTGATCTCTACCCGGAAAAAGGAATTATTGCTGAAGCCGGAACAGAAATAACAAATGGAAAAGCTTTTACAACAAGATTGGTCGGCTTCTATAGAACAACCAATGACGCTATTATCTATTCATACAATCCCTCCGATTTTACCAGCCGGTACATCAATGCCAGCAGGCAAATCAATTATGGCGCTGAACTGGAGTTAGGTTTCACGAAAGGCCCCTGGAAGATCAATGGCAACTATACATTCACTGACGGAAAAACAACTGCCGCTTTTGATGGAACGGGTACAGCTTTGGGTAAAGATACCAGCTACTATAACCTGTATCGCATTCCAAAACATGCTTTTAACCTGGATGCCGGATACCAGTTCAATCAATCATTGTATGTTAGCATGCAGTTACGCAGTGTCAGTAAAAGAGCAGAATTCATCTATGGCGCTTCGCCTGCTACACTTGATGCTTATACTACCATCGATCTCTATGGGGAATACAAATTCAGTACATTAATCAGGACTTTCATTCAGCTGAAAAATATTACGAACAAGCAATATTTTGATGTGCTGGGTTATAATGCAAGAAGATTCAATATGACAGCTGGTGTTAGCTTTCAGTTATGAGGCACTCTATCATGCCTCTAATAGAATTTAAAAGCTGCCCCTGTTGCAACAAAACACTTGAATGCGATTCGGGAAATATACAACAATGCCAATGTTATGGCATTGTTCTATCGGCAGAACAAAAAGCATGGATGAAAGAGAAATACAAGAACTGTCTCTGCAGTAACTGTCTCCGGCAAATAGCCACGGAATTAGCTCTCTTTAAAGAGAAATATATATTCAGATAACTACATTTGCACAAAACCAACAGTTATGCAATTTCACCTGCAGGAGTTTTTGACACTCACCTTTACCCTGTTCGCCGTTATTGATATTGTTGGCTCCATCCCCATGCTGATATCCATCAAACAAAAAATGGGAGATATCCATCCCCTGAAAGTGACACTCATTTCAGGCGTATTGATGGTATTATTTTTCTTTATTGGCAAACCTTTTCTGAATGTGCTGGGAGTTGATATTAAATCCTTCGCCGTGGCAGGTTCTTTTGTGATTTTCATACTCGGATTGGAAATGATCCTGGGAA
Organism: uncultured Chitinophaga sp.; assembly: GCA_964634265.1. GTDB lineage: Bacteria > Bacteroidota > Bacteroidia > Chitinophagales > Chitinophagaceae > JJ008. Next base: position 433 of record CAZWIM010000010.1, on the reverse strand, counting down.
TTGAATTTTTCAAAGCCGAAAAGGGCACTCCCTCCGGAACAGTAGTCCCCATAGCTTTTCCACTAATTGCCGGCAGTGGTACGCTTACCACCATCATGTCACTAAAAGCCACTTTCGAAAGAAGTGAGAAGAATGAATATATGATCCTGCTGGCTATCCTGGTGAACCTTATCGTGATATACCTTGTTATCCGCTCTCTTAATCTTATTGAAAAAGTATTGGGAAAAGCCGGATTAATGGCGGTGCGAAAATTTTTTGGTGTAATTTTGCTGGCTATTGCCGTTAAGGTATTTGCCACCAATGCTCCGGGATTGATAAAATAAGAAAAATAAATACCGTTAGTTTTGGGGATGATAATGTTGACGTGTAGTTCTTAACTTTTTTGGCCTCGTAGTACAATGGATAGTATAAGAGTTTCCGAAGCTCCAGATAC
>CAZWIM010000009.1:85211-100302 GCA_964634265.1 uncultured Chitinophaga sp. | reverse complement strand
CCTGATACCGAAGCTTCCGGAAGGGTACATACTTCTGCAGCTACAGTAGCGGTAATGCCTGAAGCAGAAGAAGTGGATTTTGAACTAAATCCGGCTGATGTAAAAATGGAGACAGCCCGAAGTGGGGGTGCAGGTGGTCAGAACGTAAATAAGGTAGAAACCAAGGTAATGCTGACACATATACCTACAGGAACTGTAGTAGTTTGTCAAACCGAACGATCCCAGTTGGGAAATAGGGAAAAAGCGATGCAAATGCTTCGTACCAAGCTATATGAAGAGCAGGTAAGAAAACAGGAAGATGAAATTGCCCGTCACCGGAAGAGCCTCGTAAGTACAGGCGATCGAAGCGCCAAAATCAGGACCTATAATTTTCCGCAGGGCCGTGTTACCGATCACCGGATCGGTCTTACACTTTACAACCTTGATGCAGTGCTGAATGGCGATGTCCAGGAACTGATCGAGGCACTGCAGTTCGCCGAAAATGCAGAAAAGCTGACCAGGCAGAACTAAGATTCCCTCTTATCTTTTTTCTCATCAAAAATTAATCAATTCCCGTTCGGGGATAGATTAATTTTATTACCCTAAAATATTATATCATGTTAGATCAAATAGTAAGCCTTGTAAAGCAATTTGGGCAGGAAACAGTCGTCAATAATCCTGAAGTACCCAATGAGTATAACCAGGAGGTGTTGGCTGACGCTACCAGCACTATTACCAACGGATTTCAAAATGTAATGGCGGGTGGGGGATTTGAAAATATCCTTGATCTTTTCAAAGGCGGTGGAAATAATGCTGGCAGTCCTGGAATTGGCGGCCTGGTTAAAAATCCCATAGTCACAATGATGATAGGATACTTCATCAGCAAACTGGTGAATAAATATAAAATGAGTCCTGCCTCAGCCAGCAGTGTGGCTAACAACCTTATTCCCAATGCACTTAGCGGATTGATAAACCAAACAAATGATCCCGGGAATCCTAATGCTACCCTTGACAGTCTGGTCGGTTCACTTACCGGAGGCGAATCAAATAATACAGGACAGTCGGAGAATAGCGAATCTCCGTTACAAAACTTACTGGACCAATTTACAGGAGGTACCTCGGGCTCCGGCGGAGGCTTTGATTTGCAAGATATTATCAGTAATCTGACTCAAAAAGCCCAAAATGGCTTTCAAAACCGTCAGCAAAGCGGTGGATTGATGGATATGATAAAAGGCTTTTTGAATTAATCTGTTTGACACTTTAATTAGGACTCCTCATTATCAGCCTTTTATTTTCATGTTGAGTTTTTGGCATGAAATTTCGAAAGTAATGTTCAGGTAAATCGTCCAATGATTGTTTAGTTCTTTGTCACCTGATTGTCAATACTTGAGTATAATTAGACCCAGTGTTTCCAGCGTTCAACTAAAAAACATCAGGAATGTTATGTGTAAAGAAGTAGTATTGAGCATCGTAAGGATAACAAGATGAAAAAGAGGTTTTACGAGATAAGAGTAAGTGGAAATACCGGATTAGTTCTTTTAAACTTTCATTAACAGCAAACATCATACTACCGGCAGTAAATTTGCGTTATAATATTAGAATTACAGACCTCATTATAAAAACAGTCAATTTTCTCATAAGCAGTTAGTTTTGGTTGCGACCCCTGTTTCTACAGGGGTTTATTTTTTTATATACATCCTGCTAAATGTAAAACCTGTAAAACAACCAATAGCATCCGCAATAATATCCCCTGTATCGAAAGACCTGTTCACCACAAAGTGTTGCTGAATAAATTCCATTGCAATGCCGTAAACCAATGCTGCGGCTGGAACGAGTAAATACTGCTTTTGCTTTTTTTTCTGTAATCCCCAACACCACAATACTACCATTACCGCAAACAAACCAATATGTACCCATTTGTCAAACCATATCTTACTCAGCCAGTCTTCTTTTGGAAAAGCGGAACCGGGCAAAACAAGCAGAATAGTACAAAGAATCATCCAGCCAATAGCTGGTAATATTGACGGTTTAAGCATGTAAAAAATAATCAGCAATAATACTGTAATGATGCGAATGCCAAAAGAGCCCCTGGAAAGAGGCCCTTTTGTTTTTTAACCAACTATAGAACCAAAACTACTACTATAGCTTAGTTCATTCCTGATTAAATACGTAATACTAAACTGAACAGATTGATTGATGAGCGTTGATCAGAGATTACCCATTACATACATATCACCCTGTGGTTTGGATACATCACTCCGATCTTTTTTCTCAAGGGTAATAGCAAAAGCTTGTGCCTTTTGAGCATTTTTCATTCTTATCAGCAGCTTCTTTTGCTTGACATCATAATCAAGCATACCGAGATCAATTGGTTGGCCATCCAATAATGCCCAAAGCTGGTACTGCTTGTCAGTCGGTGGTGCAGGAAGATTATTGGCCAGAAGATAAACATCATGGGAGGCGGTATCCCAGTAAACCGTGGCAAAAGATTGGGGAGATGCATCCATACCTTTCAAAGAAGCCATTTTTACATTGGGATTTTCTTTCAATACCTCCATGTCATCTTCCATTTCCTTTATCTTTCCCGCTGCTATATCGTAATTGTTTTTGAGTTCCTGGTTTTTATTAAAGAGAGAAATATTCCAGTATAAACTAATGATCAGCAGAATAACAGAAGCTGCTGCAACATATTTTGCCCAGATCATTTTTCTTACCGGTGCTGGTTCATTGATTGGAATTACTTTTCCCTTTTCGCCTAACTCGTTCCATATTTTTGATTTAACTGCGGGATCGGGTACAATGGCATTTTGCATAGCCTGTTTTTCAAGAGCCAGTTCAAAATCAGACCTTGCCTTCATTACTTCCGGATATTGTTGACATTGTTGCTCAAATTCTTTTCGTTCTTCATCTGAAGCAAGTCCAAGTACGTAGCTTTCTACAATTCCGCTTGATATGTATTCCTGTACGTTCACTTATTTAATCATTGTTCTTAATTGAGTTAATGCACTTCTTATCCTTGTTTTTACTGTGCCTAAAGGTAAGTTCAGCGCTTTGGATATTTCTTCGTGGGTGAAACCCTGGAAATAGGACATATCAACCAGCACCCTTAGGTCACCTTTAAGGTTTCCCAATACTTTTTTCAGGCCTACATCAGTTATTTCGCCACCGGTTACTGCACCTGCTATTTCATTGGTTACCGGCAAAGGAATATTCTTTTTTGAATTGTTGTATCCTTTGGATCTTACCTCATCAATAGCTGCATTCCTGGCAATATTCAGCATCCAGGTAAATAATCTTCCCTTGGATGGGTCATAAGACTCCATCCTTCGCCAAATATTAATAAAGACATTTTGCAATACATCATTAGCTGTTTCCTTATCTGTTACAATTGCATTCACGATACCCAGTAATGCACCAGAATAATTGTCGTACAAATAACTAAAAGCTTTCTCGTTGCGTTGCTGCAACAAGTCCACCAGCTCTTGTTCGCTGTATGTTGTGTTGAGGTTCAATTAATTGGTTAAGATACAATGACAATAAAATGATTGCATCTTGGCTATATACGCATCTGTAAAAAAAATAGATTTAGCCTACCATTGCTTCATATGCAGCGGCGTCCAGCAATGCTTCTACATCAGCCGGGTTGTTAACGGTCATTTTAACCATCCATCCGGCACCATAGGGATCATTATTTACAGATTCGGGTGCGCCTGCTAAATCTGGGTTGAGTTCAGTTATTGTCCCGCTTACTGGCAGAAAAAGATCCGATACAGTTTTTACTGCTTCAACCGTACCGAATACTGCTCCGGCTTCCAGGGATTTTCCAATAGTGTCAACCTCCACATATACTATATCTCCCAGTTCTCTTTGTGCATAATCAGTAATTCCTATGGTTGCAACGTTGCCATCCAGGCTGATCCATTCATGATCTTTCGTGTAGCGGAGATTTGCAGGGAAATTCATATGGTTTGTTTTGGGTGCAAACCTACGGGGAAAATGATGATTTACAATTGATTTGTAATGCAACAGTTTTGGAGATTTTAGTAATCGCATAACCGTTCATGCCGGAATTTTCGCCATTTGTCTGTATACCTCCTTACAATTCTATGACACAGGGGTATCTTTGCCGGTTCAAAGCAAAAACCATTAAAAATGAGACAGTTAATTGTGGCATTGGGAACCTTTATCCTTTATTCCTTTTCAGCGAATTCTCAGAAATTATCAGGAATTGTAAAAGATGAGCAGGGCAAAGGGCTCGATAAAACGACAATCTCCCTCCTGCGTACAAAAGATTCATCTGTAATCAAATTTTCTACAACAGGTAATGATGGAAAGTTTTCCATCGAAGCTGTCCAGGGCCGTTACCTGGTCAGTGTGTCCCACGTTGGCTACACTGTTTATTATTCCAATCAATTTGAGCTGAATGGTGATTTGGTACTTGACCCCGTCACTTTAAAAAAACAGGCTACTGAGCTGCAGGGAGTAACTATCACTGTCCAAAAGCCGATCATCGAAGTAAAAGCCGATAAAACAATCTTCAATGTAGAAGGAACTATTAACGCAACAGGTAATGATGCATTGGAATTGTTAAGAAAATCGCCGGGTGTACTGGTGGATAAAGATGAGAATCTGAGCCTTGCCGGTAAAAATGGTGTGCAGGTTTATATTGATGGTAAGCCAAGCCCTTTGTCCGGTACCGATCTTACCAATTATCTTAAATCATTACAGTCGAGTCAGATTGAGGCAATAGAGATTATTACAAATCCATCAGCGAAATACGATGCAGCAGGTAATGCTGGTATCATCAATATTCGCTTGAAAAAAAATAAATCATTTGGTACCAATGGTTCGGTAAATGCGGGGTACAATATTGGTATTTATGGAAAATATAACGGAGGATTAAGCCTTAATCACCGTAATAAAAGCATTAATGTTTTTGGTAATTATAATTATAACCATAACCAGAACGAAAACAGGTTCAATCTATACAGGGTACAACTCGACACAATTTTTGACGGAAGGAGTGTAATGGCCAGCAAAAACAACAGTCATGCCTTTAAAACCGGGCTTGATTATTTCGTTAGTAAGAAAAGTACAGTTGGCGTTTTGGTCAATGGAAATATTGCTGAGACTAACATGGCTAATGACGGCAGAACACCCATTACCTACAAACCTACTGGTGTAACAGACCGCTTACTGGATGTAAATAACCGCAACCAGATGGATCGAACCAATCTGAACTTTAACCTTAACTATCGCTATGCTGATACAGCTGGTCGTGAACTGAACCTGGATGCTGATTATGGTCTTTTTCGTCTGAAAAGTAATCAGCTACAACCCAACACCTATCTGAATGCATCTGGTACTACTATCCTGAATCAGTTCATCTACCGCTTTGTAGCTCCTACCGATATTGATATTTACACATTCAAAGGAGATTACGAACAGTATTTTAAAAAAGGCCGCCTTGGTGTTGGGTTCAAAACAGCATTTATTAATACCAACAATAATTTTGGCCGCTACAATGTCTCCCAATTAAATCCTGAAATCAAACAACTGGATATTCCTAGAAGTAATCATTTTGACTATACCGAAAATGTGAATGCTTTATATATTAACTATAATAAGCAATTAAAGGGGGTAATGTTCCAGGTTGGTTTGCGTATGGAGAATACAAATTCAAGAGGTGATTCCTATGGTTTGAACAATGATGGATCTATTAATAAGGGAAGTAAACAAACTTTTGAAAGAAAGTATACAGACCTATTCCCAAGCGCAGCGCTTACATTTAATAAAAATCCGATGAACCAATGGGGGCTTTCTTATAGCCGCCGCATTGACAGGCCAGCTTACCAGGATCTGAATCCTTTTGAGTTCAAACTGGATGAATATACTTATCAAAAAGGTAATACGCTGCTCAGACCACAGTACACCAATATTATTACCCTTACAAATACCTATAAGTACAAACTGAATACCTCACTAAGTTATAGCCATGTGTCAGACGTATTTACACAGTTAGTCGACACTACTGACAAATCAAAGAGTTTCATGACCAAGAGAAATCTTGCTACCCAGGATGTATTTGCATTAAATATCAGCTATCCGTTTATCTACAAGGCCTATACAGCATTTGTGAACCTGAGTGGTAACTATTCTCATTACAAGGCTGATTTTGGTGGAGGCAACCGCACCATTGACCTGGATGTTTTTTCGTTCAATATTTTTATGCAGCACAGTGTAAAGCTGGGTAAGAAAAAACAATGGACAGCAGAAGCAAGCGGCTGGTATAACTCGCCTTCCATCTGGCAAGGTACCTTTGAGAGCAGGGAAATGTGGACCATGGATGCCGGTTTGCAAAAGCAGATTTTTAAAGGCAAGGGGACCTTCAAAGTATCTGTATCAGATATCTTCTTCTCTATGAAATGGAAGGGTGAGAGCAACTTTGCCGGGCAAAAAACAATTGCCAGCGGCAACTGGGAAAGCCGTCAGCTCAGAACAAGCCTGGTGTGGAGATTTGGTAACAGCCAGGTGAAAGCTGCCCGTCAAAGAAAAGATGCATCTGAAGATGAGAAGAAGCGTACACAAGGTGGTGGCGGAATAGGACAATAAGAGTACTTTAATTTAAAACGAAAGAGTCCCGGGTATCCGGGACTCTTTTATTTTTTCTTCCTTTTCACCAGTTTCATGGTAATAATTTTTACATCCTGCAGGGGCCGGTCCCTGTCGGCTCCTTTACTGGTTTCTACAGCGGCTATCTTGTCAAGGACTTCAATACCTTTTACTACTTCCCCAAATACTGTATATCCCTGGTCGAGATGTGGGGTGCCACCCAGCGTTTTATAAACTTCTCTTTGTTCAGCCGGTATTTTTCTCTTTATTCTGCCGGTTTCTAAATTATCCAGTTCGGCATCAGAAAAAACTTTTCCTTGTACAATATAAAACTGGCTGCCGCTGCTGGCTTTTTCAGGATTATTGTCTCTTGCTGCAGCAATTACTCCTTTTTTATGAAACAGCGCCTGCCTGAATTCTGCAGGCACCCGGTAACCGGGGCCACCCATTCCTAATGCTTCGCCTGGTTTGGCATTTCGGCTGTTAGGGTCTCCGCCCTGTATCATAAAATCTTTTATGACCCGGTGAAACAACAGGCTATCATAAAAATGTACTTTGACCAATTTCAAAAAATTATCCCGGTGAAGCGGGGTGGAATCCGACAACCGGACAATCATATCACCCATAGATGTTTGTATTAACACATCTCTTTTCCGGTCTTTCTTTTTGAGGGTTGAGTCTGATTGAGCCTCGCTGTAAGTGAAGAAAGAGGCGGCAATTGCCAATAAGATTAATTTCTTCATTATTAAAAATTATGCTGTTCGAAATAAAGTAATATATGATCTTTTAAAAAATTCTCCTGTTCGGGCATACTCATATCAGGCATGGGCTTTAGCTGGCGGAAATGCGGCCAGCCATCAGCATCTACACTTTCAAGTTCATAGTAGCCACTTTGCGACAGCAGGTTGCATACGGCCACATGCATCAGGTCCTGTTTTTGTTCTTTGGTGAATTTTTCTCTTATATCGCCAAATTCCTGGATGCCGATCAGGAAGAGAATGGCTTCCATATCCGGCTTCTTCCCAAATCGCTCCACCAATTTGGCTTCCAGATTCCACCAGCGTTGTTGCAAATCATCAGCAGGTAACATCCTGCAAATATATAACCCGTCATAATTGGCCGTTTAAGAAATCGGATTATGCATGCACCTCAGCAATTATCTTTGCGGCAAATTGAATAAAAATGCTGCAGGTACAGGTGTTACGTCAAAACCCGGAATGGGTGAAACAAAGATTGGCCGTAAAACATTTTGCCAATCCTGAACTGGTGGAAGAGATCATTGCGTTAGATGATGAAAGAAAAAGATTACAGTTAGAGGCTGATACATTGCAGTCAAAAGTAAATGCAGCTTCGAAAGAAATTGGTATGCTGATGGGCAAAGGCCAAAAAGAAGAAGCAGAAGCAAAGAAACAAGAGGTGGCTGCAATTAAAGCATCCTTACAGCCATTGGCTGATCAGCAAACTGAAATTGAAAAACAATTGGGCGAAAAGCTGGTATTATTGCCTAACCTCCCTTCCGAAAAAGTACCAATCGGTAAATTGCCTGCAGATAATGAAGTGGTGAGAGAAGGAGGCGTGAAGCCACAATTAGCTGCTGATGCTGTTCCACACTGGGACCTCATCAAAAAATATGATATCGTTGATTTCGAAACCGGCGTTAAAATAACCGGCAGTGGTTTTCCTTTATACAAAGGCAAAGGAGCCAAACTCCAGCGGGCATTGACCCAGTATTTTCTTGATTTTAATACTGCAGCGGGTTATACAGAGTATTTGCCGCCGCTGATGGTAAATGAAGCCACCGCTTATGGTACGGGACAATTACCTGATAAGGAAGGGCAGATGTATTACATGCCGGCAGATAATTTTTACATGATTCCAACAGCAGAAGTACCTGTTACGAATATTTACAGAGATGAAATTGTAAAAGAATCAGATTTACCAATCAAAATGACAGCCTTCTCTGCCTGTTTCAGACGAGAGGCGGGTAGCTTCGGTGCCGATGTAAGAGGGCTGAACCGTGTACACCAGTTCGACAAAGTGGAAATTGTGCAATTGGTTCACCCTGAAAAAAGCTATGAAGTACTGGAGGAGATGGTAAGCCATGTAGAAAAACTGCTTAACACATTAGAATTGCCTTATCGCATTCTTCGTCTTTGTGGTGGCGATATGAGTTTTGCTTCTGCCCTTACTTACGATTTTGAAGTATTCAGTGCGGCACAACAAAAATGGCTGGAGGTAAGTTCTGTTTCCAACTTTGAGTCATTTCAGACAAACAGGATGAAGATCAGGTTTAAGGATGAAAAAGGGAAATCTCAACTGGTCCATTCATTAAACGGCAGTTCATTAGCTTTGCCAAGAATTATGGCATCTCTGCTGGAGAATAATCAGTCACCAGAAGGAATCAGTTTGCCAGCGGTGTTACATCCATATTTTGGAGAAAAAATTATTTCATAGGACTTAATTTCTTTACTACTTGAAAATATAAACCCCGCTAATGCGGGGTTTATATTTAATGAATGCATTAATCTATTATGGTTGAGCAAAGCTGTTCCTGGGGCCACCAGCGGCAAATATGGCCAGCATTCTGGCCTTCTGACCGGCACTAAACATATACATGCAGGCATCATCTGTATAATCCATATAGTTCATAGTCATTTCAACAGGATTGCCAGAACATGTACTGGTGTGACCAGCTGCAGGACAACCATAGTTAGCAGTGTTGTGTACCGGGGTATCACCAACCTGGTCATTACCGCAAGTCGCATCACCCCAAATATGACGGAGATTCATCCAATGGCCAACTTCATGAGTAGCTGTTCTTCCTTTATTGAAAGGAGCAGCAGCTGTGCCTGTTGTACCAAATGCATTATCATCACATACCACTCCGTCTGTTGCAGCAGCACCACCGGGGAATTGGGCATATCCAAGATAACCACTTGTCAGGTTGCACACCCAAAGATTAAGAGTGGTGGTAGGGCTGGTAGGATTAATACCCCCTTGTGTACTTTTTTTCATTGCATCGTTTAATTGCCAGCTGGTCTTATTGGTTTTTTTACGAACAACACCTGCTAATACAAAGCGAACACCAATGTCGCCAGATCTTACACCCTGGAAAATAGAGGGGGTGTTATTATAATCTGAGTTAGTAGCACTAAAATCTTTATTCAGTACATCTATTTGGGATTGAATTTGAGTCTGTGAGATGTTTTGTGCTGTTGTCTTATACAGCACATTTACAACAACGGGAATTTCAATGATACCATTCACCAGCCTGTAGGCAGATGGATTCATCTGAACCTGGCGGGTAAAATCCTCAATGGCATTCATTTTTTGTCTTAATGTGGGATCAGCTTTCAGTTGTTGTTGCAACACTTCATCTGCGCCACAATTTCTTTGCAGGGCAGATGTAGTTTCTTCAGGGCTTAGAGAATCTTGTTCTTCAGAAGTAATTGATTTGTTACAACTGATGCCAAATAAAAATGCACCGGCAAGCAATACGAGTGATTTCTTCATAAATTAGAATTTGAGTGTTTTGGGTGTGAAATAAAAAATGACTTTTAAATTTATCAGCATTTTTCATTATTTGATAAGTCAGGCAAAACTATTATTGCAACATGGTGTCGAACCGGCAATAACCTGCAACTGTTATAGAGAATTTACGTTGATTAATAAATAGTGGTATGAGGAAATTACTATTGGCTATCTCATGATTTTTTTTATACGATTATTCATGACATAAAACCAAAGAGGTGGTATCAATGATAAAATGATCATGCCAGGGTAACCGGTTGGCATTTGTGGTGAATTATCATGATGCCGGAGTACCTGGTACTTTCTGCTGGCGAGATAATGATGATCAGAATGACGGCTAAGTTCAAACAACATAATTCTCCCGATTACATGGTCACTATTCCAGCTATGCACCGGCAAAGCTCTTTCATACTTTCCTCCTTCAATCTGTTTTCTTTGTAATCCGTAATGTTCGATATAGTTAACGGTTTCCAGTAACAGAATACCGATTAAAGCTGCTGCCAGGAAATAAATTGTTACCAGCCCACCAAAGAAATACCATATCATTCCAACGAATACAAATTGTATGAGCTGGAACTGTATCATTTCGTTGTATAAAGACAATACAGGTTTTCCTTTTTTCTTTACTTCATCGTTGGCTATATGCCAGGCGCTGAGATAGCTCATAATAATGGTTCTGAAGTAAAAAATGTAAACAGGTTCGCCATACCTTGCACTGCTTGGGTCTTCCGGGGTAGCCACTCTTTTATGATGACCTTTATTATGTTCAGTAAAGAAGTGCATATAAAGCGAAGTGAGCAACAACGCTTTAGCTAATGTTTGTTCAAACCGGTTAACCCGGTGGCCCAGTTCATGTCCTACATTAATACCAAAAGTGCCGCAAAGTAGTCCCATCACTGCTATTCTTCCGGCAGTTTCATACCAATCAAGAGTATCATTCTTCATGGACACTAAAAATTGGTATAAAGCGAAATATTGAAAGGCAACTACAAAGTATAAAAGGATGTCATATATCCTGCTTTTTCTCGCCATTTCCTCTTCAGCAGCATTCATATTGGAGGGATCCGGTTTAATGAAAAGCTCTAATACCGGAATGATAAAAAATGCTGCTATCACAGGTAGCCATATCGTCCAGCCAAAACTGTTGAAAGAACGCCAGGCGCCAAAAAAGAATAGAAAAGGAAGGATGTACTTCAGAAATTTTAACCGCATATGAATTTAAACAGATCAAATTTAAAAAATAAGAAAGGTATTTTGGCGTTTTACGTCTGGTAATAAATTAGTTGTTAAACCCGAAGACAGCTTTTAAGTCTGAAACCTAAATGTTAGCCTGATGTCATTGTCGAACCAGTTGAAAAACCAGCACCTCATGTGGAGGGCCGGTTTTGGCCCGGCTGTTGAGCAGTTGGGAGATTTATCCAGGTATACCCCGAAGCAGTTTTACAAAGCGTTGGTAAAAGCGTCAGAAAAGAAACCTGAGTACATCAATGTAGCAGATGATTACCTGCAAGGCTTATATAAGGGGCTAGAAGAAGCAGGCCGCCAGCAAAGACAGGAAATGAATGCCGAGGAACGAAAAATGGTACAGCAAAAGAACAGGGAAGGTATCCGCAACCTGAATATTTACTGGCTGTATGAAATGGTGAACAGCGCCGCCCAGCTCAGGGAAAAAATGGCTTTCTTCTGGCATGGACATTTTGCCTGCCGAAATCTCAATATCTTTTACCAGCAGGGCTTACTGGATGTGATACGCCGCAATGCTCTGGGTAATTTCGGCACATTATTAAAGGAAGTTTCGAAAACGGCAGCCATGCTGAATTTTCTGAACAATCAGCAAAACAGGAAAGATCATCCGAATGAAAATTTTGCCCGGGAAGTAATGGAACTCTTTACACTGGGCCGTGGTAATTACACGGAGCATGATGTAAAAGAAGCAGCAAGAGCTTTTACCGGGTGGAGTGCCAACCTGCGGGGTGATTTTGTTTTCAGGAAGTTTCAGCATGACTTTGGCAGCAAAACAGTGCTGGGTAAGACCGGGGACTTTGATGGTGGTGATGTGCTGGATATTTTACTGGAACAAAAGCAAACAGCCCGTTTCATTACAGAAAAGATATACAGGTTCTTTGTAAATGAACAGCCTGACAAGTCAAAAGTGGAATGGCTGGCAGACAGGTTTTATAGCAATCAATATGATATAACCAAACTGATGGAGGATATTTTCACCAGCGATTGGTTTTTTGAAGAGAAGAATATTGGCGCCAAAATAAAATCACCCATTGAATTAGTAGCCGGAATACAGCGAATGCTGCCAATGAAGTTTAACCAGGAAGAAGCATTACTGTTACTGCAAAGGGCATTAGGTCAGTTATTATTCTATCCTCCCAATGTTGCGGGATGGCCCGGTGGTAAAAACTGGATTGACAGCTCTACCCTGATGTTAAGAATGCGTATTCCACAGATGCTGAATGAGCAGGATGAGTTTAATGTAAAACCCAAGGATGATGATGACCAGATGATGGGCAGAAAGGATGATAAAAATGAAGACCTGAAGGCCAAAGCAATGAAAGGGATGAACCGGGTGAACCGTCCGATCAATGTGAAGATAGACTGGTCTTTGTACACGAAGCATTATGAATCTACACCCAGGGAAGCCTTGTTGACAGATATCACAGGAATATTGCTACAGGCAAAAAGCCAGGTAAATGCTGAATTGATTAAGCAATATGCTGATCAAAGCGGCCGTGAGAATTTTATCAGGACTGCAACACTCCAATTAATGAGTACACCGGAATATCAATTGTGTTGACCGGTTCAAAAATTATATAATTATGTTTATTAAACGTAAAGAATTCATACAGATCGGTTCATTAGCCACTGCATCGCTAATGCTCCCCAAATTCCTGAAAGCTTTCGAAGGAAGAACTATGGTGCCGGCCGGAAATAAAGTGGTGGTGATTCTGCAGCTCAGCGGAGGTAATGATGGTTTGAATACAGTGATTCCTTTCCGGAATGATCTGTACTATAAAGCCAGGCCAAGGCTGGGAATTGTAAAAGATAAAGCACTGGCATTAACGGATGAAGCAGGCCTGCACCCGGCGCTTGGTGCTTTTAAAGAATTGTACGATGATGGTAGTATTGCCATATTAAATAATGTAGGTTATCCAAATCCTGATCGGTCCCATTTCAGAAGTATGGATATCTGGCATACGGCCAGTCAGAGCAGTGAGTATTGGAATCACGGTTGGGTAGGCCGTTACCTGGATGCACAATGTAACGGTTGTGATAAACCAACCCAGGCAATAGAGATCGATGATATACTAAGCCTTGCATTGAAAGGTGAAAACATGAAAGGGATTGCAGTAAAAGACCCCCGTCGCCTGTTTGGCACTGCCAATGAAAAATTTTTCAGGGATATGATGAAGAACCATACCGATGAAAAAGGCGAACAACCTGTGGATTATTTGTATAAGACGATGGCAGAAACATTGTCAAGTGCAGACTATATATTTCAGCAAAGCCGTTTACATCCCACCAATGCTGAATATCCCAAAACGGATTTGGGCAACAGTATGAAAACAATCGCTTCACTTATTTTTTCTGAGATCAATACAAAAGTGTATTATGTGTCTCTTGGAAGTTTTGATACACACATAGGCCAGGAAGGCCAGCAACAACGCCTGTTCACTGAAATGAATGATGCGGTAAAAGCTTTTGTAAAAGACCTGAAGGCCAACGGCCGCTTTAATGATGTGATGCTTTTCACTTTCTCTGAGTTCGGCAGAAGGGTGGCACAAAATGCAAGTGGTGGCACCGACCATGGTACAGCCAATAATATGTTTTTGATCAGTGGCGGATTAAAACAAAAAGGACTGATCAATGAGCTACCGGACCTTGCTGACCTGGACGAAGGCGATTTGAAATATAGAGTTGATTTTAAAAATGTATACGCCACTGTACTGAATAAGTGGCTGAAAGCCGACGATAAAGCTATTCTGGGAAAAAAATATGATTACCTGAATTTCATTTAAACTATTATCGATCCGTAACCGGAAACTAAAAGCCCCTGCCAGTATTGACAGGGGCTTTTTTCAGCAGCTATTTAGGTGTTCTTTCTTTTACTGATTGCTATACGGTACAGTACAAATCCCATTAATGCAAAGAATATAACACCGAGCCATTTGTATCCTTCACCTCCCAACGAATTAGTAAGTCCATGTTCTGCATTTACGTTCGCCAATTTTTTGCTTACTCCGTCACTGGCGGAAAGGAAAGCAACTAATACACCGGCCAATGCACCACCGGCCACTAAACCTGTTGCAAAAAGATTTCCTTTACCTAAATCTTCTTCTTCAGGAGCCACTTTAATATTCTTTCTTTTTTCTCTCCACTCAACAACACCACGGATTGCACCGCCGATGAAAATAGGAAGAGTGGTGGAAAGCGGCAGATAAATACCGATAGCAAAACTCAAAGCTTTTATTCCGCAAAGTTCCATTACGATAGCAATGAATACACCCACCAGTACAAACTGCCAGTCAAGATTGAAAGAAAGAATGCCTTTGATCAGTGTTGCCATCAACGTTCCTTGCGGGGCGGGATATTTATCTGTTCCGATAGCATGCTGAATACCCTGTGCGGCCATTTCAGCAGTTGGCTGATCTAGAATTTTAATCGTAGCACCGATAGCCAAAGAAGAAACGATGGCACCAATGAATAATGACAACTGCTGGTATTTGGGAGTGGCGCCTACTATGTAACCTGTTTTCAAGTCTTGTGAGGTGGCACCGGCATTGGCAGCTGCAATACAGATCATACCACCTACAACTAAAGCCATAGGTTCGTAAAAATGCCCGGTCCATTTTACGGCAATGAAGATCAGACAAGTTCCCATCAGTGTGGCAATGGTCATACCGCTGATAGGATTATTGGATGAGCCGATCAGGCCAACAATCCTGGAAGAAACAGTAAC
>CAZWIM010000009.1:14292-85111 GCA_964634265.1 uncultured Chitinophaga sp. | reverse complement strand
CCTGCTCCTATCTGCCGGATATAGGCACGATAAATGGCGGTTGACCAATCAGCAAAGCCATGAGTGGCAGGATCCCAGCCACCGGGCCCGCCCGCAGTACTCACATCTTTTAAATATCCCAACTTCACTAACTGTGCTGCAATGATATCACCATTGTCGTTTAATAGACTTGCCAGTAAAGGTGTAAACACAAACCAGCTCAGTACACCGCCTGCTACCAGCACCCCTGCAATTTTTGGCCCGATGATATAGCCTACACCCATGTATTCCGGCGTAATCTCTCCGCTCACTTTTGCAGATGGGAAAAACTTTTGTGTCTGTTTGGTCATGAAGGCCGGCGTTTCAGCTATCACATGAAATATTTTTTGCAGTATGGCATAGCCAAATGCAAAGCCCAAACCCATGAAAGCCGTTTTGGCAAAATCACCTCCCTTTTCACCGGCTTTTAAAACAGAAGCACAGGCTGTTCCTTCCGGGTAAGGCAATGTGCCATGTTCTTTCACAATGAGAGAACGGCGCAATGGTATCATCATGAGTGTACCCAGCACCCCGCCAAAGATGGCCAGTATAAGTATGGTGAAGTAATTAAAAAAGTTGGCGCTGCCCGCCTCACTTAAGAATAGAAAACCGGGTAGGGTGAATACAACTCCGGCTGCAATACTTTCTCCGGCAGATCCTGTTGTTTGAATTATATTATTTTCAAGAATAGTTGTCTTTAAGAATTTTCGTCCCAGCGTTATAGCTATTACAGCAATGGGAATAGAAGCAGAAACAGTAAGCCCTGCTTTTAATGCCAGGTAAACTGTAGCTGCACCAAAGATGATTCCAAAAGCAGCGCCGGTGAGAATAGACTTAACGGTGAATTCTGCCATTTTTGTTTCAGGAGCAACAAATGGCTTGAAATGATTTTGCTGATCTGCCATAGCAGTTAGGTTTTATGATTGGGAAGATAGGGAAAACAGTCAATAGTGATTAGTCAATAGTCAAAAACATTCCCATGAATTTACTAATTACGCATGACTACCAACTGCAGGCTCAGTTTACTCCTCTCGACTTCATTACCTTGTTCAGCCATTTTAGCAAAAAGAAAAGAAAAACAGCTGCGGCCCCAAGCAAAATAAAGTTGAGCCAGAAATAACTGGCCTTGTTATCATATTTATCCCACTGGCTGGCCAGTATGCCGCTTAGTTTATTACCAATGGAAGTAGATAAAAACCAGCCTCCCATCATCAGCGAGGTGATACGAACAGGACTCAGTTTGGAAACCAGTGATAATCCCATTGGGCTTAAGAATAATTCACCGATAGTGACCACTCCGTAACTTCCGATGAGCCACCATACACTAACTTTTTCTGCTCCGTTATTACCAGCTTTTACTGCTGCCACCATCACCAATACAGACAAAGCAGAGATCAATAATCCAAAAGCGATTTTGGTAGGAGTGGAGGGTTCTTTCCCTTTTCTTCGCAGCCAGGTAAAGAATGCAACTACCAGTGGTGTAAGCACAATTACCCAAAACGGATTGATGGATTGACTAAGACTCGGCAGCCAGGCTTTTACCACTTCACCTTCTTTTGGTAGTTTATCCGGAGCTACATTTTTAAAATAAGAAGGGTATCCCCATTCTTTTACTTCTTTGCCATTTTCCCGGATCTTACGGAACTGATTATCCATTTTCACCACACTGTCTAACTTATAAGTAGTAAAAATGGGTTTATCTGTTTGTTTTAACGATTGCAGCACACTGCCTGTAAAACCACTTACTTCCCTGTCGGTATAACGGCTGGCCCAGGTATTCAAGGCAGAGCCATTTTGTTTGAAAATGGCCCAGAACAAAATCACTACGGCAAAAATGGAAAGCATGGCCGCCATGGAAGGACGTTCTTCTTTATTGCTTCTGACCAGCAAGACTGAATAGAAAACGATAACAGGGATGCAGGCAAAAATGAAAGCATCGGTGGAATTGGAATCAAAAATATAGCCTTCGGTTCCTTTAATAAACCAGCCAATAGCTCCAAATACGATAGAGGGCAGAATAACAGTAGCAATAATTTGCCAAAGCGGCATATCGCCGGGCTGCAATGGTTTTCTGACATCGTATGCTTTGTAATGTTTGGTACCCACAATAAAAGTAATAACACCAATAAACATACCCACACCGGCGGCGGCAAAAGCAGCGCCCCACCCGATCATGGTATAAAGGGCAGCGCCAAAAAAGTTACAAACAAAAGCACCGATATTGATGCCCATGTAAAAGATATTATAACCTTCATCCTTCTGGTGATTATGCTCGGGAGTCGTATATACATTTCCAAGCAGGGTGGAGATATTGGGTTTGAAAAATCCATTACCAACAATCACAAATGTCATTGACACATATAACATAGTTTCGTTGTGAATACCCATGGTGCAATAACCAATACCCATAAGCAGCCCACCCAGTATAATTGAACGGCGATATCCCAAATAGCGGTCAGCAATTAATCCTCCTAAGAAAGGTGTGAAAAATACTAAAGCAATGAAAGTGCCGTAAAGACTGGAAGCATCAGCTTCGTCCATATTAAATCCGTCTACTGAGTCTTTCAGGTACAGGGTAAAGATGCCGATCATCAGGTAATAACCAAATCGCTCCCACATTTCAGAGAAAAATAAAAAGGGCAGGGCCTTCGGGTGTTTCTTCCACATAGTTCAATCGTTTAAGTGGTCAAGATAGCAAAAATGAGGTTAGTGAAAATAAAAAAGGCGGCTTAGTTGGCCGCCATTTTTTGTAAAGGAAATATGATTAATGAGAACCTGTTTTGTCTTTTACAACCTGGTTCAGTGTCTTGATTCTTGAGTAGATAAGTATACCACCGATAAAGGCAGCCACAACCAGTATCATGAAGAACATCTTCTTATCAGTAAAATCATCCCAGAAGCTGGTCATTACACCGGCTACTTTGCCACCAATAGAAGTAGAAAGGAACCAGCCGCCCATCATCAATGCCGTTAATCGGGCAGGTGCCAGTTTTGACACCAATGATAATCCCATAGGGCTTAAGAAAATTTCACTTATAGTGAAAACAAAATAAGTGAGCCATAACCAAATGGCAGAGGCCTTATGGGTATAGATAGAAGGCACCGACATGATAGCAAAGACCATTACCAACGCCGACAGGCCGGAGATAAACAAAGCCATTCCAAATTTCGACATGGTAGTCGGCTCTTTATTCCGTTTACGTAACCAACTGAAGAAAGGAACAAAGAATAGTGTGAGCAGTACTATAAACAAAGGGTTTATAGACTGGAATAACTCAGTGTTGGTCAGTTTAACTTCTTTTCCATTTGGCCATTGGTCTTTGGGCACATTCACGAAATAAGGATCTGGCCCCATTTCCTGGATCACTTTTCCGCTATCATCTTTTACTTCCCGCATATACTGATCCAGTTTATTCACCAGGCGGGGAGTATCTGTCACTTTCTGCATCGGGAAAATAGCACCTGTTATTTTCGCAGTAGTAGGTGAAGCTACCCGGTCAGTATGTTTTTCAGCCCAGAGAGTAAGTCCTGTTGAATTTTGATTATAGATTGTCCAGAAGGCTATACCTATTGCAAATATGAATAAGAGCACACCGATTCCTTTTTTATCCTGGCCCTTTGCTCTTACCCAAAGAGAGATGTAAAAGGCAATGATCGGTAAACAGGCAAATATGAAGGCATCATTGGCCTGTGTGCCCATAACGGGGGCGCCGAATAATTTGGTTGGCACAAACCACCCGATAATAGCTGTAATAATTGCAGGTAAAAAAACAGTGGTGAATATTTTAGAAAGCGGCATGTCTTCTGCCTGAACAGGTTTTCTTACATCTGCTTCTTTGATGTCTTTATCCTTCATGGCACCTGCCAGGATAATCATACCAACGATTAAGCCCACACCAGCGGCAGCAAAAGCATATCCCCAGCCATATGCATTTCTAAGGTAAGCAGCTACAAAGTTGCAGACGAATGCACCTATGTTGATACCCATATAAAAGATATTATAGGCATTATCTTTTAATGGCTTCAGGTCTTCCCTGTTGTAAATATTACCCAGCAGGGTTGAGATATTGGGTTTAAAAAAGCCATTACCTACAATGATCAGGGCCAATGAAAAAAACATAGCGGTGTCACCGGGTAAAGAAAGACCGAGGTAGCCTGCCGCCATTAATGAACCTCCGATAAAAATGGATTTTACATAACCGAGATAACGGTCTGCAATCAAACCACCGATGAAGGGAGTCAGGTAAACAAGAGCAATAAAACTACCCACAATATCAGCACCAATTTTTCCGGAAAATCCTTTACCGCCGGTGGTGGTATCAGTCATATAGAGAAAAAGAATACCTACCATCAGGTAATAAGCAAATCGTTCCCACATTTCAGTGAAGAAGAGTACATAAAGTGCTTTTGGGTGTTTTCCTGACTTTGGCTCAGAGGGCTTGATTACAACTTGAGATTGGCTCATACAGCTTTTTTTAGTTTACAAATCAGAGTCATTGGTCCTTAAGAGCAACCAAAATACAGAAATTTACCCACCCAAAAACTTTTCGGTTTATCTTTATCCGATATATCCATTATTCTTAAGGCGCTTTAAATCCAGCTATTACTAACTAACATGCGAATATTATTACTGGGCTCCGGTGGCAGGGAAAATGCACTGGCCTGGAAGATTGCCCAAAGTCCACGATGTGAAAAACTGTTTATCGCTCCCGGTAACCCCGGTACTGCCCAATACGGAACTAATCTGCCGGTTTCATTGCTTGATTTTGATGCAATAAAAAACACCTGCATACAAGAAAAAATTGACCTGGTTGTGGTAGGCCCGGAAGAGCCACTGGTAAAAGGCATTACAGATTATTTGATAAGTACTCCTGCATTGAAAGACCTTGATGTTATCGGTCCCGGAAAAAATGGGGCACAACTGGAAGGGAGTAAGGCTTTTGCCAAAGCCTTTATGATGCGGCATAATATTCCTACCGCAGCTTATAAAGAATTTACACTGGAGAATTATGCAGAAGGCGTTCAGTATTTACAGCAACATTCTTTACCTATTGTATTAAAAGCAGATGGTTTGGCCGCAGGCAAAGGTGTGGTGATCTGCGAAAATCACCTGGAAGCGATTGCCGAATTCGAACTAATGATACAGCGGGCAAAATTTGGTGAGGCCGGAAAAAAAGTGGTAGTAGAACAGTTCCTAAAAGGGATTGAAATGTCCGTTTTTGTATTGACCGACGGGCAGCACTATGTGATCTTACCAGAAGCAAAAGATTATAAAAGGGTGTGTGAAGGAGATACAGGTCCCAATACAGGTGGCATGGGTGCCATCAGCCCGGTTCCTTTTGCCGATGCGCAACTAATGAAGAAAATCGAAGAAAAAGTAATACAACCAACGGTTGAAGGATTGCAAAAAGAAGGACTGGAATACAGGGGTTTCATCTTTTTTGGATTTATGATATCAGAAGGTGAACCCTATATGATTGAATACAACTGCCGCTTGGGTGATCCCGAAACAGAAGTGGTGATACCAAGACTTAAAAATGATTTAGTGGAATTACTTTCTGCGGCGGCCAGTCAAAAACTGGATACTGTGAAAGTGGAAACAGATTCAAGAACAGCAGTAACCATCGTTGCAGTAAGTGGCGGTTATCCCGGCGATTATAAAAAGGGAATGGAAATAAAAGGGCTAGCGGATATAAATACCGAAGACAGTATTTTATTTCATATGGGAACAGCCGTTAAAGATGGTAAAGCAGTTACCAACGGCGGAAGGGTACTTTGCATCACATCCTATGGCCGTTCTATTTTTGATGCAGCTGAAATTTCAAAGGAAGAATTAAATAAAGTTTCTTTCACGGGAATGGAATACCGAAGCGATATTGGTTATGAGTTTGACTAAGGCCTGATGGTTCATAGCATCTTTCATTAAGTTTAAATAGTGCATCACAAAATATTGAGTCTACATTTGTAAAAAATCACAGGTTCATCATGAACTTCTATGAACCATTAACTATGAACATCTTCTATGGAAGTACATTACCATGAATACCTGCAACTGGATAAGATCCTGAATGCACAGTTTCCCGAAAGTGACAAGCACAAACTACCTGCACATGATGAAATGCTGTTCATCATTATTCATCAGGCTTATGAGCTTTGGTTTAAACAGCTGCATCATGAAGCTGATTCGGTGGTAGCTATTATGAATAAACCTGCATTGAATGATAATTCTCCCGAACTACAAACCATTGTGCACCGTCTGAACCGTTGCGTTACTATTCTGCGGGTACTGGTTCACCAGATTGATATCATGGAAACAATGACACCAATGGATTTCCTGGATTTCCGTGATATGCTCCGTCCTGCATCAGGTTTTCAAAGCTGGCAGTTTAAGGAGCTGGAAGCAAAACTGGGTTTGAAGTTTGAGCATCGGCATGGCAAAGAATATTATACCTCTCAATTGAAGCCGGCACATGTTGGCCTGATTAAAAAAGCAGAGTCCGGCAAATCATTATTGCAACTATTGAATGCCTGGCTGGAGCGTATGCCTTTTTTAAAAGAAGGAGCTGATGCCGGGTTCTGGCAGCATTATAAAAAAGTTTATACCGAAAGTCTCGCTGCAGCAGAAAAAAACAACATTGCGGCATTTGAAGAGGTATTTGAAAACCCGGTAAATAATGAAAACCGCACTTTATCACCGGAAGCCTGCAGGGCGGCTTTGTTCATTATGTTATACCGGGGGTACCCGTTATTGCAACTGCCATTTCAATTATTGAATTGTCTTCTCGAAATTGATGAACAATTAAGTTCCTGGCGGTATCGCCATATGAACATGGTGCACCGCATGATCGGTACCCGTATCGGCACTGGCGGAAGTACGGGTAAAGATTACCTGAAGGCCGCTGCTGATAAACACTACATCTTTAAGGAAATTGCCCAGTTGAATAGTTTCCTGATAGAACGAAGAAAATTGCCGGCACTGGATGCAGCTACTGAAAAAAGACTGGGCTTTGTTTCATAAGTAAAGAAAAGGCCGTAATTACTACGGCCCGTTTTCTCTTTATGTGTGATAATCCCATTAAAAAGTATAACGGATACCTAATCCTCCCCAACTGCCAACGAAGCCTCTGTTATCACCAAATTCAAATGACGGTTGCCAGTCGAGAGACATATTGATCGGAGCATCTTTAAATTTATAGTCAAGACCCAGTACACCATCCACTCCGATAAAACTTCCGCCACCGTTTCGGGTATTATAAACACCAATATGAGCACCGGGGCCGATATACCATTGCAAACCCGGCGCACCGGAAATCGGGCCATGTATTTCATAAAGACCGGTTATCCTTATACCCTGCCGCCAGAAATAACCAATAAATTCAAGGGCATTATTGCCATTCACAAAATGTTTGAGTGATATACCTCCTCCATCCCAAACTTTTACTCCCAGAGCTGTTTGATAAGCAGAACCGGATGAACTTTTACTTTGAGCTTGTATTGATGAAACGAATAGTATTGACACAACAATAAAAATCAGTTTTCTCATATCCGAAATATTTTTAGAAGAATAGGTTCGCAGGACCACACTTTCCATTTCTGTGCCAAAAAGGTGATAACAGCGAAGAATTCAAACTCAAGTATTACTTGTCTCTGAAAATCAGCATAAAGTAAATAGCAACGAAAAATGCCACTATTCCGGTTATCAGGAATGTATAAGTACTGCCTATTCCTGTCCAAATGGCTCCGGCTATGATACTGGCAAACAGTGAACACACACTTTCAGTGGATGTATAAAAACCAATAGCTGTAGCTGTATTTTTCTCATGAGATAAATTTGTAATCCAGGCCTTCACCACGCCTTCAGTAGCCGCAGCATAGATACCGTAGACAGCGAACAACAGAAAAATTACAGTGATAGAAGCATTGAATGCAAAACCGCCATAAACTATCGCAAAAAGAATAAGCCCCAGCGTAATCATTTTTCGAAACCCGATTCGGTCAGCCATAATTCCCATAGGATAAGAACTAATTGCATAAACAAGATTGTAAAATATATAGGCAGCAATAGTGATCGTATCTGCATTAAATGCATTTCCCATTATAGATACAGTATTATTGCCGATACTTTCTTTTGTGATGAGTAAAAGGAAAACATCCGAACTGTTGAATAAAGCAAAAAGAAGTAAGGCAGGGATTATTTTTTTAAATTCCGGTGAAGCAATTTTCCAGTAGCTGAAATAAGAAAAAAAATTTCCTTTTCCCAAAGTAGAAACCGGCTGCTTCTTTTCTTTCAATAAGAAAATTAATAGAACGGAGATAATACCCGGGATAAAAGCAATGTAAAATAAATTAGTATAGTTGCCGGGGCTGAAATATAGGAATAGTAATGCAATGACAGGCCCTATAGCGGCGCCGACAGTGTCCATACTGCGGTGAAAACCAAATACCCTTGCCTTTGTTTCTTTTGTTGCCTGTTGTGATAGCAACGCATCTCTGGATGCTGTTCTGATTCCTTTTCCCAGCCGGTCAACAGAACGAACAAAAAATATCCAGGCTGGATATACAAAAACTGCCATCAGCGGTTTTGAAATAGCACTTAACAAATAACCCAGCTTGACAAAAGGTAACCGCAAACCTTTTTCGTCGCTCAACTTGCCAAAATAGCCTTTGCTTATACCTGCTGTAAAATTCACCACACCTTCCAATATTCCAATCAATAAAATGCTGAAGCCAATTTCTTTCAGGTAAACAGGAATGACAGGGTACAACATTTCACTTGCTACATCGGCAAACAAACTCACCAGCGATAGAATGATCACAGTCCGGTTTATGACTCGCATGTGATGAAGGTAGAAGAAAAAACTGTCCTGAAACTAATACTGAAAATTTCCGGACAATGTTCTTTGAGCAAATATTTTAACCAGAATTTCTGAGGCATGAAAATCGTAAAAAATCTTTGCCAGACAAGGGTTTCCGCTTTGTTAATTCAAATTATTTCCTCCACCTTTGCCCCTACAAATCCAAGGAAAAATTAATGGGACTTTTTAACTGGTTTACACAAGAAATAGCCATCGACCTGGGTACAGCCAATACCCTCATTATACACAACGACGAAGTAGTGGTGAACGAACCGAGCATTGTAGCCCTGAACCGCAATAACCCAAAAGAAGTACTGGCGGTTGGTAAAAAGGCGCTGATGATGCATGAAAAAACCCACGAAAGCATCCGTACTGTCCGTCCGTTGAAGGATGGAGTAATTGCCGATTTCAATGCTGCCGAACTGATGATCAGGGAACTGATCAAATTGGTGTACCCCAAAAAACCACTCTTTCCCCCCAGCTGGCGGATGATGATCTGTATTCCTTCTTCAATTACTGAGGTAGAGAAAAGGGCTGTTCGGGATAGTGCAGAACAGGCCGGAGCAAAAGAAGTCTACCTGATTCATGAGCCTATGGCTGCCGCATTGGGTATTGGTATTGATGTGGAAGAGCCGGTAGGCAACATGATTATTGATATCGGGGGCGGTACAACGGGTATCACAGTTATCGCACTGGCAGGTATTGTTTGTGACCAGTCTATCCGGATTGCCGGTGATGAATTTACCGCTGATATTATGGAGGCACTTCGCCGTTACCATAGTTTGCTGATCGGTGAACGTACTGCTGAACAAATCAAGATACAGGTAGGCGCTGCCATGAAAGAAATTGACAATCCGCCGGATGATTTTCCGGTGAATGGCCGGGACCTGGTGACGGGTATTCCCAAACAAATAATGGTGAGCTACCAGGAGATAGCCGAAGCTTTGGATAAGAGTATTTTCAAAATTGAAGAAGCTATTCTCAAGGCACTTGAGCAAACACCGCCTGAGCTGGCGGCTGATATTTATCGCCGGGGCTTGTACATCACCGGAGGTGGCGCTTTATTGCGTGGGCTTGATAAGCGACTCAGCAATAAGATCAAATTGCCTGTTCATGTGGCTGACGATCCGCTGAAGAGTGTGGTAAGGGGAACAGGAATTGCCCTGAAGAACTATGACAGGTATCCTTTTGTAATGAGATAAATCAAAGGCACAGGGTACAGGGAACAATGTTTCAGCCCCTTGTACCTTGCACCTTGAATCTTGTGCCTTTTCCATGCGTAACGTCCTTCTTTTCATTCGCCGGTACAGAACTTTTTTCGCCTTCCTTATTTTACAAGGTGTGGCGTTATGGTTTTTATTCAGCTATAACCGGTTTCACAGGGCTAAGTTTCTTGGTGTGGCCAATGAAGTGACCGGTATCATCAATTCGCAGTATAATAAGGTAGAAGACTACTTCACTCTCCGGGAAGAAAATAAACGGGTTAACAGGTTGAATGACTCATTGCTGAACTTATTGCCTTCTCATTATGGCCGGAGAGATACATCAGTTTCTGCAGTGGAGGACTCCATTCCTTATGACACATTAGGTCATTACCGCCGCTATTTTTCCCGCCCGGCTACTGTTGTGTATAACACGGTCAATTCACAGAAGAACTACATACAATTAAACAGGGGTGCTAACCAGGGGATAAAAGATAATATGGCTGTACTGGGTTCTGATGGCAGCGCTGTGGGAGTAGTGGTGAATGTTAGTCCAAACTTTAGCCAGGCAATGAGTTTGCTGCATGTTCAGCATAAAGTAAATGCCTCCCTTAAAAAAAGCGGCAATTTCGGAACGGTGGAATGGGATGGAAAAGATCCCCGTTACCTGGTACTAAGAGGTATTCCACAAAGTGTGGCAGTGAACAAAGGAGATACGGTGCTGACAAGTACCTATTCTTTCAACTTTCCTCCGGGTCACATGGTAGGTTTTATTGATGAGATTATTAAGGATAAAAGCACCAATTTTTATGTATTGAAGATCAGGACGGCTGCCAATTTCTTTAACCTGCAGCAGGTGCATGTTATCGAGAATGTGGAAAGGGACGAACAGTGGCAACTTATGCAGGATACTAAAAACAAAATTGAACAAGGTAAAAAAGCACCGAAGTGAGTGATTTGCTGAGAAACATAATAAGATTTGCTGTATTCATCCTTGTACAGGTATATATCTTGAACAAGATGCCGCATCTGCATCGGTTTATAACACCTTATATCTACTTTCTTTTCATTCTTTGGCTGCCTTTTACTATTTCCCGCTTTGGCCTGCTGGTGATAGGCTTTGCTACCGGGCTGACATTGGATTATTTTACTATGACACCCGGCCTGCATGCCGCAGCCTGTACACTGATTGCCTATGTAAGACCTTTTGTGATCAATGTGCTTACTCCGAAAGACAGCTCTGAGTTCAACTACCGGGAACCCTCACCAAAAGCCATGCAGTGGACACCTTATTCCGTTTATGTTTTTGTGCTTACGCTCCTGCATCATGGGTATATGGTATTCCTTGAATGGCTGGATGTTGGCAACTTCCTCGATTTTATCATCAAAGTAATAGCAACCACAGGCATTAGTTTACTGCTAATTTTTATGGTTGAACTGCTATTTCCCCGTCAGCTGAAATTCCGCACCAATACAGCATAGAAAAATTAACAGGCAGTGCTGAAATTTTCCTTAAAACAAAATTTTCCGGTCAATTAGATTTGGATACCGTTTATCGTAATTCGTACTTTGCAGTCTTGTATTTATTTTTCACCTCATACTTCGCACTGTTTATCCCGTAGTTTAATATGTCCGTGTTTAACCAATCAAGAAGCCGTATCATCCGCCTGATATTCCTGGTTACTTTTTTGGTCATTATAGGTCAGTTATTTTACCTGCAGGTGATGTCAGGAAAATTCAAGCAACTCGCAATGGATAATGCTGTTTATCCAAAGATCATTTACCCGGAGAGGGGCATTATTTATGACAGAAAAGGGAAAGCCATTCTTAATAATACTATCAGTTATGATCTGATGGTAACGCCTGCCGAAATTAAAGGAATTGATGTAGTGGAGTTTTGCCGGCTGATGAATCTTGATACAGCCGAGTTCAACAAGCGGATACTGGAAGCCAAGATTAAAAACACTTCTGTGCGGCCTTCTATTTTTGATGATCAGTTAACACCTGACCTGCAGGCAAGATTTGAAGAAAATAGCTGGAAGTTTCCGGGTTTTACTTTAGTAGAAAGACCGGTAAGGACTTATCCTTTTAATGCTGCTGCACATATCCTGGGTTATGTAAGAGAGGCAGACCCAAAGGATATAGAAAAGTCTGGAAATTTTTACCGGCAGGGTGATTACATAGGTAAAACGGGGCTTGAGGCATATTATGAGAAAGTGCTGATGGGTCAAAGGGGGGTGGAATATTGGATTAAGGATAATAAGAACCGGTTAGTAGGCCATTATGAGAAAGGTGCTTATGATACAGCGGCATTGGCCGGAAGAGGGTTAAGAACTTACCTGGATGCAGATCTCCAGCAACTGGCTGAGAAACTGATGACGAACAAAGTAGGTGGTCTTGTGGCAATAGATCCAAAAACCGGTGGGATACTGGCTATGGTATCTGGCCCTAATTATAACCCCAATGATTTGACCGGACCGGAGGGGAGTAAAAATTTTGGCCGCTTGCAACTGGATGTGGCTGGCCCTATGCTCAACCGGGCGATAAATGGACTATATGAACCTGGCTCCACTTTTAAACCCCTTGGTGCACTGGTAGCCCTTGATGAAGGATTAATCACTCCTGCATATGGTTATCCCTGCGGAGGTCGTTATATGGGTTGTGGTTCGGGAAAACCTGCTTGTACCCATTCTGGTGGCGGGCATTCAGCAAATTTGCGCAATGCCATTGCCTATTCCTGTAATTCCTATTTCACCCATTTATACCGTATGGCTGCTGATAATCCGCAATATGGCGGAGTCAAAAAGGGATACATGAAATGGCGGGAATACATGAACCTCTTTGGTTTGGGTGTTCGTTTGGGAGTAGATCTGCCAAGTGAGAACAAAGGGAATATTCCTGATTCATCCAGTTACAATAAACAATACCGGGGCAGCTGGAACTCTTGTACTAATTTGACTTTGGGTATTGGCCAGGATCAGATGCAGGCTACGCCATTACAGCTGGCAAATGCGATGTGCATTATTGCCAACAAAGGATATTATTATACACCCCATTTTGTGCAGAAGATAGATGATGAAACGGAGGACGATACCGTTTACATGAATAAATTCAGGGTAAAACATGAAGTGTTGACACATATTCCCGATACAGCATATCGTGCCGTTATCGAGGGAATGAATGATGTGGTAAAATTTGGTACGGCAAGGATTGCACAAATACCCGGAATAGAAGTTTGTGCCAAAACGGGTACGGCTGAAAACTACACCATATTGGATGGACGGAGGATCAAGTTACCCAATAACTCAATGTTTGTTTGCTTTGCGCCAAAAGATAATCCGAAAATAGCCATCGCAGTTTGTGTGCAGAATGCTGGCTACGGAGCCACATGGGGTGGTCCTATTTCAAGGATATTGATTGAGAAATACCTGAATGATACCATTCAAAAGAAGAGTGAAGCAGATGTAGACAGGATTTCAAAAGCCAACCTGATACCTGCACATTACAAACGTTTACAGTACAAAGCTGATTCATCAAGAGCATGGGAGTGGTTCAAAATGACAAAGGACAGTAGTTATATCAAGAAATTCAGAAGGGCTCAGGCTGATACTCCTAAACCTTCTTCACCCAAACCGGCAGATAAACAAAAGACGATTACATATATCTGGATACAACAAGAAAAAAAGCTTGCTACCGGAATTAAAAGCCAGGTACTGTCATGAACCAGCGCAATCCTGCCATATCAAAAGGAATAGACTGGAGCCTGATAGGTATTTACCTGTTGTTGGTGGCTATTGGCCTTACAGCCATTTTTGCCGTAACTTAT
This sequence comes from uncultured Chitinophaga sp., assembly GCA_964634265.1. GTDB lineage: Bacteria > Bacteroidota > Bacteroidia > Chitinophagales > Chitinophagaceae > JJ008. The sequence goes on along the minus strand of CAZWIM010000009.1, from coordinate 71,210 downwards.
AAAGAAGGTGATCCCATCATACAGAGTTTCTTTCGGTTTAAAACAGATTACAGCAAGCAATTCTACTTTTTTTGCCTTGGTGCTTTGATTGGTTTTTTTATCCTGCTCACCGACAGTAAGTTTTTTGCTGCTACGGCAAATCTGGGATATGCATTAGGAATATTAATGTTACTGTTGGTATTTCCATTTCACTCACCAATAAAAGGAACGGAGTCTATCATCAAGCTGGGAGCTTTTAACTTTCAGCCTGCTGAACTCTGCAAAATATTTGTGGCGCTTGCATTGGCCAAGTACCTTTCAAGACCGGAAACTGATTTCACCAAAACAAGATCACAGCTTATAGCTGCAGGTATCGCCTTGTTTCCTGCAGCGCTTACCCTTTTGCAAAGCGAAACCGGTCTGGCCCTGGTATATTTCTCCTTCTTTATTGTAATGTACAGGGAAGGCTTGCCTTCAGTTATTTTATTGATTGGTTTTGCTGTAACTGCCCTTGTTGTGGCCACCATTGTTATTGAACCAGATACCCTGGCAATAGCGCTGACGATACTGGCAGCATTGCTCATTTACATATTCCGTCGGCAGATAAAACGACGCCGGCAGATACTGACAACTATCATTTTCTTATGGATTCTTTGTGTCGGGCTTCAACGATTTGCAGTTCCCTATGCTTTTAAAAATATTTTACAAAAACACCAGGTAGAAAGGATTTATGACCTGTTCGGTAAAGACAATCCGTACCTTGATAAAAATGCTGAGCTCACTTCGGAGGAATTAAAAAAGAAAAAAGAAAGTGGTACAAGCTACAATGTAAGGCAGTCTAAAATAGCTATTGGCAGCGGTCGTATATTTGGTAAAGGCATTTTAAATGCAACACAAACCCGTTACGATTTTGTACCGGAACAGCGAACTGATTTTATATTTTGTACTGTTGGTGAAGGTTTCGGTTTTGCAGGCAGCTTTGTATTGTTGGGTCTTTATTTAATCCTTCTTTTCCGTATCGTTACGATTGCCGAGCGGCAGCGCAGTACCTTTAGCAGGAGTTATGCTTATGGGGTGGCAGCAGTCTTCTTTTTTCATATTGCCATCAATATTGCCATGACGGTTGGCCTGGCGCCTGTTATAGGCATTCCACTTCCATTCGTAAGCTATGGTGGAACTTCATTGCTTACTTTCACCATTTTGCTGTTCATTCTCATCCGCCTGGATGCCGACAGGCAAATGGTGTTGCGATAGAAACCGCATTTAGGAAATTCCTATTCACAACTTTCGGGGTTGAGATTTGTAATTTTGAGGTTTATGAAAATTATTCCGCTTTCAGAAGGCACATTTACTATTGACAAAACCAAACATTTTGTTCCCTTTGACGAAAACCAACATAACCTGAAGGACAGACCTGCAGGAAGTTTACTGGTAGAAATTCAGCCTTTCGTCATCGTCACATCCAAAGACATCATTTTATTAGATACAGGATTGGGTTTTGAAAAGAACGGCATCTTACAGCTTCATCAAAACCTGATGGATGCCGGCATTAATCCGTCAGAAGTCACCAAAGTGCTGATGAGCCACCTGCATAAAGACCATGCAGGAGCTGTTGGCATAGAAAGAGATGGTTTGGGTGCCCGGCTATCCTTGCCTCATGCAAAATATTATGTGCAACGAACCGAACTCGTTTATGCTTTTGAAAAAGGGGTTCCTTCTTTTATTCCGGAAGAGCTTGAGTGTCTGCGAAATAATGAGCAGGTCATTTTACTGGATGGTCCGGGAATTATTGATAAGTATATCCGGTATGAGGTTTCCGGGGCACATTCACCACATCACCAGGTATTCTGGATAGAAGAAGCAGGAGAGATCATCTTTTTTGGAGGCGATGAGGCCCCGCAGTTACAGCAAATGAAACACCGGTTTGTGGCCAAATACGATTATAATGGGAAAAAAGCAATGGAATTAAGGCAGCAATGGTGGGAGCGGGGAGCCAAAGAGAAATGGACCTTTCTTTTTTATCATGATGTAAAGCATCCGACATTTAATTTTTAAAATTCCAAGCAGAACCTCACTTTCAGAATAGTTTGTCCGGTTATAACATGGCAAACTATTTGTTTCTTTTTAATATATAACGGTTTACTGTTATAGTAAGTGAAGCAGTGTTACTTTAAAAGATAGAATTAGGTAATGCTATTTTAACAGAAAAGGCTGTAACATTTTTTGTCACAGCCTCCTGTAAATTTCTTTTTTCTGAATTACTGTTGCTTGGCAGCTTCATTTAATTTTTTACGGGCTTCAACATAGGCCTGGTATCTGTCTCCCATTATATTTTTAATTTTCCTGTCTTTTTCAGCATTTGCCTCTTTCAACTTTGCATTTTTTTCTTCAGCAGTTAAGCTGGTATCAGCTTTTATTTCAGCCTTTCTTTTCTCTAAATTTAGAATTACTGTTTTGACTTTTTCAATTTCCGCATCACTCAACCCGGCAGTTTTACTGGCATCAGCCACTTGTTCCAGGTTTTTAGCAATTTGAGCCTCCTGTTGCTCTTTAGTTGGAGCTGTATTTTGGGAAAAACCAGCAGTCGTAATCCCAGTCATAAGAAGTGTAGCAAACAATATCTTTTTCATCGTTTAATATTTTAGTTTTCAATTAAAAGATAAAAATTGAAACAACCAATAAACGGGGGGTAAACGTATCAAAATTTATAAACTTTGACACATTAATACCATTGCGACATTATAATTCAATGACGGGTTTTGAAATGTTATATCGCTGGCAGGCGTTACGAACTAAAACTGCCCAATGTGCACACTCAATAAAAAAGCCGGTAAAGAAACCGGCTTCAAAAAATATTTTCAATAATTAGAATGATCACAATTACAGCATGATCGCCCTGGTTCTGCGGGGTGGTACCCGGTCACCTCTTCTGTGTTCACGGATGATGTCAACAGCTTTTCTTCTGAACTCATCTTCGTATAAATACACTTTATTAGCTCTTTGTTCATCCAGAATTTGTCTGAATTCTCCCCGGTAACGTAAACGCAGTTCAACGATCTTTTGCTGCATCACTAACCTGTCGCCCCTGTTTTGTCGATGTGTCTGGGCAAATTCACGGAAGTAGCGAACAAATACGGGAGTGAACCGTTCGGCTTCATTTCGGTTCAGGTTGAGTTTGTTCTGAATGTATTCTCTCATCCGCTCCTGTATTTTGCCTTCTTGCGGAGTAGGCTCCTCATTTTGCGCCATAACCGCAAAACCGGGTATGAGAAATAACAGTATGGTTAACCACTTTTTCATGTTGCTTAATTTGTCATTAACACTTCTTCAATCGCTTCTGTTTGTTCCTGGAAATCTTTTAGTTCTTCTTCGGAAACTCCTTCCAGTAATTCTTTTACTTCTTGTGAGTTTTTAGCGTCTGTATTTACCTGCGCTGTCTCTTTACCATCCAATCCCGCATCAAAGAAGTCGATCATATCATCTTTTTGCTGGTCATCCATCTTTTTTACATCACGGGTAAATTTGGCCAAAGCTTTTCCACCGGGTTCTTTTTCAGTAGTGAAAAGCTGAAAACCAGCCAGGATAATAATTCCGGTAACGACTGCAGCTGCTGCATAGCGAAACCAGGTGCGGTTGAATAACGAAACAACTTTTACAGTTGGCTTTATTCCTTCTTTTTGATTTGTGACAGGCAAACTCTCAAAATATCCTTCGGGTACACTGTAAAGGGTTTCCTTTTTGAGGCTGCTGAGAAAAGGAGAAATAGCGGCTAATTCGTCTTTGGCAGACTGGCCGGATGTATGGATTGCTTTCAGTACGTTATCCGGAAGTGTTTCAAAATAATCTTTTGGAAGGCTGTATGGCATTTTCCGGGACAATTTGCCCAGTTGCGGGTAAAGTGCATCCAGCTCATCTGCCGCATTATCGGCCTCCATCGCTTTGATCCTTGCCATTACCTGTGCGGCCAGTCCATCAAAATAACCTGCCGGAACCATGTACACATTTTGCACCTCAATATCAGCCAGGCGGCTGTCGAGTTCTTTTAATTCCTGCAATATGTTGTCTTTCTGTGTCATTTTGCGTTTATAAGATAGCTGCCAACCTTCAAAGTTTAATGATTTAGCATATAATCCTCTATTTTTTTAACGGCATGGTGATAGCTGGCTTTTAATGCCCCTTCGCTGGTTTCCAATACCCGGCTCATTTCCTCGTAAGGCATTTCATCATAATAGCGCAGGCTAAACACTATCCGTTGTTTTTCAGGCAATTGCTGTATAGCTAACTGTAGTTTCCACTCTAGTTTATTGGCATCAAAATGCCTGTCTGCCCTGATCTTATTGCTCAGGCCGGTTTCTACATCACTCAGACTGACGGCTGTTCTCTTTTTCTGCTGTTCCAGGTAAGTAAGGCATTCATTGGTGGCAATGCGGTAAAGCCAGGTGTATAACTGGCTGTCTTCCCGGAAATTTTCCAGTCCATTCCAAACCCGGATCAGGACATTTTGCAGCACATCATTGGCATCTTCATGTTCAATGACCATCCGGCGGATATGCCAGTATAATTTTTCCTGGTATTTACGGATGATATGGGTATAGGCTTTTTCTTTCGTAACGGGGTTACGGAATTCTACGAGCAATTCACTATCACTTGTCGTGGTCAGGGGCATTAGTCAGGGCTTTGGTTCAGTTAGAATATTGGAAAATGATTTTGTTTAAAAGGACCGATCATTTCTTAAAAATAAAAAAAGCAGGCTCATTTTTAAAAGAACCTGCCCTTTTTATAGAAAATAAAGGATTACCCGTTATTTTTTCTTGCCATGACTTTTTCAGCAGCGGCTACAATATCAGGTATATCCAAACCATATTTTTTGAGCAATTGTGCCGGAGTTCCGCTCTCACCAAATGTATCTTTTGTACCTACGAATTCAATCGGAACGGGGAAGTTTTTCGCAGCACATTGTGCAATCACATCACCCAAACCACCAATGATATTATGTTCTTCCGCAGTAACGGCACATTTAGTTTTGCGTAATGAGTTGATGACCGCAGCTTCATCCAAAGGCTTGATAGTATGAATATTGATTACTTCCACTCTGATGCCTTTTTCTTGCAGAATAGCACCAGCCTGGATAGCATTCCATACCAAATGCCCGCAGGCAAAAATGGTTACATCTGTTCCTTCTGAAAAAATTTGCGCTTTGCCAATTTCAAATGACCTGTCAGCAGTAAAGATTGGCCATGCAGGACGGCCGAAACGGAGGTATACAGGGCCTTTGTAATCTGCAATAGCTATAGTAGCTGCTTTAGTTTGAGCATAATCACAAGGAACAATCACCGTCATGCCCGGCAGCATTTTCATTAATCCTATATCTTCCAGTATCTGGTGGGTAGCACCATCTTCTCCCAACGTAAGGCCGGCATGGGAGGCGCAAATCTTTACATTCTTATCGCTGTATGCGATGGATTGACGGATTTGGTCATACACCCGGCCTGTAGAGAAATTAGCAAAAGTGGTGGTGTAAGGGATCTTACCGCCAATAGTTAATCCCGCTGCAATGCCCATCATGTTAGCTTCCGCAATGCCGCATTGAAAAAAGCGGTGGGGAAATTCTTTCATAAACTGGTTGAGCTTTAACGAGCCGGCAAGATCTGCCGTCAGGGCCACAATGTTTTCGTTATTCCTGGCAGCTTCCACAATACCGTCACCAAAGCCGCTTCTTGTATCCTTATTTCCGGTTGATTGAATGTCTTTTAAAAGCATTACGATAGTTTGAGTGGGGCAAAAGTAATGGTTCGGGGTGAATGCTGTATGCGAATTCCGGGATAGGAAAAATCAGTTCAGTTCTCCCGGTTGACTGGTAAAAACGGTCTCATCGGCTTTTAAACGCAGTTCCCATTTCCAGGCGGTACTCATCATGTCGTCAAGGGAAAAAACAGGGTTCCATCCCAGTACATTTTTCGCCAGGTCGTTATTGGCATAAACGGCTACCACATCGCCGGGACGTCTCGGTCCAATTTCATAATTCAGTTTTACCCCACTTACTTTTTCAAAAGCATGAATGGCTTCCAACACACTGATGCCATTACCCGTTCCCAAATTGAAAACCTCGCAACTGCTTTCATTTTTCCCTTGTTCAATATATTTCAGTGAAAGGGTATGTGCATTGGCTAAATCGCAGATATGAATATAGTCCCTGATACAGGAACCATCCCGGGTAGGATAATCATTACCATGCACAAACATTTTACCAATACGGCCGATAGCGGTTTGGGTAATGGCGGGTACAAGATTCTGAGGTTTTCCCAATGGCATTTCACCAATGGCAGCAGATGGATGTGCACCAGCAGGATTAAAATATCTCAGCAACACACAATTAGTTCCTGCATTTTTTGAAAAATCTTTTACGATCTGCTCACCCATTTGCTTGGTGGCGCCATATGGCGATTCTGCAGGTTTGATAGGAGTTGCTTCGGTAACCGGAACCTGGTCGGGATTACCATATACCGTGCAGGAAGAAGAGAAAACAAAATGCGGTATCCTGAACTCCTGTACACATTTGAGCAGGTTGACCAGGGAAACAAGGTTGTTTTCATAGTACAGTAATGGATTTTCTACTGACTCGCCTACTGCTTTATAGGCCGCAAAGTGAATAATACCGCTGATATCATCATTCTCCTGGAATATGGCAAAAGTGTCGTCAAAATTGCACAGGTCTACTTTGTAGTTTTTAATTTTTTTGCCGGTGATTTGTTCCACTCCTTTCAGGATAACCGGGTTTGAACGGGAGTTGTTATCAACAGAAATAACATCATACCCGTTTTGCACCAGGTCAACGATAGTATGAGAACCAATGTAGCCGCATCCGCCTGTAACAAGAATCTTTGCCATAAAAAAAATCCTGACAAAAGTCAGGATTTTTACTGTAAAAAAAGGTGATCGTATTAAAAGAGGCTTACAATACTATATACTCCCGCAGCTAATAAAGCGCTGATAGGAATGGTTAATATCCAGGCCCAGATCAGGTTGAAAGTAACACCCCAGCGAACGGCAGAAAGTCTTTTGGTAGCACCCACACCCATAATTGCTCCGGTGATGGTATGCGTGGTACTTACGGGAATTTTCAACGCTTCAGTTACAAATAGTGTGACGGCGCCGGCTGTTTCGGCAGCAACGCCTTCAAAAGGCGTAACCTTGGTTATTTTGGTGCCCATCGTTTTAACGATCTTCCAGCCACCACTCATTGTTCCAAGTCCGATAGCTGCGTAACAGGCAATAGGTACCCAATCAGGCATTTGATGAAAGTCAGTAATGGTACCTCCGGCAATCAATGCAGCTGTAATGATACCCATTACTTTTTGCGCATCATTACCTCCATGACCAATACTAAATGCTGCAGAAGAAATAAGCTGTAAACGCTTAAACCATTGGTTCGATTTATGGGCATTCAGGGTGCTAAGGTATAAGGCAAAAACGGCCATTACCAGTAAAATGAATGCTAAAAGGATCCACTTAAAGTTTTTAGAGTAAAAAATTACCTGGGCTATGTATGATTCATAATCAGTCTTTTTGGCCAGTACAGTTCTATCGAATTCAAGGTTGGTAGAAAGGAATACAGCAACGAAAATGATAATGCCAATGGAAAATATTTTGGAGGTCCAGCCCTTTTTGAATGAACTAAGAAACCAAAGCGACATGATAAATGCCATGATCATTCCAATGATCGGAGCCAGGAAGATGAAGCTGGCTGTTTTAATAATGATGGGAGAGTTAACCGCACCGAATCCTCCTGCTGCAATGGCTGCGCCGGCAAAACCGCCGATCAGGGTATGGGAAGATGAGGAGGGGATGCCCAACCACCATGTCAACAGGTTCCATGCAATTGCAGCAATCAGACCCGAAAAAATTACTACCATCATGTTGCCTTCAATATGGTCAGGCTTTACTGTTTTGGCTACCGTATCCGCCACACCATGATCCTTAAATATGAAAAAGGCTACCGAATTGAACAGGGCAGCCCATAAAACAGCCTGGAAAGGTGTCAACACCTTGGTAGAAACAATAGTCGCTATAGAGTTGGCCGCATCATGAAAGCCGTTGATATAATCAAATATCAGGGCTAATGCGATTATGGTAATGAGAAAAGGTGTCATAGTAATCTGCAAATGTGCTGATGTGCTGATATGCTAATGAAATTTCCCTTTTTGCAGGAGTCTTTAGCAAATTATCACATTGGCTAATTAACTAATAAGTTTATGCGTATTTTATAATGATAGATTCTATCACATTACTGGCATCTTCACACTTGTCGGTCACTATTTCCATTACCTGGTATATCTCTCTTTTCTTGATCACCTCTTTGGCATCGTCTTCTGTTGCAAATAATTTTTCGATACTGAAATCAAAAATATCGTCTGCCTGGTTTTCGATGCTGTTGATCTTTACCAGTGCTTCGGTAATGCTGCGCATATTTTTCATATCCCGCAGTTCTGTAACAGCGATCCTGACTTGTTCTGCACTTTGTTCAATCAACTCGGCAAATTTCTGCATACCGGTATCGTTGGGGTTTACCCGGTAAAAGTTGATCTTTTTCCCTGCTGCATAAATGTAATCGGCAATATCATCCAGAGCCGTGGCGAGGTAATGAATGTCTTCGCGGTCAAAGGGAGTAATAAAATTTCTTCCCAGTTCAGTAAACAGGCTATGGGTATGCTCATCATTGGCATGTTCCAGGTCCTCCAGTTGGGCGATCAGGGCGGCCCTTTTATCAAAATCAGGTTCTGCCACCAGGTCCCTTAAAATAGAGCCCATTTTGGCAACATTGTTAGCTACTTTTTCAAAAAGCTCATAGAAAATTTTGTTCTTCGGCATGAAGATTTTCAGAAATGAGTTAAGTCCTGCCATTGGTTTGGTTTTTAGTTCCCGCCAACGGCGGGATGGTTTGCGAAAATACGGGTACTGTTTGGGGGTAGCGGCGGGCCGGAAGAATTAATAATTTATTAATATACAATTAAAATTAAGGTAACGATTCAATAACAAAGGCTTTATATTGCAGCAATTTTGAAAATACCATGTGCCCGGTAAAATTCACAGTCAATAAATCTTTCTTTACCGGAATTTTTTTTGTCTTCACTGCATCCTTTGCTTATTCACAACGTTACCTGTCAGACCTTGATTCTTCCTTTTTTATTAAAGATACAGTAAGGCCGGTGATCAAACGTTTTGAAAACCTCCGGATATCCGGGTACATACAGCCACAATTTCAAAAAGCCCAATCTGACGGAGCCCCTTCTTTTACCGGAGGAAACTTTTCACAATATTCCAGCAGCCGGTTTATGCTGCGGAGGGCCAGGATAAAGATTGACTATATTCTACCTTCCCAACTTCGTTACCCCAAAGCACTATTCACTTTCCAGATAGACGCAACGGAAAGAGGCGTAATTGTCAGGGATATGTTTTTAAAATTATTCGAAACAAAACGAAACCTCTTTTCGCTGACAGCTGGTTTGTTTGCCCGGCCATTTGGCTACGAAGTAAACCTTTCCTCTGCATTCAGAGAAACACCTGAAAGAGGCAGGATGTCGCAAATATTGATGCCCTCTGAAAGGGATATAGGCATAATGGTGTCGCATGAACCACAGGAAAAAGGGAAGAGCCGCAACCGATTTAAGTTTGATCTTGGTTTTTTTAACGGGCAGGGCCTTTCGGGTACGACAGACTTTGACAGCCATAAGGATCTTATTTCCCGGATGTTTATCCGACCCTTTGCACCCGGCAAATGGGAATTGTCCGGAGGTCTTTCCTTCCTGAGAGGTGGCTGGAAAAACGGCACCAAGTATGTGTACGAAAGTGGTGTTGATGCAAGTGGCAATAAGGTTTTTGTTGTAGACTCTTCTGAAAATAACCTGGGAAAATCCTCACCCCGTCATTATTACGGAGGAGACTTCCAGGTGAAACTGCAACATGGCTGGGGCGAGTCTGAATGGAGAGCAGAATACTGGTTTGGTACACAACCCGGAACTTCACAATCTACCAGTAACCCCGGAACTCTGCCTTCTTCAGGCGGTAATCCTGTGCCAACCTATGTCCGGCACTTCGATGGTGTTTTTCTTTTATTTCTTCAGAATATCATTAACAACAAGCACCAGTTAATGGTGAAATATGACTGGTATGATCCCAACATTAAAGTAGCCAAAACAGAGATCGGTAAACCCGGCACTAACCTGACTGTTGGTGATATTAAATTTTCAACGCTTGGAATCGGGTATGCTTACCATATAAATCCCCAGACAAAGGTCATCTTGTACTATGACATGGTTAGAAATGAGCTCACCCGGGTTGCCGGTTACGAAGCCGATCTTAAAGACAACATACTGACTTGCAGGCTGCAATTCAGGTTCTGATGCGTCTTAACATTCCGGTAATATTGCCATCATGATTGCTTAACATGCCGGTAACATAGCGGTAATTCCCCAAGGCCACCTTTGCCCGCAAATAACCGGGTATGAATATCAGGCTGCGATTGACATTTACACTGCTTTTTCTTTCCGTTTTTACGATTGCCCAGGCTCAGAAAGCCAGGCTAAGCGGTAAAGTGATGAATGAAAGAAATGAACCACTGGCCGGCGCCAATATCATTATCACCAACGGCGCTTCCAAACAGGCTATCTCCGATGTAGAGGGAAAGTTTTATTTCGATTTTGAAGTGGGAACAAAACATACACTGGTGGTTTCCCGGGTTGGATACGAAACCAAGGAGATCAGCGAAGTGGAAGCATTGCTGAACCAGGAAAATTACCTGGAGATTGTTTTAAAGGAAAGTTCAAAGACCAAACTGGAAGGTGTTACTGTTGTAGCTACTTCCCGCAGGCAGGAAAATACATCTGCGCTGCTTTCGTTTCAGCGCAACAATACGGCCCTGTCAAGCGGACTGGCTGCCGACTTTATTCGCCGCACACCAGACCGTAATACCGGCGAAGTATTGAAAAGGGTGAGTGGCACTTCTATACAGGACAATAAGTTTGTGGTTGTTCGTGGATTAAGTGACCGTTATAACTCTGCTGTAATCAATAATGCACCGTTGCCCAGCACTGAACCCGACAAGAAAGCATTTTCTTTTGATGTGATTCCCTCCGCCTTAATTGATAATATCATTATTAATAAAACTGCCACACCCGAGCTGCCCGGTGAATTTGCCGGAGGCCTTGTACAGATCAATACCAAAGATGTGCCTACCCGTGACCTGCTGAGTGTAAGCGTAAGCCTTGGTTTCAATACCCAATCCGTTTTCAAAGATTTTACCAGCAATAACCGCAACGGTATGGACTGGCTGGGATTTGACGATGATACAAGAGGATTACCTAAAGGATTTCCGTCTTCTGCACAGGTTTACAGAGCCGGCAATACACAACAGCGCCTTGAATGGACAAGATCGTTCAACAGCAATGTGTATGCAGAAACCAACAATACAGCCTTACCTACCCAGACATACAGTATTACCTGGGGCAAGAGCAACAAGTTTAAAAACGGCGGCACACTCGGCACCATTTTCTCCGTACAGTACCGCAACAGTATGCTGAAATATAATGTGGAAAGAAGATTGCATGAAGATGATGGTGGTACCGTGGTTCAGCTGAATGATGACCAGAATAAGTATAGTGTGAACACCGGTGCTATCGCCAATATCACTTATGTGAAAGGCAGGCATAAGGTATCGTTCAAGAACCTGTACAACCAATTGTTTGAAGACAACTATTACATAAGATCCGGAATAAACAACGACCGGATACAGGATATCAATTTCCGTTCATCGGTATTGAACCAGCGTTCACTTTACAGCGGACAGCTGGAAGGTAACCACCAGTTAACCACCAGTGGTGTTAAATTAATGTGGAACGGAAACTTTGCGTACAACTGGAAATCACAGCCTGACCTGCGTACCCTTTCTTACAACCGCGGTAAGGGCACTACTGATCCTTTTGAATACAATGATGATGATACCCGCCGCTTCTTCAGCAGCCTGAAAGATTATAGTTATGGTGCCAATGGTTCTATCAGTATTCCGTTTACATTCAATAAAGACAAGCAAACCTTCAAGGCAGGAGGTTCTACCCTGATCCGTATCCGTGATTTCCGCAGCCGCATCTTCCAGTATGTGCCTGCTTCGGCCACACAGTTCGATCAAACCAAGGAGACGCTGCCCTTTGACCAGATATTCGCCCCGCAAAATATCGGTATTGATGGATTTGTGCTGAACGACTTTACCAATAACCAGGATAAATATTTTGGTGTATCTGTGCTGAATGGCATGTTCGGCATGTTTGATAACAAGTTTGGTGAAAAGATCCGTTTGGTGTGGGGTGTAAGGGTGGAGAACTTCCAGCAGTTCCTGACCACAAAGGATGTTACATCCAAAAGGGTTATTGTTAATACAGAGAAATGGGATGTGCTGCCCTCTTTTAATTTCACTTTCGCTCCCAATACTAAGAACAGTATCCGTGTTGCCGGCAGCCGCACCGTGGCAAGACCAGAGTTCAGGGAAATTGCCCCGTTCTCCTTCTATGATTACGAAGCTAACTACGGTGTAAATGGTAATGTAAGCCTGCAGCGCAGTTCTATCCTGAATGGTGATATCCGTTATGAATTTTATCCCAAGGGCGGAGAAGCCATCACATTCGGGGCTTTCTATAAATTCTTTAATGATCCCATTGAATTGCGTCTCGATCCTTCCAGCGTACTGGACAGAAGAAACTACGGTTATTCCAATGCAGACGAAGCGTATACATTGGGTGCAGAATTTGAAGTAAGAAAGAACCTGGATTTCCTCGGTGAGAGCTTTACCAACTTCAGCACTTTTGCCAACCTTACTTATATCTACTCAAAAGTGACACTACAGGGTTCATCACCTACCACAAGGCCATTACAGGGACAATCACCTTACCTCATCAACCTGGGCCTGCAGTATAACAGCAAACAGGGCGGATGGAACGGCTCATTGTTGTACAACCGCATTGGTCAGCGCCTGGCCCTGGTGGGTATCAGCAACCTCGGTTTCCCTGATGTATTTGAAAGACCCAGAGACCAGGTGGATTTCCAGTTAGCCAAAAAAATACTGAAGAATAAAGCAGAGATAAAACTGACATGGGCTGACCTGCTGAACCCTGCTTATTATTTCTATGAGAATGTAGACAGTAAGAAAGCATTCAACAGCGGCAGCGACAGACTGTTCAACAGCTATAAACCGGGCTCCACTATTACCATCGGCTTTACTTATGATTTTAATATTGGCAAGAACAACGCATTTACCAAAAAATAAAAAACAAAACTCAAAAAAGAATAACATGAAAAAGATCCTTTTTGGTGCACTGACCCTGATCACACTATTCGGTGCCACCTCTTGTGTAAAGGTGAATTTTGAAGAAGAGCAGGTAAATACTCCCACACCGGAGCCTACCAGCAATATTATCCAGGGTACCATTTCCACCAGCCGTTTCTATGCTAAAGGAACATGGATACTGAAAGGATATGTGTACGTTACTGAAGGCGCCACCATCACTTTTGAAGCAGGTTGTATCATTAAAAGTGATATCACCGAAAAAGGTGCATTGATCATTGAAAGGGGCGCCAAACTGAACGCTTCCGGCACAGCCGCTAATCCAATAGTTTTTACCAGTGGTAAAGCGGTGGGTTCAAGAGCTCCCGGCGACTGGGGTGGTATTATCCTGCTGGGTAAAGCACCTACCAATCGTCCGCTGGATCCTGCTCCAACAATCGAAGGTGGTGTGGGCCGCCAGTATGGTGGAACTGATCCGCTGGATGAAAGCGGCATCCTCCGCTATGTTCGTATTGAATATGCCGGTATTGCGGCAGAGCCCGGTTCTGAGATCAACGGACTGACCTGTGGTGGTGTGGGTTCTGGTACCATCATTGAAAATGTACAGGTATCTTTTGGTAATGATGATGCTTTCGAATTTTTTGGCGGCACCGTGAATGCCAAAAACCTGGTGGCTTTTGCTACGGCAGATGATGATTTTGATTTTGACTTTGGCTATACAGGAAAAATCCAATTTGGTGTTTCCTGCCGCAAGCCTGATTTTGTAGATGCAGGTGATGCCGGAAATGGTATTGAGTGTGATAATGACGGTTCGGGTACTACTGCCACACCCAGAACCAAACCCCAGTTGAGCAACTTTACGATTGTAGGCCCAAATAACGCTGCAGGTACTGCCGGTAATCATAATTTTTCAAACCGTTGGAGAAGGGCTACCAATTTCTTGTTAAGAAATTCAATCCTGATGGGACATCCTGACGCCGGTTTTGCAATTGAAAATAATCAGACTGCAACTGATTATGTAAATAATCTTTCTGAGTTCAAAAACAACCTGGTTCATGCTAATACGAATCCCTATTTTGCGCCTACAACCGGTAGTGGCGCAGTAAATACTGCAATTATTACATCTGCGGGCATTCAAACAAAAGCAGAAAGTGAAGGTTGTATAACTTATGCAGATGCTGCTTCAATCCAATTGACAAGCCCTTTCTATTCCACCAGCCCGAATTTCCTACCTGTAACAGGTTCACCTGCTTTAACAGGCGCAAGCTTCACCGGTATGAACCCGTTCTTTACCAGCACTACTTACCGTGGCGCTATGGGTACTACCAACTGGACAAGCGGCTGGTGTAACTGGGATCCGCAGAATACTGCTTATTAATAAATAGATTGAATAATTTCGAAAACGTCCTGTTCTTTACAGGACGTTTTCATTACTAGTAATAAAGCAACTGTTTATGTTACGCTTAGTTTCTTCAGCATTGATTGGACTACTTACATTGTTAGCTTCCTGCAGCAATCAGGGTGGAAAGAAAAACCTGTTGCCTGCCCTTGCGGAAAGTGACAGCGCCATTGTCATGTATTATCATACTCCCGGCAATCCCCGTTTTTTTAATATGACCAAGGTGTATGATAAAACCTTCATCAACCAATTTTCCGAAGCAGTCAATAAAAAGACAATAGCCGCAAAGGAAAATTGCACCACGCAGGGCAAAATTTATTTCTATGGAAAGAAGGGAGCGGTGGAAACGATTTATTTTTCCCGGGCGGATAGTTGTATGACCCTTTCGTTCATTAAAACAGGAGAGAAGTATTTTGTGCAACTGAATAAGGCGCTAAAAAGGACATTGGATGAGCTGGAGAAAAAAGCCATTGCATTGCCCGCTGCCGGTGAATGATCACTGCCCTGAAGGATGGTAAGCATATACCACTTCATAGTTGAGCTTTGTTAAGGAGGGTAACAATTGACCCAATGCCAAATCTTCTTTTTGCGGAGTGGGTTCACATACGGTATATTTCTCCCCATTATAAATAATGGGTTTGCCTGTGGGTTTATCAAATTTTACAGCCACGGTTACATGTTCCGGGTACGATAAAACGATCATCGGCAGGTTGTAGATCTCTTTCACCAGGTAAAAGAATAAGGCTGCCCGGTCATCACAATCGCTTTGTTCGAACAACAGGGTTTGTTCCGGTGTAAGCCTTTTTTCCCGCCCGAATTGCTGGTTGTCCTGTTTGAACAAAAAAGCATACCGGGTGAAGCGCATCAGGTAATCCACCCCGTACTTTACACTCATGCCTTTTATATTCTTTTTCAGCAAAGGAATAAGCGAACTATACGTTTCATGGCTCAGCGGAATGTTGAAATATGAAGCATAGTCCACCACCGGGTAATTGGCAAAAATGGTTTTGATCTGCGGGTTCAGCTTCACTTTGAAATTATATTCATGCTGGTTATAGCTGAACTGCAGTTCCTTTTCCTGGTAATCTGCAGGATTGAAATCCGGCAGGCGGCTGATTTTATAGGAGAAAGATGCGGTGATAGCTGAAGCCGGGAGATTTACCAGGGTAAATGCTTCGCTGTTAAAATCAATCTGGTTGTCATAGTCATGATAGTTGAGGCAGATATACTGTTTGCCGTTCAGCTGGTATGCAGGGATGTTATAAATATTCTCATCACACTGTACATAAAAGAGGAGTTTATCTTTACCTGTTTTTAAAGCTGCATCATAACCCGACTTTACCAGGAGGAACCATTTATACAATGTATAGCGGTAATAATTATCTGCTTTCGGGCTAACCTGCTGGGCTGTTTTACGGACCAGCTGGTAATACAACCAGTCTTCCAGCTGCAGTTCTTTTTTATACCGTAACAGGGTTTCTGTGACTGACTCATGGCGGCTTTGAAACAGCTTTTCTGCGAACTGGCTTACTGTTGCGGATGATAATTCTGCCGGGAAAGGGATATTGAAGGAAGCATCGGCGCTGATCTCGATCTTTTTACCAAAAAAGTCAAATTGAATGGATTGCAGCTCACCTGTTCGGGCTAAGGCCGGTGTGACGGAGCAGCCAAAAAGGGCAATGCATAATATGGTAAGCCGGGTCTTCATACGGACTTAACGTTCAAGTTACAAAAAATTAACAGTAAGGTAATATTAAATTTTACGGGTTTTAGGTTTTTCCCTTACCTGATCTTTTTAGTAACTGTATGTTAATCCCTTTGTAACAGCGGGTTAATATTGATGCGGGAGCTTTGCATCAGTTCTTCACTCACACCACGGTTGCATAATTCGGGTGTTAGTTTTTTCCGTCAATAAGCAGACTTTTTTCTCATGCAGTCGCCACCCCCGGAAGGACAGGCCGGGCGGTGGCTTTTTTTAGTAGATGTTCAGGCAGCTTTTTGTTTTGTTATACTTCCGGCGATAGTCATTAAGTATTCAATACTCTTTGCTACAGACCCGGTATAATCTATCCGGGATGGGGGAGGGGTTTCTATCCAGCGGGGCAGCAGTTGAATTAATTCTTCTCCTGCTCTTTCCAGGCAAGGGATACCCATTTTCATGAGAGCGGCGGCATTGCATTGTTGCTCATACTGTCCCTTAATGGGGATAATGATCATTCTTTTTCCCAGGTGAAGGGCTTCTGCCGGTGTTTCAAAACCGCCACCTGTAATGATTCCGGTACAGCCGACGAGGCTTTTATTGAACAGTTGTTTGTTTACGGGCAGGAATTCAATATTGTTTTCTCTTCGCAACGAAGAAGTTTCTTTCGAGAAAACCTGGAACCGGTATTGCGGCAATGCCTGGAATAGTTTGGTCAGTTGTTCTTCGCAATAAGCGGGCATGTAAACGGTAATATAGTTATCATCGGTTGGCTGAGCTTCCAGTATCTCCTTTTTTACCACGGCCGGTAAAATATTCTGATCATAGGAAAGAAAATGTAATCCAAGGTGATGATCAGCTTTTACATATTTTTTCAATATCCATTCACCTGTGATACTTTTTGTACAAGGTCTTGGTGCAAGCGGTGACTGAAAACTTGCCTGGTGCCCGAAATGTATGGAGGGTATTCCTTTATGAGCACAGGCAGCGGAAGTGATGTATTCAAAGTCGTTGATCACCAGGTCGTATTTTTCTACCGGCAGGTCCCTGATTTCTCTTCTTAGCTGAAGAGGCCTGAATTTTTTGATCATTTGCCAGTAATGAAGGCCGCCATCACAATTATAATAAAGGCTGATGCCATTACTCCTGTATTTAACAGGGGCATCCAATTGCAGATTACTGTTATCACCACTTAGGAATATGTCTACGGTTCCATATTGTTGCAGGGCAGGTAATAGCTCCATGGCCCTGCTGATATGCCCGTTCCCGGTGGCCTGTACTGCATAAAATATTTTCATATGCTGATTTTAACGGAGAGAGTTTATGAACAAACCGATTTCATCAGTTACGACACTCAGGGCCGGAAGACTTTTACTGATAGGCACCACACTGGCTTTCGGGAATTCTTTTTCATTATACTGATAGATGGTCCATTCATTATCATGATATTCGAGTGCAGTCAGGTTTTCCACCCAATCACCACTGTTCATATAAATAACACTGCCTTCTTTTGTTTCAATGGTCCTTTTTTGGGGCTGGTGAATATGGCCGCAGATCACATAGTCATATTTTTTTTCAATTGCCAGTTCCGCAGCGGTTTGTTCAAAATCGGCGATCCAGCTCACGGCCTTCTTTACACTGTTCTTTATTTTTTTACTGAAACTGAGTTTGGGTCTTCCCAGTTTTTTTAACCCCCAGTTCACCAACCGGTTTATCAGAATGAGCCAGTCGTATCCGTGTCCGCCCAATTTGGCAATGAGTTTGGCGCTTCCCTTCGTGGTATTGTCAAATACATCACCGTGAAAGACCCATGTCATTTTACCGTTGATCTCCAGTACGAGTTTATCCACCAGCTGAAAATTGCTTAATTGAATATCGCTGTAGCGGCGGAGCATTTCATCATGATTACCTGTGATGTAAACCACCCGGGTACCATTGCTGAGCAGGTTCAGTATTTCTTTTATTACCTGTAAGTGGGATGCAGGAAAATATCGTTTGCTGAACTGCCATCCGTCAATAATATCGCCATTCAATATCAGCAGTTGCGGGGATATGCTTTGCAGGTAATTGACAATCTCTGCCGCATGACAGCCATAAGTACCGAGATGGATATCTGAAATAACAACAACGTCAGGGGTTCTTTTTTTCAAGTGTTCGGAGTTTGTCAAAATTCAGATACCGGTATTAACTCTGCACTACACCCAGCTTAAAGAATTATGATTATTTCATGAATTAAATATTAATAAGTAAAAAGATTCTTATCAATACCCAGAACCCGGCTAATCTATTAACTGAATATTATCTGTTGTGATGATAGCGATTGCTTCATGTATCAATAACAATTCATTCATGCTTCAATAAAGTTGTCGTCACATTGCACCAGCAATTTTGCTCCCTCAACAGAATTTCAAAACAACTACTTATGACAGCATTTGCTACTTCCGCATTTAAGAAAATCACATTATTAATCTTTTTTGTTATGGTGACATTCTTTGCAATGGCACAGCGGAACATAACAGGGAAGGTTGTTGCTGACGAAACCGGGGAACCCTTAACGGGTGTTAATGTCTCCGTTAAAAAAACAGGAAAGATGGTAACATCCAACGGGGATGGCTCTTTTTCGATTGACGCTGCAAATGATGATGTGCTAGTACTATCTATTGCCGGGTATAAACCGCTTGAAGTAAAAGCCAATGAAAACCTTGCCGTTGTAAAGCTGGCCAAAGACATAAAGGATCTTAATGAAGTGGTAGTAACAGCACTTGGAATAAAAAAAGAAAAGAAGCGCCTAGGATATGCCATACAGGAAGTTAAAGGTGAGGACCTGACAGTAGCGAGGGAAACCAATGTGGTGAACCAACTGGCCGGAAAAGTGGCGGGAGTAACAGTGGTGAGCAGCCCCTCAGGTATTGGTGGTTCTGCCAGAGTGTCTATTCGTGGTGAAAGATCCGTTGATCTCAATAAAAACCAACCTCTTTATGTAATTGATGGGGTTCCTGTTAGTAACGCTATCACCGGTGCATCGGGAAGAGGAAACCTGGAAGTTGATTTTGGGAATGGCGCAAGCTTTATCAACCCGGATGATATTGAGAGCATGAGTGTTTTAAAAGGACCGGCCGCTTCGGCATTATATGGTTCAAGGGCAGCTAATGGCGTAATTTTAATTAAAACAAAAAGCGGACGCAAGCAAAAGGGTATCGGGGTGGAAGTTAGCACCAATGCAACTTTTGAAACACCATTGAAACTTCCCGAATATCAAACAGTTTATGGTCAAGGTAACGGAAGCGGTGGAGCATTTGCATTTGTGAATGGCGGCGGCGGCGGTCTTGCTGACGGTACTGATGAAGGTTGGGGACCAGCCTTTAATGGTCAAAGTTACCCGCAGTATAATTCACCCCGCACACTTAACGGTCAGCTTATCCCTTTTACGGGTGGTGACTTAAATGCGCCGGCAGGCAGTATTATTACTGCAACGCCATGGGTTGCTGATAAGGATAACCTGAAGAATTTTTTAGAAACAGGTAATACCTATACCACCAATGTGGCCTTAGTAGGTGGCAATAAGGACGGAGATTTCCGTTTAAGCTATACCAATCTGAATCAAAAGGGAATAGTGCCCAATACGGATCTTAAAAGAAATACTTTTTCTGTATCGGGCGGATATAATCTTACTGATAAACTCTCTGTAAAAACCTTTGTGAGCTATATCAAAAGTGAAAGTGATAACCGCCCTTCTATCAGTTACGGTACAGAGAGCATCATGTATCTTTTCAATTGCTGGTTGCCTGCATCAGTTAGGGTGAGTGATATGAAGAGACTCTGGCAGCCGGGGCTTGAAAATCAAAAGCAATACAGCTGGAACTATAATTATCATGATAATCCGTACCTGACAGTAATGGCCAATACTAACGGCCAGTATTATGACAGGATAATTGGTAATATTATTCTGAAATATGACATTACCAAATGGCTGAATGTACAGGTACGTACAGCCACAGACTGGAGTAATGAAAGAAGAGAGTACAGAAGGGCATTCAGCACCCAACGCTTTCCCTTTGGGCAGTACAGAGAAACAGGTATTGTAAATGAAGAGCGAAATACAGATTTCCTTGTTTCTGCTAACAAGAATATTAATGACAACTTTTCTTTCACTGCCACACTTGGTGGCAACCAGATGCGCCAGACATCCCGCTTTAAAGAAGATGTGGCCGGGCAACTGAATATCCCGGGTATTTACAGCCTGAATAATTCCCGAATTGCACTGGTGGTAGAACAAAGCAATGTGGCTAAACGGATAAACAGTCTGTATGGCTCTGCAGGTGTATCATATAAGAATAAAATATTTCTGGATTTTACCGGCAGAAATGACTGGAGCAGCGCTTTGACCTTACCGGAAAATTTAAAAGCCTTTGGTAACGAAGTAAATTCCTATTTCTATTCATCTGTTTCGTTAAGCGCTGTTCTCAGTGATTTAGTTCAGTTGCCCAAAGTCATCAGTTTTGCCAAACTCAGGGCAAGCTTTGCCCAGGTTGGAAACGATACAGATCCCTTTGCATTCACTCAAACCTATAACAGGAGCGAACCGTTTGGTGCCTACCAGATATACGGCGAAACAAACAGCCTGGCCAACCTCAATCTGAAGCCCGAGATAAGTTCTGCCTATGAGTTTGGAACGGATATCCGCTTCTTCGGTGGAAGACTGGGAATTGACTTTACTTATTACCAGAGCAGGACAAAAAATCAGATCCTGAACATACCCCTGTCGGGAACAAGTGGTTACGATACCCGTAAAATAAATGCGGGGCTTATTAAAAATAACGGAGTTGAGATTATTCTTAACGGTTCTCCTTTTAAGAAGAAGAATTTCACCTGGGATGCTTTTGTAAATTTTTCTTCCAACAGGAGCAAAGTTCTTGAACTAAGTGATGGTCTGACTAATTATGTGATGGCGAGCAGAAGGGTAAGTGTGGAAGCAAGGGTTGGTGAACGAATGGGGGATTTATATGGCATTGGCTTTGCGAGGGTACAAAACACAGATCCTAATGCTCCTTATTACGATGCAACAGGACAGTATGTTGGCCAAATGGTCTTTGGTGCCAATGGAAGACCTATTGCCACGACGAACCGCATCAAGCTCGGCAATTACAACCCTGATTGGCTGATGGGTATTGGCAACAGTTTCAATTACAAAGGCATCCGAATTAGTTTTCTTTTTGATATCAGAAGCGGAGGTGAACTGTATTCCGAAACCCAGACTGTGGGTCGTGAGGGAGGTATCATTACTGAAACCCTTGAAGGAAGGGCGGATGGTTATGATCTCAATAAACCCGGAAATGGTGTAATCGGCCAGGGTGTAGTATTTGCCAATGGTACCAGCGGAGCAATCTCTGTAAATACAAAAAAAGTAACGGCCAGGGAATGGCATACAGCCTGGACAGGTGGCCGCAGTATTGCAGAAGGGGTGATGTATGATGCATCGTTCATCAAGCTTCGTGAAGTACAGATCGGATACACTATTCCTGATAAAATCTTTGGAAAGATACCGGTACGAGGAGTTACCATTTCACTGGTTGGAAGGAACCTCTTCCTCTGGGACAAGGTGCCTCATGTAGATCCGGAGAATATGTCATATTCTGGTGGCACTGCCTTACCGGGCATAGAGTATATGAGTTTGCCGACTACACGCAGTTATGGCGTTAACCTGAGTTTCAAGTTATAATCCTTTTATTTTAAAATCACCAGCAATGAAATTGTTTAAGATAGTAATACCGGTTCTTGCAGCAGCAATACTGACCGGTTGTACAAAAGATTTTTCAGATATCAATACCAATAAAAACAACCCGACAGAAGTAACGCCTGATCTGCTCCTGAGCGGAATACTGAAGAGTACTATGGACCGTCAGGTTAACGAAGCCTGGGGCATAGGGAATATTGTAGTTCAGCACCATGCCAAAATCCAGTTTGTAAATGAAGACCGTTATGGATGGAATGAGCAAAACGGAATCTGGAATAACGTATATGGCAACTACCGAGACCTGCAGAATATTTTTACTGCTATAGGTGATAACCAAAGCAGTCCTTACTATGGTGTTGCACTTATTCTGAAATCGTGGATGTTTTCTCTTGTTACTGATGCGTATGGAGATGTGCCCTATTCTGAAGCAGGTAAAGCCAAAACAAACGGCATTTACCAGCCTGTGTACGATAAACAGGAAGATATTTATAACGGCATATTAGCAGATTTGAAAAAAGCCAATGAAATATTGGCAACCGCTAACGGCACTTTTGGCGGCGACATTATTTACGGCGGTGGTTCTGCGGCTGTAATCAAATGGAGAAAACTGGCAAATTCATTGAGACTTCGATACCTGATGCGTTTGTCCAAGCGAAAGAATGTAAATGCTGAAATGCAGGCCATTGTCAGCGACCCTGTCAATAATCCTGTATTTACAAGTAATGCCGATAATGCGGAATTGAAATATCTGTCGGCGGCACCCAACCAATGGCCGCTCTATGGTTCAAGAGTTGGTTCTTTTGATGAGTTCAGGGTTAGTAAAACACTAACAGACAGGCTCACCTCATTGAGCGATCCACGCATTAAGGTTTTTGGAAGACCAACACAAGCTTCTGTAGCTGCCGGAAGTCCCGTTATCCAGGGAGTACCCAATGGCTTAAGCGATGTAGATGCCCTGGCTTATAATGGAGGGGTTCAGGGAGTTTCAAGAGTTGGTTACACATTTGCTTGTCTTGTTTGTAATGATGCAGGGCAGGCGGCGCCAGATCCGGCGGCGGCAAGAGCATTAATTATGACTTATGCTGAGTTACAGTTTATTCTTGCTGAAGCAAGGCAAAAAGCGATGATTACAACAGGTGATGCAGCCACCTATTACAATGCCGGTATCAATGCCAACTTTGCTTACTGGCAGTCTGTTGTACCAGCTGCGTATAACCTGAACATCAGCATGCCGGTAAATTATCTTACCCAGCCTGCAGTTGAGTACACAGGTACCGATAACGAGAAACTGGCTAAGATTGCCCTGCAAAAATGGATAGCTCTTTATTTTAACGGGCTTGAAGCATGGTTTGACTGGCGGAGAACGGGAATGCCGGAAATAATTCCCGGACCCGCCAATCTCAATAATAATAAGGTGCCTGTAAGATATATCTACCCCTTATCAGAACAATCATTGAATACAGCTAACCGGGAAGCGGCGGTACAAAGACAGGGCCCGGATAATATTAATACCCGTCCATGGATAGCCCAATAGAAATGACAGTGTTTTTCTCATATATCTCAGCAATCAAGTAAGCAAAAATCAAGGCGGAACTTTTCCAGGTTTCGCCATTTTTTAATTTATGAATATGAATACTAAATACTACCTGACGATTTTTTTGTTCTTAGCTGGCCTTTCTGTATATGCACAACAACCCAGGCTGGTTACCACATTACAGGTGCCGGGCAAAGACCAGTTTGCATCAATAAAAGAGAACGGGGTTTCTGTTCTTCCCAGTGGTCGTTTTGTAACGCCGGCAGGTGATGTAATCAGGATTACTCATGATCCTTTTGGAATGGCCCTTTCCCCGGACGGGAAGAAAGCCGTTACGTTACACAATGGCGTTTTTACTGTAATTGACCTTGTCAATCTTCAGCATACAAGAATTCCTTCTTACGATAAAGTTATCCCGTCACCTTTATCAAACGGTTCCTTTTTAGGAGTGGCCTTTGCAGAGGATTCCAGGACTATTTACCTCAGTGGCGGCGATAACGGAGCTGTTATTATTTATGATATATATACTATGCAGCGGCTGGATTCAATTTCACTGAATGGACAAGTAAATGGTGAATATTTTAATGACAGCTTCACTTCTGATCTGGTATTAAATAACAAAGACAATGAATTGCTGGTTCTAGACAGGGCTAATTTCAGGATGGTTCGGATAGATCTCAGCAGTAAGAAAATTTCTGCTTCCATCAAAGTAGGCAGGCAGCCATTTGGTTTATCCTTAAGCCCGGATAAAAGGACAGCTTTTGTTGCTAATGCAGGAATGTATGAGTACCCGTTGGTTGAAGGAATGGACTCTGTTAATTATCATTCAATGATGATAAACCGGCATCCGTACGGTGATAATACTGCCGAATCCAGGAATGGAACGGTGGTTGACGGCAAAAAAATACCCGGGGTGGGCAGCCCGCATGCACCGGAAGCGATGAGTCTTTTCACGATAGATCTTATGACTAATAAAGTTGCAGATAAATTCAAAACTGGTCACCAGTTGGGCCAAATGATAGAAGATGCTGAAGTGGTGGGTGGCGCCAGTCCTAATTCAGTAGCTGCAGGCAGCAAGTTTGCTTATGTTACTAATGCTACTAATGACAATATTTCAATTATCGATTATAAAAACCGGAAAATAGCCGGACATATACAGATAAAAGTGGATCAGAGGATCGACCGTTACCGGGGGCTATTACCATTTGGTATTACACTTAGCAAGGATGAAAAAACACTGTATGTGGCACTGCTTGGATTTAATGCAATAGCCGTGATTGATGTGACTACCCAAAAAACAACAGGATTGATACCAACGGGATGGGGTCCGGCCAGGGTTTTATTGTCAAACGATGAAAGTGAAATTTATGTTGTCAGCTGCCGGGGCCTGGGTGCCGGGCCCAATGGCGGGAAATATTTCAAAATACCGGTACAGGGTTCGTACGTCGGAGATATACAACTGGCAACATTTCAACGGATAAAAATGCCGGATGTGAAAGAGCTGGCTGCTTATACAACACAAACTATTAACAATACTATGCAGGCAGTGAGTGTAAAAGATGACGGCGAGAATCCACTGCCTGCATTGCCAAAACTTCGTCAAAGCCCGATAAAATACATTGTTTACATTACTAAGGAAAACAGAACATATGATGAAGTATTAGGCCAGCTAAACAACGGTAAAGGAGATGCAACACTTGCCCGGTACGGCGTGAATGTAAATGTGTATGGGAAAAATGATACAGTTCTGCTGCAAAATGCGGATGTCATGCCCAATCACATAAAAATAGCTTCAGAATTTTCCTTTAGTGATAATTTTTACTGTGATAGTGATGCGTCTATACATGGGCATCACTGGATGATGGGAGTTATACCGAACGAATGGGTGGAAGCCAATTCAAGTGTTACAAAAACCGCTTCATTATTTTCAAAAGCACCCGGGCGTCGTTTTCCCGGCAGCACAGGCAGCATGGATCCGGAAGATTATGCGGAAATCGGCGGCCTGTGGGAAGCACTGGAGAGGAACAATATTTCATTCTACAATTTTGGTGAAGCCAATGAAACTGCTCATGTACGGGAGGAATGGTATGATACATTGACGGGTGCTGCCCATGCTGTAATGGTGCCAATGCAGAAAGCATTGTGGAGCCGTACCTCACATAACTATGCAGGATATAATACAAATATTCCGGACCAGTTTCGCATGGAGCAGTTTGAATCAGAGTTTACCAAGCTATGGATTGATGGCAAACAAGATATGCCACAGCTTGTAACCATGCAGGTGCCAAATGATCATGGAGCTGGCGAAAGACCAGAAGACGGATATCCTTACCGTCATTCCTATATGGCAGATAATGACCTTGCACTGGGAAGGATTCTGCATTTTCTTTCCCGGACAAAATACTGGAAAAACATGCTGGTTATTGTTACAGAAGATGATCCGCAGGGAGGAACAGACCATATTGATGCACACCGCAGCATATTAATGATGGCCGGGCCTTATGTAAAAAGAAATTATGTCTCGCATACGCATGCTAACTTTGGATCAATCCTTAAAGTCATTTATAATATCCTCAATATTAATTATGTGAACCAGTATGATGTTACGGCTTCCTTATTGCAGGATTTTTTCACAGATAAGCCGGACTATACACCCTACAATTTTGTTTTTCCGGATAAAAGGATTTTTGACCCGGAAGCTGCAATGAAAAAATATAACAGGTCCATTGACTGGCGAAAAATACAGCAGGGTCCCAAAATGGATGATGAGGATGAGCAAAGAACAGATCATTACAAGCCTGTCAAGAATTAGTAATCCCTTCAATAGTTATTGCCATGAGGAAATTATTACTGCTTCAATTATTTCTTTCAGTGGTTTTTAATCTGCCAGCTCAAAAAAAGCAGGCCCTGGTACTTAAAAATTCGCTGGAAAAAAAGAAATTGACCTTGCCTAATGGATGGAAGCTTTCGCCTGCCGGCAGGTCGCTTCCCCTTGGTGACCTTCCTTTGAATATAGCCGTAGCCGGGTCAGGAAAACTGATGGCAGTGACTAATAACGGTCAGAGTGTACAAAGTATACAGCTCATTAATCCGGTCACTGAGAAAGTACTGGACAATGTAGTGGTCCCCCGGTCGTGGTACGGTTTACGTTTTAGCGCCGATGAAAAAAGGCTTTATGCTAGCGGCGGGCATGACAACAGGATTTTAGAATATACGGTTATTCAAAACAGGTTACAATTAACAGACAGTATTGTCCTGGGAAAAAAATGGCCTAACAAGATTTCGCCTGCTGGTATTGAAATTGATGATGCTGCAAACAGGATGTATGTAGTTACCAAAGAGAATAATTCACTCTACATTATTGATATTTCCACAAAGGATATTGTAAAACAGGTGCCGCTTGGAGCAGAGGCTTACAATTGTATCTTATCAGCCAACAAAAAGGAATTGTATATCTCTCTTTGGGGCGGAGATAAAATTCTTGTTTTTGATATCTTATCAGGTACTGTAACAGGCTACATACCGGTGGGTGACAATCCGAATGAATTGCTGCTAAATAAGGCAGGAACCATTTTGTATGTAGCGAATGCCAATGATAACAGTGTTTCTGTTATTGACATCGCAGGGAGAAAGGTAACCGAGGTGCTGAATACAGCTTTATATCCCGATGCTCCGTCCGGCTCGGCTCCCAACGGCCTGGCTTTATCAGGGGATGAAAAAACACTGTATGTTGCGAATGCTGATAATAATTGCCTTGCTGTTTTTGATGTAAGCAGGCCCGGCTTCAGCCGTTCAAAAGGATTTATACCTGTTGGCTGGTATCCTACGAATGTAAAGGTAGTTGGTAAAAAGATCTTTGTAACCAACGGTAAAGGCTTCACTTCAATGGCCAATCCATATGGACCCAATCCTGTTCGCCGAAGGGAAGAAGTTATTTACCAGAAAGGAGATACAGCAAGAAGAATAGATGTTCAGTATATAGCGGGTTTATTTAAAGGGACCATGAGCATAGTAAATGAACCTTCAGCTACTGATTTGTCCGTATATTCTGAAATAGTTTACGCCAATACGCCGTATTCAAAAGACAAAGAACTGGTTACAGAGGGTGAGCCGGGTAATCCTGTCCCGATGAAAGTTGGAGATCCTTCACCTGTCAAACATATTTTTTATATCATTAAAGAAAACCGCACCTACGACCAGGTATTGAGCGATATACCCGGGGGTAATGGTGATACGAGCTTATTATTATTTGGCAGAAAGGTGACACCCAATCAGCATAAACTGGCCGAAGAGTTTGTACTACTTGATAATTTTTATGTGGATGCTGAAGTGAGTGCCGACGGACATAACTGGAGTACATCCGCCAATGCAGTTGATTACCTAGAGAAAACCTGGCCCAGCAGTTATGGCGGCCGGGGAGGCAGTTATGATGGCGAAGGAAAGAGGGCAATCGCCAACCCCAAAAAAGGGTTCATCTGGGATTTTTGCAAAAGAGCCGGCGTAAGTTTCCGTACCTATGGTGAGTTTGCAGATGATGGTAAGGCTAATATACCTGTATTGGAAAATAATTTCTGCCCCTACTTTACAGACTGGAATGAAAGTGTCAGAGACACCACCCGTTTCTATCAATGGAAAAGAGAATTTGATTCCTTGCTGGCAGCCAAAGCCGTTCCTCAGTTCAATACAATCCGGTTCATCAATGATCATACAGAAGGATCAAAGACCGGCAGACCCACGCCTTTTGCTCATGTAGCAGATAATGACCTTGCGGTTGGTTTATTTGTAGAGTATTTATCAAAAAGCCCAATCTGGAAAGAAAGCGTTGTATTTATTATTGAGGATGATGCACAAAATGGTCCCGACCATGTGGATGCGCACCGAAGTACCGCTTATGTGGCGGGTGGTTTTGTGAAAAGAAAATTCATAGACCATACCATGTATTCAACATCCTCCATGCTGCGTACGATAGAATTAATACTGGGGCTGCCTCCGATGAGCCAGTATGATGCAGCGGCTATTCCCATGTGGAGATGCTTTACCAGCACACCGAATCTTGCACCGTTTACTTCGTTGCCTGCTAATATTGACCTAAATGAGGTAAATACAACGAACACCGCCAGTGCCAGGCTTAGCGGAACATTTGATTTTAGTAAGGAAGATGCTATACCCGACCTGGTTTTCAGTGAGGTGATCTGGAAGGCTGTAAAAGGTGAGGATAGTGTAATGCCCGCACCCCGGAGAAGCGCTTTTATTAAAGTATCGGAAAAAGATGCAAATACAGAAAATCAAAAAATGAAAGAATAGAAGAATGAGAAAAATTATTTTTTTTAGTTTATTACTGCATGCTGTATTTCCGGTTATAGCACAGGACCCCTCATCAAATAATGATACGGCAACGCAATCACTCAACGAAGTAGTCATTACTGCCCGGCGAAGCCAGCAGAAGAATATCAATGTTCCTTATTCTGTAAATACAATGTCAGCTCAGCTGATTGGCGAGTTGAATCCCCGAACCACACCGGAAGCTTTAATGGGAATGACCGGGGTTTTTGTTCAAAAAACAAATCATGGGGGAGGGTCACCTTTTGTCAGAGGACTTACCGGTAATCAAACACTGATACTGGTAGATGGCATACGGCTGAATAATTCCACTTTTCGTTATGGACCTAATCAATACCTGAATACGATAGATGCATATACTATCAGCCGTATAGAAGTTGCCAAAGGAACCGGTTCGGTACAATACGGAACAGATGCTATCGGCGGTGTTGTGCATATTATTACCCGTGATCCCCGGTTTACAAAAAACAATACGGCAGTAAATGCCAGGCTGACAGGCAAGTATATGACGGGTCATATGGAATATACAGTGCGGGGCGAAATGGAGTATCGAAGTAAAAAGTTTGCTTTACTAGCCGGGGTCAGTAAAAAGGATTTTGGCGATATTATCGGAGGGGATACTACCGGCAGGCAATTCCCTTCCGGGTATGATGAATGGTCTTATGATATAAAGGCCGGATTACTGCTTAAGGAAAATATCAAACTTATACTGGCGAACCATTTATTGCAACAGAGGCATGTACCGGTATATCATAAAATTCAGCTGGAAAATTTTAACCTGAATGAAATGGACCCGCAAAAACGATTGCTCAGTTATGCAAGACTAAATATAAGCGGAAGTTCTTTGCTGCTTCGGGAAACGGAGCTGACCCTTTCATTCCAGCACGGGGCTGAAGGCAGGAACAGCCAAAAAAGAGGGGACAACATACTGCGGAAAGAAAGGGACAAGGTGAATACGGTAGGTTTAACAGCGGATGTACAATCCATAATGACTAAACAATGGACGGCTAATTCCGGTATCGAAATGTACTGGGATAAAGTCAGCAGCTTTCGTGAAGATTTAAACAGGCAGTCAGGAATAGCTTCACTGAAGAGGGGTTTATACCCGGATGGTTCAACCTACAATAATTTTTCTTTGTATTCACTTCATCATTTACATTTTGGCAGGTGGATGGTGGATGCGGGTCTTCGTTTCAATACCTTTTTAATACATATAAGTGATACCACATTGGGTAATGTAAGGATTACTCCTGCTGCATGGGTAGGAAATGTGGCTTTAATGTATGTTATCAGTGACAGGCAAACCATTTATGCATCCTATAGCAGTGGTTATCGAGCCCCCAATATAGATGATATGGGTACATTGGGTATTGTTGACTTCAGGTATGAGTTACCCTCTGCAGGCCTTGAGCCGGAAAAATCCGGACATACAGAGTTGGGTTATAAAGTACAGGTTAAAAAATTTAACGGATCTGTTGCCATTTATTACATGCATTTGTCTAATCTTATTACCCGGATAAAAGAGGAAGGACAAATCATCAATGGCTATCCGGTATACCGTAAAGAAAATACAGAAGCTGCATTTATTAAAGGGGCTGAAGCGGCTTTTGGGTGGCAAGCCACAAAATATATTCACCTTGATGGGGGACTTTCGTATACATTCGGTCAAAACCTTACAAAAAATGAGCCCCTTCGCCGTATACCACCGTTTAACGGAAGGCTGATGGCTACTTACCGGATGCAACAGTGGTTTACTGCTGCAGGGTTTCAGTTTGCATTAAAGCAAGATCGTTTGGCTCAGGGTGACAAAGAAGATAACCGTATCCCTGCAGGGGGAACACCCGGCTGGAATATTGTTAATCTATACGGCGGGTATACTACCGGGCGGATCCGAATGGGAATAGGTTTACAAAACTTGTTTAACAGGGACTATCGTACACATGGGTCAGGGATAAATGGAGTTGGGCGCAGCGGCTGGGCATCTGTAACGATTATCATATAAGCGGCAGCAACCATCACATCAATATTAGTACCGGCTCACACAGAATTAAAAGTTTATTCATGATGGCTTAACAGGCTTGCTTCATCTTCCCGTTACCTTTCAAAAAAAATATTATGCCTATAAGCCTCGCTGTTTTTGATATGGCAGGAACAACAGTTCTTGACAGGAATTTCGTTGCCGATGCATTCAGAAGCGCTTTTGCTCACCATGAAATTGAAATTGAACCAGCGGATGCTAAACCATTGATGGGATACCATAAGCCACTGGCTATCCAAATGCTATTGGAACAACTGGATATAGAACCCAATCCGGGATTGATTGAAGATATCCATGCAGATTTTGAAAACGAAATGATAGAATTTTACAGTTACGATCCTGCGGTAAAGCCCATGCCGGGAGCAGAAGAAATATTTCTTGAACTTAAAGAGAAAGGGATTAAGATCGCACTTAATACAGGATTCTCCAAAAAAATAGCCGAAACAATTATTAACCGGTTTCAATGGAAAGAAAGAGGACTGATAGATGAGTTTATCGGGAGTAATGAAGTGGAAAAAGGCAGACCTTATTCTTATATGATTGGCGAACTAATGCAAAGAGCGGCTGTCAGTAACCCATCAGCTGTTGCTAAGATTGGTGATACAACTGTTGATATTCAAGAAGGAAAAAATGCCGGTTGCGGACTGGTTATAGCTGTTACGACCGGCGCTGGTACAAGGGATGAACTTACCGCCGAAGGGCCTACACATATCATTGATGGTCTTGCTGAAATAAGGGAAATTATTAAATGATGCCGCAGAAAGAAACCTTCATGAAGGATTGGCAGGTAACTCTCCTCGCCGCATTTTCGGCTTTTTGTGTGTATACCAGCATGTATGCTTTTCGCAAGCCATTTACCGTAGCAACATTTGAAGATTATGTTTTCCTTGGTATTAACTATAAAATCTGGCTGGTCATTGCGCAGACGATCGGATATACTGCCAGTAAATTTTTTGGTATAGGTTTTATTGCGGGCATGAGCAAAGAAAGCCGGGGAAAATCAATACTGGTATATGTAGGTATTGCCTGGGTTTCATTACTTTTTTTCGCTCTTTGTCCGCCACCTTACAATTGTATTTTTCTATTAATGAATGGGTTTCCACTGGGGGTTATCTATGGATTGGTGTTTGGATACCTGGAAGGGCGAAAGACGACGGAACTGCTGGGTGCTGTGCTGACCTCGAGTTTCATTTTTGCTTCGGGCTTTACACAGAGCATCGGTAAAGTGGTTCTCACCGCCTGGAATATAAACGAATGGTGGATGCCCTGGGTAACGGGGCTATTATTTTTTCCGCCATTGGTATTCTTTACATGGCTGCTCGATAAAACGCCCAACCCGGATTACCGGGATATTGTTTACAGAACGGAAAGAAGGCCAATGTCAAAAAGAAGAAGGGTGGACTTTATCAGGAAATTCCTTCCCGGGCTTATTTTACTCATAGCTGCTTATGTGATGCTTACCATCATCAGGGATTACCGGAGCAATTTTGCCTCTGATATATGGAATGAGCTGGGTTATGGAAAGAATGTTGCCGTGTTTACAAGAAGTGAAATTCCAGCATCGGTAGCGGTGTTGCTATTGATGAGTTTACTTGTTCTTGTACGTAAAAATATCGATGCATTGCTTATTAACCATGGGATCATATTAGCAGGCTTTGCTCTATCCCTCATCTGTACATTTTTGTTTTTGGAAGCAAGGCTTAGTCCGTTTTGGTGGGTCACCCTTACAGGAGTTGGGTTATACATGGGTTATGTTCCTTTTAACTGCATGTTGTTCGAACGCCTTATTGCCAGTTTCAGGTATGTGAGTAATGCCGGATTCATCATTTATGTGGCTGACTCATTTGGATACCTGGGCAGCTCTGCCATTTTATTGGTAAAAAATTTTACGAAACTTGATATTTCATGGACCGGTTTCTATATAAAAATGGTCCTGGTGATGTCCTTTGCAGGGATAATCCTCGTATTTCTTTCTGCGGCATACTTTCAGCGCAAGTACCGTAGTTCATTGAACAACCTGAATACCCGTTTTAATT
Source organism: uncultured Chitinophaga sp. (assembly GCA_964634265.1). GTDB lineage: Bacteria > Bacteroidota > Bacteroidia > Chitinophagales > Chitinophagaceae > JJ008. The sequence goes on along the minus strand of CAZWIM010000009.1, from coordinate 38,121 downwards.
ATGGATAATAGAATTGTAGTTATTGGTGCAGGTATTGCAGGCCTTGCTGTAGCCAGGTATTTTGCTGTTCGTGGCTATAAAGTTCTGGTGATAGAAAGAAACGGAAAAGCTACCGGCGCATCTGTCAGAAATTTTGGGATGGTATGGCCGGTGGGTCAGCCAGAGGGTGAGTTGTATGAAACGGCTATGCTTTCCCGTAGCATATGGAAAGAGGTATGTACCGATGCAGGTATCTGGTTTGATGAAGTGGGCTCCCTGCATTTGGCTTATCGGCAGGACGAATGGGAAGTCATGCAACAGTTTGCTGAGGCAGTTCACTACCGGAGGGATTACAGGGCTTTATCTCCTGCAGCCTCCTTACAGCTATCCCAGGCCATCGTTACCGAAAATTTGAAAGGGGCTTTATGGAGTCCCGATGAAATCATTATTGATTCGAGAGCCGCCATTGCAGCTATTCCCGAATGGCTGAGCGAAAAATATGCTGTTGATTTTATCTGGGGAAAGGCAGTTACTGCTATTGATTATCCTTATGTACAAATGGGAAAAGATAGAGTTGAAGCTGACCATGTGTTTTTGTGCAGTGGTCCTGACTTTGAACACCTATATCCAGAAGTGTTTGCGGCTGCCCCTTTAACGAAATGCAAACTGCAAATGATGCGATTAAAAGCCCAGCCAGCTAACTGGCGGATAGGCCCTGCACTTTGCGGTTCACTTTCACTGATACACTATAAATCGTTTGAGCTGGCAGCCTCGTTGCAATCGCTGCGAGAAAGATACAAACTGCAATACGAAGACTATCTCAAATGGGGTATCCATGTTATGGTATCACAAAATGAAACAGGTGAACTTACGGTTGGAGACTCTCATGAATATGGCCTTACCCATGATCCTTTTGATAAGCATTTCATTAATGAAATGATATTAACCTACCTAAAGACATTTGCCCGGTTCAAAGATGAAAAGCTGATAGAAAGCTGGAACGGCATTTATCCGAAACTAACCAACGGGGAAGCCTATATACTATTGAAACCAGAAGAAGGGGTAACAATTATTAATGGCCTGGGTGGCGCCGGAATGACACTTTCTTTTGGGTTAATAGAAAATATTGCAGGCAAACTATAAGTGACAAATTGAGTCCTGATCAACCGGATATGAAAAGAACTATTGACAATAGTCTGACTTTATCAGAGGAAGGCGATGTAAATTTTTCAGCTTACAGAAAGCAATGGCATGCAGAACTGAATGAATACACAGCTTCTGATTTAGCCGATGATGAAGATGTATTTATTCACCAGTCTTTGTCGACTCCATGCCTGGATGTATTGGAGTCGTGTGAAGGGATTTACCTGGTAGATACTGCCGGGAAAAGGTATATGGACTTTCATGGTAACTGTGTACATCAGGTTGGGTATCGAAACCACTATGTTATACAGAAAATTAAACAGCAACTGGACATCCTACCATTTTCACCCAGGCGTTTCACAAACAAGCCAGCAATAGATTTGGGGCACAAGCTTACTTCACTTTTACCTGCTGCTTTAAACAAGGTTTTATTTTGTCCGGGTGGCACCAGTGCAATTGGGATGGCACTTAAACTGGCAAGACGGGTTACGGGAAAGCATAAAGTTGTTTCATTGGAAGGGTCTTTTCACGGGGCTTCACTGGATGCTATTGCCGTGGGTGGCGAAGAGCAGTTCAAAAAATACATGGGACCGCTTGATTGCGCCGCTGTTTTAATTCCCTCAGTAGATACGTACAGACAGGTTTCTGTCAATGAACTTACGTTTGCAGAAAAGCTGGAAGAAGTATTGAAACAGGATACTGAAATTGGTGCTTTCCTGGCAGAAACTATCCGTAATACAGATGTACAGGTGCCTTCAGCAGGATATTGGAAAAGGATCCGGGAAATCTGTGACCGCTATAAAGTTTTATTGATTCTTGACGAAATCCCGATCGCTTTTGGACGTACAGGAAAAATGTTTGCCTTTGAACATTTCGGGATTATACCAGATATTATCTGCCTGGGTAAAGGATTAGGAGCAGGGGTTATACCAATGGCTGCAATTGTTACAAAGGAGGAGTATAATATTGCTGCCGATATTTCCTTGGGGCATTACACACATGAAAAGAACCCACTGGGCAGCGTAGCCGCACTGGCCATGATAGAGTTTATAGAAAAAGAAGCTTTGCTGGATAAAGTAAAACAAGATGAATGGTTTATGAAAGAACAATTAAATATTTTACAGCAACAGTGCAGCTTAATTGGAGATATAAGAGGGTTAGGCCTGTTATGGGCAATAGAGCTGGTTAACGACAGAGCAACAAAAGCCAGAGCAGTACCCCAGGCTGAAAGAATCATGTATGCATGCCTGAAAGCCGGTCTGAGTTTTAAAGTTTCCAAGGGTAATGTATTACAATTGTGCCCGCCATTAATAATAAAAAGGGATGAACTTTTAAAGGCCATTGATATTCTTAAAAAGGCGATCAATTTTTCTGCGGCGGTATAACAATAATGTAACCTCTCCGTAATGATAGGGTTACAGGCCCTATTTTTCTTTGCAAAACCGTTACACATGAAAAGCAACTGGGCTTTTATCACATTGGCCATCTTATTGCCGGTAATGCATATTTACCAGCCAGTTTATCCGGATAAAGAAGAAAAACCACCTCCGGCACAAAACGTTTTTATAATTACCATTGACGGGGTGAGGTGGCAGGAGATTTTCTCCGGTGCCGACTCTGCGCTCATTCATTCAGAAAAATATTCTCCAGGCGCAGCAATCATTCAATCATTATACTGGGATCCTTTATTAGCAGTACGGAGGAAATTATTAATGCCGTTTATGTGGAATGTAATTGGCAAAAAAGGCCAAATATTTGGCAATCGTCAATATAAGAATTGTGTTGATGTGGCCAATATGTATGCATTGTCTTACCCAGGCTATAACGAAATGCTGACAGGTGCAGCAGATATTAACATTTCCTCCAACAGCAAAACCAGGAATAAGAATACGAATGTACTCGAATACCTGGCAGCAAGACCCGGTTTTCAGGGTAAGGTGGTTGCATTTACCTCCTGGGATGTTTTTCCTTATATACTTAATGCAGAACAAAATAATCTGCCACTGAATAGCGGCTATACTGCTGCAAAGCATCAGTGGAATAGTGAAACAATGGCAGATATAGTACAACAAAAGCTGGTAACAGATAAAATGCCTACCCGCTATGACCAGCTAACATATGTAGCAGCAAGGGAATTTGTACAGCAACACCGCCCAAGGGTGTTATTTCTCGGTCTGGGTGAAACAGATGAATTTGCCCATGATCGCCGGTATGATTTGTATTTGCAGCAACTAAACAGGATAGATGCCATGATTGGAGAACTGTGGCATTGGGTACAAACAACACCTGGCTATAAAGACAATACCACTTTTATCATCACAACAGATCATGGCAGAGGAAGCAGGAAGGGAAAATGGCATTCCCATGGAGAATTCATTCAGGGCTCTTCACAAGTCTGGCTTGCCACAATTGGTCCGGGTATAGCACCACAGGGGGAATTAAAGCTGAAACAGCAACATTACCTGGAACAGGTGGCCAGAACAATCACCCTCATCGTTGGTGAGAACTTCAAAGAAGGCTATGCTGCTCCGGCAATTGCTTTCCGTTAGTAAAATGACATATTGTTCAATATTAAATTTTTGTAATCCGGCTAAAGTCATTTGTCAATATGGAAATGGGTTCGAATTTCGAACCTGAGGAATTGAAATAATGTCAAACGATCTTGCCCGACTCGCCGAGGAATTATTGAAATTAGACAGCTATATGCTGAAAGCAGAAGGTGATTTTAGTGGTTTGCTGGAGAAAGTTCACCCGGCTAATCAGAAGAATGCCCTTAACCTGCTTCATTACCTGGTACTGCGCAGCCATGATATCAGGGACCTGCAGGATGAATTGCATGCTGCTGGTCTTTCCTCCATGGCCAGTTCTGAAAATCATATCAGAGGTCAGTTGCTCGCCATCCTGCAAAGACTCGGCACAAATACCAAAAAGCCCGATACCGTATTAAGTTATGAAGAGGCGAAGCTCTCGCTTGCACAAAAATCAGTCGGCCTGTTTGGCAAGAAGGACACAGAGGCGGTTCCTTATATCATGGTCACTTTTGACAGTGACCTGGCAGATGATTACGGTAAAGTAAAAAACCTGCTTCAGTCAGGCATGAATGTGGCCCGTATCAATTGTGCACATGATAATGAAAGTACCTGGTTCCGGATGATACAGCATATCAAACGGGCATCCAAGATCACCGGGCTGGATTGCAAAATTTATATGGATCTTGCGGGCCCCAAGATCAGAACGGTTATTAATGGGAAAGACAAAGTCAGGGTTGAAGAAGGACAAAGCCTTTTCCTAACTGATGAGAAAAACCTCACAGATGATAAGCAAACCGTGGGCTGCACAGTACCCGGAATTGCAGAACAACTGAATACAGGTGAAACGGTTTTATTTGACGACGGTTTGATAGAGGCGAGGGTGGAAAAGGTGGAAGGGGATAAAGCCAAACTACAGGTATTACGAATCTCCTCTAAAAAGCCATTTATCAAACATGAAAAGGGGATCAATTTTCCTGAATCAACCCTGTTGTTACCAGCCCTAACCGAATACGATATTAAATGCCTTCCTTTCATCAATAAACATGCAGATATGGTGGGTTATTCTTTTGTAAGAAATACAAAAGACATGTTGCAATTGCAGGAGGCATTAGGTAAGCATAAAAAAGTTTCCATCATAATAAAAATCGAAACACCGGAAGCAGTAAAAAACCTGCCTGCTTTACTTTTTACCGGGTTGAAAGATGAACATACCGGCGTAATGATTGCCCGTGGCGACCTTGCCGTGGAAATTGGTTTTGAAAGGATGAGTGAAATACAAGAAGAGATATTATGGATAAGTGAAGCCGCCCATGTACCGGTTATCTGGGCTACGCAAGTTTTAGAAAATTTGAATAAGTCGGGTGTTGCCACCCGTTCTGAAATTACGGATGCCGCTCATGCAGCACTGGCTGATTGTGTCATGATCAATAAAGGCGCACATATTATCCGCACTATGGAAACACTGCGGGATATACTGATTCGCAGCGGTGGCCATCATGTTAAAAAACGTTACACTTTCAGGCCGCTGACCATCGCCTCCCGTTTTATGGCTAACTGACCATTAACTTTTAGAAATCCTGCCAGCAATAAGTTCTTTATTTTCGGCACATGAAAATTATACTCTTGCTATTTCTGAGTTCTTTCATTTTCCTGTCCTGCGGCAGTTCTTCGCTCAGTAGAAAACTGAAAGGCAGCGACAGCCTTGTAATAAATTTCAACTACCCCAACACCGATTCCGTGGTACAAACAGTGAATACCACCGAACGAAAGGCGATCCGCAGGCTGCTTCAGTTTGTGGATAGTAAGGAAACGGAGCAGTACAAATGCGGGTACGATGGCACAATGACCTTCTTTATCCAGGGTAAACTGGTGTTGCCTGTTGTATTTAAATACAGCGAAGAAGACTGCCGGCATTTTTTATTTGATGAAGACAACAAGCTCCGGAGTACCAAAATGAGTAATGAAGCAGCTGATTTTTTGAAGAGCCTTGCGGAGGGGAAGAACTGGTATTAGTGCAGGCATTCCCGGCCTTTTTTTAAGAGTCATATTGATGGAGCCTGCAATGCTGGCAGGTAAAATTCATTCTGTATTAGCTCAGAGCCTTAGTTTTGTGTACAGCCACCAGATAAAGGTTAGCGCATAATTTTATAAAATCAGGTAATGTCAGGTATTCTTATCATTGACGACGAAGAAAAACTACGCAGATTGCTAAAGCGAGTTATCAGCCTGGAAGGGTTTGATGTAACAGAGGCGGGTTCATTCAAAGAAGCTGCCAGGCAGCTGGATAAAGAAGTTCCCGATGTGATACTCTGCGATGTAAAAATACCTGATGGTAATGGGGTTGATTTTGTAAAAGAAATAAAAGTAAAATATCCATCAACAGAGGTCATATTGCTTACTGCCTATGGCAATATAGCTGATGGTGTTCAGGCAATGCGCAATGGAGCTTTTGACTATATTACCAAGGGAGATGATAATGATAAGATAATTCCGCTGCTGCACCGGGCACTGGAAAAAGTTCAGATGACAAAAAAACTGGAACATCTGAAAAAACAAGCCGGACATAAATATTCATTTGATAGTATAATTGGAGATTCAGTTGAAATAAAGGATGCAATAATAGCTGCTAAAAAAGTTGCAGCTACAGATGCCACTGTTTTATTACTCGGGGAAACCGGAACGGGTAAGGAAGTGTTTGCACAAGCCATACATCACAACAGCAGCCGCAGCAATAAGTCATTTGTAGCCGTCAACTGCAGCTCATTCAGTAAAGAACTGCTGGAAAGTGAGCTTTTCGGGCATAAGGCCGGTGCCTTTACCGGCGCCATCAAGGATAAAAAAGGATTATTTGAGGAAGCTAATGGGGGTACAATTTTTCTAGACGAGATTGGTGAAATGCCCCCCGAACTCCAGTCAAAATTATTAAGGGTATTAGAGGCAGGTGAGTTTATTAAAGTGGGCGATACAAAAACCATAAGGGTTAATGTCCGTATCATTGCAGCCACAAACCGTGATTTGCAAAAGGATATAGAAACAGGCCATTTTCGTTCTGACTTATTTTATCGCCTATCTGTTTTTCAAATAACTTTGCCATCCCTGCGGGAAAGAGAAAAAGATATTAAGGCTTTAGCTGTTCATTTTGCTGAACTCTTTGCCGCCAAAACCAACAAACCAGTTCCTGTTTTAAAAGACGATTACCTTGAAATTCTTCAGCATTATCACTGGCCGGGTAATATCCGGGAATTAAAAAACATTATTGAACGTTCGGTTATTCTGAATGAAGATGGAAACCTGTCTGTGAAGGATCTCCCGCTTGAATTGCAGATCAATAATTCTTCCTATTCAGTATTCGATCTTGCAGGAGTAGAAAAGATGCACATCCAAAAAGTACTGAGGCATGCAAAGGGTAATAAGACGGAAGCAGCCAGGCTGCTGAATATCGGGCTGACAACACTTTACAGAAAGATTGAGGAGTACCATATCAGCTGATACCATTTCATTTTGATAATTCACCCTTCCAAAACGGAAGGGTTTTTTATTTATTTACGGTGGCTATAAATTATTTTGGTTCATTCAACCTCATGTAAATCAAGCTTCTCCCACTTGATCTCGTTTCTCATCTTGCTTCAGGCATTTCGTTTGGCATACCTGCAAATAAAAGAAATGAATACTACCAAAAAGAAGATCGGCTACCGGTTAAGGCTGCATGTCCTTATAGCGGTTCTGTACTTTGGTACCCTGATTATTGCTTTATTAATTAAATACCTGTAATCATGCTTACTGTAATGCTGTTGGCTGCCGGGCTTATTTGCTTCTGGCTTTTTTTTAAATCCATTGACTGGTTCGAAAAATTCTAAACAATATGATGACAATATTATTTATTCTTTCAATCACCGTATTCATTTACCTGCTGTACGTATTGATTAAACCCGAAAAATTCTGACACCATGAACAGCGAAGTACTCGGCACTATTATCATTTTCGCAGCCACCGTGCTGCTGGCATGGCCGCTGGGCAAATACATAGCTAATGTATATGCAGGAAAGAAAACCATTACCGGATTTATGAACCCGGCGGAGCGTTTCTTTTTTCGCATTTGCGGCATTAATCCTGATGAAAGCATGAACTGGAAACAGTATCTGAAAGCCATGCTCACTATTAATATGCTTTGGCTGGTCTATGCTTTTTTTGCATTAATATTCCAGGACAAGCTTCCATTGAACCCGGATGGCAATCCCGGCCAAACACCCGATCTTGCCTTTAATACTGCTATCAGTTTCCTGGTAAACTGCAACCTGCAGCACTACTCAGGTGAGTCAGGGCTTACCTATTTCACCCAATTGTTTGTTATTACATTTTTGCAATTTGTCAGCGCTGCCACAGGCATGGCAATGCTGGTTGCCCTTTACAACGGTATTAAAGAAAAGACAACACAGAACCTGGGCAACTTCTGGAATTATTTTGTAAAAAGCATTACAAGGGTATTACTGCCATTATCCATAATTGTGGCAGTGATTCTCGCCTTTAACGGCACACCAACCAGTTTTGACGGAAAGGATACCATCACCACTTTACAGGGTGATACCGTTCAGGTATCAAGAGGTCCTGCTGCCGGTATGATAGCGATCAAACAATTGGGTACCAACGGAGGTGGCTGGTTTGGTGTAAACTCGGCTCACCCGTTGGAAAACCCCAACTATATCACAAATGCAGTGGAAACCATTTCCATATTGCTGATACCAATTGCCCTTGTGTTTTCGCTGGGTTTTTATATTAACCGTAAAAAACTGGCGAAGGTAATTTTTGGTGTAATGACTTTTTTGTTCGTCATCTTTTGCACCATTAATATTTACTATGAAACAAAAGGTAACCCGGCTATTGATAATCTGGGCATAGCACAGCACAATGGCAGTATGGAAGGCAAGGAAGTTCGCTTAGGTGCTGCAGCCACCGCACTATGGAGTGTGGCTACCACTTCCACATCCAACGGTTCGGTAAATGGTATGCATGACAGTTTAACTCCCATAAGCGGCGGAGTTGTGATATTGGATATGATGATAAATGCACTTTACGGCGGAGTGGGTGTTGGCTTATTGAATTATTTCATCTTCATCATTATTGCTGTCTTCATATCAGGTTTAATGGTGGGACGAACACCCGAATTTATGGGACATAAAGTAGAAGCCAGAGAAGTGAAGATTGCAGCGTTGATCACTTTGCTTTCCGCATTCCTCATAAAAGGTTTTACTGCGTTGGCAGCTTATATGGTAGCCCATCATCCTGAAATGGGATGGGCCGTAAAGCCAGGTGCATGGCTCAATAATCCTTCTTACCATGGTTTTTCAGAAATGCTGTATGAATACACATCCGCTAATGCCAATAACGGAAGTGGATTTGAAGGCCTGGGTGATAACAATATATTCTGGAATGTCACAACAGGTATTGTACTCCTTCTCGGAAGGTTTTTACCCATTATCGCACCTATTGCCATAATCGGTTTGCTGGCAAAGAAGAAATATATTCCTGAATCGCCAGGCACACTGAGAACCGACTCATATACTTTCGGTGCAATGACGCTGGCAGTAATAATCATTGTCACTGCTTTGTCTTACCTGCCGGCACTTGCCTTAGGTCCGCTGGCTGAATATTTTTCACTGTATTAATAAAATCTGAAATGACTAAACATAAACGTACAATACGATTATTTGAACCGGCCCTTGTCGGCACAGCCTTTAAGCAATCATTTGTAAAACTTAACCCGCGGCTGATGGTGAAAAACCCGGTAATGTTTACCGTAGAGATCGGCACGGCTGTGATGCTGGCTGTTTGTGCCTGGCAACTGTTAACCGGCAATACCAGCGAAGGAGCATTATGGTATAATATAACGGTATTCGCCGTATTGCTGCTCACGGTCTTATTTGCCAATTTCGCCGAAGCCATTGCAGAAGCAAGGGGAAAAGCACAGGCGGAAAGTTTGCGTAAAACAAGAGAAGATACTCCGGCAAAAAAAGTATTCACAGTTGGTGAAATGTATACGAACGAGGTAAAAGTTGTTTCCTCTTCACAACTCCGCAAGGGTGATTTCTTTATCTGCGAAGCAGGTGATGTGATTCCTATGGATGGAGAAATTGTAGAAGGCATTGCTACTATTGATGAATCAGCCATTACAGGTGAATCAGCACCCGTTATCCGTGAAGCTGGAGGTGACAAAAGCTCTGTTACGGGTGGTACCAAGGTGCTTAGCGACCGCATTAAAGTAAAAGTGACCACCGAACCCGGCGAATCTTTTTTAGATAAAATGATTGCCCTGGTGGAAGGTGCATCCCGGCAAAAAACACCTAATGAGATTGCCCTGACTATATTACTGGCAGCATTCACTCTCATTTTTATCATTGTTTGTGTCACACTGAAGCCGTTTGCTGATTATGCCAATACACCTATCACTATTGCAGCATTTATTTCACTGTTTGTTTGCCTGATACCGACTACTATCGGCGGTTTGTTGTCTGCTATCGGTATTGCTGGAATGGACAGGGCATTAAGAGCTAATGTTATTGCTAAAAGTGGTAAAGCCGTAGAAACAGCCGGTGATGTAGATGTGCTGCTGCTTGATAAAACCGGTACTATTACAATCGGTAACCGAAAGGCCACTAATTTTTACCCGGCAAATGGAGTTGACAAAAATGATTTTATTGAAGCTTGTGCCTTGTCATCTTATTCCGATCAGACACCAGAAGGTAAATCAATCATCGAGCTGAGTGGTCTGAACACAAAAAGTTTGAACACAGAAAAAGCCAGCTTTATTGAATTCACTGCTGAAACTAGAAGCAGCGGTGTGAACCTGCCGGATGGAAGAAGAATACGTAAAGGCGCCTTCGATTCCATAAAAGATATTATTACCAAAGCAGGTAATTCTTTTCCGCAAGAAACTGCGGAAAAAGTGAATGTCATTTCATCTAATGGCGGTACGCCTCTTGTCGTTAGCCTGAATGAGAAAGTGATCGGTGTTATTGAATTGCAGGACATCATTAAACCCGGTATACAGGAACGTTTTGAGAGATTAAGAAAGATGGGTGTAAAGACCGTAATGGTGACCGGCGATAATCCCCTTACAGCAAAATATATTGCTGAAAAGGCCGGTGTAGACGATTTCATTGCGGAAGCAAAACCGGAAGATAAAATGAACTATATCCGCAAAGAGCAACAGTCCGGCAAGTTAGTGGCCATGATGGGAGATGGCACCAATGATGCTCCTGCCCTGGCACAGGCAGATGTGGGAGTAAGCATGAACAGCGGAACACAGGCGGCCAAAGAAGCAGGTAACATGGTTGACCTGGACAATGATCCTACCAAATTGATTGAAGTAGTGGAAATAGGTAAACAGTTACTGATAACAAGAGGAACACTCACCACTTTTTCAATTGCCAACGATGTTGCAAAATATTTTGCAATCGTTCCGGCATTGTTCATTGCTTCCATTCCTGCATTACAGTCGCTAAATATTATGGGCCTGAAAAGTCCTGAATCAGCCATATTATCTGCTGTAATTTTCAATGCACTTATCATTCCTATGCTTATACCCCTTGCGCTGAAAGGTGTTCAGTACAAACCCATTGGCGCTTCGGCCTTGCTTCGAAGAAACCTGCTGCTATACGGACTGGGCGGCATCATCGTTCCTTTCATAGGGATCAAACTTATAGATATGTTACTCGGGTTGTTTATGTAAAAAAAGTAAAAATGAAAAAGAATTTAATCATATCGCTGAAGCTGACATTGGTAATGATATTACTTTGTTCAGTCTTATTCCCCTTACTCATTGCAGGTATTGGCAAAGCTTCTCCCGGTGGCGGAAAAGGAAAAACTGTCTCTGTAAATGGCAAAGTGGTCGGTTACGAAAACATCGGTCAAAAGTTTACTGAAGATAAATACTTCTGGGGCCGTCCTTCGGCTGTGGACTACAATGCCGCAGGTTCTGCCGGTAGTAATAAAGGCCCGTCTAATCCTGATTATTTACAAATGGTAAAAGACAGAATTGACAGCTTCCTTGTACACAATCCCGGGGTAAAAAGAGAAGAGATACCTGCTGACCTGGTTACAGCCAGCGGCAGCGGACTGGATCCGCATATTACCCCCGAAGCTGCCTATGTACAGGTAAAACGGGTAGCTGCAACCCGCAATGTTCCGGCTGATAAAGTAAGAAATTTGGTAAAGGAACATATTGAGAAAAATATACTGGGCCCATCGGTGGTAAATGTTTTGAAGCTAAACATCGCATTAGATAATTTAAAATAACAGAAAAATAAATGAAAATGAAGAAGATAATTATAATTACAGCCCTGCTGACAGGAACCTGGGTTCATGCACAGGATTCCACCGGCTCACTGACCATCAGTGGCTATGCTGAAGCATATTATACTTTTGATTTTAATAAACCGGCTGACAATAACCGGCCTGGTTTTATATATAGCCATAACCGGCATAATGAGTTTAATCTGAATCTTGGATTTATCAAAGCAAATTATACTGCTGATAGGGTCAGGGCAAATATTGCATTAGCTGCAGGCACATATATGAATGCGAATTATGCTGCTGAACCCGGAGTACTAAAGAATATATTTGAAGCCAATGCAGGCATAAAAATCAGTAAAAAGAAAAACCTTTGGATAGATGCCGGAATTATGCCTTCACATATTGGCTTTGAAAGTGCCATCAGTAAAGATTGCTGGAACCTGACAAGAGGTATTCTTGCCGATAACAGTCCTTACTTTGAAGCAGGGGCCAAAATCAGCTATACTACAGATGATGGAAAATGGATGTTGAGTGGAATGGCCCTTAATGGCTGGCAGCGTATTACCAGAGTAAGTGGCAATTCATTGATGAGCTGGGGCACTCAGGTACAATTCAAACCGTCTGGTAAAGTGTTGCTGAACTATAGCACTTTTATCGGCACAGACAAACCTGACAGTGTAAGGCTTTCCCGGTTCTTCCATAATATATATGGTATATTCAATGTCACTGACAAGTTTGGCGTAACGGCAGGATTTGATATTGGCACAGAAGAAAAAACACCCGGCAGTGATGACAAAAACACCTGGTACACACCAGTACTGATTCTTAAATATGCCTTTAACAATAAATGGGCTATTGCCGGAAGAGTAGAGCACTATAATGATAAGAACGGAGTTATTATCGCTACCGGCTCTCCCAATGGATTTCAGACAACGGGTTATTCACTGAATATTGACCATAGTCCGTTTAAAAATGTACTGGTAAGAATGGAATTGCGAAACCTCAGCAGCAAGGATGAAATATTTTTGAAATCTTCGGTTTTAAAAAAGAATAATACATTTTTCACTTCTTCAATCGCCATATCATTCTAATGCCAGACAGTGAAGCAAATATGTGGCTGGAGAAACTTCAGCAATCGCAAAAGGGGAAGCTAAAGATTTACATTGGCATGAGTGCTGGTGTGGGTAAAAGTTACCGGATGCTGCAGGAAGCTCACAACCTGTTGCGCAACGGTGTGAATCTGAAAATAGGATATATCGAAACACATGGCCGTAAAGAAACGGAAGAACAGTTACAGGGTTTACCGGTTATTCCAAGAAGAAAGGTTTTTTACAAAGGCAAAGAACTGGACGAACTGGATGTACAGGCCATATTATTATTGCAACCCGAGGTGGTAATTATAGATGAACTGGCGCATTCCAACATTCCCGGCAGTAAAAATGAAAAGAGGTGGCAGGATGTATTGGAATTGCTGGAGGCCGGTATTGATGTGATAACGGCTGTGAACATCCAGCATATTGAAAGTATCAATGAAGATGTAAAGGATATTACCGGTGTGGAAGTAGCCGAAAGGGTGCCGGACAAACTTCTTCAAATGGCCGATGAAGTGGTGAATATTGACCTGACGGCCGATGAACTGATAACAAGACTTAAAGAGGGAAAAATTTATGATCACAGCAAGGTGCAACAGGCGTTGCAGAATTTTTTTAAGCCAGAAAAAATTTTGCAATTGAGGGAGCTGGCGCTGAAGGAGGTAGCCGGCCAGGTGGAACGTAAAGTAGATTATGAAGTAACTGCCAAAGAACGGCCATTCAGGCATGAGCATTTCCTGGCCTGTATTTCCACTAATCATGAAATAGCTCAACGAATTATCCGAAAAACCGGCAGACTGGCTTCTTATTATAACAGCCAGTGGTATGTACTATATGTGCAAACACCCAAAGAATCTACGGATAAAATTCCACTGGCAGCACAACGTCACCTTATCAATAATTTAAAAACAGCCACTGAACTGGGCGCTGAAGTATTACAGGTAAAACACACTAATATTGCTAAAGCGATTATGGAAACTGTGGCAGAAAAGGAGATTACAACAGTCTGTATCGGTAAACCTCACTTGAATTTGTTCCAGGTAATTCTCCGTACTAATGTATTTAACCAGTTATTAAAAACACTTTCAGCAAGGGAAGTGGACCTGATAATTTTATCCTGATGGCCATAAAACTGAAAACAAAAATAGCGCTGGGGGGCCTTTTCTTTTTCGCCCTGTTGATTACCGTAACAGTAGTAAGCTTCTTCTATTTCAATAAAATAAGCCTGGATGCCAAACACATTGTGCAGGATAATTATGAAACATTGAATTATTCAAGGGAGATGCTCAGGGTACTTGATAGTTTGGGTGATTCCGGATCTGCCTTTGATGTATTTGAAAAAAATCTCCGATTGCAGGAAGATAATATTACTGAACCAGGGGAAAGGGAGCTGACCGAATCTTTAAGACAGAATTTCAACAGGTTAAAAGAGAAAGGACAAGCCGATTCACTAGCATTCAGTATAAGAAGTAATATCAATGATATTATGAAGGTGAACCTGAAAGCTATTGACACAAAAAACCAGGCAGCTCAGGCTGCTGCAGATAAAGCAAAGACGATTGTTACTATTTGTATCACCATCTGTTTGTTGCTGGGTTTCACTTTTCTATTCAACTTCCCATCACTGGTGGCTTCGCCGGTAGCCAAACTTACTGAAGGGATTAAAGCAGTAGCCAATAAGAATTATAGTGAAAGGATACACCTGAACCGGAAGGATGAATTCGGTGAACTGGCAGAAGCCTTTAATACAATGGCCGAACGCCTTAATGAATATGAGCACAGTAATCTGGCAAAAATCTTGTTTGAAAAGCAAAGGGCAGAAGCTGTCATTAACTCGTTGAAAGATGCCAGTATTGGTATCGACAAAAAAGGTGTGGTGCTTTTTGCTAACCAGCAGGCAGTGCAATTACTAAACCTGAACGAACATGAAATTATCGGGCTGGCAAAAGAGGAAATAATGAAACGCAATGACCTTTTCCGGTTTCTTATAAATGAGCAAAGCAGCAGTCCGTTTAAAATTGTGGTGGATGGGAAGGAAAATTATTTTATTAAAGAGGTAATGGAGCTTTCTCACGAAGGAGAGAAAACAGGTAATGTAATTGTGCTGAAAAACATTACGCCGTTTAAAGAACTGGATGTGGCCAAAACAAATTTTATCGCCACCATTTCTCATGAACTCAAAACACCGCTTGCCTCATCTGACTTTACCTTAAAACTGCTCGAAGATGAAAGGGTAGGAAGCCTGACATCCGGTCAGAAAGAGTTGGTGGAAAGCCTTAAGGAAGACAATAAACGCTTACTCAGGATACTGAGTGAGTTGCTGGATATGTCGCAGGTGGAAAGTGGAAAAATACAATTGTTCATCCGGGAAGTTCAACCCGGGGAATTAGTAGAAAAAGCAGTTCATTCTGTGTTGAATACAGCCAAACAAAGAAATATCAGTATTAAAAAGGAAGTGGCTGACAACCTCCCATTAATCAGGGCTGATGCAGATAAAACCACCTGGGTGCTCAACAATTTCCTGACTAATGCTATCCGTTATTCAGCTGAAAATGCTGAAATTATAGTTACTGCACAACTAATAGACAACAGGGTAGAATTTTCTGTGCAGGATTTTGGTAAAGGCATTGATCCCAGGTTTAAGGATAAAATCTTCGACCGGTACTTTAAAATACCCGGCAATAAAGAAGGTTCAGGCCTCGGCTTAGCTATTTGCAAAGAATTTATAGATGCACAGGGTGGAAGTATCAGTGTTATTTCAGAACCCGGGAAAGGTAGTCGGTTTTCTTTTTCTTTATAGTGGTGAAAATTGCTTTTTTCTATTTCTCCTAAAACAGGTAAGGAAAGACAACTTAAACATCTCCTGAATTAAATGACAATTCAATTTTTTCAATTGATGGTGTTACTTTCCGGTAACTTACCCCTGCCTTATCCAGCATCTTCTTGGATGCTATGGAAGGTTCGCTGCCATCGTACTTATCAGATAAATAAATGACCTCGGTGATGCCTGCCTGTATGATGGCTTTGGCACATTCATTACAGGGAAACAGCGCCGTATAGATCCGGCACCCATGCAGGTCCATGCCGATATTGTTCAGTATAGCATTTAATTCTGCATGGCATACATAGGGATATTTGGTTTGCAGGAATTCACCAGTCTTATCCCAGGGGAATTCATCATCATCACAACCGGCGGGCAGCCCATTATATCCGGCGCCAACGATCTTGTTCTTCTGGTTAACGATACAGGCGCCAACCTGTGTGCCTGGGTCTTTGCTCCTTTTAGCAGATAGTAATGCCACTCCCATAAAATATTCATCCCAGGAGATATAGTCTTTTCTTTTTGACATTAATAAAATTTTTTTGCTAAAGGTCGGGAAAACTTAAATCTCTCTCCTTGAATCTAATGTAAAACCAACTGTAGTGCCTACTGCTTCTGTACTTCGTACATGAATCGTTTGACCGTGTGCTTCTATTATATGTTTGCAAATAGCCAGGCCAAGACCGCTGCCGCTTACATCAATGCTTCTGCCTTCTTCAGTACGGTAAAAACGTTCAAAAATGCGGGGCAGATGTTTTTCGGGAATACCAATACCGTCATCGCTGATTTCTATTAAAATGTGTTTGCCATCAGTTTTATACATGCTGGCAGTTATGCTTCCGTTTTGTTTCCCGTATTTAATAGAGTTTTCTACGAGGTTTGTAAGCACCTGCCTTATTTTTTCTTTATCAGCAAATACGGTTAATGGCGATTCACATCCTTTTTTAATATAGCAATGTATGTGCAACGGTTCGGTTTTTACGGAAAGGCTTTCATACACATCCTTTACCAGCTCCTGGATAACAAAGTTTTCTTTGTATAAAACCAGTTCGCCTCTTTCTAATCTTGATATCTCATCAAGGTCATTCAGTAAATGCGTAAGGCGGTCTACATTTTTGGCAGTCTTCTCCAGGAATTTTTTATTTATCTCCGGTTTTTCCATGGCGCCGGAAAGCAGCGTATCCACATATCCCTGTATGGCAAAGACAGGCGTTTTGAATTCATGCGAAAGGTTTTGCAGAAATTCCTTTCTAAACTGTTCATTCTGCCGGAGCATTTCCAGTTCTTCTTCATTCTTTGTCGCCCAGGCTTCCACATCTTCTCTTACTTCGTCAATACTTTTTTGCGGCAGCACATACTTATAATAGGTTTCTTCTCTTTTGGTGGCTTTTGTTTTGTATATGAATTTATAGATGAGTTTAATTTTACGGTAGATGAACCGTTCCAGCATGAAAGAAATGAGAAAATAGCTACCCGCCAGGATAATAGCAAAACACACCAGGCCAATCCACCAGCTTTTCTCTACATATCCAATGAGTACACTAATTGGAATGGCCAGCAATAATGCTGTAAACGCAGAAAGCTGTCGTGGCGAGATATTTTTAGTGGAAAACATGGGTGTTCATAGTTGATAGTTCATTGTTCATAGCATGGGAGATCAAAAGTAAAGAGAATGACTATGAACTATAGGCCATGAACCATGAACTTTCTCACAGCTCAAACTTATATCCAACCCCTTTTACTGTAGTAATACAATCAATACCCAGCTTTTGGCGGATCTTACGGATATGTACATCAATAGTACGGTCTCCTACGATCACATCATTGCCCCATACCTGGTTGAGGATTTCATTGCGCAGAAAAACACGGCCTGGCTTTTGGGCCAGTAAATACAGCAGTTCGAATTCTTTTTTGGCCAGTACAATTTCCTCATCACCCACTTTTACAATAAATCGTTCAGGGTCTATTGTCATGTTTTCAATAGTGAGTACCCGGGCTTCTGTTTTATTCAGCCGGCGGAAGAGGGCATTTACCCGGCTCAGAAATACTTTCGGGCTGATGGGTTTGCTCAGGTAATCATCGGCGCCGGTTTCCAGTCCTTTGATCTGGGTACCTTCATCATTTACGGCCGTCAGGAAGATGATTAATGTTTCTTTAAAGGCAGCCTGCGAACGGAGCAATTGACAAACCTCTACACCAGTTTTTTTAGGCATCATTACATCCAGTATCACCAGGTCGGGATTGGTGCGGCGGGCTTTTTCCAGGGCTTCATCACCGTCTTTGGCGGTAATAACCTCATACCCCTCGTTGGAAAGGTTGTACTTGAGAATTTCAAGAATATCCGGTTCGTCGTCAGCAATCAGCACCTTTCGGGCTTTTGTTTCCATGTCTTGGAAAGTTTGCGCAAACCTACTGGGAAATCAGTTGGTTGTAAAATTTAGCATGCTTCGTTTACACAGACTTAATGATAACTTAATATTTATGCTTTGGCACAATATTTTTATGCACCCATAAAACAGCTATTTAGGTCTTAAATGCGTCTATATCAGTAAGAAGTAACGAAAAATGCCATGTCAGCATTGCTTACTACCTTTGACGTTTCAATCCTTATAATGAAAACAGGGAAGCGCCTTATCTTATTTATTGCACTGGTTCTGGCGGCAATTACTGCCCGGCCTCAAGGGGTAAGTGTGGCCGATACTATCAAAATCCCCGTTGCCTATAAGCCGGCACAAAACAGGGAACTCCGGCATGATTATATTGATAATGAACAGAAATCTATCCTTGCTGCAGATGGAACTGCGGATAACAGGTTTACCCCGACAAATAATGACGAGATCAACTTTCTGATAACGCAAAGCCTTGTAAAAAAGGTGGATGCACTGCAATACCTCATCGAAACGGATAGCATTCTTGATCACCGGTTAAAAGTGAACTACCTTTCAGGACTGGAATATGTGCTTAAATATTTCAGGCAAAACTGGAAAGTCAAATCTGATAAAAAAGTAAATCCGGCCAGCCTTCCGATTATTATAAATGCTTATGAGCAGGCCATGCTAAAAGACAGAAAAGGGGAGTCGATTGAGCCGGTAATAAGTACTTTAAGTTATGATGCTGGCAGCAATGTACTCGTTCACATTTTTGAAAAAAATCCGGGTTATCAGGAAGCAAAAAATAAACTGGTTCTCAAATATTGTATCCTTCACCCCGACAAAACCCTGGCCACACTTCGGGATAATCCTAACATGCCTTTTGCCGATAGCCTGGTGAGGGCTCTTGATAAAAGAAAATATGCAAGGCAGTTGTATGATTTTTCTCAGGCTAATAATCATCTCGGCTATGTGATAAGAAATATCACCGATGATCTGTTTATCAAAACGATTGTAAAAATGGCCCGCAGCAGAAGCGGCCAGCAGTATTTTCCTTTCCTGGATAATATTGTCAGTGGTAAAATGACCATTGAAGATATTGATGCAGTGAAGGATGATTCCTTGCAATATTATAAACTGCTGGTGCGGACACAAATGGATTATGTGGCAAGGGCTATTGAAAAAGATACCGCTTTTGAATTTAAATCACTTACAGACAGGCTGGAGAAAAAGGCAAGGGAAGATTTTGTGAATGTGATTAACGGCCTGCACAACGAAGGTGCTGAAGTTCGCTTCAGGTCTATTCAGCCGCTTTCGGCAGAGGAGCTTTATTATCTCGCTGTTTCTTCAGATGGATCTATCTACACGTCAAGTTTTGTGAAAGGTGTATATCCGCTGATGATGAAAAAAATCAATAACAGGGCTGACTCATTATTGATGTCGCTGAAGTTTGATAAATACAGAAAGTTTATCAAAATGTCTGCCGGGTACAATACACTGGGAAATTTCTTGAGCTCATTCCCCAGAACAGATGATGCGGCCAGCCTGATGAGGGCTTTTGTAAGTAATCTTGAAAAATCAGATGGGCTGGAGGATGGTGTGGATGTGGCAGATTCTTATGCCAGCATTGCTGAAACGATAAAACCCCTTGCCGAGGAGATGCTGGCCAATGTGGAAAGAAACTATGAACGAAACATAGCTTCTGGCAATAAAAAGGGTGTTGCGATTTATAATATTCTTCAGAAACTGTTCCTTTCGGCAGACTCTACCAAAAAAACAGATCTGACCAAAGAATTAGGAATACCACCTGTATATGAAGTACCTTTTAATTCAATGGTGAACGACAGCGGCAGGGTAATTATGCAGGTATTTTTTTACGGTGATAAAGACGGCCAGGGAATATTTGTTGGCTTTCAGAATATGTATGGCAATGCCAACTGGAAAATTGACCGGAGCAATCCGCAATGGATAACGATAACTTCGGTAAAAGGAAGGCCTGTAACCATTTTTGCAAACCGTCCATTGCCGGAAGAAACGGGTGAAGATGAAAAAGCACAACAAGCTCTTGGAGAATACCTGGAGAAAAACAAACTATACCCA
Organism: uncultured Chitinophaga sp.; assembly: GCA_964634265.1. Taxonomy (GTDB): domain Bacteria; phylum Bacteroidota; class Bacteroidia; order Chitinophagales; family Chitinophagaceae; genus JJ008. The sequence goes on along the minus strand of CAZWIM010000009.1, from coordinate 17,798 downwards.
ACGATTACCATACACCGGGGCCATAGCTACTATGCTCCTTATACTATTGCCCAGATGTTTCCAACATCAAAAATTGTATTCCTTGGGTCATGCGGCGGGTATCACCTGGTTCATGATGTGCTGGCAAAGGCTTCCGATGCACATATCATAGCTTCCAAACAAATAGGTGCTACAGAAGTTAACCGTCCATTCTTTCAGCTACTGACAGAAAAAGTAAGAAACGGGAATAATATTGACTGGGTGCCATTCTGGAAAGAATTGGACAAGATGGTAACTGCAAAAGAGTTTGAAGATTATATACCTCCCTACAAGAACCTCGGCGCTTTGTTTATCAAAGCTTACAAGATTGCAATGGGTGAAGAAGAAGAAAAGAAAGGATTTTAATCATTCTCTTCTGGTTAATTTTGCCCCTTCATTAACTGTTTATTTTGTCAGATAATAAGAAAAGCTTTTTCGATTTTGGGTTGTTACGGAGAGTGTTCAGGTATGCGGCACCCTACAAAAAGAAATTTTACCTGTCTGTAGCCCTGGCTATTCTTTTAGCCATGATTACACCTGTCAGACCCCTGCTGATACAAGTAACGGTGAATAAGTATATCGCCAATTCACTGGCAGATATGGTAGTAAAGGTTACCCTGATCCAAATCGGGTTGATATTGGTGGAAACGGCCATGCGGTTTCTGTTTTCATTGACTACAGCGGTATTGGGCCAGTCGGTAGTGAAGGATATGCGGATAGCTACGTATAAGAAAATCCTTAACCTGAATCTGTCCCAATTCGACAAAACGCCAATAGGCACTCTTACTACAAGAACCATTAACGATATTGAATCAATCAATGATATTTTTTCAGACGGCCTGGTTCCGATCATTGCGGATCTTCTCTCCATTGTTTGTGTACTGGTGTTCATGTTCTGGTCCGACTGGCAGCTGACATTGATAGCACTTATACCTTTTCCTATTATGCTGATTGCTACGTATTATTTTAAAGAAAGTATCAACAGGTCTTTTTTTAAAGTAAGAAATGCTGTGGCTAACCTCAATGCTTTTGTACAGGAACATCTAACCGGTATGTCGGTGGTACAGGCATTTGCTGCAGAAAAAAAGGAATTTGAAAAATTCAAAAAGATCAACAAAGAACACCGAAATGCTAATATTAAAGCCATTTTCGCTTATTCTGTTTTTTTTCCGGTAGTGGAAATTGTACTGGCCTTATCCATTGGCCTGATTGTATGGTATGGCGCCGGGCAAAGGGCAGAAGCGGGAACAATTATATCTTTTATACTTTGCCTGAATCTTTTATTTCGTCCGCTTCGTGTTATTGCTGATAAATTTAATGTGCTGCAGATGGGTATAATTGCCAGTGAAAGGGTATTTAAAGTATTAGATAATGAAGATTTTGCCAACAATAACGGAGCTTATGCCCCGGCACAAGTAAAGGGTGCCATTGAGTTTGAAAAAGTCTGGTTTGCCTACAATGAGGAAAATTATGTGTTGAAAGATGTGTCGTTCAAAGCAAATCCCGGAGAGACGATTGCTATCGTTGGCCATACGGGTAGCGGCAAAACCACCATCATTAGCCTGTTGAACAGGTTATACCATATTCAGAAAGGTGCTATAAAACTTGATAATGTTAGTATTGATGAATTTGAACTGGAATGCCTTCGGAGAAATATAGGGGTGGTGCTGCAGGATGTTTTTTTGTTCTCCGGGTCTGTTATGGACAATATCACTTTGCGAAACCCTGAAATATCCCTGGAGAAAGTTATAGAAGCTGCAAAGCTGATAGAAATGCATGATTTCATTATGCGGTTGCCGGGTGGATATGACTATAATGTAATGGAAAGGGGAGCCACACTATCCCTCGGACAGCGACAACTGCTTTCTTTTATCAGGGCTATGTTGTACAACCCATCTGTTTTGATACTGGATGAAGCTACATCATCCGTGGATACAGAAAGTGAGCAACTGATTCAGCATGCTATTGATACCTTAATAAAAGGAAGGACCTCCATTATTATTGCTCATCGGCTGTCAACCATCCGGAAGGCAAATAAAATTATAGTGCTGGACAAGGGAGAAGTAGTGGAAACCGGCACCCACGATGAACTGTTGAAAAAGGGTGGTTTGTATGCTCAATTATACAATATGCAGTTCGAGGCAAAGCCTGCCCTTGCAGATTGATCTGATGGGTGACATTTCTTTGATAATCAGAATAGTTGGATTAACAAAGTCAGTCATTGGATGGTACCAGGAATGATTTTACCTGAAATCCTCAAATTCCTCTGATTCAGGGCTTGTTTTTGACACCCCACCCTTATCTTTGCGCCAAATTTCGGGATAGGTATGTTAGTACGGCGTTTCAAATCCTTTACTGTAGCGGTTTTCAGCCTTTTTTTATTGTTTTTTTCCATTCCGGCATTAGCCCAGCATGAGGGGGGTGACACTACCCACCAGCAGGGGGGGCATGAAGCTGCCGGTCATGAAGGGGATAAGAAAAAAGAACTGAATATTGGTGAAGTAATTTTTGAGCATGTGCTGGATGGTCATGAGTTTCACTTTTTTGGAAAGTCTATCCCGCTTCCTGTTATCCTTTATTCTCCCCAAAAAGGTTTCACCTCGTTCATGTCATCTGCTTTTCATCACGGGGAGCATGCCCATGAAGGATACATGATCCTGACCTCGCATAACATTGAAAAGCTCGGACTTGACCCTAAAAAATTCAAATCAGAGCAGATTATTGCCGTAGATGCAAATGGCAAATATGATCCATCTGTAAAGGTGTATGATTTCTCCCTCACCCGCAACGTAGTACAGATGACACTGGCGCTGATCATATTTGTATGGATCATGCTGCGTATTGCCAAAAGATATAAGTCAGGAGTAGGTGTTACTTCTGCGCCTAAAGGTTCTCAAAGTTTGCTCGAGCCTGTAATCACTTTTGTAAGAGATGAAGTGGCAAAACCCAACCTGGGTCATAAATACGAAAAATACCTGCCCTACCTGCTGACAGTTTTCTTTTTCATTCTCATTAATAATATTTTTGGCCTGATACCGGGCTCTGCCAACGTAACAGGTAATATTGCCTTTACGGCTGTATTGGGTTTGATTTCTTTTGTAGTGATATTGTTCAGTTCCAACAGCCATTACTGGGGTCATATTTTCAATCCTCCCGGTGTGCCCTTTGGTGTTAAACTGATCCTTGTGCCTGTAGAGTTCCTGAGTGTATTTATTAAGCCCTTTGCCCTGATCATTCGTCTTTTTGCCAACATGGTGGCAGGGCATATTATTATCATTTGTTTGATTTCACTGATTTTCATTTTCGGTCAGTTGAATCCTGTTGCCGGTTGGGGAGCTTCTCCATTGTCAATCGGGTTTACTGTATTTATATATATGATCGAAGTACTGGTGGCATTCTTGCAGGCTTTCATTTTTACAATGCTGACTGCAGTGTTTATCGGCCAGGCTTTTGAAGGAGAGCATCATGATGAAGCACATGCGGCTCAT
>CAZWIM010000009.1:0-14192 GCA_964634265.1 uncultured Chitinophaga sp. | reverse complement strand
GTTTATCGGCCAGGCTTTTGAAGGAGAGCATCATGATGAAGCACATGCGGCTCATCACTAAAATTGTATTTTTTAACTATCAATAATAACAAACATGGATTTACTGAACGTAATTCTGTTGGAAGCCACAGCTAATGCAGGTGGTGCAATTGGTGCAGGTCTTGCTGCTATCGGTGCTGGTATTGGTATCGGTCAGATCGGTAAAGGCGCTGTAGAAGCCATTGCCCGCCAGCCGGAAGCGTCTAACGACATCCGTGCCAACATGATCCTGACAGCTGCCCTTGTAGAAGGTGCCGCACTGTTTGCGATCATCGTAGGCTTCCTTGCAATGGTATTATAATCATTGCCACAACTACTTACTGCATCCAATGCACAGGGCGGCGGATGCAGTATTTACAACTAAACTTAATAACAGAACAGATAAACAATGGAACTTCTTCTCCCCAAACTTGGATTACTGGCCTGGACCTTATTGGCCTTCCTGATTGTGTTCTTTATCCTAAAGAAGTTTGCATGGCCTGCAATCATCAAAGGATTAAAAGACCGTGAGAACAGTATTGCAGACTCTTTAGCAACCGCTCAAAAGGTAAAAGAAGAAATGGCGCAGATGAAGAGTGAAAATGAAGCATTGCTGGCTAAGGCCCGTGAAGAAAGGGCCCAATTGCTGAAAGAAGCAAGGGAAACAAAAGACCGTATCATCAGTGAAGCAAAAGAACAGGCAAAAGCCGAAGCCGGAAAGATCGTCACAGAAGCGCAGGCTGCTATCAATGCACAAAAAATGGCTGCTTTAACTGAAGTGAAAAACCAGGTAGGTAAGCTGGTAATTGAAGTAAGTGAAAAAGTATTGAGGAAAGAACTGGCAAACAAAGATGCCCAGGAAGCTCACATCAAAGGGCTGGTTGATGAAGTAAAGCTGAATTAATTAAAGAACAAAAATGCAAAACCCACGTTTAGCCTCGAGATATGCAAAATCGCTGATTGGTCTGGCCATTGAAAGGGGTCAGCTAGAGCAGGTTTTTGCTGATATGCAATGGCTGCATGCAGTTTGCAAAAGCAACCGTGATTTTGTGAACCTGCTCCGCAGTCCAATTATCCGGAATGATATAAAGAAAAAGATCATAACTGCAGTTACTGCCGGAAAAGTAAGTGAACTTACAGCTGCTTTCAATAATCTGTTAGTAACAAAGAACAGGGAAAAAAACCTTCCTGAAATTGTTTCAGCTTTTATTGCCTCTTATAAAGAGCATAAGAATATTCAGACTATACACCTTACAACTGCATCGCAGGTTAGTGACGGGGTAAAACAGGCGATTGTAAACCAGGTTAAAAAATCAGGCGGGTTTGAAAATGTGGAATTGGAAGAAAAGATAAACCCGGATATTATCGGAGGCTTTGTGTTGCAGATTGGCGATAAACTGGTGGATGCAAGTATTGCCTATGATCTAAAGGCAATCGCCAACCAGTTTAAGAACAATGATTTCATTTATAAGATCAGGTAATTTTTAAAAAGATAAACAGAAATATATGGCAGAGATTAAACCAGATGAAATATCAGCGATACTGCGCCAGCAGTTGAGCAACTTTAACGCCAGTGCAGACCTTGAAGAAGTGGGTACCGTATTACAGGTGGGTGATGGTATCGCCCGGGTTTACGGTTTGGGCAATGTTCGCTATGGTGAACTGGTGGAGTTTGAAAACGGTGTAAGGGCTATCGCTTTGAACCTCGAAGAAGATAATGTGGGTGTGGTATTAATGGGAGAAAGCGGTGAAATTAAGGAAGGCGCCAAAGTAAAGCGTACCGGTCAGATTGCTTCTATTAAAGTAGGCGAAGGAATGGTAGGCCGTGTGGTAAATACTCTTGGTGAACCTATTGATGGTAAAGGCCCTATTACAGGCGAACGTTATGAAATGCCACTGGAGCGTAAAGCTCCGGGTGTTATCTTCCGGGAGCCGGTAAAAGAACCTTTGCAGACTGGTATCAAGGCTATCGATGCGATGATTCCTATCGGCCGTGGTCAGCGGGAGTTGGTGATAGGTGACCGCCAGACTGGTAAGACTGCTATCTGTATTGATACTATTATCAACCAGAAAGAATTTTACAAAGCAGGAAAACCTGTTTATTGTATATATGTGGCTATCGGGCAAAAGGCGTCTACCATTGCCGGTGTGATGAAGACTTTGCAGGATAATGGTGCGATGGATTATACTATCATCGTAGCAGCTTCTGCATCTGATCCTGCTCCGCTTCAGTTCTACGCTCCGTTTGCCGGTGCTGCGATTGGTGAATTCTTCCGTGATACCGGTCGTCCTGCACTTATCATTTATGATGATCTTTCAAAACAGGCCGTAGCTTACCGTGAAGTATCATTATTGTTGCGTCGTCCTCCCGGTCGTGAGGCATATCCTGGTGACGTATTTTATCTTCATAGTCGTTTGCTGGAAAGAGCTGCAAAAGTTATCAGCGATGATAATGTAGCCAAGAACATGAACGATGTTCCTGAAAGTATCAGGCATATGATTAAAGGTGGTGGCTCTTTAACGGCCCTGCCAATCATCGAAACACAGGCTGGTGACGTATCAGCTTATATCCCTACTAACGTAATCTCTATTACTGACGGTCAAATATTCCTGGAAACAAACTTGTTCTTGTCGGGCATCCGTCCGGCCATCAACGTAGGTATCTCAGTAAGCCGAGTGGGAGGTAATGCGCAGATCAAGTCAATGAAAAAAGTGGCTGGTACATTGAAACTTGACCAGGCGCTGTATCGTGAGCTGGAAGCCTTCTCTAAGTTTGGTGGTGACCTTGATGCTGCAACCAAAAACGTAATTGATAAAGGTGCCCGCAACGTGGAGATCTTGAAACAGCCCCAGTACTCACCTTTTTCTGTAGAAAAACAGGTAGCAATTATTTATCTCGGAACAAACGGTTTGCTGAAAGATGTGCCGGTGAAAAGAGTAAAAGAATTTGAAGAGCACTTCCTGATGGAAATGGAAAACAAGCTTCCTGAAGTAATGGCTGAATTTAAAAAAGGTAATTTACCGGAAGAGGGAATTAAGAAAATGGTAGACCTCGCAAATGGGTTAATACCACAGTATAAATAACATTCAGAACATATTTTATCGTAAAATCCTGCCACCCGGCAGGATTTTTTTATTAGTATGCCTAATCATATAATATTGATTATCAGAAGTAATCGTAAAAATACTACAGAAAATACGGTATTTTTTGCGAAAAAATTCGTGAAAAACTTGCAAGTAAAAAAACTGCGTATTATGTTTGTCCTCGAATCGAACAAATCCTAAGAAAACAACGAAATCCGACCCCTGAAACTAACTACTCTCACTAAGGGATATTACTCCCGGCAGTTTCAATCTCTAATGCGGGTTTCATTGCGATCGAAGGAAAAGTTCGGAACCGTACCGAGTTAATCTTGAACCCTAAAGCGAAAGCAATGAAAACAACTTTACCCCTTTTAAGGAATGCAGTGGCTGTACTTCTGGTTATCAATTTCTTTTCATTTTCTCCTGTGCTTGCACAAACGAACCAGGAATTAGTATTCAAAAACTCAACCCTTATTTCAGGCTCGAACGGCTCTATTGGAGCTGTTTACAGGTTTCCTTCTATAAATAGTACACATGATGCGTTAGTAAAAATTGCTGCGAGATCTTCTTCAAGTGTGAGGTTGAATAATATTGACCAGAGTTCCAGCGGTTATGGTAATGCGTTTCAGCCCCAGGTGGAATATACTGGTAGCACAAACAATATTTCCTGGTGGATGGAGTTTGAGATCACATTTGTAACGACCAATACACAATCTCTTCAGGCTGTTCCGGGTTTTAAAGCTACTGCAATAGACATTGACGGTGATAACAACACCTTAAATGAATGGGTTACATTCTACTCTTTAAATGCTTATACATTGGAAGAGAATTCGGCTGTTACTGTTACAAATGTTAATGATAACCTGGCAGGCAATATTATGACTTCAGGTAAAAGATTTGATGGTTCTAAAAATCTTTATACTGCCGGGGTAGATACAACTGAAACAACAGTAATGACAACTGTTACCTATACATCAACAAATATTATGAAACTGCGGGTGGGTGGTACAAAAACAGCTTCTTCCAGTATGACCAACAGGATGTATTCCATCTGGTTTAAGAACTTTACTTATACAGCACCGATCACTCTTCCTATTAAACTGTCTGCGTTCAATGCTGTACTGAACAATAACTCTAAGAGAGTGGATCTTAGCTGGACAACAGAATATGAAAAAAATGTAAGCCACTTTGTTGTTGAAAGAAGTATCGATGGTGTTAATTACACCGATGCGGGAATGGTATTCGCTTATGGAAATACAACTGATTCAAAAAACTATAGCATGCATGACAATATTACTAGTCTGCAGGCTACAGTGATCTACTACAGGCTCCGCTCAGTAGATATCGATGGAAAAAATGAACTCTCAACTATCAGGGTTATCAGGATTGGAAAAGGTAACGAATCAAATGTCTCTATCCTCACTTATCCTAACCCCGTAACTAACGATTTAAGGATTACAATACCGGCTAACTGGCAAAATAAGAGAATTGTTTATGAGGTATTCAGCACAAATGGCCAGGTTGCAAAAAGAGTAGAAACCGGAAACAGCAGCCAAACTGAATCTATAAATATCAGTAACCTGGCTCCCGGATACTATATTGTAAAGGTTACTTGTAATAATGAAGTTGCTCAACAAAGAGTTGTAAAACAATAACTTATTATTTATTCTGGACGGTAAGTCGCCCCTTTTCTAAGGGGCGGCTTTATTTAAAATAAATTTGGTTTATATAATAAACTACTTTACGTTTGTGTTCAAATTTCATATTTGCCATGAGAATAATGAAAAAGCTTTTGGTATTATCTGTGGGATTGTGCCTGATGCAAATTGTCGATGCGCAGGTTGTTATTAAAGGAACGATTAAGGATAATAAGAATAATCCTGTTCCAGGAGCCAGCATTTCAATTAAGGACAGCTATGATGGTGCAACTTCTGATTCATCTGGCCGCTATTCGTTCAAGACTTTTGAAAAGGGAATACAAACAATAATAATTTCCTTCATAGGGTATAAACCGTATGAGCAGCAAATCAAATTGGAAAGCGGATCTTTAACAGTTGATGCGGTATTAAAGCAAGAAGTAACAGAATTAACAGCAGTTGTTTTATCAGCCGGAACATTTGAAGCCAGCGATCGGAAAAGAGCCGCCGCCGTATTGGATCCTATTGATATAGTAACCACAGCCAGTGCCAACGGCGATATTACAGGTGCGCTGAAAACATTACCCGGTGCACAGCAGGTAGGTGAAAGTGAAGGCTTGTTTGTCCGCGGGGGCACTGCTGCCGAGACAAAAACTTTTATTGATGGTACATTGGTAAATAATTTTTTCTTTACCAGTGTCCCGAATATTGCCCAGTTTGGCCGTTTCTCTCCCTTTCTTTTTAAAGGGACGGTGTTCAGTACCGGAGGTTATTCTGCATTGTATGGCCAGGCCCTTTCTTCTGCATTAATACTTGAGTCAATTGACCTGCCTGATCAGTCATCAGCTAATCTTGGATTTTCAGTGATTGGAATTAACGGTGGCTATCAGCATTTAGCAAAAAATAAAATGTCTTCCTGGGGTGGAAGTTACAGCTATACCAACCTGGCACCTGCTTTTGCTATCATTAAACAACGACAAGATTACTCTAAAGCACCAGCCTATCATGGAGCAGATGCTAACTTTCGTATCAAAACTTCAAAGACAGGTATGCTGAAATACTATGGTTATTACAGTAACAACGGGCTTGCTTTTACAACCAATAGTATCGACTCTCTCGGCTATCTTGATAAGTTTAAGATTCATAATTCCAATATGTATCATAATCTGTCATGGAAAGAGAACCTGCCAAACAAATGGAAGATTTTTCTGGGAGCATCTTACACAAATAATACTGATGACATTGATGCCGGCATGCAGAATGCCAGCAAGAATGATGTGCTTCTGTCAGGGCTCGAATTCAAAAAATTTGGCGTGGATAATGAAGGAAACTACTTCAACGGTAAACTTGTGCTGGAAAAAAAGCTCAAGGGTTTGAGTGCTATTCGCTTTGGATCAGAGTACAATTTCAGCAATGATAAGGTAATATATACAGCTTATGACGGCAATAAGTATCCTGCTTCTGTGAAAGAGCAAATAAAATCTCTCTTTGCAGAGGGTGACCTGTATGCAACCAATGACCTTGCAGTGAAAGCTGGCCTTCGTTTTGAGCATTCATCCGTATTGAATAAAGCCAATATTGCTCCCCGCCTGTCGCTTGCTTATAAATTAGGTAAGGGAACACAAGCCTCATTAGCTTATGGAATATTTTACCAGAATCCTGAACGCCGGTACCTGCCTTCTCCAAATCAGCTGGTATTTATGAAAGCCACGCATTATATTGGACAGTTTCAGCGGTCGCTAAACCAACAAACACTAAGAGCAGAGCTTTACTATAAAAAGTATGATAATCTTGTAAAAACTGGAGTAGTTGGTTTCACCGAAGCGGCTATAAATAATAACGGATTTGGTGATGCAAAAGGGTTTGAGTTATTCTGGAGAGATAAAAAGACAATAAAAAACTTTGACTACTGGATTTCATATTCTTTCCTCGATACAGAAAGGGACTTTCTCAATTTTCCCTTTGCCATTACACCAAACTTTGCTGCGAAACATACCGCTTCTCTTGTAACAAAGAAGTTTGTGCAGAAATTAAAAATGAACTTCAACGCTTCTTATAACTACAGTAGCGGAAGGCCTTACTATAATATCGGGTTTGACGGAACGAATTATAAATTTAATGACAGAGGCACCGTTCCAGATTTTCATAATGTAAGTTTTGCTATTAACTACCTGCCTAAAATTGGTAAGTCAGACGCAAAGTCATTTGCTGTTTATGTCTTGCAGGTTAGTAATATTTTCAACCTGAAACAAACTTTTGGCTACCAGTATTCCTATAATGGTTACAGGAAAGAGGCGATTGTACCAACGTCCCGGATGTTTGTGTACATAGGAGCTTTCATCAGTTTTGGTGTTGACAGAAGCGAAGAAGTAATCAATAACAGTCTATAAAAATTAAAAATATGAACAACAATTCAAGCACTCCCGAAGGAAAAGATCCTCAATTGTGGGAGATAGCCAAGAAAAGAGCTGGCTTTAAATCTCATTTTTATACTTACCTGGTCATTAATGCATTTTTATGGGCTATATGGTTTTTTCGTCATGGAAGTACATATGAGTGGAATGGTATACCATGGCCGTTGTGGGTCACTATGGGTTGGGGTATAGGGTTGGTTTTTAATTACCTGGATGCTTATGTTTACCCGAAATCCAATGCGGTAGACAAAGAGTATGAAAAGCTGAAGAATCAGAATAAATAACATTAATCAATTACTAATACAACAACAATGAAAAAGATACTATTCTCACTGGCAGCAACATTATTGATGTTGACAGTTTTTGGACAGCCGTCGGATAAGTTTACAAGGGCAATGGAAGCGCTGGTTCCGGCAGTAGATACGACTATAAGTGCTGAAGGGCTTACTGAACTAGCCAATTCATTTGAAAGAATTGCAAATGCAGAAAAAACACAGTGGCTGCCTTTTTATTATGCTGCCTTATGCCATATCAATAAAGCGAATATGCTTTATGCTGCACAACAGATGGACCAGATTGATCCGTTGATGGACAAAGCTGAACCACTACTAATGAAAGCAGAAGAATTGGAAAAAAATAATGCGGAAATATTTTGTCTTAAAAAGATGTTCAATACGGGTAAGATGATGGCAGACCCGATGAACCGGTTTATGACATTCGGAACAGCTGCAGCCACTGCCTTGGAAACGGCGAAGGCATTAAATCCTGATAACCCAAGGGTTTACCTGTTGGAGGGGATTGATAAATTTTATACACCAGAGCAATACGGCGGCAGCAAAACCGAGGCAAAAGCATTATTTGAGGAGGCTATGAAAAAATTTGAATCATTTAAGCCAGCCAGCAGTATTCATCCTTCATGGGGGTTAAGCCAGGTGAAATATTTTCTGACCCAGCAGTAGTTAACCCTGTTACAAATAAATGCTTATGACAGAAGAAAAATTTACGCCTGAGCAAAGCCTTGAATTGATTGGCAGCATGATCAATAAGGCCAAAAATAAGTTTGGCGAGAATGGTCATTTGTATCTTTTATGGGGATGGGCTATTTTGATCTGCAGTCTTGCTCAGTTTATTCTTGCCAACTATATAAAGTGGGAATACCATTACATGGTTTGGTTTTCAACCTGGCTGGTATTTTTCTACCAGATGATCTACCTGGCAAAGCAAAAGAAGAAAGAGAAAGTAAAGACATATACTGATGATATCATTAAAGTTGTATGGATCACATTTGTTGTTTTGATGTTTTTGTTTGGGTTTCTTTTTGGGAAACTCCTGGGTGAGGAGTATTATAAGTTCTTTAACCCGGGAATTCTGGCATTGTATGGCATGCCAACGGTTTTATCAGGAGCAATTTTGCGATTCAGGCCATTAATTATAGGAGGCATTTTTTGCTGGATCCTTTCCATTATTTCAACCTATATACCCTTTCACTATCAGTTATTATTGCTGTCAGCAGCAGTAATTGGAGCATGGATTATTCCCGGTTATTTAATGCGTAGCAGGTACAAACAAAATAATTAGTCTATGGACTCAAACAAACCACTAACAGAAAAAGAAAGCCTGGACCTGATCACCAGTATGCTTAATAAGGCTAAGCAGTCTTACCATGATAGCGGTATAGGTCCCATTATGTGGGGAAGTGTTATTACCTTTTGTTCACTCATAACATGGGCCAGGTTCAAATTTGGTTTTGAGATACCCTTTGATATTTGGTTGCTTACGTTGCTGGCCATTATACCGCAGATTTTTATTTCCATTAAAGAGAACCGTGCTAAAAAGGCAAGGACTTATAATGATATTGCCATGGATTATACCTGGCTGGCATTTGGTATTTCCATTTTTTTGCTGATTCATGCCAATACAGGAATCAGTAAAGGTTTTGAAAAGGGGTTTGGTGATTACTTTAAATCCTCAGGTTTTCGTTTTTATGATTATACTACTTCATTGTTTCTGATCATTTATGGTATACCCACCTTCATATCGGGAGGAATCATGAAGTTTAAGCCAATGATCTTTGGAGGTATTTTGTGCTGGGCTTGCAGTATTGCTGCTGTATACACCCCGCCGCTTACAGATTTACTGTTAATGGCTGCTTCAGCTTTTTTTGCATGGTTTATTCCGGGACTGATTATCCGTAAACGTTATTTAAAACTCAGGCAACAGGGTAATGTTTAAAGAGCTTGACCCGATATTGCATTCCCAGCTCAGGTTGGCTGTTATGTCACTCCTAATAGGTGTAAAGGAGGCAGAATTTACATTCTTAAAAGAGAAAACCGGGGCAACAGCTGGTAACCTGAGTGTGCAAATACAAAAACTAAAAGAAGCTGGTTATATTGAAGTAATAAAACAATTTAAGGATAATTATCCTCAAACTATTTGTAAGGTCACTGCGCAAGGCATCAAAGCCTTCGAGGATTACGTACACAACCTGCAGTCATACCTTGGAAAATAAAAAAGCCCTTTAGAAAAAGGGCTTTTAGCGATTGGTACGCTTAAGTGTATGAAAACAGATGTATGATTCAAATAAAGATTAATACTTTCTTGGCCTGACAGGTTGTAATGCCCATTTAGGATGTTGCTTATCCTGCCTGGACTTTATCATTTTATCTAATGCCCTTCTTAAACGGTTGTATTCTTCCTTTAATACTTTTTTTAAGCTGCCTGCCATTACATTTTTTAATTAATGATTTTTTCCATTTATCTCAACCAATGGGGAATAAATAGTTTGTTTGTCTTTGCCAATTAAAATGACACGGTATATCCATTTACCGTTGCCTGCTTTTTCATAAAACTGGTAACTTTCTTTATCATTTTTTTCAGAAGTAAAAACCAATGCTGCTACTTTAAAGTCGATACCATTGGTACTTTTCTCAACAAGGAGCCGGTCGGCTTTTTCATTTTGGCCAACCTGCCAGTCAAGTATTACTTTATTGTTGCTGACGGTGCCGGTAATGCCGATAATAGTTAACTGATTCGATTGCTGGAGTGTGGTTTTTGAAATAACTTTTAAGCTTGTAAAAGGGGGAGTTTCTGCCGGTACGGGAGTTGGATGGTACCCCAACCTCAAGCCCATGATGGTAATAAGTGCAATAAACTTTGTCATTTCTTAGGGTTTTGTCCCGGTCTGGGCCGGGAATCAATTACAAAATGCCCACAGAAATATTGGAAGTTTGCTTCGGTTAAAGGACCATATGCCTTCCTGCAACATCTGTAGTACCGATAATAAACTGGTGGATGATGGTACGGATGTTTATCGTAGTTTTACGAGGGTATATGTGGTTTTCCGAATCAGGAACAAACCTACTATCTCAACAGCCAAAATGCAAGTAAATTTTAAAAATTATTTTTCAATAGTATATATATCATTGTAAAACAATAAACATTTCTTCTTCAAATCGGTTACTACTCTGCGATGAGTTCAATTATTGAGGTTAAAAACCTCTGCAAACAGTTTGGGGATTTCAAGGCGGTTGATAACCTTTCCTTTACAGTAGAAGCTGGCCAGGTTTATGGTTTCCTTGGGCAGAATGGGGCTGGTAAGTCTACAACTATCCGCATGCTGCTAACGTTGATAAAGCCCACATCAGGAAAGATTGAAATATTTGGGATGAGTCTCCAAAAGCATCGCAAAGAAGTTCTTCGCCAAATGGGAGCCGTTATTGAACGTCCCGATCTTTATAAATACCTGTCGGCATTGGAGAACCTACGGATTTTTGCGGCCATGAGCGGCCAAAAGATTTCGGAAAAGAAATTGATGGAACAGCTTGACATGGTTGGCCTCGCAGAAAGGGCTCACAGTAAGGTAAAAACTTACTCACAGGGGATGAAGCAGCGGCTGGGAATTGCTACGGCACTTGTGCATAATCCGCAATTGATCATACTCGATGAGCCAACCAACGGACTTGATCCGCAGGGGATAGCAGATATAAGAAACCTGATTATCAGGTTGAGTAAAGACATGAAGAAGACACTTGTTATTTCATCACACCTGCTGAGTGAAATGGAATTGATTGCAGATTCAATGCTGATCATTGATAAAGGGAAAAAACTGGTGGAGGGCAAAGTGACTGATCTTTTTGATCCGGCTGAGACGATCGTTGAATTGCAAACAACAGATGATCAGTTATCAATTCAGCGAATAAAGGAGTCGCCTTTTGCCCATTACCTAAAAGGTTTCAGGGATGATTGTATTCTTTTACAAATGCATAAAAAAGATATTCCAGCTGCAATGAAAGTCCTGATGGAAATGGGGCTTCCGGTTATATCTTTTAACTCAAGGTATTCATTGGAAGATTATTTTTTATCAATAACAACCGGAAATCCGTATGTGGAAACTGCTGCAAATTGAGTTATTCAAAATATTCAAAAGGCCCAGGACCTATATTGCCTTTGGTGCTATTGCAGCTATCGTTTTCCTTATTCAGGTAGCCCTGAAATTTGATGGTAAGTCATATATAGATCTTTTGCTGAGCAACCTGGATGGTTCCTTTGAAATGGATGATGAGTTTAAGTCCAAAATGCTGAATGGCTACCTGATTTGTTTTGTAATACTGAATACCTTACTCATACAAATGCCATTGCTGGTAGCTTTAATAGCAGGCGATTCTATTGCGGGTGAAGCCAATATGGGAACACTTCGGCTGTCGCTGACGAAACCAATAAGTCGCACACAGTATATGACTGTAAAATTTTTGGCCTCTGTGATTTATACAGTTGGTTTATTATTGTGGATGGCTCTTCTTGCATTATTAGGAAGTATTCTCATTTTCGGAGTGAATGACATGGTGATATTAAGGTCAAGAGGGTTAGAGGTTATTGAGAGTTTTGATGTATGGTGGCGGTATATTGCCGCTTTTGGTTATGCTGCCGTGGCGCTTACTACAGTATCTGCATTGGCTTTTCTGCTAAGTGTATTTGCGGAAAACTCTATCGGGCCAATTATTGCCACGATGAGTATTGTAATTGTTTTTACCATCCTTTCAGAGATGAATATTCCTATTTATGACAGAACAGTCAAACCTTATTTGTTTACTTCACATATGGTGGCGTGGAAAGGGTTCTTTTATATGAAATCCAATGAGGAAGGGGCAACAATAACTGGTAGTATTGAGAATATGCCGGCAATCTTACGAAGCCTTTCAATTTTAGTAATATATATTGGTCTTTTTTTCAGCACTGCTGTGTGGGTGTTTCGCAAGAAAGATATTTTAACTTAATAGTATAGTATGAAAAGGAGTTTGGTTTTATTATTCATGTTAAGCAGTTGCCTGTTATCAGCACAAACTGCAGAGGAAATAATCGGTAAAGTAAAGGCCAAACTGGACAAAGTGAATGACTATGAAGCCTCCGGTAAAATGAAAACAAATGTGATTTTTATTAAAGCACCGATAGCCAATGTAAAAGTGTATTACAAGAAGCCTAACAAACTTCGGGTTAATAATGAAAATGGAATTTCCTTTATACCCAAAGGATCAGTGAATATTAATCTGAATAATATTTTTATCAATACGACTGGCTTTGACATGATTGATATGGGGAAGGAAAGCGGTACCGATCTGCGGATAATAAAGTTGTTGCCAAAAGATGAGAATGCAGACGTGGTACTGTCTACTGTTTATATAGACGAAACATTGTCGCTGATAAAAAAAGCTAAAACGACAACCAAAGAAAATGGCACTTATGAACTGGAGATGACATATGGTAAATATGCCAGTTATGGATTAGCAGATAAAGTTGTTTTTTCTTTTAACACCAAGGACTACAAACTGCCCAAGGGTATCACTTTTGATTATGATGATGGTACGAGGAGGCAAGAAACTCCGGATAAGTTAAAGAATAAGAAAGGGAAAGTAGAAATTTCGTATTCCAGTTATACGATCAATAAAGGCGTGCCTGATTCTGTTTTTCGCTGATCATTATCCCTCTTCAATGATTTCATCTTTCGCATTAGCCAGTATGGCTTGTGTCATCTTTCGAAGCGGATTCTTCCTGCTTTCCGCATAACCTTTCCTCCGGTTGATGATATCGATACACTCAAAAATAGAAGCAATGAAAGAGGAGGTATCTGCTTTGTTTTTACCGGCAATATCAAATGCAACACCGTGATCAGGTGAAGTTCTGACAGCAGGCAAACCAGCTGTATAATTTACTCCTTCTCCCAAGGCCAGTGTTTTGAATGGGATCAGGCCCTGGTCGTGGTACATTGCCAAAACGGCATCGAATTTGTCAAAACTGCGTCGGGCAAAAAATGCATCTGCACTGTAAGGTCCGATCACCAGCATATTGTTATTCTTGGCTTCTTTTATGGCAGGTTTGATGATTGTCTCTTCTTCTGAACCAATCAGGCCTTCATCACCTGCATGCGGATTTAATCCCAGTACAGCGATACGGGGTTTATCTATACCAAAGTCTTTCTGCAAACTTTGATTGATGATTTGCAACTTACTGACTATTTTTTCTTTGGAAATATGTTTAGCTACTTCACCCACCGGAACATGTTCTGTAACCAAAGCCACCCGGAAATTATCGGCACATAGCATCATCACCACATCATTTACCCCAAACATACTTTTGAGATAGGGTGTATGTCCTGTAAAATTGAATTCAGCAGATTGAATATTTTTTTTGTGAACAGGGGCTGTCACCAGTCCGTCAATTTGTCCCTGTTTCAGGGCTGCCACTGCTGTTTGCAAAGAGAGTACGGCATATTTTCCTCCTGTGTCAGTTAACTGTCCTGGTGTTATAGCCACTTCCTCTTCCCAGCAATTAAAGAGATTTACCTGTTTGTGATTGATTTTACTGAAATCTTTTGTGCTCTGGTAATTCAGATTTACCTCAGGAATTGACTTCCGGTAAAAGTTGATGGCCTTATTGGAAGCAAAAATGACCGGGGTGCAATGCTCCAGAATCCGGTTGTCAGAAAATGTTTTAATAATCAGTTCAATGCCTATGCCATTAAGGTCTCCGCAGGAAATACCGATTA
>CAZWIM010000008.1:63765-101586 GCA_964634265.1 uncultured Chitinophaga sp. | reverse complement strand
CCAGTTTGACGGCTTCCAGGGAACCGTGTTTGAGTTTGTGCTGCCGGTAAGTATTATCCCGAGATAAAACCAGGCTTTTAAAGATGCTGAAGACTTTCTTCAATCACTTTAATCTTAGCTTCAGCATCTGCCTTTTTCTTTCGTTCGATATCTATTACTTCAGGTTTGGCATTTTGAACAAATCTTTCATTACTCAGTTTCTTTTCAACTGATGCAAGAAAACCTTTCAGGTAATCGAGGTCTTTTTGTAATTGTTGCTTTTGAGAGGTTGTGTCAAGAGCTGTAGTGGTTTCAATGAAGAACTTATCTTTCTGTACAACCAGGGTAATACTGTTTGCAACAGTATTGCTGGTATAATCAATTGTTTCCGCATTTACCTGCTTGACTAAAAGTGACGCAAGTCTCTTATACGCTGAAATATTTTCAGTTTGGATATGAAGCTTAATTGTCTCTTTTGGTTTTAACTGGTTTTTGTTTCTGGCGTCTCTTATGCCGGAGATGATTTCCTTTAGTAAAGAGCCATCTGAAAGTATCGCAGTATCGGCACTTTTCACCTGATCTAACTGTCTTACTGTAATATCATCAGTTTGTGTTCTCAGCTGATGATATATTTCCTCCGTAACAAACGGCATGAAAGGATGCAGCAACTGCATTAATTGTTCGAAGAAACCTACTGTCTTTTCATAAACAGCTTTACTGATCGGTTGCTCAAATCCTGGCTTTACCCATTCCAGGTACCAACTGCAGAAATCGTCCCAAATCAGGGAATAAACCGTTTTTAATGCTTCGCTAAGTCTGAAGTCTTTGAATTGGTTATCCAATTCTGTTCTTGCCTGCCTCAGGCGGTTTTCAAACCATTCTACCGCAAAATTATTTTCAGTTTCATCGTTCTGGGTTTGCCGCCCTTCCCACATTTTTACCAGCTTTAGAGCATTCCACATTTTGTTAATGAAGAATCTTCCCTGTTCGTTGCCTGCCTCATCCCACATCAGGTCGTTACCGGCGGGAGAAGATATCATAATGCCAAAACGAACAGCATCTGCACCATCCTTCTCAATCATTTCTAGCAGGTCGGGTGAGTTACCTAACTGCTTGCTCATTTTTCTGCCAATCTTATCCCTTACAATACCGGTAAAATAAACTTCATTGAAGGGTTTTTTACCCTTGTATTCATATCCGGCCATTATCATCCTGGCTACCCAGAAAAAAATTATCTCAGGTGCAGTCACCAATGTATTGGTAGGGTAATAATAGTTTACGTCTTTATTACCGGGATTACTATAACCTTTAAATACTTCAAATGGCCATAGCCAACTGGAGAACCAGGTGTCGAGACAATCCTCATCTTGTATTAGTTGCCGGTTTTCGGTTGCTGGCTGCTGGTTATACTTCTCCTGGTATAGTTTTATAGCTTCGTCATGTGTTGATGCGACAACGTAATTACCATTATTATCATACCACGCCGGAATTCGATGTCCCCACCAAAGCTGCCGGGAGATGCACCAGTCTTTAATATTTTCCATCCAGTGCCGGTACAGGTTCTTGAACTTGGATGGATAAAATTTTATCTCGTCATCCATCACAGCATTTAAAGCCGGGCCTGAGATTTTCTTCATGTCAACCCACCATTGCAATGAAAGTCGGGGTTCCACCACTACATCCGTTCTTTCACTATAACCAACTTCGCTGGTATAATCTTCAATTTTTACAATATGACCTTTTTCTTCCAGTTCTTTTGCAATCTTCTTGCGGGCTTCAAACCGGTCTTCACCTATGAATATTTCAGCTTGTTCATTTAAGGTTCCGTCTTCGTTAAGAATATCAACAACATCCAGGTTATGCTTTTGACCCAGCTGATTATCATTCATGTCATGGGCAGGTGTCACTTTCAAAGCCCCTGTTCCAAATTCCATCGTTACGTACTCATCAGTTATGATTGGTATGCGGCGATTAATCAGGGGAACAAATGCATATTTACCGTGCAGGTGCTTGTATCTTTCATCTTCGGGGTGAACACAAATAGCAGTATCACCCATTATCGTTTCCGGCCTTACGGTGGCAATAACAATATATTCATCACCGGGTATATCTAACTTATATTTTAAGTGATATAGCTTTTGCTGGGTTTGCTTACGAATTACCTCTTCATCACTCAAAGCTGTTTTGGCCTTTGGATCCCAGTTGATCATCCTCTTGCCCCGGTAAATAAAACCTTTGTTATAAAGGTCAATGAAAACATTAATTACTGACTGGTAATAGTCAGGATCCATTGTAAAAGTGGTACGGTCCCAGTCAAGGCTGCATCCCAGCTTTTTTAATTGCTGCAGAATGATGCCTCCGTATTTTTCTTTCCATTCCCAGGCATATTTCAAAAAATCTTCACGGCTTAGCGATGATTTTGCAATACCTCTGTCCCGCAGCATATGTACTACTTTGGCCTCTGTGGCAATAGAAGCATGATCAGTACCGGGCACCCAACAAGCATTTTTTCCCTGCATGCGAGCCCGACGAACCAATATGTCCTGTATGGTATTGTTTAGGCAATGTCCCATGTGCAGGACACCGGTAACATTAGGTGGCGGAATTACTACAGTAAAAGGTTCACGGTTGTCGGGTTCACTATGAAAGTATTGTTTGTCCAGCCAATGCTGGTACCATTTCTGTTCAGCGGCTCTGTGTTCAAAATTCTTGCTCAATTCCATGCTTCTCTCTTGAGATTAATTAATGTAATGAAAGCCAGTCGAATGGACTAACGGTAAGGCCGCAAAAATACCGGGTTTTAAGAAGACGGCGAAACGAAGGGTAATATGTAGATTATTCCGGCTGAATCATCCGGGACCTGATTTCTTCGCAAATGTAGGTATGCCCTTCAAACACCTGGATGATACCTTCATAAATCTCTGAAAGCGGTGAGGTTTTCGTCAGGTATCCTTTTGCACCCAGGCTGATCATTTTCAAAGCATAATGAGGCCTGTTACTGACGGATATGCCTACAACTTTCACTGCGGGAAACTGGTGAACAATTTTCTCTGCTATTAACAGGCCATCGGCCGGCGAATTAGTTAGATCCATCAATAGTATATCAGGGCGCAGTTGGTTGACCAATTGTTGTGCAACCAGGCCATTCTCACAGTCAGCAAGAACTGTAAAACGGGGGTTGCTTTCTAAAATTTTTTTCCAGGACTTTCTGATGGGTGTATGTTCGTCAGCCAGTATGATACGGATCTCAGGGTTGCTACTTTCCATTCCTTAACGTTTCTTGGTGGGTAATACTTTTGAGTTTTGGGTCGGAATCTTTAAGGAGAGTGGATTTGAAGTGTGGCTTTATAGAATTATTGAATAGTAAAAATACTGTAAAATAAAAGTAAATACACTATGATAAACTACCAAGTATTTTTTCTATTATTTTTAAAACCTACTGATTTACACTTAGGTGTATGAAGGGAATATTGACTTATCAGGCTTCAGACATTAACAGTTATCTTCGCAAAAAATCTGCAAAGCCGAAAAATTTATGAAGAAAGATATTGCAAGCTGGCACAGCCCGTCACTTAACAAAGAGATGCCCATAGCCACTTATGGAGATTATGGGTTTGCCCTTTTACTGGTACCCACTGCAGCTGCTGATTACCTTGAATATGAGAGGTTTCAATTGATGAACCACATTGCACCCTTTATTGAGGCTGGCGTAGTTAAAGTATTTTCAATTGACAGTATTAATAATGAAAGCTGGCTAAACAATCAGGTGGATCCCTGGTACAAATCTGTCCGCCATCAGCAGTGGAATGACTACGTCTTTAACGAGGTAGTGCCATTTATAAGAAATAGTACCAGTTCTGAAACACCGATCATCACCTGCGGTGCCTCATTTGGAGCCCTGCATAGTATGAACCTTTTTCTGAAAAGGCCAGATATTATTAATGGCGTTATTGCAATGAGTGGAGTTTACGACCTTACAGAGTACACGAAGGGGCATTATGATGATCATGTTTATTACAATAGTCCCATGCATTATATGCCAAATCTGACCGATCATAGCATACTGGAACAAATTCGCCGTAGCAAGAATATTCATATTGTAACAGGCAGCGGTTCTTATGAAGACCCTACATCAAGCGGGAGGTTTGCTAAAATTTTGTACGATAAAGGCATTTGGTATGAACTGGATGTGTGGGGAAAGGAATGGCCACACGACTGGGATACCTGGAGGGCTATGTTGCCTCACTATATCGGCTCGAGATTCTAAACGCTATGTAAACAGTCCGTTTAAAGCATCTTTATTAGTAAACATGGTTTATGGGTAAGGTGCTTTTCTTTTTCCTGTTAATGCCTTTATTCGGTATTACCCAATCCAATGAACATTTTACTGCTTTTGAAAAGAGCATACCCGGTTCTTTAGGTAAAAGAATCTATTTGCCGGAACCTGATTATAATATCGATATAATTGGAGATCCTAATTCTGCAAAAAGAATACTATTAATAGGTGAGGACTCAGTTTACCGAAAAATCTTCTCTTGGCAGGTTTATATGAACGATACATTTCCGGCAATTGATTTTAAAAAATCAGAGCTGGTTTTATATTCGGCCTGTGGGTTTTGTCTGGCAGTTTGTGATCTTACTTCAGGTCACCATTCCTGTCATCGGCCTGCCTGTGATTATCAGTATGCCTGGTTTGTTCGTGAAAAAGAAAAATCTCAAAAGCTGGTAAGTGATGAAAATAAAGAGTTGCTTTATGTTTTGAATAACCAGAAGCCCACATTATCGTCAAGGCAAACTTCATTTCCTTTGTTGAAGCATACTGACCTGGAAAAACAATTTGAAATTGGAAGCAAATCATGCTATCTCTATAAGATTAACAGCGATTCAGTTTATAATGCTGTTTTTGCCTGGCATAAAAAGCAGATCCAAGCATCTATCCCGGTGATTAATTTTGAAAAACAAGAATTACTAGTACAGGTGTTCTGTCACCAGTGCTTAATTTCCTATGTAGCTGATAGAAAATCAAAGGGGAATAAACCGGTTCATCCGGGCCAATGTATATATAGTGCCCGTTGGTTTATCGCTGATAAATAACCATCAAGGTATAAGTTTTCTTAACTGGCTGATGAATTCATTTCTGTCGATCATACGGGCGCCAAAACTTTCCAGATATTCAGTATAAACCTGGCAATCGATCAGCTGAACTCCTTCTTCTTTTAATTGCTGAACATATTTGAGGAAAGCAAAACGGGAAGCATTACTTTCTTTGCTGAACATACTCTCTCCAAAGAAAACTTTGCCGATTCTTACACCATAGAGTCCGCCTGCCAAATTGTTTCCATTCCATACTTCTGCACTGTGAGCATAGCCCATTTCATGCATTTTACAATAAGCATTTTCTACCTCATCGGTTATCCATGTTCCGGTTTGCCCGGGTCTTTTTATGTTTTTACATTCATGAATAACTTCTTTAAAGGACTTGTTGATTGTAAATTCAAAATTGGTGTTCTTCAATACAGATTTTGAAGATTTATTGATTCTTAGTTCATCCGGAAAAAGAACAAAACGGGGGTGAGGGCACCACCAGAGTATCACATCGCCTTCATACCACGGGAAAATGCCGTGTTTGTAAGCAAGAACTAACCGATCAAAAGAAAGATCGCCACCCATAGCAAGGAGACCATCTGGTTCGGCTAAATGAACCGGGGGAAAGATCAGTTTCTTATCTTCTAACGCAAAAATCACAGATACAAAAATAGCGGACAGTTTTTTGGTTACTTATATATCTTTGCAGCGCTTTAGAATTTTGCCCAACCTGCAATTGGGGTTCAAAGCCTGTCCCGTTATAAGGGATGAATTAAAATTCATACATCATGGCACAACTACACAACCGTATCTCCCGAAAGGAGTTGAAGGAAGCTGTTCTGAATGACTCCACTCTAAGAACTACGATTTCTTTTTATTGCTATTTTAAAATTCAAAATCCCCAGGAATTCCGGAATACATTATACCGGGATTTAAGGGAGATAGGGGTATTGGGAAGAATCTATGTTGCAGAGGAAGGCATTAATGCACAGGTCAGTATTCCGTCTGATAACCTCGAAAAGTTTAGAAATTATTTATATGCAATTGAACCTCTTAACGGCCTAAGGTTGAATCTGGCAGTGGATGATGACGGCAAATCCTTTTTTGTACTGGATGTTAAAGTGCGCAACAAAATTGTAGCAGATGGTATTGATGACCCGGATTTTGACATGGCAAATAAGGGAAAATATGTTAATGCTGAACAGTTCAATAAACTGACGGAAGACCCTGATACTGTAGTGATAGATATGAGGAATTATTACGAATATGAAGTAGGTCATTTTCAAAATGCCATTGAAGTACCCTCTGATACATTCAGGGAACAGCTGCCTATGGCAGTCGATATGATGAAGGATAGAAAAGATACCAATATTATTATGTATTGTACCGGAGGTATTCGTTGCGAAAAAGCCTCAGCGTATATGTTGCACAAGGGGTTTAAGAACGTTTTTCACCTGGAAGGAGGTATTATTAATTATACAAGACAGGTGAAGGAAAAGGGATTACCTAATAAGTTTATCGGCAAAAACTTTGTATTTGATGACAGGTTAGGAGAAAGGATTACAGATGACATCATTGCAAACTGCCATCAGTGCGGTAAGCCTGCCGATACCCATACTAATTGTAAAAATGACGGATGTCACCTTCTTTTTATTCAATGTGATGAGTGTGCTGTAAAATATGAAGGCTGCTGCAGTAAGGAATGCCAGGATACAATACATCTTCCGGCTGAACGAAGAAAAGAACTCCGGAAGGGAATAGATAAAGGACGAAATATTTTTAATAAGTCAAGGGAAAGGGTGAGACCGGGATTGAAGTAATGAATATTCGATTATCTTTTAATTTCACAGGATTGTTCTTCTTGATAATCAGCCTGCTATTAGCAGGCATTTTTTTTATTCAAAACAATCTGACGGTATTTATTTGTCGTATATGCAAATCGCCTAACCTTTCCTTCAAAAATTCATTTTAAAAAAATCCGGTATTCTGCGAAAAACTTTTAACCTGACTAATTTTTCGTACCATGAATACTGAACTACTTTCCCTTCCAAAGATTTATTTTTCGATACGTACTATTGGTGTTACAAAGGACCTTGAAGAATATGAAAAACGAAAGCTCGCCATATTCAATATTCTTAATTGCATGGCCATTTTTACGGGCTTTCTGATTCCGGTTGCAGGCTTGTTCAATGATGATAATTTTCCTCCTTTGGCCTGGATTGCTGCAGTTTCACCTGCACTCATAAGTGCTTTTGTGCTGCTTGGTGTCTACAAAAGAAAGTATGAGCAGGCCAAAATGGTTTACTTTATTTTCTACCCATTTCTTACATCACTTGCATATGCATCGAAAATTGATATTGGTATTGAGCTTTTCTTTTTTGTTTACGGGGTGCTGGCAGTGTTCTTGCTCAAAAGGATATTTCATGCGATAGTTGCATTTGGCTTTTCAGCACTTTTGTATTGTATCGTAGCCGTTTTTTGGAACGATTATGATGTCAGGTTGGTAGAAGTAAACCCAGCTTTTTTTGTATTCAACCATATTTTGGCAGTAATCTTTATTTTTTTCAGTTTGTACCTTTTCAAGACAGAAAATAATGCATACCTGGCCAGTCTTAGTAATAAAAACAAAAAGCTGGCTGCACAAAAAGAGGAAATCGAAAAACAGGCAGCGGAGCTAAAGGAGCTTGATCAGCTTAAGAACAAACTTTTTTCTGTAATAGCACATGATCTGAAGACACCCATATATGCATTGAGAAACCTTTTCAGAAACATGCAGCAATATGATTTGCCTGCAGAAGAAGTTAAGCTGATGATCCCGGATGTGGTTACCGATTTAAATTATACTACCGGTTTAATGGAAAACCTGCTTCATTGGGCTAAATGTCAGATGCAATCGCAGGGGTTAAAGCCACAGTTGTTAGATATTTCAATACTAATCCGGGAAGTGGTGCAGTTGTTAAGGCTTCAGGCGGATGCCAAAAAGGTATACCTTGAAACCAAAATTGACCAGCCGGTTTATATTTATGCTGATAAAGATATGGTAAGCCTTGTTTTGCGAAATCTTCTTTCGAATGCTATAAAGTTTACACCCGAAAATGGAAAAGTTTGCTTGGGTGCAAATGAGTCATCTTCTTTTGTAGAAGTTTTTGTTCAGGACACAGGAACAGGAATGACAGAAGAAACAATAAAACAAATTAATGCTAATAATTACTTTACTACAAAAGGTACAGCAAACGAGGCTGGTACAGGATTAGGGCTTATGTTGTGCAAAGAGTTTTTGGCAAAGAATGGGGGAAGAATGTTTGTAGAAAGCGAAGCAGGGAAGGGAAGTGTCTTTTCATTTACACTGCCTGCAGCTAATTGATGTTACAATGCAATCCATTTGATGCAAACCGGTTTGCCAACTGTTATTCTTTCCCCCAAATCTGTAAGAATCCCTGAATTAATATCTCTTTTAAAAATGACTATTTCATCACTGTTTTGATTGCAAACCAGCAAGTAATTGCCAGTAGGATCAAAGTTGAAATGTCGGGGAGTTTTTCCTAACGTTGACTGATGTCCGATCAGGGTGAGTTTTCCTTTTTTGTTTAATGAGTAAATCGCAAGATTGTTTACATTACCACGGTTAGATGCGTACAGGAATTTCCCATCTGGTGAAATATGTATATCAGCGCTGCCGGCAAAGCCAGAATCGCCTTCAACCATTGTGGAAACTCTTTGAATTCTTTTAAAAATTCCGTTTTTGTATTTATGAGCTACTATTGTACCGCTAAGTTCTTCAATCAGATACACCCTTTTGTTATTGGGATGAAAAACAAGATGCCTTGGTCCGGCTCCCGGGTCTGACGTTAAATATTTTTGTTTTCCAACGGATAATTTACCTGTTTGGTCATCAAAGCCGTAAATCATGGTTTTATCAATGCCAAGGTCAGGAACAAGCAAGTATTTATTATCAGGAGAAATAACTGTGCAGTGAACATGAGGCGCTTTTTGACGCTGTTCATTTATGCTTTTTCCTGTGTGCTGAATTACGGTATCTGCCGGAATTAGTCCGCCTTCTTTAATTGCCCGAAAGACAGCGAGATTACCAGAACTATAGTTGCCGGCAAATACCCACTTCCCGGTTTTATCTGTATCAATATAACAGGGGTGGTCGCCGCCAGACAACTGTGTGTTAGCAAAAGTCAGCCTGCCACTCTTTTTGTCAAATGAAAAGGATGTGACTTCGCCTCCATTTCCATTCTTACCATTTTCATTCACGGCATACACAAATTTTTCATCCTTAGAAACAGTGAGATAGGAGGGATTAGATGTCTTAATATGACTGACTGATTTTATCTCTCCGTTTGCAGCATTAAACCGGTAAACATATATACCCTCGCTTTTGGGTGAATCATAGGTGCCTACAAGCAGGTAGTACTCCTGGCAGAAGATAGACTGTGATAAGATAAGAGCACCAAGTAAAACAACAAGCTTCATAACATTTCTTTCAGAAAGTGAATATCCCTTATTAAAATGATTTTAACAAACCCGTACAGGCTTTGGCAAGGTCTGGCACAATCTTATCATAGTAGTAAACGGAAACAGATTTTTAAACTATTAAATCAAAAAGCCATGAAAAGGATATTTACACTTCCGGTTCTTTCTTTATTAGCTCTTGTATTATTACTGAGCAGCTGTTTCAGGGATACGACCATTGTAAGCAGTAATGAAAACTATTGGTTGTCCAAGGAACAGGGTGAAGTAGTGTACAGCGATAGCTACTGTAACTATTATGTAGTTGAAACCTACTATGGGTATAATATTGTTCGCAGCTACGGTGGTTATAAGCCATTTGAAGGATCAATTGTATACGGAAACTTCAGCAGTCAGGGTACCCGTGATATGTATAATTATTCAACAGGGGTGGTTTTTACCGGTACAGTAACTGATTACTGGTTAACCTACAATGAAGCCCAGGATGCACTTGATTATTATTGCCCTCTTTATGGAAAAGGTGCCAAAAGAGAATTCAAGACTTCAACTGTTATCAAGAAAAAATAGCCTGACAGGGATTAATAAAGAGAGCGGCTTAGCAAACCGCTCTCTTTTATTTTATAGTACGAAGGTATTTTATCACCCTTTCATATAAATCGTCATCACTGATTTTTTCAGGTATAAAAGTTTTACCAATCACTCTCTCATAGAGTTCAATATATCTTTTAGATATGGTATTAACCCACTCATCGTTCATTTCCGGAACAGTTTGTCCTTCCTTACCCATAAAGTTGTTAGCTATAAGCCATTCTCTTACGAACTCTTTACTTAATTGTTTTTGGTGTTCGCCTTTTATCTGTCTTTCTTCAAAACCTTCTGCATAAAAATACCTGGATGAATCAGGAGTATGTATTTCATCCATCAGCACAATTTCATTTCCCAGTTTACCGAATTCATATTTTGTATCTACAAGTATGAGACCCTGTTTTGCTGCAATTTCTTTACCTCTTTCAAAGAGTTGGAGGGCATATTTGCTTAAACTTATCCACTCTTCTTCGGTTGCCAGCCCATTTTTTATGATCTCATCCGGGGAAATATCTTCATCATGTCCTTCAGATGCCTTTGTGCTGGGAGTAATAATAGGGCTGGGGAAATAATCGTTTTCTTTCATTCCTTCGGGCATCACGGCACCGCATAGGGCCCTTTTTCCCGTAGTATATGTTCGCCAGGCATGTCCTGTCAGGTTTCCCCGAACAACCATTTCTATCCGAAATGGCACACATTTTTTTCCTATAGAAATATTTGGAGCAGGAACGCTAACCAGCCAGTTGGGGCAAATATCCTTTGTAGCATTTAGCATAAATGCAGCAATCTGGTTTAAAACCTGTCCTTTAAAAGGTATTGGACGGGGCAGGATCACATCAAAAGCAGAAATCCTGTCTGAGGCGACCATTACCAGCCATTGATCATCGATAGTATACACATCCCGAACCTTACCGCGATAAAAACCGGTCTGTCCGGGGAAGGAAAATTGACTCATAAACCGAATTTAGGACGGGTCGAAAAACCGGCCAATCCGGGGGTGTTTAAGATTTCAACAATTTATCCTTTTCCCTTAAAAATTAAATTTTTAGATAAACTTTACAATGCTTATTTTTCCGCCAAATTCCAAAACTAAAAATCCCTATTATGAGAAAAAGCTATAGCTTTTTGGCTGCATGGTTGATGGCTTGCCTTATTTCTTTTAGTGCCTATGCACAATCCATAACCATTTCAGGTACAGTAAAAAACAGCACCACCAAAGAGGGTGTACCTGCTGTATCTGTAGCCGTAAAAGGTACCAGCCGGGGTACTTATACAAATTCCGATGGTGAATTCACCCTTACAGTACCCAAACTTCCCGTAGTATTAGTGTTTACTTCCGTCGGTTTTGACAGCCAGGAAGTAACCGTATCCGATGCCTCTCAGCCTGTTGCAGTAGATTTTAAGGTGAACTCTGCTCTTGGACAGGAAGTAGTTGTTGCTGCTGCCCGTGCCCCACAGCGTTTACTGGAGTCTCCTGTTACGGTAGAGAGACTTAGCACAACCGCTCTTCGTAATATGCCGGCGCCAAATTATTATGAGGCGATCGGAAACCTGAAGGGTGTAGACGTTCATACAGCCAGTTTAACTTTCCGCACAATCACAACCCGTGGATTTGTTAGTTCAGGTAACCTTCGGTTGAACCAGTTGATTGATGGAATGGATAACCAGGCTCCCGGTTTGAACTTTTCTGTAGGTAGTGTAGTAGGCCCTTCAGATCTTGATGTTGATAACGTGGAGGTTCTTTCAGGAGCTTCTTCAGCTTTGTACGGCTCAGGCGGTATGAATGGTACCGTATTGGTTACTACAAAAAATCCTTTCAAATACCAGGGACTTAGCTTTAATATCAAGCAGGGTATTATGCATGTTGACGGAAAGCAGCGTAATGCCGCTCCGTTCTATGACTGGAACTTCCGTTGGGCAAAAGCGTATAAGAATAAATTTGGTATTAAACTCGCAGCTCAGTTAGTAAAAGGTAGTGATTGGGAAGCGGAAGATTACAGAAATAAGCAACAGATAGGTATCTTAAGTAAAGTTGTGGGCGGTAACAGGCAAAATGACCCCAACTTTAATGGTATCAACATTTATGGAGATGAGACCAGTGCTGATATGAACGGTTTTGCATATTTTGTTCAAGACCAAACCAGGAGAGGAATTCTAGCTGCCACAGGTGGACTTCTAGATGTGGTTAATGCAGCTAATGCATATTTTACAGCAATTGGTAACCCTCAGTATCCTACTAATGCTCAAATTGCCACATTCATTGGCGGTCTGCCAAGTGGTGTTCAGGCAAATGTTCAGCAAATGATGCCTTTCTACATTGGTTTAAGAAATAACTATTTCAATAAAGCCAGCGTTTCAAGAACTGGTTACCAGGAAGATCAATTGGTTGACTATAATACAATGAACTTCAAACTGACCGCAGGTTTACACTATAAGATTACCAATAACCTTGAGGTTTCTTTGAACAGCTACCTTGGAACAGGTACAACTGTTTATACCGGTGCAGATCGTTATTCTCTGCGTAACCTTAAGATGGCTCAGCATAAACTGGAGTTCCGTGCCAAAAACTGGTTTATCCGTGGGTACACCACACAGGAAAATTCCGGTGATTCTTACAATGCATCAGCATTGGGAGCTTTTCTTAATGAAACTTATAGAGCCAGCTCAGCGTGGTTCCCTCTATACATTGGCACATTCTCTGAAGGCCGCAGATTAAATGGTGTTGCTGGTCAATTCCCCAGCGATTTCCAACTGCACCAGGCTGCCAGGGCTTCTGCTGATGTTGGTCGCTGGATACCAGGAACAAAAGCATTTGATTCAGTAGCAGCCGTTATTAAGAAAACAGCTATCAGAAAAGGAGGGGCCTTGTTCCTTGATAAATCAGATTTATGGGCTTCTGATGCTCAATTCAACATTTCTGAGATATTCAAATTCTCTAAGGTCATTGATGTTGTGGCAGGTGTTAGCTGGAAGCAATGGGTGATGAACTCTCAGGGTACCATCTTTGCTGACACTTCACAAGTGATCAGGATAAATGAATACGGAGCATTTATTCAATTGAAGAAAAGCCTGTTCAACGATTATCTTACTTTGAGTGCTTCAGGTCGTTTCGATAAACAAACAAATTTCGATCCCCGCTTTACACCAAGGTTTACTGCGGTATTAAAGGTTGTAAAAGACAACTTTATCCGACTTTCTTATCAGTCAGCTTACCGTTTCCCATCTAACCAAAACCAGTACATCAGCCTTGTAACAGGATCTGGTACATTGATGGGAGCTTTACCTGAATTTCAGACTTATTATAAGCTGAATTCAACCTTACCCGGCTATACAGCAGCAAGTGTATTAGCTTATCGCTCTGGTACACTGGCTGATTCAAGCCGCCTGGTAAGAGCACAGTATAATCCAGTTACTCCAGAAACTGTAAAATCTTATGAATTGGGATATAAAGGTGTAATTGGTAAAAAATTGCTGGTTGACGCATATGTTTACTACAGCCGTTATGCCAATTTCCTGGTTAGTGAAGCAGTGGTACAATCCCGTAACGGAGCCAATTTTGAGTTGTACTCTCCTTACAGCAGCACCAACGTTTCTTATGTACAAAACTCAAAAGATGTTATTAAATCTCAGGGCTGGGGTATAGGCTTGGAATACCAGGCGATTAAGAATTACTTTTTCTATGGTAACGTATTCTCTGATTACCTGAAGAACGTTGATCCAAGTGTGGTGACATTCTTTAATGCTCCAAAATACCGCTTCAACGTAGGTTTGAGAAACGATAATGCCTACAAGAACATAGGCTTTAACGTGGTATTCAAATGGCAGGATAATAACTACTATGAAGGTACCTTCGTTAGCGGCACACTTCCATACTTTGGATGGTGGGATGCCCAGGTTACTTACCGTCCTCAGGGTACTAAGAGTGTCTTCCGTATAGGCGGAACCAACCTTGGTAACTTCTATGCCAGAACTGGTTTTGGAAGTCCTGCAGTTGGCGGCTTGTATTATATGAGCTACGGTTACAACCTGTTCTAAACTATCGAAATTGGGTTATAAGTATAACTAATCCCCCGCATCAGCGGGGGATTCTTATTTACATTAAACTATTTACTATTGACTTGATAAACTGAAAAGAAAAGCACCAGTTTAGTTTAGTGTTTTTGAAGTTTGCCCTATCATAAACCCATTATGATACAACTGAACGGTGTATGTCCCTTTTTGGTAATCATCGGGGTTCAGTGAAAAGGAAAGTTTTTTGTTTTCACCCTTCTGGTATTCAAATTTTATTTTTCGGGTGTACCGTTTTTTCCCTTCATTTCGGGTATCTATTGTTGAGGAAGATTCCCATGCATCAATTGTCATTACGTTGCCATCAGGCTGATTTACCACCACATATAGTTCTGCATCATTATAGTCGCTGATGTTATTCTTTACTGCAAAGGATACCACCAATTTGCTTGTTTTGGAAGCAGAACTTGTTTCCAGTTCTTTATCTCTTTTTAATGTAACAGGTACCAGGTTAAGTTCAGTAGAAACAAAAGTGGATGCCAGGCTTACTTTTTCAGCTAATACTTTGTTTTCCTTTGTTAACTCCTGCATGTTGCCTTCCAGGTTTTTTACCTGAATATTTACTTTATCGAGGGCAGCAGTTATTTGCTGCTTTTCTTCCTCAATTGTAAAATTTTTGCTTTGCAGTTCCTGGACTAATTGTTGCAGTTCAACAGTTTTCTTTCGGGCTAGTGCCAGGTCTTCTTTTTTTACATCATTCTTTTTCAGAATTGCCGAAATTTCTGTTCTTAACCGGTATATTTCAGCCAATTTATTACTTAGTTCACCTTTAAGCAGGCCTGCGGATGTTCTCGAAGAATCAAGCCTTGCATCAAGCTCATCAATGGTTTGGGAATAAATTTTATGAAGAGAATCCTGCACACCCTGTGCAACAGCAAGAGAGTCTTTAACAAAAACCTGCCTTCTGATTTTGGTATACTGAGTCTTGTCGTAAAGGTGATAAACCCAAGTGCCTGTCAACCCAACTGACAACATAACCAGTAAAAGGCTCTTGGTATCTTTCATTACAATGAAACTGCTTATTTGGTTAATTGCTGGTCAACATACGCCGAAACCCATCCGACCTGCCCATTTTTGACGAGATAGAAATGTTTTGTGTCAAAGGCAGATTCGAACTGTCTCATTATCTTAAGTAAAAGGCCACAACCCGCCATTAACGATTTCTGATCAAAAACCTGGTGAACTCTTGTCACTTCTTTTATGACCGCCTCCTTCTCATTGGCTCGATTAATGTTTCCTGCAAGAAAAGAAGCAGAATATACCGGGAAGTTCGAATAGAGTTTTTCGGAGAATTTCCTGATTTCATCAAACGTTACGGATACTACCGGGTTATCTATTAATTCAGGATGAGTAAGTGTGGCAACTGCCCATGCAATACCTCCGCTAACTGCAATGTTATCGCTTAAAGGGTAAGCGCCGCTTGCATTTACTGCATAAATAATTTCTGAATTTTCTGCTGCCGCAAGTACCCTGAATAATTGCTTATTGAAATTGGCAAGGCTCTTATCGTTTTCACATCTTTTATCCGTTTCGTTGGTTGTGCTTTTGGTGCCCCAATTGACCTGGAAAAGTTTAAAATCCTTTGTATTTCCGTAGGGGAAAAAACCTCCTTTGGTATTACCACTGCCAATGTCGATCAAAAAAGTAGTAAACCTGCGGCTTTCAGGCACAATTCCAAGATGC
The DNA here is from genome assembly GCA_964634265.1 of uncultured Chitinophaga sp. GTDB lineage: Bacteria > Bacteroidota > Bacteroidia > Chitinophagales > Chitinophagaceae > JJ008. The sequence continues at coordinate 85,710 of CAZWIM010000008.1, read as the reverse complement.
GAAAGACGGGCTTCCTGTAAAACATCAACAACCTCCACTTGTCGCTGAGGTTCATTTATCCTTATCCTGAATGAATCGATAAGTCGATGCATCCATGCAGTTTTCTGATCTTTTTCTGCCTGCATTTTTACTCCACTACTAAGAACAGTAAAAACTTTGCTGGAAGGAATTTGATAGTCTTTAACTGCTCTATTAAACAACCCGGTAAGGCCATTCAGGGTGGCTGAAAATGTTTCATCAGTAAAACTGATAAAATCAGTGTTGACAGAACTGTCTTTCAGAATGGCAATAGCGCCACTGCTTTTGGCATTCTTACCTACTTCAATTACACTCATCTTTATTCCTTTAGAGCCTACTTCAATACCCGTATAAACAGTTGAATTACTGTATTTGGTCTTTATGCTGCTTTGCGCAATTGCAGTAGTACAGATAAGCAAAAAACTAACCAGCCCAAGCTGTCTGCAAAACTTTGAAATAATCATGGTGAGTTTATTGGTTGAATAAAATTACTGCATTGGCAAGCAGTAATTGTGCCTTCTTGTCTCAATGGAGTAATATGTGTAAAAGATGTGTGTTTCACTGTAAAACAAAAAGCCGTCTGATGAATCAGGACGGCTTTTGTTGCAGGAGTTAACTGCTTTTAACCGAATAAACCACCTTTTTTCAGGCTTCTCACACCTTCACCAATCTTGAAGCCGTTATGATAAATTTCAATTTTGTAATTACCTGTCATGAAATCATTTTGCTGAATAGGAAACTGAACTGATTTACGGGTACCCTGCTCATAGTTAACTGGAATTTTTGCAGTAAAATTTTTATCGCCGTCTGTTCGGGTATTGAGTACATTTCCATTTTCAGAAATTATCTTACCATCAGGGGCGGTTACGATAAGGTACATATCAGCAGGACCAGATTTTGCTATACGGTTCTCTACATCGAATGAAACTACAAGTTTGTCTACTCTTTTTGCAGTGGTGGTATTTTTCTCTTTTCCACTTTTTTTCTCATTTACCGGAGTGACCTGTATGTTGGATGCGCTGAATGTAGAACCCACATCAACTGTTTTTTCAAGATTTTCCTTCTCGGTTTTTGTAACTGTAAGGTTTTGCTCGAGGTCTGATTTTTCTTGTTTCAGCGTTGTATTATCGGCTGTCAGCTGCTCGTTTTCACCGGTCAGCCTTGCCACTTCTGCCTCCAGTGTTGATATCTTGTCATTCAGTTCAGCAATCATAGACTTGGCTTTTGCCAGTTGCGACTGAGTAGCATTTTTATCATTTAAAATTTTGCGTATCTCAGCTTTTTTCGCATCAATCTCTTTTTGCCTGTCAGCTAACTGGCCCTGGAGATTGTTGTTGGCACCAGTCACAGAATCAAGGCGTGCCAGTGCATTGTCGAACTCCATTTGAATCTCTGTTTTTGCTGAATCAAGAGATGTAATTTGTGTTTGCTGACTGGAAATCTTTTCACTGGACTTATTCTTGTCCCATAAAAAATAACCCCATGAACCCAGTACCACTGCAGCCAGGGCTCCAATGATGATGTTTTTGGAATTATTGCTCTTTGCCGGCTGAACCGGTGCACTTCCGGTGGCGGAAGGGTAGTTTGTCTCTGCCATATTAAAGGAATTTAGATTTTTTTAATTGATTTTATCAGGATTACTGAATCCGGCTGCAAGGTACTTCAGCAGTTGCATCCGTTTTTTTTATTTCCTGTTAAAAAACATATCCGGGCACAGAAATTTCTAAAACCGTGCCAGAAAATACGAGACCTTTTTCACAATCGTGGATTTTTATTGCTATTTCACAGCCTGAAAGCCTGTAATTTAGTGGCTTATGAGTGTGCAAAAGATATTGGATGATTGGAAAAAGAACTCTTTTAAACCGATATACTGGTTGGAGGGTGAGGAAGAATATTTTATCGACAAGGTCATCGATTATGCCGAACATAATATCCTGCCGGAAAGTGAAGCTTCATTCAATCTCAGTGTTTTTTATGGTAAAGATGCAAATTGGGCAGATATCATTAATGCCTGCCGGCGCTATCCGATGTTTGCAGAAAGACAGGTAGTGCTGCTGAAAGAAGCGCAGCAAATGAGAGATATCGAAAAGCTGGAAGCATATGTGGAAAATCCACTGGCGTCAACTGTATTTGTGGTTTCGTATAAAGAGAAAAAACTGGATGCCCGAAAGAAGTTTGCCAAACTGGTAAAGGAAAAGGGTGTGATGTTGACGACCAAAAAACTGTATGACCGTGAAGTGCCGGAATGGACACAAAATTTAGTCCACTCCAAAGGGTTGACAATTACACCTAAAGGGCTTGCTTTATTGGTAGATCATATTGGTAATGACCTGTCACGGATAGAAAATGAGATTAATAAGCTATCTGTAAACCTTGGAAAAAGAACAGGGATTACTGAGGATGATATTGAGAATTATATCGGGGTAAGCAAGGATTATAATGTTTTTGAACTTCAGGCCGCATTAGCGGCTAAAGACCTGGCGAGAAGTATCCGTATCATCCAGTATTTTGAAGCTAACCCCAAGGCTGGCCCAATTCAATTGGTACTTCCTTCTATTTACAGTTTTTTTAGCAAGGTGTTTATGATATTTGGAACGGGTACCACGGATGAAAAGACCATTGCTACGGCTATAGGAGTGAACCCGTATTTTATGAAGGAATACATGCAGGCCGCCCGGCTATATACTTATCCCGGTGTGGAAAGAGCCCTTCTCTTGCTGCATGGGTACAATCTTAAAAGTATAGGAGTGGGCAGTACGGCAACTGAAGACGCAAGCCTGATGAAAGAAATGGTAGTGAAAATGATGGCCTGAACATTTTGTGACCTTTATTGCCAAAAGACCTTTCTTTGTGCAACTTAATAAATGCAAAAAGCATCTTTTTGAACATTTTAAACCAAGCTTTGATCACAAAATATATAATAAACAAAATATCATGAAAAGAGTCCTTTTTTCCCTTTTTGCTTTTACTTTTTTACTGGCCGGATGTCTTGAAACCACTCAGGAAATCACCATTAATGAAGACGGAAGTGGTACAGTTGTAAATACAAGTGATTTTAGTGCCCTGATTGGCCTTGCCAAACAAATGGGCGGAGCAGGTGACCTGGAAAAAGCTGACGATATGGCCAAGGATACGGTTATTTCCATGGCACAGGGTGCAGACAGTATTCCTAACCTGACTTCTGAAGAAAAGGAAATACTACGTAAAGGATCTCTGAGGGTGAATATGAATATTAAAGACGAAAAATTCTTAACCAGCCTTTCTCTTCCATTTAGTAAACCCTCAGATATCACTATGATCAACAAACTTTCTGGTAAAGCCATGTCTGAAGCCATGAAGGATCAAATGGCCGATGGTTCACCGATGGGTGGTGGTAATAATGAATTGCCCGAAACAAGTAGTTTTGATGATTACTATAAGTACGAATTCTCTGAAGGTGAACTTACCCGTAAATTAGATAAGGATAAGTATGCAGGAGTAGAGAGTGATGAGTTTCTGAAAGGGATGAAGGAAGCATCAGCAATGGGCCTTTCTATGAAAGCAACTTATGTAATTAACCTGCCAAGGCCTGCTCAAAAAGCTGAAGGAAAAGGGGTTAAATTATCAGACGATAAAAAGAAGGTAACAATTACTGCTGATCTGGATGATTTTTTTGCAGATCCTTCAAAACTGGAGTATAAAATCAAGTACTAGTATATTCAAAGTATATAGTAAAAAGGCAACTTAAATGGGTTGCCTTTTTATTTTCTTTTAAAGCACTTTCAGGCTGTTAATTTTATCTTGGTCAATTTGCTTTACCAGTGCTTCGAGGCTGTCATACTTTACCTCTTCTCTTAAAAACTTTTTAACGTATACCTTTAGCGTTTGCCCGTAAATTTCTTTATCAAAATCAAAGAGGTTGACTTCGACTACTCTTTTTTTCCCATCAACCGTAGGACGAAACCCGATACTCATCATTCCTTTTAATTTTTGTGCGGATTCTTCGGATTGTGCATAAACTGCATAAATACCATTTCCGGGTATAATTTTTTCTTCATTTTGAATTTTAAGATTAGCGGTTGGATATCCCAATTTTCGCCCCAGTTTATCACCATGCACTACTTCCCCGGAAAAAAAGAATTCATATCCCAGTAAGCTGTTTGCAGTAGCAATATCACTGTGCAGAATTGCCTCCCTTATATTGGTAGAACTTATGGAAATATTCTCCAGAATATGTTTTGGAATTTCTTTTAGTTTGTAATTATGTGTTGAAGCCATTTTTTCCAGCAAACGATAATCACCCAGCCTGTCACGGCCAAACCGGTGGTCGTACCCAATGATGATAGTGTGTGGACGAAACTTGCCAATAAGGAAATTTTGTACATAATCCTCTGCCGGCTGGTTGGCAAAAGCATCTGTAAAGGGAACAATTACCAGGTGATCAATGCCCAACTCTTCCAGCAGTTCAATTCTTTCTTCCAGGGTGTTAATTAACCGTATGCCTAAAATCGCTGATGATACTACCTTTCTGGGATGCGGGTGAAAAGTTATAATAACGGTTTCACCATTATTGGCTTTTGCTTCTGACTTTAACTTGTCGATTATCTGGCGGTGTCCCATATGCACACCATCAAAAGTACCGATGGTGATGACTGCATTACGAAAAAGCGGAAGTTGTTCTATGTCACGGTGTATCTTCATAATTGAATGGGCGAAATTAGTTGATAATTGATAATTGAAAAACCTTGAATGGCCTTAGTTTTACAGCCTAATTTTGAGTTATGAGTCTTTATAGCAAAAGAGGAGTTTCGGCACAAAAGGAAGAAGTTCATTCTGCAACAAAAAACCTTGATAAAGGTTTATTTCCATCAGCATTTTGCAAAGTATATCCCGATATTCTTTGTGGGGATGCTGCATGGGTGAATGTAATGCATGCTGACGGGGCTGGTACCAAGAGTATTTTGGCTTATTTGTACTGGAAAGAAACCGGTGATGTATCTGTATGGAAAGGTATCGCCCAGGACGCTATTGTAATGAACCTGGATGACCTTCTTTGTGTAGGTATTTATGATAATCTCCTTTTCTCATCTACAATTGACCGGAATAAGAATGTTATTCCTGCAGAAGTGCTGGAAGCAATTATCAATGGCACACAGGAGTTTTTTAATACGATGAAGGATTTTGGTGTTAACATCAGTTTTATGGGCGGTGAGACTGCTGATGTAGGAGACGTGGTACGTACCATTGCTGTAAACGGAACAATGACCGCAAGGTGGCCAAAAGATAAATTGATAACCAATGAAAAGATTAAGCCGGGGGATATCATTGTAGGCCTGGCAGGCTTTGGTAAGGCTAGTTACGAATCTTCTTATAATAGTGGCATTGCGAGTAACGGGCTTACAAGTGCAAGACATGATGTTTTACATAAAACCTATGGGGCCCGGTTTCCTGAGAGCTATGATACTTCGTTGGATGAATCGGTAGTTTATATTGGCCCACACAGAGTAACTGATATAGTGAAGGATGGCGAAGTCTTACACGAAGCAGGCAAGTTGCTGTTAAGTCCTACCCGGACATTTGCACCGGTGATGAAAAAATTACTTGAAGATCATTTTGAAATCATTCACGGGTTAATTCATTGCAGTGGTGGCGGCCAAACGAAATGTCTGAAATATGTGCCTGAAAATGTACGTATTGTAAAAGATTGCTTATTTGATCCCCCAGTAATTTTCAAATTAATACAGGAAGCCAGTAAATCCGATGACCGTGAAATGTACCAGGTTTTTAATATGGGTACCAGGCTGGAAATCTATACCAATGAAAAAGACGCTGACTCTATTATCAGCATCTCCAAATCTTTTGGCGTGGATGCACAGGTTATTGGAAGGGTGGAAAAAAGTGACCAAAAGGAATTACTTATAAAAACGGGCTCGTCAGAATTAATTTATAAATCCTGATTTTTATTTTTCTTCATTTTCTTTTCGCTTATTACCATAAAGGTTACAGGTTGCTTCCTGTATGCTTTTACCTGCCTGCCGTCCTGAATAGCCGGGGACCATTTTGGTCCTTTTTTTATAACACGAACAACTTCAGCTTCCATCCCGTACCCATGATTGGTCAATGCCCTTACATCCGAAATATTGCCTGATTTATCTACAATAAACTGCACTACTACTGTATAAGTTCCATCCGGGGCACTATTTTTAGCCGGAATGGAAGCATCAAGTGTTCTCTCCAGGTACCTTCTCCAAATAGCATCACCACCGGGAAAACTGGCTTCAATTTCTACCCTTTCATATACTTTTTCTACACTACTGTCCGGGTTGCCGGTTGTATCCGGAATATCCGATTTGTATTTTATTATTGCATTTTTTAAGGTGATCTCCAAAACACCATAGCTTCCTTTTTCGCCGTATTTTTCATTGGCAGCATCGCCCTTAACCACATTTATATTGTCTATGACATCTGCGGGTACCAGGTTATTGATGTCTTTTTTGATTTCCCTGATGGTGCCTGCAATTTTTCCATTGATAACTACCAGGACATTTGAGTCAATGGGCGGGTTATTTGCCGTCTTCGTAATGCTTTTCTTACTGGCATCGGTATTCGTCTGCCCAAAAGTTGTGATAGTAGTAAAGGCTATAAAAAAAGTTATGTAAAAAAACCGGGTCATTAAATGATAATTGATTGTTTATGGCTGTAAATATCTGCAAAATTGTATAGGAGGGTTTCTTTTTCTTACTTTGTACACAACATTTTTTCGGAATATATTTACACCTATGCAATCATTCGAACTGCTATCCAGGAAATTTGCTATTCATTTTGAACAGCAGCATTTCCCTTCTGAGCCTGCAAACCTGTATGAGCCTAATGAGTATTTTTTAAAATTAGGAGGTAAACGCATCCGCCCGGTGCTTTGTTTGATGGGCAATGAATTGTTTGATGATATAAAGGCTGATGCATGGGAGGTAGGTTCAGCCATTGAGCTATTTCACAATTTTACCCTTATACATGATGATATAATGGATAAAGCTCCTTTGAGAAGGGGAATGGAAACAATTCATGTTAAATATGGTGAAAATGTTGCCCTGCTGGCTGGTGATGTGATGCTGGTGAAGGCTTACCAGCAACTGGAAAAAGTTCAGTCAGAGTTTCTGCATTCAATACTTCATTTGTTTAATAAAACTGCTGCCGAAGTTTGTGAAGGCCAGCAATGGGATATGGATTTTGAGAAAAAAGAAATAGTAGAACTGGATGAATACCTGCGAATGATTGAGCTAAAGACCTCTGTACTATTGGCTGCCAGCCTTAAAATGGGGGCTATATTGGGAGGTGCAGGAGAAAGAAATCAAAACCTTGTATATGAATTTGGGAAAAAACTGGGTATCGCTTTCCAGGTACAGGACGATTACCTCGATGCTTTCGGGGACCCTCAGAAATTTGGTAAACAGGTTGGAGGTGATATACTGGCCAATAAGAAAACATTCCTGTTAATACATGCTTTTGAGACCGCTTCGGGTTCTCAGAAAGAAGAATTAAGTGAATTGCTTTCAGCCAATGCTCCTGATAAAATAGAAAGGGTATTAAAGATTTTCAAGGATTGTAAAGTAGATCGATGGGCACTGGAATTAAAGAATAAATACCTGGATGAAGCTTTTTTGCACCTTGAGGATATTGCAGTGGTATCTAAAAGAAAGCAACCTTTGAAAGAATTGGCGCAGTTCCTGGTAAAAAGGGAACATTAAGTTTGTTTGCCTTGATCTGTAACTGCTTTCATTTTTTTCCTATTTTAAAGTATCAAAACCAACTGACGAATGCTAAATCAACTTTTCCGAAAAAAATCAATTGCAAAGATTCTGCATGAAGCAGAAGCCGGCCTGGGTGACGGGCACTCTGCTGGGTTAAAAAAAGTGTTAGGTGTAAGAGATCTGACCTTCTTTGGTGTAGCAGCAATAATCGGGGCCGGTATTTTCAGTGGTATAGGCTCTGCAGCTTCAAGTGGCGGACCCGGAGTAGTATTTCTATACATATTCACGGCTATTGCCTGTGGATTTGCTGCACTTTGTTATGCTGAGTTTGCGTCCACCGTTCCTGTTTCAGGGAGTGCTTACACTTATTCTTATGTTGCTTTTGGTGAAATTTTTGCATGGATCATTGGGTGGGATTTATTAATGGAATATGCCATTGGTAATATAGCGGTTGCTATTTCATGGAGTGACTATTTTACCCGCCTGCTTCATTCTGCAGGTATGCATATTCCTGAATGGATGACGATGGATTATATGACAGCGAAAGCAGGCGCAACTGCTGAAGCAATTTCTGCCTGGACAAATGCACCCAATTTATTTGGACTCAAGATAATAATGGATATTCCTGCATTGCTGATTGTGGCTTTAATCACTTATATCGTTTTTGTTGGCATAAAAGAGTCCCGTTCTGCAAGTAACGTTATGGTCATCATCAAGTTGGCAGTAATCTTCTTTGTAATTGTATTGGGTTCAGTATATGTTAATCCAAGTAACTGGTCACCTTTTAGTCCGGAAGGCTTTGGCGGAATAATGAAGGGAGTTTCAGCAGTCTTCTTTGCTTATATTGGTTTTGATGCTATTTCTACAACAGCAGAAGAGTGTAAAAATCCTCAAAGAGATCTTCCAAAAGGGATGATCAATTCCTTGATTATTTGTACCGTGGTGTACGTTTTACTGGCATTGGTACTTACCGGCATGGTAAATTATAAGTCATTGAATGTTGGTGACCCACTGGCTATGGTTTTTGATGCAAAAGGCCTGAAATTTATTTCCGGTGTTGTTGCTGTGAGTGCCATCATTGCCACTGCCAGTGTACTGTTAGTATTTCAGTTGGGGCAACCCAGGATATGGATGAGTATGAGCCGTGACGGCCTGCTGCCAAAAATTTTCTCCCGCATACATCCCAGGCATGGTACTCCATCCTTTTCAACGATTCTTACCGGTATAGTTGTAGCTGTGCCGGCCTTGTTCCTGAATCTTGGAGAAGTTCTGTCTCTTACAAGTATTGGAACATTATTCGCCTTTGTATTGGTGTGTGGAGGGGTGCTGGCCCTGGAACAACAAAAAGACAGGCCTGAAAGCAAGTTTAAAGTTCCATATATCAATTCCCAGTTTATTTACCCGGTACTTTTGTTGGCGGGAATAATTCTGATATGGATAAATGTTCCAGGCCATTTTACAGAGGATATCTGGAATAAAGATACATGGCCAATGGCCGTATTTTGGCTAATTGCTATTATAATGGCTGTACTGGCCTTTGTTAAGCGATTTTCATTAATACCGATTTTGGGTATGATGAGTTGTTTTTACCTGATGGCCCAGGAAACACATAAGGTATGGATGCGGTTCCTTATCTGGCTGGCCATTGGCTTATGTGTTTATTTCCTGTATAGTTACAGAAATAGCAAGCTGGCAAAGGAAAAATAGTATCATACTATATCAATTATCGAATGGCACAGTTTCTTCGCTGTGCCATTTGTATTTTTGCAATATGAAATACCAGATTGGTGATATTGTGCTGATTTTACATTCTAATGAGGAAGCTGAGGTGGTGGACATAATCAATGATAAAATGCTGATGGTGGATGTGAAGGGGGTGACATTTCCGGTATATAAAGACCAGGTAGATTTTCCATATTTCAAAAGATTCACAGAAAAGAAACCCGTTTCTGCCAAAAAAGAAAAGACCTATATTGATGATGTTCGAAAGGAGAAAAGACTGGAGCAAAACAGGGTAGAAGACGGAGTATGGCTTACTTTTTTGCCTGTTATGGATATAGATGAGTTCGGAGATGTGATTGTGGAAGAATTAAAATTGCACCTTGTCAATCATACATCTTCGTCTTACAATTTCATTTATAAGCTGCATTTCTTTGGCAAGCCGGATTTTGAGTTAAAAAATACTGTACATCCTTTCGAAGATTTTTACCTGCATGATATCCCTTTTGAGGATTTAAATGACAGCCCTGCATTTGATTTTGAATTTTCATTGTTAATTCCTGATAAGAAAAAAGCAGGTCATTATGAGGCATCGGTAAAACTTAAACCAAAGCAACTTTTTGCAAAAATTGAAGAGTTAAAAAAGAAAAATCTTGCTACTTTTTCCCAGCTTTTATTTGAAAAATACCCTGATAGAACGGTGGATGATGTTGTAGAGATGGGACGCCTTGCAGCCAAAGGTTATAAAATTTACGATGCATCAAAGGCCCGGCAGCACCTGGAATCTCCCCGCAGTGTGATTGATTTGCATATTGAAAAGTTAACTGATAATTGGAGGAATATGAGCAACTATGAAATACTCAGTCTTCAATTGAAAACCTTTGAAAAATATTATCATCTTTCTGTTTTGCATCATCAGCCTTCATTAATAGTTATCCATGGAGTAGGAGAAGGGGTACTTCGGGATGAAATCCACGATATTCTGAGACTTAAAAAGGAAGTCAAATCATTTGTGAATCAATTTCATCCGGCTTATGGATACGGTGCGACAGAAATATTCTTCCAGTACTGACATTAGGAGTTAATTTTACAGATGCTACAAGCCAGGCTATCGCTTTCCCGCTTTTATGGGAGGGAGGAAAGTCCGGACAGCACAGAGCAATGCACCGGTGAATAGCCGGGCTCCGGGCAATCGGAGACAGACAGTGCCACAGAAAATAACCTCACCCCTCAACCCATGTCATCATATTGGAATGGGCTGAGGGGTGAAAGGGTGAAAATGTGAGGTAAGAGCTCACGGCTTTTGATGGTAACATCAATTGCGGGTAAACCTTGCATGCTGAAATGCCACGTAAAGGATCGTTATGAGAACTGCTCGTTCAAGGTCCAGGGTAGGCAGATTGATCCCGCAGAGTAATTTGCGGGACAGATAAATGATAGCCTCCCGATAGCTATCGGGAACAGAATCCGGCTTACAGGCTTGTAGCTTTTTATTTAAAATAATTGCCCAGATACCCGGCTATTTCCATCAACCAGGCTATCCCTAAATGAACAATTAGGCCACCCCATATGGATCGGGTATTATAAACAACGATTCCAAGCAATAACCCCCCAAAATAGGAACTGATACATTCACCCAGCGGTTTACCGAAATGAATAGTGCAATAAAAACAGGCCATCGGTAATATGGCATCTTTACCTACCCACCCGGCAAAGGCAAGTACCAGGAATCCCCTGAAAAAAAATTCGATGGTGAAAAAATCAGTTCCATATGAAAGTTCGAATAATAGCTTTTGCCACCATTCAGCATCTGAAGAAATGGAATTTATTTTTGGATAAACTGAAAGAAAATCATTTTGAGTTGCGGCAAGAGAAATTAGTGGAACCATAATTAGTAACATAAAGAAGTATGGTTTCCATTCTATATTCCCGGTTCGTAATCCATAAAGTGGCTGATCTTGATGATACAATTTCCATGTAAAATAAAGTATGAGTATAATAACAATTGCAAGTACTGGCCAATATAATACCTGGTTCCAAAAATGGTTGTTTGTTTCATAGGCTGAAAATGATATAGAGATTGAGGCACTGATTTTCCAGGCAAAGATCAATGGAGCTGCAAAAAGTAAAATGTAAAAGTCTTTATTTTTTAAATTATACCTTTTCCTGGAGAGCCCAACTATAAAGTAAGGAATAATAAATGCTCCGGCAAAGACTATGTACCAGTAAAAAAGTTTAACTAAGAATGAATTATTTTTTCTGATAAGTGTATCAATACTATAATAATAGTTACAAAAGATCAGAAACGCAGTAAACAGGCTAATTAATAAAAGGACAATTCGGTCTGTTTGTTTGTAATAACTCTTAATATAGTATATGATCTCCTGCATCTTAACCGGAAAAATAAAATTTTACGCTGGTCTTTAAACTTTCTTGCTCCATCCTTTTCAAAACATACGTTAAAAATATTTGAAACCACAAAAGTATAGCCATGAAAACTATCACACTTAACCGGATGATGATTGCGATTTATGCAATTCTTTTATCAATCTTTGTTATTTCCTGTCAGAAGGAATCAAGTCTTACAGAACCCACTACTTTAACAGAAGAAGAAGCCGCCACTTATTCTGAAGAAAGTACCCAGGCGGAAGCCAGCTTCGATGACGCAGAAGATATTGGTTTTACCGCTGCAGAAGAAGAAGGTAATGCAGGTGGTTTTGGCCTTGAAGGAAGGACTGCATCAGAGCAGGGCAGAGTTTTCTTACCCAATTTTGCCGAGCTGCGTGGCCGCATTGGCGATTGCGCCACAATTACTGTCACACCAAACGACAGTACTTATCCCAAAACGGTAACCATCGACTTTGGAGACAGTTGCCGTGGCCGTGATGGAAAATTGCGGAGTGGTAAGATTGTATTGCATTTCACAGGGCCTATCCGCAGACCCGGTTCCGTCGTTACCATGACCTTTGTGAATTATTATGTAAACAGGGTGCATATTGAAGGAACCAAAATATTCAGGAACCTGAGTGAGCCACCTATGCTGCATAAGTGGAGTGTAGAAGTATTGGATGGTAAGGTGACTTTCCCTAATGGCAGAGGATATACTTACGATGGCATTAAAACTGTAAAACAAATTGCCGGTATGCTTACCAATATTGTAAGGGATGATGTGTACCAGATTACCGGTCGTTCAAAAACCGTTTTCAGAAATGGTACAACAGTAAATATCAATACTGAAGATCCGCTGATCAAAAAAGTGGCATGCCACTGGATAAGTGAAGGCACCCTGAAGATTAAGATCAATAACAGAGTTTTATTCCTTGACTTTGGTTTTCCCAATAACGGAGGCTGCGATAACAAAGCCCTGTTAACCTGGAATAATGGCAATAATCAACGAATTATCATCCTTCCTTGATTAAGTGAGTTAATAAATAAAAATCCCGGCATATAGCCGGGATTTTTTGTGCTTACTGAAAACCCATTACTCAATATGGTATTTTATTAAAGTAGAAATTTGCTGAAGTTTAATTGTCCAGTCACCCATTGGTGCTTTTTCCTGGATATATTTTACCACTCCGATACCCGGTTTAAAGAATACCTGGTCTTTACGGTAGTTACGGGCATTTTTCTCAAAATAAAGGCAATCTGCATAGCTGCCTGCAGGAGTGCTGATGGCAGTACTCAGTTTCAGGGAACGGCCCATAGCTGCTGCATCCTCAAAACTGGCCAGGTAACGTAACGAATCTCCGGGAAACAGGCTGTAATCTTTTTTGGCATCTTTTATACCCGGGGTGAACATTCGGTCTGCAAGGCTGAAGAAAGCTGAATCGTTGGCGTACAATATTTCAGGCAAACCAATTGATACATTGTTTTTTTGCCACCACACGATATTATCGGATGATCTGAAATTAGCTGTAAACCGAAGTGTGTCATATTGCACTCTCAGGAAAATACCATCGTTGAATATTGAATCTTCGTAGATCCAATAATTCTTTGAATTCAGCGGCATAATACCACAATGACTGGAAGTGCAGACATAAGCAGCAACAGAATCTACTGGATAACTGCGGCCGGCAGGGTTAGCTGTTTGCAGTTCGCAAGGCTCCTTTTCAGGGGCGGGAACTTCAAAGTTGTCTTTTGTACAGGCCACAAAAAATAGTAAGCCTGTCAGCAGGGGTAGAATTTTCTTTTTCAAAGGAATCCGTTTTTAAAATGTCCAAAAGGGATGACAAAATAGAAACTGAATTTTACAATTCATAACTTTTACTAAGGAAAATTACGAATAGGCTGCACCGTATTTTATGCAATTCCTTTGTTTTCAACCGTTTTATCCTGCCTTATTAAAATAAAAAAAGTCCGAAAAAAATTCCGGACTCAAATGTTGAATGACAATATTTTGTGCAATTTACTGGAATATGCGTCCGAAGAAAGCCTTCATTTCATTCCAGGAAGCACTGTCTGCAGCGGCATCGTATTTAATGGGCAGTTTATACTTTTCACCCATTTCAGTAGCATTTGGATTGGTAAAAGCATGTAATGCTCCATCGTAGCCTTTAAAAACGTATTTAGCACCCACAGAATCCATCTGCTTTTTAAAAAGATCAACTTCCGCCTGCGGAACTAAAGGGTCAGCATTACCATGGCAGACAAGTATTTCAGCCTTCAGTAGGTCCTTATTGAGAGGTACCACATTCAGGTTGCCATGAAAACTTACAGCTCCTTTTAAGTCAAGGCCCATCCTGGCAACACCGATTGATACAGACCCCCCAAAACAATATCCCATGATCGCCATTTTAGAGGCATCAATCAAGGCATTTGTTTTGATATTATCTATTGCTGCCTGTACATGCTTTTTAGCCATATCCGGATTTTGGTAAAATGGCATAGCCAGTTTGCCTGCGGCATCAGGGTCATTACCCATTTGGCCGTTTCCGTACATGTCTACAGCCAGTGCTACATAACCCAGTTCTGCGAGCTTCTTTGCCCGCATTTTTACATAATCATTTAGTCCCCACCATTCATGAATGACCAGCACTAGAGGACGTTTACCACTACCATTCTCATCATACACCAGGTAGCTGTTCATATTGAGGGTATCTACCTTATAAGAAATGATTTCTTCCTTTATTTTAGGCTCTTTGACTGACGGTTCTTCTTTCTTTTTGTCACCATTTTTACAAGCATTTAAAAGGAAGGCTAACGATAATGTAGCTAAAATGATCTTTTTCATATTACAGTTGATTTTGTTATTGGAACAATAAAGTTCACCAAAAGTTTTGAAAAAGGATTGTCAATGATGACTTGTAAGCTTTCCCTTAATTTTGCGGCCATGACACAGGAAAAATTACAGGATATGCGGTCCCGCATTGCCGGGATAAGGAGGTTTCTTTGACGTCGATAATCGACAGGCAAAGATCGAAAATGACAAACAACTCTCTCTGAGTCCCGGATTTTGGGATGATAATGCCCGGGCTACTTCCATCATGAAGGAAATTAAAGTGAATGAGTATTGGGTTAACTTATATGAGCAAACCAATACGTCAGTGGAAGATTTTGCCGTATTATTTGAATTCTGGAAAGGCGGCGATGCCACAGAAGAAGAAACCCAGGAAGCATACAATAAGGCTTTGACGGCTTTAGATGATGCTGAATTTAAAGCCACATTAAATGAACCGGAGGATGAATTACCTGCTGTTTTGCAGATCAATTCAGGGGCAGGTGGAACCGAAAGCCAGGATTGGGCCGAAATGCTAGCCCGAATGTACCGGATGTATGGCGAAAAACAGGGCTGGAAAGTAACAGAACTGGATTGGGTGTGGGGTGATGGCGCCGGTATAAAAACCTGTACGCTGCAGTTTGATGGTGAGTTTGCTTATGGCTTTTTAAAAGCCGAAAGCGGGGTGCACCGGTTGGTACGTATTTCACCATTCGACAGTAATGCAAGGCGGCACACTTCTTTTGCTTC
The DNA here is from genome assembly GCA_964634265.1 of uncultured Chitinophaga sp. GTDB lineage: Bacteria > Bacteroidota > Bacteroidia > Chitinophagales > Chitinophagaceae > JJ008. The sequence goes on along the minus strand of CAZWIM010000008.1, from coordinate 70,281 downwards.
TGTGTTTGTTTACCCGCTGGTTGATGATACAATAAATATAGAGGTAAAAGACAGCGAAGTGAAAATGGAAACTGCCCGAAGCGGCGGTGCAGGCGGACAAAATGTAAACAAAGTGGAGACTAAGGTGATGCTTACACACATTCCAACCGGGATAGTGGTGGTTTGCCAAACAGAGAGAACGCAGTTAGGCAACAGGGAAAAAGCAATGACCATGCTGAAAAGCCGTCTGTATGAAGAAGAATTGCGTAAGCGTAATGAAGCCAAAGATGCTGCCAACAGCAAGAAGAAAAAAATAGAGTGGGGAAGCCAGATACGCAGCTACGTTTTCCATCCTTACAAAATGATCAAAGATCATAGAACTGATTTTGAAACAGGAAATGTGCAACCAGTAATGGATGGAGAATTAGATGGTTTTATAAAAGCCTACCTGATGAGTGAAAAAGAAGCAGATGTGTGATGATTGACAGAGGTAACGATTTTAAATCTTTATAACTTCACTTATAAATTTTGTCATATGTCAACAGGAACGTTTTCATACCCAATGCCGGTAAATGAACCGGTTTTATCATATGCTCCTAATAGCCCCGAAAAGAAAAGGCTCAAAGAAGTATTGGCAGAACTAAAAGGCCAGGAAATAGATGTACCCATGTATATCGGCAGTAAAGAAGTAAGAACTAATAAAAAGGTAGCCATCCATCCTCCGCATGAAACAAAACATACACTGGGCTATTTTCATGCAGGCGAAGAAAAACATGTTCACCAGGCAATTGAAGCAGCACTTGCAGCTAAAGAAAGCTGGGAAAACATGAGCTGGGAAAACAGGGCTAATATTTTTCTGAAAGCTGCTGATCTCATAGCTACAAAGTACCGTCCTTATATGAATGGTACTACCATGCTGGGGCAAAGTAAAAATGTTTTCCAGGCAGAGATTGATGCTGCCTGCGAGATCATTGATTTTTTGCGATTCAATGTACATTTCCTGAGTGAGATTTATAAACAACAGCCGATAAGCGGTCCGGGTATGCACAACCGGATGGAGTACCGGCCATTGGAAGGATTTGTTTTAGCGGTAACACCATTCAATTTTACAGCTATAGGTGGCAACCTGCCCACCTCTGCTGCTATGTGTGGTAATGTGGTGGTATGGAAATGTGCTAATACGCAGGTTTATTCTGCACAGATGTTTATGCGGATATTGAAAGAGGCTGGCTTGCCAGATGGAGTCATCAACCTGATTTTTGTGGATGGCCCTACCATTGGAAGGGTTTGTTTTAATCACAGAGATTTCGCCGGAGTTCATTTTACCGGTTCTACTGGTGTATTCAATAACATGTGGGAAACCATCGGAAAGAACATGGCTAATTACAAATCATATCCCCGTATTGTAGGAGAAACCGGCGGTAAGGATTTTGTGCTGGCACATAAAAGTGCCGATCCGGATGTAGTAGTAACCGCCTTATTGCGTGGCGCTTTTGAATACCAGGGACAGAAATGTTCAGCCGCCTCAAGAGCTTATATTCCTTCCAATTTAGTTGAAGAAGTGAAAAAGAAACTGGTTGCCGGGGTGAAGAGTTTTAAAATGGGAAGCCCGGAAGATTTCACCAATTTTATCAATGCAGTAATTGATGACAAAAGTTTCAACAGCATCAAGCGATATATAGATAATGCAAAGAAAGACCCCAAGGCAGAAATCTGGGCTGGTGGTAAATGTGACAGTAAAGAAGGTTGGTTTATTCAGCCTACTGTTATCCAGGCGAAAGACCCGAGATACGTTACTATGTGTGAGGAAATATTCGGACCAGTATTGACCGTTTACGTTTACCCGGCCAATAGTTTTGAAAAAGCATTGGAATTGGTAGATTCAACATCACCCTATGCCCTTACAGGGGCTGTTATTGCACAAGACCGGTCTGCCGTTGATCTTGCAACAAGAAAGCTGAGGAATGCAGCTGGTAATTTTTATATTAATGATAAACCAACAGGAGCAGTAGTTGGACAACAGCCTTTTGGTGGTGCAAGAGGCAGCGGTACTAATGATAAAGCGGGCAGTATTTTAAATCTTTATCGTTGGTTGAGTGCAAGAACGATAAAAGAAACGTATAATCCACCAGTAGATTATCGCTATCCCTTTTTATCTGAAGTGTAAATATTTTTATAAAATATCCTGAAAATCATTTTTTTGGAGTGGTATCGCCTTTATCTTTGCGCCACTTAATTAAAACCTTATAAACTTTAAATCAATTATTATGAAAAAAGTTGTTTTAGTGTCTGTGTTAGCCCTATCTGTAATGTTTGTAAATGCACAGGTTACTTTCGGCGTCAAAGGTGGTGTTAACTTTGCTACTTTAGGTGGTGATGATGCTGATGAACTGGAAGGTAAAAAATCAAACACCGGATTTTATCTTGGTGGTCTTGTAAATGTTCCCATCAGCAGCAATTTTGCTTTCCAGCCTGAATTAGTTTATTCAGCTAATCAGGGTGCGGAGTTCAGAGAATCTCCACTGGAACTGAACTACAATTTTGGCTATTTGAACATACCACTTATGCTTCAGTATCGTAACAGCGGATTCATTGCCGAAGCAGGTCCTCAAATTGGATTCCTGATGTCTGCTAAAATAAAAGCAACTGACGGTACTAATACAGAGGAAGAAGACATTAAAGATCAGATGAAAAGCACAGATTTTGGAATAAACCTCGGTCTTGGATACCAGTTTAGCAATGGATTTGGTTTGAATGCCCGCTACACATTCGGTATGGCAAATATCATTGACGAAACTGATGTTGATATTAAGAACAGGGTATTGTCAGTAGGTGTTTTCTTCAATTTCGGTGGAAAAAAAGCAAAAAAAGACTAATAGTATTTGACCTTCTGAACAAAAGGGCCGGTTATCCGGCCTTTTTGCTTTATTATAATTCATCATTTCCGGTTGATCATATCCGCTAATTTTTTCCTGCTGATTTGATAACTTCACAACAAATTTGAAAGATGCAGATTCTTTTATCTTCCAAACAATTATCAGAAACTATTCATAAACTGGCCGATCAATTAGCCGGTTATCATAAGTCTGTGGAGGATGTGGTATTTGTGGGTATACAACAAGGCGGTGTAATGGTAGCAGATGAGATGATAAAACACCTGGAGCAATTTTATCCCGGCAAAACTCTTCAATACGGACAACTGGATATTACTTTTTACCGGGACGATATCCGAAAAGAGATTCTGGCTCCTGATGTGATGAATCTTCCTTTTTCTATTGAGAATAAAACGGTGATCCTGATTGATGATGTACTTTTCACAGGCCGGACTATTAAGGCTGCATTAGATGCGCTGCTAGATTACGGCCGGCCGGCAAAAGTAGAACTTTGTGTGTTGGTGGACAGAAAAGAGCATCGGCAGTTTCCTATACAGGCTGATTATACCGGAGCTACACTTCATACCAGTAAATCAGATAAAGTAAAACTGGTGAAGAATGAAGCCGGCAATAAGGAGGTGGTACTGATTGTGGCATAGATTCAGATACTTTTTTGAATCAAACTATTTACCCTAATTTCGCCTTTTAATGCAACTATCCACTCGTCATCTGCTAGGCATTAAAGACCTCAACAAAGAAGATATTCAGCTTATTCTTTCCACGGCAGAACAATTCAAAGAAGTATTACAAAGACCGGTAAAAAAAGTTCCCTCTCTCCGGGATGTGACAATCGTCAATTTGTTTTATGAGAATTCAACCCGGACCCGTTTTTCTTTTGAGCTGGCTGAAAAAAGATTGAGTGCTGACACCATCAATTTTGCGGCTTCCTCCTCATCGGCTGCCAAAGGTGAAACATTGCTGGATACGGTACAGAATATTTTGAGTATGAAAGTGGATATGGTGGTAATGCGGCACAGTGCCAGCGGAGCTCCTCATTTCCTTGCTCAGCATATTCCTGCAGCTATTATCAATGCCGGTGATGGTATAAATGAGCATCCTACTCAAGCTTTATTAGATGCTTTTTCAATAAAAGAGAAGACAGGTAATATTGAAGGGAAGAAGATTGCGATTATTGGTGATATCATGCATAGCCGTGTTGCACAGAGTAATATTTATTTATTAAATAAAATGGGCGCAAAGGTAACTGTCTGCGGTCCGCCAACTTTAATACCTAAACATATAGCAGAAGCACTGGGGGTGAATGTGAGTTATAATCTCAGAGAAACATTGGATTGGTGTGATGTGGCGAATGTGCTGCGCATACAGTTAGAAAGACAAAACCAGGTATTATTCTCATCACTACGGGAGTATAGTCTTGCTTATGGTATCAACCGGCAATTACTGGACAGCCTTCACAAAGAAATTGTCATTATGCACCCGGGACCCATCAACCGCGGAGTGGAACTGGATAGCGATGTAGCCGACTCGAAACAATCAATTATATTGCAGCAGGTAGAAAATGGCGTAGCAGTGAGGATGGCTGTTCTGTATTTACTTTCTGGAAGAAAATCCGCAGGTAATTAATTATCTCCTTCATTCCTAAACAAATTCAATGAAGCGAATCTGTCTTTTTCCCGGAACATTTGATCCGCTAACGCTGGGTCATGTTGATATCATTAACAGGGCCTTGCCTTTGTTTGACAAAATTATAGTGGGCATTGGTCTCAATGCTTCTAAAGCACCCATGTTTACTGCAGAGCAGCGTTTGCAATGGATCAGGGATATTTATAAGGATGAAGACAGGGTGGAAGGAGCTGTTTACGAAGGGCTGACTATAGACTATTGTAAAAAGATCGGTGCTAATTTTATTTTAAGGGGCATCCGCTATGTAAGCGACTTTGAATATGAAAAGACGATTGCAGATGCCAACCGTACACTGGACAGAACTATTGAAACAATATTTCTTACCGGTGAGCCAAAATATACATCAGTTGCCTCTACAATTGTAAGGGATATCCTCCGCAATGGTGGTGATGCAAGTTTGTTTCTTCCCGAAGAGGTGTTTAAATCTCTTACAAAGTAAATATGGGAATTTGGTTTAAAAAAGATCTTTCCTTTACCGATCTCATAGAATTGGGCAAAGGAACAATGGCAGAACACCTGGGCATAGAATGGACTGAGGTCGGTCCTGATTTTTTGAAAGCCCGGATGCCGGTTGACCATCGTACCAAACAGCCTTATGGACTTCTGCATGGAGGTGCTTCTTGTGTACTGGCCGAGACTATTGGCAGTGTGGCTTCGGCAATGATCGTTGATCATTCAAAATATTATTGTGTAGGGCTTGAAATCAACGCTAATCATATCCGAAGTGCAAGGGAAGGATTTGTTACCGGAACAGCCACACCGCTTCATTTAGGCGCCAATACCCATGTGTGGGACATTAAGATACACGATGAAAAAAATAAACTCATTTGCGTAAGCAGGCTCACTGTTGCCATAATAAAACGAAAAGACACCTGACATTATCAGGAAATCATTTGTAAAACATCTGCAACGGAAGGGTAGGAGTCTTTAACATATTCAGCCAGCTCTGTTTTCTTTACCCACCTGATTTCATGAATCTCTTCTGCAATTTGCGGTACTAATTGCTGTGGGCCTTTTACTTTCATCGTATACCAATGAGAGTCTTTGAGGATAAACCTGGCCCCTTCGTGGTAAGTATGATAGGTAACACAGAGCGGCTTGATTAATTTTACTTCTTTCAAACCGGTTTCCTCCTCTACCTCCCGTACCGCACAATCTTCCAGTTTTTCCCCTTTATCTAATTTCCCTTTTGGCAGGTCCCATTTTCCTTTTCTGTATATAAGCAGGTATTCTTTTTTTTCGTTTTGAACCAACCCGCCAGCTGCTGTCACCAATGTGAATTTTTTAAAAAAAGCTTGTTTCAGTGTTTCGATATCTGAATGAAAAAATACACCGGCATGTACCTGTGGTTGCTGCATTTCATGTATAATGGTTTTTATGGTGTGGCTATCCAGTTCATCAATAAAAATGGCGTCGTCATGATGAATGTATGGCTCCACTGCCTTATCAATGGCATCACAGAGAAACAGAGGTTTATTGTCAAAATATATCTTGATGTACATAACTTAATTTTCTTTTTTCGCTTTGGCTATTCACTTTTGCTGCATGACAGACGCCAAAGTAATTGCCGAAAAGCTGCTTCAAGTTAATGCAGTTAAATTAAATCCTCAACAACCATTTACCTGGGCCAGTGGCTGGAAGAGCCCTATCTATTGTGATAACAGGAAAGTGCTTTCATTCCCTTTCACAAGGGATTATATTAAATCCGAATTATGCAATGTGATTTTTGAAAAATTCCCAGAAGCGGAATTAATAGCCGGAGTAGCCACAGCCGGGATAGCCTGGGGAGCTATGGCAGCAGACCAGTTGAAATTGCCATATGTTTATGTTCGTCCCAAACCCAAGGAACATGGCTTAGGGAACCAGATTGAAGGTTTTTATGAGCAGGGACAAAAGACTGTAGTGATTGAAGACCTTGTATCAACCGGAAAAAGCAGTCTGCAGGTGGTGGATGTATTAA
>CAZWIM010000008.1:6161-63665 GCA_964634265.1 uncultured Chitinophaga sp. | reverse complement strand
ATTGAAGACCTTGTATCAACCGGAAAAAGCAGTCTGCAGGTGGTGGATGTATTAAGAGAACAGGGCCTGGAAGTAATAGGTATGGTTTCTATATTCACTTATGGGTTCTCTGCTGCAACGGAAGCCTTTAATAAAGCATCATTGACCTATTATCCTCTGACGGATTACCCGACTTTACTGGAACTGGCCATGCAAAAAGGAATTGTTACGGCCGGGGAACAGGAAATATTGTTAAAATGGAGGGAAGACCCGGCAAACTGGAAGGGTATTTAGCGTCCTGATCTTAATTTTAGCGAATGAAGAAATTATTTATTACTGCATTTACAGTTCTTGGTTTCGCCTTTGTATGTGCAGCCCAAACGAAACCTGTCCTTACGGCAACCATAAAAACACCTAATGCCCTTTGTGAGAATTGTAAAAAACGAATTGAAGGTTATGTGAAGCCTTATGATGGGGTGATGGAAATAACGGTTAACTACAGGAAGGGGGAAACAAAGGTCAAATACATTACCGACCGTATCAATATTGAGGAAATAAAGGCCTATATCGCCAACTGTGGCTATGATGCAGATGATGTGCCTGCCGCAGAGGATGCTTATAACAGGTTGCCTAAGTCTTGCAAAAAATTTGAAGATGGTGGTGGCCATCCCAAGCCGAAACCAGTTCCGCCTGTACCAACACCCGCCGGCGGGCAAGGATAGTTATTTTCCATATTTCTGAATATTATCGTCAGAGGACTTGCCCAGGAGGTTGTCAATCTTTTGCTTACCCTCATATTTCAGCGGGTAGTTAATAGTAATTCCACTTTTGCCAATACGGGCAGTGCCATCAATTTTTAGTGTTACCTTGTTGCTCAAAAGGAGGGTAAGGGTGTTACTAAGCACCCTTTTCATATCTACCTCCAGTGTTACCGGCAACGTAAAGTCTGAAGTTGGGGAAACATTCACAGCGGTGTCCAAAGAAAAATTTCCCAGTTTTTTTCCTTCCATCCAGGCATCGCCGCTGGCACTTTTCAGTTTCACCCGGAACTTATTTGGGTTAAAATAGCGCAGGTCCAACCGCATAGTAGAACTGCCGGAACTGATTTTATCCACTCTTATATTTTCTATACCCTTCAGCTGGGGTTCTTTTATTGACCCGCAGGCGGTCAAAAACAGGGCTGCCAGCAAGGGTAGGGTAGCATTTATGCGAAGGGGGAGTCGAATATTCATAAAGCAGAAAGATATGACTTTACGCAAAACCTGGTTTAAATTTTCGACTCAATACCTGTTAATATTTAGCCTAAATACTTTGGAATACTTGCATTAAATATGGTCTTGATACATACCATTAAAATTAGTTTTAAAAATAATTTTATATCGTTAATAGACAATAATTTAAATTAGTTAATCTAAAATTTAAAAGTTAATAATAATTATCAGTTTAATCTATAAAAAGTATCAATTGTAAATTCTGATTTTTAAATATATAAAATAAGCTTATTGTTCACATTTTCAATTAAATATAAGAATTGTTGAAACTTGTGTTTCATTAAATATATCCCATTTTATTTTTATGTTATATGATCAGGTCTATTAAGTAAATTTATTCACCAATAGTTTTAATTGAGTCGTCTGTTCAGAGTGAGATTTGCCTCCAGGGCAAGATCAACTTGTAGTTTACAGTTTTTGGGGTTGAACAAAAGAATGGGCAATCTGTAGTTTAGTTTTCCAGACAGTCAAACAAGTAGTAAAATATCAGATAGTTTTTGCTAAATTCGTCAGCCTTTATTCTACACCTTCTGGACTTTGGATTCAATGAGAAAACTATACTTTCTTAGTGCCCTTGTACTAACTGTAATTTTTGGCAGCTCAACTACTTATGCGCAGGATTTTTCTAATAAGGGAAAAGAATTCTGGTTTTGTTTTCCTAATCATATCCGTTCTGGCAACGTAAACGGAAGCATGAGTATCTGGATTACTTCTGACCGTGCAAGTTCGGGAACAATAGTTATGACAAATGGTACTTTTTCCACCAATTGGAGTGTTACCGCAAATGGAATTACTCAAATTGATATTCCCTATAATCTGGCACATATAAGTAATGCGGAATCAGGTGTGATTATTCAAAAGTCCCTTAAATTATCGGTTAATACTGGGCAACCAGCAGTAGTTGCTTATGCACAGCAATATGGTAATGCAAGAAGTGCTGCCACATTACTATTGCCAACAAGTGTGTTAGGAAAAAAGTATTTAGCTGCTAGCTATACCTATACACCTACCTCTACAGGTGGTCAAAATTCAAGATGTCAGTTTCAAATTATTGCAACAAAGCCTAATACTTCAGTTAGAGTAACACCATACTCTAATGGGGTGGCCGGATCTCCGTTTACTATCAACTTTACTAATGCTGGTGATATGTATCAGTATCAGGCTACTTCAGATGTAACAGGTTCTATAATAGAGTCTATTCCTTCTGCTACTGGTTCTTGTCTTCCCATAGCTGTTTTTTCTGGAAGTTCAGCTTCTACAATTGGTACCGTTACATGCACCAATCCAACATCCTACGATCCTCTTTTTCAACAACTTTATTCGGTAACCACATGGGGTAAAAACTATGGTTTTATACCTTTCGGGGACTATACTAATGGCAATCCATACAGGATTATGGCTTCAGAGGATAACACATCTGTGTTTGTAAATGGAGTTCTTGTTGCTACTTTGAATACCGGACAGATATACCCCGCAACTTATAATTTAACTCCTGTCACACTTACACAACCAACCAGTATTACAGCAGACAAACCGATATGTGTAATTCAATATGCTCAGACTAGTCTTTGCTCTGGCACAAATAATGGTGATCCGGATATGGTGATTTTGAATCCTATTGAGCAAAATATTAAGGACATAACCATATTTGCATCTACCCAACAAAATATCAACCGGCAATGGATAAATGTTTTGATTCCAACAGCTGGTGTAAGCAGTTTTCGTATTGATGGAGCTGTTCCATCAACTGCATTTCAACCAGCTCCCAATATCCCCGGTTATTCATATTTAACACATAGGTTTATACCCGCTATATCTGGATCTCACCGAATAACTTCAGACAGTGGTTTTAATGCAATTTGTTATGGTTTTGAACAATCAGCTTTTGAATCTTATGCATATTCGGCGGGTACCAATGTTAAAGATATTTACCAGTTTATATCCTTGCAAAATCAATATGCAACGGTTAATTTCCCTGCTACCTGTCGCAGTACCCCTTTCTTCTTTTCTATGACATTTCCCTACCAGCCAACTCAGATCCAATGGATATTCGGGGCTGCATTAAATGCAATGGGAATTGCGGACGTAACACTTAATGCACCGGTACCTACTTCAACCATAATAGTAGCTGGCAAAACATTGTATGTTTACCAGTTACCGACCCCTTACATAATAACTTCCGCAGGTACTTACCCCATTAAAGTGAAAGCAACAAACCCAACACCGGATGGTTGTGGTGGCGAGCAGGAGATTGACTTTGATGTGCAGGTTTTTGATCCTCCGGTAGCAGATTTTACCTTCAATAATGTCTGCTTTCCTGATCCGGTACAGTTTAATGATAATTCAACTACCGGTGGCAGGCCAATATCCGCCCGTTATTGGAATTTTGGCGATGCCAATTCAAGTAATGCTGCAGCTCCATCTCATATATACGCAGCACCGGGAGCATATACTGTAAAATATGCTGTAATTACCGATGTAGGTTGCTTATCTGATACAGCTTCCCATATTGTTACAGTATCACCACTTCCAACTGCCACTATCAGTGGGGCAACAAATGTGTGTTTAAATGCACCTCCTCCCAATGTGACCTTTACAGGCGCAGCAGGCACTGCTCCGTATACATTTACTTATAATATAAATGGCGGACCTAATCAAACGGTGACAACAACCAGCGGCAACAGTGTTACGGTTTCTGTACCAACCAATACAGTGGGAACGTTTACTTATAACCTGGTTAGTGTACAGGATGCCAGTCCTAATCTATGTTCCCAGGCACAAACCGGTTCCGTGGTGTTCAATGTGAATCCTTTGCCAACTGCGACTATTGATGGTTCTATTACAGTTTGCGAAAATGCACCATCTCCGAGTATTACTTTTACTGCTGGGGGCGGCGCTACTGCACCGTATACTTTTACTTATAATATAAATGGCGGCCCTAATCAAACAGTTACAACAACCTCCGGGAATTCCGTAACAGTTGCTGCACCGACGAATACACCTGGAACTTATACTTATACATTGGTAAGTGTATCGGATGGTAGCACCACAGCATGCAGCCAGTTACAAAGTGGATCTGTTATTGTTACGGTTAATCCTTTGCCAACTGCCAGTATTAGTGGTGATACTGAAGTATGTTTAAATGCACCATCTCCGAATATTACTTTTACCGGTGCAACAGGCTTGGCACCCTATACATTTACATATAATATTAATGGCGGACCTAATCAGACAGTTTCAACAACCGCCGGAAATTCCGTAACAGTCAGTGTGCCTACATCTGTGGCAGGCACATTTACCTATAATCTCATAAGTGTTTTGGATGGAAGTTCTACGCTATGCAGTCAGGCGCAAACAGGTTCTGCAACTGTTATAGTAAATCCATTACCTACCAGTAGTTTCACTGTTGTTACTCCATCCTGCGAAACAAGGGTAACAAGTTTTACAGATGCTTCCGTAGCTAATGCAGGTAACATAATTGCATGGCAGTGGAATTTTGGAGATCCGGCAAGCGGACCATTAAATACATCAACCTTACAAAACCCAACACATGTTTTTTCCGCTGCGGGTACCTATACGGTAAGTCTTGTGGTTACAACAGATAAGGGTTGCATAAGCACCACTCCACCACAACAAGTAGTGATCAACTCAAGGCCATTGGCCGGTTTCATCATTCCCGAAGTGTGTTTAAGTGATACCTACGCACAGTTTACCGATACCAGCAATGTGGATGCACCTGATTTTATACAGACATGGCAGTGGAATTTTGGAGATCCGGCAAGCGGTCCATTGAATACATCTACTTTACAAAATCCGCAACATAGCTACACTGCCACAGGTTCTTACAATGTGCAGCTGATTGCTACCAGCAATAACGGTTGCAGAGACACTGTAACTCAGGTCCTTTTTATCAACGGAAGTTTCCCGGTTGCCGACTTTACTATTCAGAACCCCGCTACACTTTGTGCCAATGATTCAGTTGCGATAGTGGAAGCCTCAACAGTTTTCCCGGGCACTATCACCAAAGTGGAAATTTATTGGGATAATGTAAATCAGCCTGCGGTGTTCGATACAGATAATTCTCCGTTCACCGGAAAGGTTTATAAACACTTATATCCGAATTTTCAGGCACCACTTACCCGAACATTTACCATTCGATACAGGGCTTACTCTGGTGGTGTTTGTGTCAATGATAAATTACAGAATATTACGGTCAATGCAGCACCGCTGGTTCAGTTTAATGCTGTACCTGATGTTTGTTTTGATGCCGCTGCTTTTTCATTATCACCATATGTAAGTTTTGGAGCTGTGCCAGGCACAGGTACTTATAGTGGTCCCGGTGTTTCGACTGCTGGAATTTTCACACCATCTTCAGTTGCCCCGGGTGGCACCTATACGATCCAATACCTGCATACTTCTACTGCAGCTGGTTGCAGGGATTCTTCCACACAGACAATAACCGTTATTGATACTGCTTCAGCAAGGTTTGTTGTATCTAACCTTGCCTGTGAAAGAAGTCCTGTTAATTTTAATAGTACCAGTTCCTCTGTACCACCAACAGCCGGAACGATTACCGGATGGCAGTGGAATTTTGGAGATCCTGCAAGTGGGGCAGCCAATACATCAACCCTTCAAAATCCATCCCACCTGTTTACTGGATGGGGAACTTATAATGTGAGCCTTGTTGTAACAACAAGTAACGGTTGCCGAAGTACTGCATTTAATATACCGGTTGTAGTTAACCCAATTCCAAGACCTAATTTTTCATTCCCCGCAAGTAGTTGTTTGCCTTCGGCAAATGTGCAATTCACCAACCTGAGCACTATCCCGGATGGTTCACAGGCTACATTTAGTTATTTGTGGAATTTCGATGACCCTGGTAGCGGACCTTTGAATACTTCTACTGGTTCGGCACCTTCACATATTTATAATGCTGTTGGCCCATACAATGTGAACTTGCAGGTTACCAGTGGTGTTGGTTGTGCAAGAGATACGACTATTATATTGAATACAATCCATCCTCAGCCTACAGGTTCATTTACCGTTGACAAACCTGATCTTTGTGTGGGTGAAAGCTTCCAGTTTGCCGACAACAGTGATCCGGCTGATGGCACAACTACCCAGTGGAACTGGACCATGGGTGATGGCAATGTCAGAACAACACCATCGTTCACCTATACTTATGGCAGTGCAGGCACATTTGATGTTAGCTTATTTATTACAAATAATTTTGGTTGCCGTAGTACCACCTTTACCCAGCAGGTAACAGTGAATCCTTATCCTATAGTGGATGCCGGCCCTGATTTGTTTATACTTGAAGATGGAAGTGATACACTTCAACCAATAGTTACTGCAATAAATCCAACCTACCTATGGACACCTAACCAATATTTCCTGAGCAGCAATACAATTGAAAGACCCATCGTAAAAGGTGTTGAGGATATTTGGTATACACTGACTGTAACTGGAAGGGGAGGATGTGTTAGTTCTGACAGGGTATTTATCAAAGTGCTGAAGGGGCCAGAAATACCTAATATATTCAGTCCGAACGGCGATGGTATACACGACAGGTGGGAAATTAAATACCTGGATACTTATCCCGGTGGAACGGTTGAAATATTTAATCGTTACGGACAAATGATATTTTCATCTGTTGGGTATGGTAAACCCTGGGATGGTACTGTTAATGGAAAACCAGTGCCGGTTGGAACTTACTATTACATAGTGAACCCGAAAAACGGCAGAAGTATTATGACCGGTTATGTAGATGTAATCCGTTAAGCCATGAGAAAAAAACTGATTATTATTCCAGCATTTTTGTGTGCATGTTTGGTAAACGCCCAGCAAAGGCCCCATTACACACAATATATTCTGAACAATTATATTCTTAATCCTGCCATTACAGGGATTGAGAATTATGTGGACGTAAAAATGAGTATGCGGGACCAGTGGGTTGGATTAAATGGAGCTCCCAAGACTATGTATCTTTCTGCACATGGTCCGCTGGGTAAAAAAGATTACAGAACATCAGCTACCTCTTTCCAGGTGCCCGGGGAAAATCCGAGGGGTCGCTATTATTGGGAGAATTATACAGCGGCCGAACCTCATCATGGAATCGGAATGACAGTTGTGAATGATAAGACCGGAAGTTTCAACCGTTTTACTGCAAATCTTACCTATGCATATCATTTGGGATTAAGCCCAACAACAAATTTGTCCGGAGGCTTTTCTGCTGGAATAACCAATGTAAGTATTGACCGTAGTAAACATGATTTTTCCGGTACGGGTGACCCATTCGATCCGGCAACCGGCGCCTCACTTAGTAGTGAACTTAATAGAATAAGGCCTGATCTGGGTGTAGGCTTGTGGTTGTATTCCCGAAACTATTTTGTTGGTTTTTCAGCTCAGCAAATTATACCTCAGAAACTTGCATTTACTGATGATGCCACTTTTCTGACGGAGGGACGCCTGGTGCCCCATTTGTTTTTGACAGCCGGTTATCGCTTTATGATCGGAGAAGACATAAATGCAGTTCCCTCAATGATGATTAAGTATGTTCAAAACTCATCCAATAATGATTTTCAACCTGAGTTAAACCTGAAGATGCAATACAGGGATTTGCTTTGGGTGGGTGGCAGTTACCGGCACCAGGATGGATACGCTGCAATGGCTGGCCTCAATGTGAGTAATACATTCAATGTAGGGTATGCCTATGATTTTACCACTACAGCATTAAATACTGTAAGTAAAGGCACCCATGAAATTATGGTAGGATTTATAATAGGGAATAAATACAGCGAACAATGTCCACGGTGTTGGTAGCAAGAGAATGCGAATTATAGTCTTACTATTTTCTTTTTTCGTACTCCTTTTAACTCATCAAGTGCCTGGCGGATAGCTTGTTTTTTCTCTTCAATAGCTTGGAGGGAAATATCAGAATCTGGTATTCCTTTCAATTGATTTTCCTGTAACTGCCTTTGTACTTTATCAAGTTTTACAGCAGCTTCATTGTATACCCGATGCAGGCTGTCGGCCCTGATTTGGCTGATTGCCATATTCAGTTCACTGTTGACCCGGTCCCAGTCAATATTATTGTAGGCAATTTTCAATTTGTTTTCCCACTGCTTCCAGTCAAATTTTTCCAATTCTTTGAAATAACTTGCCTTTAGCTCTTCCTTTTCTTTAATGCTCAATGCTTCAGCAATATTGCTTTCTACTTTTTCCCATTCAGCCTTTTCAAGTATTTTCTTTGAAGCTTCAAGAGCTTTTTTTACCTGTTCTTCCTGGTATTTTTTTAATTCAGGAATTGCGATTTCTTCAAAAGCAACATTTCTATAATCTGATGAAGGAGGTGTTGGTGAAACCAATAAACGAGGCTGAAATGGTTTGGGCGCATCAGGTATTTCTGGCTTACGGGAAACAAGTTCTGTTATATCGTTACCTGGCGCAGTGGCAGTATAGCTGCTTACCCGGGCAGGGTCGGCAGTCCGTTGAGTAAAGACGGCTAATAGTGTTCCCGCATTTTTATTTATACCTGAAAATAGCAGGGCATTAATAAACATGACTACTACTAAACTGGCCGCTACACCTGCAAGCCTGTATACCGGGAAAGCAGGTTGTTTACTAATGCCAAGGATTAATTCTACACGGGAAATAAGATCAGCAGTCCTGCCTGAAGCAGCTATAGACAGTGCTTTTTGTTGTTGCTCCTTTTCCAATGTCAACAGGGCTGTCGCATAATCTTTTGAACTGTATTGAAACTGTAATACCATTTCATCACAACTTCTTTCTCTTTCCTTTTCTACAATTCGAACAAATGCCTTTACAAATGGATTAAAATATAGAATTGCCCTGATAAAGTTGATTATAAGGTTAATGAGGTAATCATTTCTGCGGATATGTGCCAATTCATGTAAGAGAATTGACTCCAGCTGCTGAGGTGTAAGATTGGTAACAGCAGCTGCCGGAATCAGTATTACCGGCTTGAGATAGCCAATAGTGGCCGGAGAAACTACAAATTCTGAAATCCACAATTTTACTTTTTTACTGATGCCTAATTGCGCAGCAATACGGTCAACAAAAAGTCTTTTGTCAATATCAATTTTGGTAAGGCCATAAGTTCTTAAAGCCTGTACGTACCGGTAATTTTTAATAAGGCGTTTAAGTGGAATTATTAATAATACCAGGTAAAGAAAGGCTACGATAGGATAGAACTTAAACAACCAATTGCCATTATCAATCTCACCCAAGCTGTCCGGAATAAGTGTGATAACGACTGCATTGCCCGGATCATTTGCATTAAACGCAATAGTGAAAGTAATAATGAACCACCCAAAGCCTGCAATCAACAGAGAAGATGCAAGGGCTGACTTCAGATCAGCTCTGCCATTTTTAAAAAAAACATGTATGATTTGAAATAATACCCATAAAAAGGCCAACTGCCAGAAGCTGTTCAGTATTGCAATGCCCAGAGCCTGGAAAAAGTTAGTCTGGATGCCGGTCATGGTTTAATGTTTTTTCAAACTGTCTAATAATGCCTGAATTTTTTCCAATTCCTCCGGACTGGCCTTATGGCTTTCATCCCCCAATGCCTGTATTACCAGTTGAGTTGGGGACCCGCCAAAAAGGCTGTCAATCATTTTATTCAGCAAATGCTTTTGTGTTTTTTCTTTATTTACTGCTGCCTGGTAAACATGGGTCCTCATAGAATCATCCCTTTTTACAATACCTTTTTCATTCATTATTTGCATCAGTTTAAGTGTAGTGGTATAACCCACATCTTTGGTTTTTGCCAGTTCTTCATGTACTTCTCTCACAGTCGCAAGTCCTTTTGCCCAAAGGATTTGCAGGATTTCCAGTTCGCTTTCTGTGGGCTTGATCAATTTAGGTGCTGACATAGTGCTCAATTTTATGGCCGAATATACGATTATTTTCGTACGAAGTATTGGCTATAATTTTTTTTTGCCTTTTTTAACACCTGTTATTAAGTGAAACGCAAAAGTTTGTAAAAAGTTACCGGCTGTTTTTATGATTATATAATCAATTTTAATTGCTTTTTTCAGAACCAGGTTTTTCGTAAATGAACCTGACCATAGCATTCTTTTGTTCGTCAGAGGTGAGATAAAGCTGGTATCTTTTATCCCCGGCATTCACAATCATTAAAGCAGTATTGGGAGGAATGGAGCCAAGGTTTTCTCCCACCATGATAAGTTCCTGTACAGGTTTTTTGAGGTCTATTTTTACTGAAATAGAAACTGGCTTTGTCGTTAATCTCTTGTTTGAAACAACAGGGGAGCTGTTTACATACACTGAAATGGTGTCCCCGTCAATTTGGCCATTGTCGTAAAAGTCAATTTGAATGGTACCGGTATCAACTTTAATTTCTTTTACCAGTTCTGCTTTTCGGTTAGTGAGTGTTGCCGGTAATTTGAAGTCAGGTTTGAAACTGGATTTTTCGAATCTTGTTAGTACTATGGTGCCAGGGTCACAGGCTGTTTTTCCATCTGTGGCTTTTCCTGTCCATGTACCTCTTATTTGTTCTTCGGTGACCACATTCCCACCTCCTTTGTGATAGCTCAATTCATATCTCTTTACACAGGGCACACAGTCTTCTTTGATACGAAATGTGATAATGCCATTCTCCTGAATGATTATCTCGTTCTTTTCTTTGTTGAAAATACCCTCAAAATTTTCTCTTACATAGTTCAGGGAATCTGAAAAGTGATAGGCGGTACCGTTAATTCTTGTACCGGCAATCTGTAACTGCAATTCAATATTATAAACAGGAAAACAACCACCGGGAGCCATTACAAGCTTTCCTTTCCAGATGCCATTGATGTCCTGCCCATAAATAATGGAGCTGGTCAGGACGAATAGTATTAACAGTTTGATCCGGAACATTATACAGGCAAAATAGAAGAAAAAAGCTGAAGCAAAGTCAAAATTTACAGAAACGGTATAAGGTCATTAGTTTGATTTCCTGTACCTGAATTTCACCACGGCGTTTTTCTGTTCTGTTGACGTAATTCGAACATCAAAACGTTGCTCTCCAGCTTCAACAATCATCAGTGAGGTGTTGGGGGGGATTGTTCCCAGGTTTTCCGCAACCATGGTCAGTTCATGTTCCTCCTCGTTTTCCTCCATAGTGAATTTAACCACAAGGGGAGAGGCTGTTAATCTTTTAGCTGACAGTACAAGTTTCTTATCTAAATAAACCGAAATGGTATCACCGTCAATCTCCCCGTTGTCATACAGTTTCACTATTACATTTGGGTCATTTACAGTTAACACCTTTACTAACTCGTTAGACCGGTTTTTTATTACGGCCGGTGTGGGAGTAACGACTGGGTTTGTTTTAATTACAGGTGGAATATTTGTTTTGGCAGAATCAGGCGTCTTAGTAACAGGGGTGGTGACTTTGGTAACAGGCTTATCTGCAGGCTTTGAAACGGGAGGCTTGCTGGTTACCGGCGGTTTTGTAGTAGGTGTCTTTGTTACGGTTTTGGAAGTGTCCTTTTTTATAGGAGGCTGGTTTATGATAACGGGCTTGTTTTCATTATTTATTTTGTTTCTCAGGAATGGTTCAATATAAAAATCAGAAGTGGTGACTTTTCTAAGGTGTACTTTTCCGCCCCCGCAATTTCCCCAAACACCAGGATCTTCTTTAGTATATTTTTTCTCGTACATCCCAAGGTAGGTGCCATCTAAAAATTCTTCCTTGCCCGACCTCGAGTATTTAAAATTATAGTTCATGATACAGGTGAGGCCACCTAAAGTACTTTTTACTTCTACGGTTTTTATTTCCTGTATCAAAAATTTTGAAGATGACTTGAGAAACTTACCCGTCATTGTAGCTTTTCCATAGAAACGTACATCGAGGTAAGAGTAAGAAACGCCTGTCATGGCGTTCGATTTGTTTTGTGCTACCTGGAACTCGAGTTTGTAATAGCTCCCATCGTCAGAAATGAAATAACCCTTCCAGATACCTGTAAGGTCCTGGGCATGTACGGCTACATGAAGAAAGAAAGTTGCTAGAGTGATATGTAATGCCAGCAATATTCGCTTCATAATGATGGCAAAACTAACAAATGGATTTAAACAGAAAAGCCTTCATCCGGCAAGAGTTTGTTAATTTTAACCCTTTGATTATCCGGATTATGCGCATAAGATCAGTGGCTATTTCATTTATTTTATTAGTGCCTTTATGTGGCACGGCACAAATAAGCGAGACAGAAATTAGCCTGCTGATAAAGCTCGATTCAATTGCCCAGTCTAAGACCATTTCCAGTCATTTTGCCAAGCTATACAGGGAAACTACAATTGAGGCGATTAATTTTTTTCTGAATGAGGATCAACAGAAAAAAACATTTATTCAAAGATTGGAAAATTCATTCGCCAGCTACTTTTTCAATGCGGCAGAGGCTTATAATAGGGGAGAGAAAATTTCATCAGTCTGGCAGACCTATTATGAAAAGCCTGATTTGAAACCCCTTCAATACGAATTACTTGGAATAAATGCCCACATTAATGGAGATATATGGCAAGCCCTTGTGAAAGAGTTTTCCTTGCAGGAGATTCAGGAAAATCGAAAGACCTTTTTGCAATTTCAAAAGGGATTAGCCATTATTTACCGGAATTTTCATGAGACAGCTAAACTGAAAAACCGGCGAATAAGAATGCTGAATAACTTCTCCCTGGGATTAGATCAATTCTACGGCAGGTTAATGCTTAAACGTTGGCGAAATAGGCAAATCCGGATGGCCGAATGGCATTTTAGAAAGCCCGAAAAACTGAAGCATGGATTAGTGAAGCTTGATATGAAGATGAACCGTATTAACAGGCTTATTCTTCGCCATCTTTAGCCTGATTTTGCTACCTTTGCAATCTCTTAAAAACGAGGATTTTATTACATGATCAACATTACTTTACCAGATGGAGCTGTGAGGCAATACGAGAATGGTATTACAGCACTTGATATTGCAAAATCAATTTCAGAAGGATTGGCCAGAAAAGTACTGGCTGCCAATGTAAATGGGCAGGTATGGGATGCCACGAGACCGATATATGAAGATGCTTCATTGAAATTGCTTACATGGAATGATACAGATGGCAAAAACACTTTTTGGCATTCTTCCGCCCACCTGATGGCAGAAGCTGTTGAATCAATGTTCCCAGGCGTAAAATTCTGGGTTGGTCCTCCGGTAGAAAATGGATTTTACTATGACATGGATCTTGGTGATAGGAAAATGAGTGATGATGATCTGGCAGCACTGGAGAAAAAAATGAACGAACTGGCAAAGCAGAATAACAGCTATGTCAGAAAAGAAATGCCAAAAGATGCTGCTGTAAAATATTTCACAGAAAAGGGAGATGAGTACAAACTGGATTTGCTCAGCAACCTTAATGACGGCGAGATTACTTTTTATACACAAGGTAATTTTACAGACTTGTGCCGTGGCCCGCACATTCCTAATACAGGTTTCATTAAAGCTATTAAGCTGATGAGCATTGCAGGAGCCTACTGGAAAGGAGATGAGAAAAATAAAATGCTCACCCGAGTGTATGGTATTACTTATCCTTCTCAAAAGGAATTAGATGAATACCTGCAAATGCTGGAGGAGGCTAAAAAAAGAGATCATCGTAAGCTTGGAAAAGAATTAAGCATCTTTACAATGGATGATGATGTAGGCCCGGGTCTCCCTTTGTGGCTCCCGAATGGAACGATCATCATTGAAGAATTGGAAAAATTAGCCAAGGAAACAGAACTGGCTGCGGGATACAAAAGAGTTGTGACGCCCCATATCGCAAAAGAAAGTATGTATCTCACCAGCGGACACTTGCCCTATTACCAGGATAGTATGTATCCTCCAATGGAACTGGAAGGACAGAAGTATTACCTGAAAGCGATGAACTGTCCGCATCACCACAAGATTTTTGCGGCAGAGCCAAAGAGTTACAAAGACCTGCCACTGCGCCTTGCCGAATACGGAACCTGTTACCGGTATGAACAAAGTGGCGAGTTATTTGGCCTGATGCGGGTTCGGTGCTTGCACATGAATGATGCCCATATCTATTGTACTAAAGAGCAGTTTTACGAGGAGTTCAAAGCTGTGAATGATATGTACCTGAAATATTTCAGCATATTCGGAGTGGATAAATATGTGATGCGTTTGTCATTGCATTCACCGGAGAAGTTGGGCCAGAAATATGTGGATGAACCGGAATTGTGGAAAGAAACAGAGGCCCTTGTACGAGATGTATTGATCAAAACCAATACTCCATTTGTAGAAGTGCAGGATGAGGCAGCTTTCTATGGTCCAAAAATCGATGTTCAGATATGGAGTGCTATCGGCCGTGAATTTACCCTGGCTACCAATCAGGTGGATTTTGCCCAGGGACGTCGTTTCAAACTGGAATTCACCAACCAGGACAATAAGGCTGAAACCCCGTTAATTATTCACAGGGCACCGCTCGGAACGCATGAACGTTTTATTGGGTTCCTGTTAGAACATTATGCCGGTAAGTTTCCCGTATGGCTGGCGCCGGTGCAGGTAAAAGTGCTGCCCATAAGTGACAAGTTTATGGATTATGCCAAATCTGTTTCCGATAAATTGAAAAAAGCTGATATTCGTAGTGAAGTGGATGACCGGAATGAGAAGATCGGAAAAAAGATCCGTGATACTGAATTGCTGAAAGTCCCTTACATGCTGGTGGTGGGAGAAAAAGAAATGAACGAAAATAAAGTTGCAGTAAGAAGACAGGGTAAAGGAGATATAGGATTAAAAACTGTAGATGATTTTATGACTGAAGTTGTTTCAGAAATCAAAGAACGCAGATCGGAATAAATTGTATCTTAATAACCTTTTCCTGCAGGAGGTATAATTAAAAAAAACGTTTTGCCTGGCAGGAGCAAAACATCACTAAAATAATTAAATGGCAGTACCACAAAAACCCGGAGGCGGGTTCAACAGGCCATCTGGCGGCGGAGGTTTTAAGCCCGGCGGTGGCGGATTCAACAAAGGGGGTTTTAACAGGGGTCGCTTTATGCCCCGTAAAGAGGCAGAGCACCGTATCAATCAATTTATTCGTGTACCGCAAGTCAGGCTTGTTGGCGAAAATGTAGAAGTTGGTATTTATGATACGCCGGTGGCATTAAAAATGGCGGAAGAGCAAGGATTGGACCTTGTAGAAATTTCTCCGACCGTTGATCCTCCTGTCTGCAAGATCATTGACTATAATAAATTCCTTTACGATAAGAAGAAAAAGGAGAAGGAGATGAAGGCGAAAAGCAAGGTCTCCGAGGTGAAAGAAATAAGGTTTACTCCTAATACCGATGATCATGACTTTGATTTCAAATCAAAACATGCAATTGAATTTTTAAAAGATGGTAATAAAGTAAAGGCCTATGTTCAGTTCAAGGGAAGGGCCATTCAATTTCAGGATCGGGGTCAGTTACTCCTGCTGAAGTTTGCAGAAAGACTTGCAGAAGTAGGAGTGCTTGAAAATATGCCAAAGATGGAAGGTCGCAGAATGCTGGCTATGTTTGCTCCCAAAGGCAAGAAGAAAAGCTGATGTTTAATAATTTCATTTTTAAGCCTGTCTTTGTTCTACAAGACAGGCTTTTTTTTAATGTGTCACGCATCGCTATACTAGTTTTTAACCGTTGGTATAAAAATGACAGTCAATAGCAGTTAAACCATTTCAATACGTATCTTGAGAGCTTAAAATACCTTTAAAAAAATGATATCCTCCACTAAGAGAATTTTGTGCTTGCTTACTGTTTCATTGGTGACAGTTTCTGTTTACGCACAACCTCCGGGCCTGCGACCCGATTCAACAAGAAGACCAGGTTCAAATAATTCTGGTCTAAAACCATATAAGGAAGTTATTACATCCAGGGCTGTGTCGGATGCGGGGTTATTTGGTGTGCATAAAGTAGATGACAAGTATTTTTTTGAAATCCCTGATTCCCTTTTCGGGAGAGAAATACTGGTGGTAAACCGTATCTCAAAGGCTGCTGCCGGCATGCGTAGTTCCGGTAGCTTCTTTGGTTATGGCGGCGATCAGATCGGGCAGAATGTTATTCGTTTTGAAAAAGGACCCAATAATAAGGTTTTCCTCCGCAATATTTCATTTGCAGAATATACAAAAGACTCTACGTCTGATATGTTTACGGCAGTGAATAAGTCGAATATTCAGCCCATTGCTGCATCATTTGATATTAAATCATTAGGTAAGGATTCAAGTGGAGCAGTAATTGATATTACCGATTATATCAGCGGCGATAATGATGTACTGCATTTTAACGGAAGCATTAAGTCAAGCCTTAGACTGGCAGCTTTGCAGCAAGACAAATCTTATGTGGTTAATGTAAGATCATTTCCGATCAATATTGAAATAAGGGCTGTAAAAACATATGCCCGTTCTGCAGCTCCTTCTACCACGGGTGGATTTGGAAGCGCAACCGCAACCGGAAATCTTACCATGGAGCTAAACAGTTCATTGGTTTTGCTGCCTAAAGTACCTATGCAACCCCGTTACTACGATCCAAGGGTGGGTTACTTTGCAGTTGGATACACCGATTTCGATGCAAATCCACAAGGCGTAAAATCCATCAGCATGGTAAAGAGGTGGAGGCTGGAGCCCAAAGATGAGGATATTGAAAAGTATAAGAGGGGGGAGTTGGTAGAGCCCAAAAAGCCAATAATTTTTTATATAGATCCTGCCACACCCAAAAAGTGGATACCATACCTTGTACAAGGAGTGAACGACTGGCAAACTGCGTTTGAAAAGGCAGGCTTCAAGAATGCCATAATTGGTAAAATGGCCCCAACAAGAGAAGAAGATAGTACATGGAGTCTTGATGATGCCCGCAATTCAGCTATTGTGTATAAGCCATCGGATATTCCTAATGCCAGCGGTCCAAGCATTTCTGATCCCCGTAGCGGCGAGATAATGGAAAGCCACATCAACTGGTATCATAATGTAATGGAATTACTTCGTGACTGGTATATGATCCAGGCATCACCCAACGATCCGGGTGCCAGGAAAATGATCTTTGATGACGAATTGATGGGTCAGCTTATCCGTTTCGTTTCTTCTCATGAGGTAGGTCACACGTTAGGCCTTCGCCATAATTATGGTTCCAGTTCATCTGTGCCTGTTGAAAATCTTCGTAACAAGGCTTGGGTAGAGGCGAACGGTCATACTCCATCAATTATGGATTATGCCCGGTTCAATTATGTGGCTCAACCTGAAGATAAGATCGAGCGGTCCGGTATTTTCCCAAGGATTGGTGACTACGATAAATGGGCTATCGAATGGGGATACAAACAATTTCCTCAATATAAATCAGCCGATGCTGAAAAGACACAACTGAACAACTGGGTTATTGAAAAATTAAAAGACAAACGCCTTTGGTTTGGTACAGAAACCAACTCCGATGACCCAAGAAGCCAAAGTGAACAGGTAGGAGATGATGCCATGAAAGGCAGTTTTTATGGGATAAAGAATTTACAGAGAATTGTACCCAACCTCATGGAGTGGACTAAAATGCCAAATGAAGACTATTCGGGTTTATCAAAGATCTATAACCAGGTTGTTGGACAATATAGCAGATATATGGGTCATGTGGCCAAGTATGTAGGCGGCATTATGGAAACACCCAAAAGAGTGGAGGAGCAGGGGCCAGTATATGAAATCGTAGCGGAAGCCAAACAAAAAGAGGCAGTAGACTTTTTGAACAAACAGCTATTCACTACTCCAACCTGGCTTATTAACCAGGAAATTTTTGGAAAAACCGGGTTGTCAGGATTAACCACTATCGGTGGTGTTCAGGATAATATTCTGGGAAGGTTGCTTTCTATCAGAACGTTTAACAAATTGCTCGAGGCAGAAGCTACATTGGGAAGCAATGCATATCAAATGACAGAGTTACTTGGCGACCTTAAAAAGGGTATCTGGACGGAACTGGCAGCCAGGAAACCTATTGATATTTACAGAAGAAATCTCCAGAAATCATACATCAATACATTGATAAGTTTGGTGAAACCCAATTCTACAGGCACAACTACCATTGGAGGAATTACCATAACCACTACTTCAGGCACGGATAAAAATGATGCTAAAAGTGTTATAATGGGGCATTTAGCCGCCCTTCGGGCTGAAATTAACGCAGCTGCAGCGGGAACGACAGATCTGATGACAAAATACCACTTACAAGATGTTGCTAAAAGAATTGATAACGCATTGAATCCTAAAGATTAAGATTTATTTCTTGTTCATAAAAGGGGATGTATTTCGTACATCCCCTTTTTCTTTGCCGATGCTTTGTCAATAGCTTATTCAACCTTATCTTTGCACTCCGTTTGAAAAAACGGTAGTTCTTTATTAGCTCCGGGTAAAAACAATTCACAGGAGCAAAGATTGCCTGAAGAGGTTCGAAAAAGGTCCCCCGGTGGGGAATGCCTCAAAGGTGTAATATTAAATACTGGGTAAAATGCCTAAAGTAAAAACAAACTCCAGCGCCAAAAAACGCTTTAAAGTAACGGCTACTGGAAAGATCATGCATCAGAAGAGTTTCAAGCGTCACATCCTGACTAAAAAATCCAAAAAACGTAAGCGTAACATGCGACTGGACGGAACTGTAGCAAAATCACATATTGATTTTGTAAAACGTCTGCTCAGGCTGAAATAAGCCCTGCTTACATTTTGTACATTTTCTTTAAACGCTAAACTAATTACAATATGCCTCGTTCAAAAAATGCAGTGGCTTCAAAAGCCCGCCGCAAAAAGATATTAAAGCAAGCCAAAGGATTCTATGGTAAACGTAAAAATGTATTAACGGTTGCCAAGAACGTTGTTGAAAAAGGTATGACCTATATGTTTGTAGGCCGTAAGCTTAAGAAAAGAGAATACCGCTCACTTTGGATTGCCCGTATTAACGCTGCTGTAAGAGCAGAAGGATTAACTTATTCTGAGTTCATCAACAAACTGCAGAAAAAGGGAATTGAACTGGATCGTAAAGTACTGGCTGATCTTGCCATGAACAATCCGGAAACATTCAAAAGCCTGGTTGATTCTGTGAAATAATCAGATACTGATTTAAAAGAAAAAGTCCTGCCTGGTAGGACTTTTTCTTTTATTGGACACTCTTCTTTATCAGTTCTTTTCCGCAGTCTCCGATGATTTTGTTGAATTCGTCTGCTTCTTTTTGATTGTCTTTTATTTTATTCCAGGCAAGGCCTTGGGAGGCAAGGCAATCAGCCTGTGCTTTAGCCCTGTTAGGGTCTGATGCTTCCATACCATTGGCTTTTTGATAGCAATCGCATACTTCTTTTGCAAGAGAGGAGCCACTGCTCCCTCCACCGCTGCAAGCTGATAAAAAAGCAGCAACTGAAAACATAGCTATTAGTTTCTTCATTTTTTGGCTTGTTTTATGGTTAATAATTTAATCTCCCTGTTGTATACGTTTAAAGGATTTGCCATTCCAGTAAATAATAAAAGATGCTTTTTCAAAATACTCTACATGAATAGCCTCTGATTTTAATTCTAATTTTTTGATTTTTTCATTTACTGTTCCTTCAATTTTTCCCTTTGGTGCTGTGGAAATGGCGGCATCTTCCAGAATGTCTTCTTTCCAGTAATTTAATTTTTTGCTGCTGTCTATGTCACTGATTATTACGAGTTGGTAATTTACCCGGGTACTGTCTGTAACTATGGCGGCAAGATCTGGCCGGGTGTCTCCGTCAAAGTCACCGGATGCTATGTAGGGATAATCAGGATTTTCTTTCCTTTTAGGTGCAATGAAATATTCAAATTGTCCGCTGATCCACCTAGCTTCTTTATCATTTAGTACATGCCATGAAGCTCTTTCATTCCCTGAGCTAAGGATAGCGTTTACTTTTTCTGCCAGTGGCGATCTGTTTATTATTGTACTGTCGGCCCTGGGTTCTTTTTTTGAAATGGCATTGCTATCTGTTTCACTGGTTGTGCCGT
This sequence comes from uncultured Chitinophaga sp., assembly GCA_964634265.1. GTDB lineage: Bacteria > Bacteroidota > Bacteroidia > Chitinophagales > Chitinophagaceae > JJ008. The sequence continues at coordinate 43,419 of CAZWIM010000008.1, read as the reverse complement.
CACTATCAGTAGAACCATGCTTGCTATTAGTGTTGCAGGATACAAATAAGATAAATAATGAAATGTAAAACAGTTTCATTTTGTTGGTGGTTTAATGGTTTGTTATTATTAAATATACATAACAGTTCCTCACAAAAAAAGCCTGTTTCATTCGAAACAGGCTTTTAGTATAAAATAAGAAATTTTATCCATTGCCTAAGATGACAATCAGGGCATATATGACACCGGGAAGCCAAAAGAGAATCGTTAAAAGCAGGCTAATCCAGAACTTATTGTTTATCTCACCCTGATGAAGATACACGGCCAATGGGGGAAGCAGTATGGCCAAAATAACCAGTAATAGTGTATTTGTATCAGCTTCTTTTCCTGCTTTCTTAGCGGTATTGAAAGCCTTTATTTCTTTTTTTGCAAGTTTGACTCTTTCTTTTCTTTCTTTACGGGGAAGGCTTTTAAAACTTTCAATGGCTGCCTTAACAACTGCCGGATCAGGATTTGTATTAGTAGTAGTGGAAGGCAGCACCGCTGCATAAGAGTGATTGATTGACGATCCGAGTACGATCAATGCCACAAGACTGAATAAAAATTTTCTCATAGTAGTTCGTTTAAAGTTAGAAGATTGCTTTTTCTAATCAAGTAATATGCCACATAATAAAAAAAGCCCGATTAAAACCGGGCCTCATATTTTATAGGTTGAAATTACATAATATCCATAGCCTTTACAAACGCCGTTGTCTGAAAGGGAAGAATGAGTGTCAGCCATTCCCAATGTGTATTGATTGCGAAAATCAATGCTGCCGTAGAGGCGAGAAAAACAAGCCACCAAAGGCCTTTATATTTTTTTGTTTGCTCCATTGGATTCAAATTTTGCACAAAAGTAAGGTCGTGGGATTAAATCAAAAAATGAGATTTTCCTGTTTCCTGTTCCATACCAGGAATGGAATAGACAAGGCGGCTCCCAGTAAAGCCAGTATCCATTTGACCCAAACGATCAGATGAAATACTTCAAACATTTGAATTTTTTCAGGGTTTGAAACCCATGAAAGCAGGAAAGTGTTTTCAATAATATCACATACCCAGGCTGCTAGTTGTAAAACTGCGGTGGTAAGTAAAACCTTTCTGTAGACAGTACTGCCTGTTTTAAATCTTGCCATCATACATAAAGCGGCTATACCCGGAAACACACCTGCCATGAAAGCGAAATCAAAGTACAGGTGATAATTAAGTATTGTTCTTACGCTATTATCCAGCCCGGAAAGGATGGTATAAACCTTTTCCCGGGGGTAGCTGATCTCAAGTCCAATGACGGTAAATAACTGGTTATCCTGAAGAAGGTCTTTTTCCATCCATTTCATGCAAAATGCCGTGCCCAGGAAAAGCCCCAGGCAGAAGAGAAATAAGATTTTCCAGTTTTTGTAATTAGTATTCATGGATTTGTGAAGACTATTTTGGCAAAAAAAGACAAATAAAAGTACAAAGCTTGCCAGTTTATTTATACTTTCGTAGTAATGTGTCCTTAAAACACAAATCGAGCCTATACTGAACTAACGAACGATTGCGATGAAACTCCAGTTTTATTTACGATTTCATACCAGGTACGGCCAAAGTTTATGGCTAACTGGTAATACCGAGGAGCTTGGTAATAATGACAGGGCCAAAGCTATCCCCATGGTCTATTTAAATGATGAGTTCTGGACTGTAAGCCTGGATGTCAAAAGAAAGAATTTTGAAAAAGTCTTTCAATATAAATACCTGCTGAAGAATGAAGAGGGTGAATTATTGAATGAATGGGGTAACGACAGAACGGGGGAGGCAGTCGGAAAGGATATTACTGAAATTAATTTTGTTGATTTATGGAATCATGCCGGTGAATATGAAAATGCTTTTTTTACTGCACCATTCGAAAAAGTTCTTCTTAAATCCCGGGAAACAAAAATCAAATCTTTCTCAGACAAGCATGCAACGCATGTTTTTAGGGTGAAGGCCCCTTTGTTACAAAAAGGAGAAGCAGTTTGCCTTTGTGGTAATGGCAGTAAACTCGGAGATTGGAACACTGAAAATCCAGTCCTTTTAACAAGAGAAGGGAATTGGTGGACAGTAAGACTGGATTTGTCAGGAGATAGCTTTCCTATTGCCTATAAGTACGGGGTTTACAATGTGAAAGAGAAAAAGTTTGTTCAATATGAAGGTGGGAATAACCGGCTGTTGTACAGTAATGCTTCTAAAGGGAAGTATACAGTCCTGCACGATGGATTTGTTCAATTGCCCAATGATATTTGGAAGGGAGCCGGAGTGGCTATCCCTGTATTTAGCTTACGGAGCAAGAATGGTTTTGGTGTTGGGGAATTCAATGATATAAAGCTTCTTGTTGACTGGGCCCGTACAACTGGGTTAAAATTAGTCCAATTATTGCCGGTAAATAATACTGTGTCCACATTTACCTGGCTTGATTCATACCCATACGGAGCAATTTCTGCATTCGCACTTCATCCGCTTTATATCAATTTGCAAAAAGTTGCAGGAAAAGAATATGCCGGGCAGTTAAAACTGCTGAAGAAAAAGCAGGAAGAGCTAAACACCCTTTCAGTAGTTGATTATGAAGAAGTGATGAAGTATAAATTCTCAGTACTTCGTGAATTATACAATTTCATGGGTGAAGAATGTCTTGCTTCTGAAGATTTTAAAGCATTTTATAAAGAGAACGAATACTGGTTAGAGTCATTTGCAGCTTTTTGTTTTTTCCGTGATAAGTATGGATCATCCAACTTTGAGCAATGGAAAACAAATTCTGTATACAAAAAATCGGAGATAAGCAAGCTTTGTTCTCCTAAGTCGGCTTCTTACAAGGAAATAGGATTTTATCTTTTTGTTCAATATCATCTGCATCTTCAGTTGAAGGAAGCAGCAGACTATGCACATAAAAAGGGTGTAGTGCTGAAAGGAGATATTCCAATTGGAATCTCCCGGCATAGTTGTGATGCTTGGGTAGCTCCGGAATTGTACAATATGAATTGGCAGGCCGGCGCACCGCCTGATGATTTCACTGCTGTTGGTCAAAACTGGGGTTTTCCTACCTACAACTGGAAAAAGATGCAGGAGGATGGCTTTACCTGGTGGAGAAAGCGGTTTGAACAAATGAGCAACTATTTCGATGCTTTTCGTATCGATCACATCCTGGGATTTTTCAGGATATGGAGCATTCCTGTACATGCCGTACAGGGTATTATGGGACGATTTGTTCCTTGCCTGCCGGTACACATTAATGAGTTTGGAGAGAAAGGAATCTGGTTCGATTATCATCGATATTGCCGTCCGTTTATCACTGATGAAGTGTTGGAGGAAGTGTTTGGTGACCTTGCTGAAAGGGTAAAAGGAGAATTTGTTGTTCCAAATGATTTTGGAGGATATGACCTTGAATTAAAGTTTGAAACGCAAAAACAGGTTGAGGCACATTTTGCAGGAATGGAAGAAACACCGGAGAATAACAGGCTGCGTGATAGCCTTTACGATCTTATATCCAACGTTATACTTTTTGATGATGAGGAAAAACCCGGAGAGCATTTTCATTTCCGTATTTCCATGGAAAAAACCTCATCATTCAGACATCTTATCCCGCATGTTCAGGAAAAATTCAAAGAACTCTCCATTAATTATTTTTTCCGCAGACAGGATGATTTTTGGTTCAAAGAAGCCATGCATAAACTTCCGGCTTTAAAGGAAGCAACGAATATGCTGGTATGTGGTGAGGATCTTGGCATGGTTCCTCATTGTGTGCCCGATGTAATGAGTCAGCTGGGTATATTAAGCTTAGAAATTCAACGGATGCCAAAAGATCCCAAGAAAGAATTTTTTCACCCGAATGATGCCCCATACCTGTCTGTTATAACTCCATCTACACATGACATGAGTACCATCCGGGGCTGGTGGGAGGAAAACAGGGAACGTACCCAGCAGTTTTATAATCATGTGATGGGACAATGCGGTGAAGCGCCTTATTTCTGTGAAGCATGGATCAACAGGGCTATCGTATTGCAACATCTTTACTCACCGGCTATGTGGAGTATTTTTCAATTACAGGATATTTTAGGTATGAGTGAAAGCCTTAGGAGGGAGAACCCTCATGAGGAACGGATAAATAACCCGGCTAACCCTAAAAATTACTGGCAATATCGCATGCATATCTCATTAGAAGAACTTGTTAAGCAGAAAGAATTCAATGAGGAGTTGAAAGGATATGTTGAGAATAGCGGAAGAGGATAAGCTATATTTACAGCTATGAAAGTGCAATACTGGCCATTCAGCCTGAAATTCCGACATCCTTTTACTATTTCAAAAGGAACAAAAACACACCAGCCTACTCTTATTGTCGAACTTGAACATATGGGTATAAAAGGATATGGAGAGGCCTGCGCTATTGCTTACTACAATATCCCGGTGGAAAAAATGATAGCCGACCTGGAGTCAAAGAAGCAGTTTGTTGAAAAATTTGCATTCACAGATCCGGAGCGATACTGGCATTACCTGCACCACCTGTTTCCGCAAAATAATTTTCTTGTTTGCGCATTGGATATTGCTGCCTGGGATTTATATGGAAAAATAAAAGGAAAACAATTGTACGAGTTATGGGGTGGTGATATTTCAAAGAATCCCATTTGTGATTATACCATTGGCATTGACACTATTGATAAGATGCTTGTAAAATTGAAAGAAAAACCATGGCCGATTTATAAAATTAAAGTTGGCACTGCTGATGATATTGCTATTGTAAAAGCTCTAAGGGAGAACACCAATGCTGTACTAAGAGTGGATGCCAATGCTGCCTGGACCCTTGAAACTGCCTTAAAGCTTATTCCACAATTAAAAGAACTGGGAGTTGAGTTGGTGGAGCAACCGCTGGCAAAGGACGATTGGGAAGGGATGAAAGTTCTGTATAAAGAATCTGCTCTGCCATTATATGCTGATGAAGCTTGTGTAGTGGAGCAGGATGTGGAGAAATGCAAAGATCATTTCCACGGTATTAACATTAAGCTTACAAAATGCAGCGGCATAACACCTGCCCGGCGAATGATTCAAAAGGCACGGGAGTTGGAAATGAAAGTGATGATTGGCTGTATGAATGAGTCAACAGTTGGTGCAGCGGCTATTGCTCATCTGCTCCCATTTATTGATCATGTGGATATGGACGGCCCATTGTTGTTGGCAGAAGATCTGGCGACTGGCATAAGTTATGATTTTGGAAAGATTGGGTATTCCGGGGAGCCGGGATTAGGAATAAATTATACTGGCATATTTCAGAAATAAAAAAACTCCGGTGCAAGCCGGAGTTTTTTTATTTAGGCTGATTGTTTACCAGATTCTTACCCTGGTACTATCCGGCCTGTACATTTTTGAACCTTCTTTAATATTGAAAGCCGTGTAGAATTCATCTACATCCACAAAGGGACCATTGACCCGGTATTTAGCAGGGGAATGTACATCTGTTAGCAATTGATTTTTCAAGCTTTCTTCCCGGGTATGGCCCAGCCAGCCCAAAGCATAGCCGCAGAAATACCGCTGCATAGGAGTGAGGCCACCGAGTATTTTGTTTTCCTGGTATTGCTTGGTTTTCTTAAAAGCTTCAATTCCTAATAAAATACCACCCAGGTCGGCAATATTTTCCCCAAGGGTTGCTTTGCCGTTAATATGATAACCTTTTACAGGTTCATATTCATCAAACTGTTTTACCATTACGTCCGCTCTTTTTTTAAACTCTGCTTCATCGCTGCTTGTCCACCAACTTACCAGGTTTCCTTTGGCGTCAAACTGACGGCCTTCATCATCAAAGCCATGTGTTATTTCATGACCAATGGTGGAGGCTCCTGCATAGCCATACACTGTGGCATCATCCAATTCTTCATCCCTGTAGCCGGGAACTGTAAAAATACCTGCCGGTAAAACGATCTCATTATTGGATGGGTTATAATAGGCATTATAAGTTTGCGGATACATCCCCCATTCGTCCCGGTCAACAGGTTTACCCAGTTTGTTAATTTCATAATTATGCCACCAGTTATTGGCATTAACCAGGTTTTGTACATAGCTTTCTCTGCCAATTTCCATGCTGCTGAAATCTTTCCATTTGTCCGGGTAACCCACTTTCTTTTTGATAGCAGCCAGTTTTGCATAAGCTTTTTGTTTGGTGCTGTCACTCATCCAGGTAAGCCTGGAAATTCTTTCTTTTAATGCTTCACGAATAGCTTCTACAAGGTCTTCATATCTCTTTTTAGCCGTTTCATTGAAAAACTCTTTTACATACAACTGGCCAAGCATTTCACCCATTACACTTTCTTCACTTGAAATGACTCTCTTCCACCTTGGCTTTCTTTCTTTAGCGCCGCTAAATAACTTACTGAAGTTAAAGGCAGCAATGCCATATTGATCGGGCAGTGCGTTGGCAAAGTCAGTAATCAGGTTAAATTTTACATAACTCTTCCAGTCAGCCAGCGGCACTGTTTTAAGCGCATTGTCAAGGGCTTTAAAAAACTCTGGCTGGCCTACGATTACAGAATCAAGATTTTTTATACCGGTAAGGGACAGATAAGAAGACCAGTCAACAGATGCATTCAATTTGCCAAGGTCAGCAACCGCCATTTTGTTGTAATTTTTATAAGGATCACGCAGATCTTCTAATTTTCGGCTTGCCTGTGCCAATTTTGTTTCAAGCGCCAAAATATTTTTAGCTGATGTTTGAGCTGCGGCAGCATCCTCACCAGACATCGTCAGTATATCCGTAATATATTTTACGTACGCATTGCGAATATTTACTGTTGTGCTGTCAGTTTTGAAATAATACTCTCTTTCAGGTAAACCGATACCTCCTTGCCAGAGTTTATAAGTCATAATCTCACTGTTTTTGTCATCCTGTGTAACAAAATCACTGAATAATGTGGATGAACCTGCTTTTTTCAACTCAGCTATAGTGCTTACGAGAGATTTTATATCAGTAATGGCATTTACTTTATCTAATAAAGGCTGAAGCGGTTTTAGTCCATCCGTTTCAATTTTGGCACTGTCCATAGCTGTTGTCCAGAAATCACCTATTTTCTGTTCAGGTGTTCCTTTTGCCGCATTTGATTTTTCAGCTTTTTCAGAGATTTCCCGGAGGCGCTTAAGGTTTTCTTCTATTACCAGGTTGCCTATTCCCCATGACGATTGATCGCCGGGTATGGGGTTCTTTTTAATCCACCCTCCATTGGAATACATAAAAAAGTCATCGGCAGGGCTTACCGTAGTATCAAGATTGGCCGCCAGCACATCCTGTTTACTGTCTTCTTTTTTAGAAGAGGTTTTACAGGAGACGAAAAAGAAGGCTATAGATACCAAGCCTAAGAGAAAGTACTTTGATCGCATCATTTGTTTATTGTTTATGAATGACTAAAATAAGGAAATCAAACAGGCTACAATTACAAATTTGATAAACGGGTTGTTTGATGGCAAGAATAGTTTGTTTCTGAACAAATACTCTGGGGTGGTGTTGTAACTTTGCACTTTCAAAATAATATATGGCCTGGAAAAATCAGCAGCAATTTATTGAAGCTCTTGAAAAAGCAGGAGAGTTGGTCCGTATCAAAACTTATGTAAATCCCAAACTGGAAATTGCAGAGGTTACTGACAGAATTAGTAAATCCGGTGGCGGTGGAAAGGCTTTATTGTTTGAAAATACCGGGTATGATTTTCCTGTTCTGATGAATGCATACGGAAGTGAAAAGCGGATGTGCATGGCGCTTGGTGTAAATCATTTGGATGATGTGGCACGGGAAATTGAAGATCTGTTTAAGATGTTGTCTGCCCCAAAAGAGGGTATCCTGGATAAGTTGAAATTGTTGCCCAAATTGGGTCAGTTTGCCAGTTGGATGCCAAAGGTAAAGAGCGGAAGGGGTGAATGCCAGGAGGTGATAATGGAAAACCCGGATATAACTAAACTGCCGGTAATTACCTGCTGGCCAAAAGATGGGGGACCTTTTGTAACACTGCCCGTTATTCATACCAAAGAGCCCAATACAAACAGCCGCAATGTGGGTATGTACCGTATGCAGGTGTTTGGTCCTACACTTACAGGTATGCACTGGCATAAGCATAAGGTTTCAGCAAAACATTTTTCTGAGTATAAGAAACTCAATAAAAAAATGCCTGTTGCTGTAGCATTAGGTGGCGATCCGGTTTATGCATACTCTGCCACAGCGCCATTACCGGAGAATGTGGATGAGTACATGCTGGCTGGTTTTTTGAGGAAGAAAAAGGTGGAATTGGTCAAATGCATTACCCAGCCAGAAATCGAAGTTCCGGCAGATGCAGATTTTATTATTGAGGGGTATGTGGATCCGGCTGATGAACTGATCTGGGAAGGGCCATTTGGAGATCATACAGGTTATTACTCACTTGCTGACTGGTATCCAAAATTTCATATCACTGCGATAACACATAAAAGAAATCCCGTTTACCCGGCTACCATTGTAGGAATTCCTCCCCAGGAGGATGCCTGGTTGGGTAAGGCTACTGAGCGGATATTCCTGGCGCCTATCAAAATGACTATGGTGCCCGAAATCATGGACATGGATATGCCGGTTGAAGGTGTTTTTCATAATCTTGTTATCACAAAAATCAATAAAGAGTATGCAGGACAGGGACAGAAAGTAATGAATGCTATGTGGGGAGCGGGGCAGATGATGTTTAATAAGATCCTGGTACTGGCTGATGAAAAAGTAAGGATACAGGATTACGAGTCTTTGGCGAAATATGTTTTTCAAAATCTGAACCCGGCAACTGATATTTATTTCTCTACTGGTCCTATGGATGTTTTGGATCATAGCTGCAGTAAGCTGGGATTTGGTGGCAAGATGTGCATTGACGGAACAAAAAAAGCAGAGGAAGAAACAGATGATAACTATCAATGGCCTGCAAATTCAATTCAGTTAGAGGAGGTATTTCTCAAATCATTTTTTTCCGAAATAAAGTCGGTTAATACAGCACTTTTGAAGAAGCAAATACCTTGTTTGATTGTATCCATAGAAAAAAACAGGCCCGGTCATATCAAAGAATTACATGAGAAGCTATGTAGCTTGAATGAATTAAATGGTGTGAAAATGGTGTTGTATGTAGAGCACACTGTTGATGCAAATGATCTGGCTACTGCTTTGTGGAGGTTTTGCAATAACCTGGATCCTAAACGTGACTTCCATTTGTACAGATCGACACAAATGCCATACACTGCCTGTATGGGTCTTGACGGAACCCGTAAGACCAAAGAGTTTGATAATTTTCAAAGGGATTGGCCTAATATTATTGTTGCAAATGATGAAACGATTAAATCTGTGGATGAGAAATGGGGCAAAATGGGATTGGGGGCTTTTATTCCATCCCCATCTTTAAAATTCAGGAATCAATTATACGGCCAGGAAGCAGTAGTTAATTAAACTGATTGATCCCGGATATTTTTTACTTTTAACAAGTGAGTAGTGAATTAATTAATGTTTTAATGACCGGGGCCGGTGCACCAGGTGCTGCTGGTATTTTAAAATGCCTCCGGCAAGAAAAAGGCGTTCATGTTGTATGTGCAGACGCTGATCCCGAAGCATCAGGTAAATATCTTGCCGATGATTTTGTGTGTATACCTACGGCTGATAAGGCTGATTTTTCTGATATTGTTCTTTCTATATGCCGGGAAAAGAATATTCATGTGCTGATGCCGTTGGTGACAAAAGAACTGATACCGCTCTCTTTACGAATAAAAGAGTTTGAATTAGCGGGGACAAAACTGCTTATTTCATCAACTGCTTCTCTTGAGATAGCTAATAATAAAAGCCGTCTTTACGAGTTTCTTCAGTGGAGGGGAATGCAAATTCCAGATTTTAGGGTTGTTGAAACAATTGAGCAATTTCAAAATGCTGTTGCAGAACTGGGTTACCCTTCAAAACAAGTTTGTTTTAAACCATCTGTTTCCAACGGAAGCAGGGGGTTTCGTATTATATCAGAGCAATTCAATGAAGCAGATATATTGTTTAATCAAAAGCCCAGCAACGTTTTCATAAGGTTAAATGATGCATTAAGGGTCCTCTCATCCGCCCCTTTTCCGGAATTGTTGGTTAGCCAATATCTTCCCGGCGATGAATATTCGGTGGATTGTCTTTGTGATCAGGGAAAGGCTTTGCTGGTTTTGCCCCGCCTGCGTAAAAAGATGATCAATGGCATTTCCGTAAAAGGTGAATTTGTAAAGAATGATAATATAATTAACTATTCCACCCAAATCATTAAGGAGTTGCAATTACATGGAAATATTGGAATTCAAGTTAAGGCCAATGAAGAGGGTGAATACCTGGTATTGGAAGTAAATCCCAGGGTACAAGGAACCATTTCTGCCGCATTGGGGGCTGGAGTGAACCTGCCTTTACTGGCTGTAAAGCAGGAGCTAGGTCTGCCAATCATGCAAAATGAACTAAATGTGAAGTGGGGTGTCAGATTTTCCCGGTATTGGGAAGAAGTTTTCTATTGATTTTTCTGTCACAAAGACATAAAAAACAGTCCGGAAAGATTCTTGTTTATTCGTTTTACTGGTAGCGGGATAGGGGTACAATTCCCGGAATAAAAAACCTCTTTTAATTTGCATAAAAAAATTTGAATGAAAAGATTTGGAGCCGGATTATTTTTTAGCCTCTTGGCAATAGCAGCATGGAGCCAGAAAGACAGCAATGCAAATACACTTTTGTGGAAGATAAGCGGCAACGGGCTTGAAAAACCTTCTTACCTGTATGGAACCATCCATATGATTTGTGCGGATGATGCCGGCCTTAGTGACAATTTCAAAAAGATCATCAAAGAATGTGATGAGGTCTACTTTGAAGTGGATATGGACAACTTGTTTGAGATGATTGGTGCTATGGGTAAGATGAAAATGAGAGGAGATACTACATTAAAGGACTTGCTGAACGAAAAAGATTACCAGAAAGTAAAAGAGTATTTCGAGAAAAAAGGGTCTATGCTCCCTTTCTCCATGCTTGAGACCTACAAACCTATTCTGGCCGCTTCAACACTGGAGCAGGGTTCACTAGATTGTGATAATACAGCAGTAATGGAGCAGGTAATAATGGAGGAGGCTAAAAAAGGTAATAAAAAAATAAATGGCCTGGAGACGATGTCATACCAGGCTGGTGTACTTGATAGTATCCCGTACAAATTACAGGCAATTCAGTTGGTGAGTTATATTGACAGCGCCACCTCTGGCGACAGCGATAACCAGCAGCTAAATGAACTTTTTCAGGCCTATAAAAACCAGGATCTGAAAAAACTGGAGGAGCTAATGGTAGAATCTGATGCAGGCATGTCTGGATTCACAGATATTCTGCTTTACCATAGAAACCTTAATTGGGTAAAAAAGTTGAATGAACTTTTGCCGGAAAAGTCTCTAGTTATTGCTGTTGGGGCCGGGCATTTACCGGGTGAAAAGGGAGTGATCAACCTGCTCCGCCAGAACGGCTACAAAGTAACACCTGTTGAAAACAGGATTGTCAGGACAAGAGAAATTTGACATGGAGCCGGCTGGTCATAAATTTTTGCCCTTCAATTTCACCAATCTTATACATTTGTGCCGTCAAAATATTTTATGGCCTAACCCATTCCGGCTTTCATGACTAATTCTTACCACGACCTCGTTAAGCAAACATTTAATTTTCCACAGGAAGGGATTGAAGTAAAAGAGGGTGACTTGTTCTTTAACGGTCTTGATCTTAATGCCCTTATTGCAAAGTATGGCACACCTATGAAGCTTACTTATCTGCCAAAAATAGGGATGCAAATAAGGAAAGCCAAACAGATGTTTGCGGCCGCTTTTAAGAAGCATAAGTACGAAGGGAAATATTTCTATTGTTATTGTACTAAAAGCTCACATTTTAGTTTTGTGGTGGAAGAGGCACTGAAAAACGAAATTCACCTTGAGACATCGTATGCGTACGATATTGAGATCATCAAAAAATTATATCAGAAAAAGAAAATAACGAAGGATATACACATTATTTGCAATGGTTTTAAGCAAAAAGGGTATACCAGAAGAATTGCGAATCTCATCAATTCTGGATTTTCTAATGTAATTCCTGTACTAGATAATAAAGAAGAACTGAAAGACTATTCTTCCTCTGTCAAGGTTCCCTTCAAATTAGGAATAAGGGTGGCTGCTGAAGAAGAACCGAGTTTTCCTTTTTATACCTCCCGGCTGGGGATCAGGGCTAAGGATATATTGGAGTTTTATGTAGACAGGATCGAAGGATATGAAAGCAAGTTTCAACTAAAGATGCTGCATATTTTTCTGAATAAAGGAATCAAGGATGACATCTATTACTGGAGTGAACTGAATAAGGTTATTAACCTTTACTGCCAGCTTAAAAAAATCTGTCCTGAACTGGATTCAATTAACATCGGGGGAGGTTTTCCTATAAAACACTCTCTTGGATTTGAGTATGATTACCAGTTCATGATCAATGAAATTGTAAGAAACATTAAAACTGCATGCAAAAAGGCCAAAGTGCCAATGCCCAATATTTTTACAGAATTTGGCAGCTATACTGTAGGGGAGAGTATGGCACACATTTACAAAGTAATTGCGGAAAAAGTCCAAAATGACCGGGAAACCTGGTATATGATAGACTCTTCCTTTATAACCACTTTGCCGGATACATGGGGAATCGGAGAAAAATTCCTTATGCTACCAGTCAATAAATGGGACCATGATTATCAACGGGTGGTATTAGGTGGTATTACCTGCGATAGTCATGATTATTATGATTCGGAAGAACATATTAATGAAGTATTTCTTCCCAAAGTGAATGGTGATAAAGAGTCTTTATATGTTGGCTTTTTTCATACAGGTGCATACCAGGACCAGATCAGTGGCTATGGAGGTATCAAGCATTGCCTTATCCCTTCGCCCAAGCATGTCATTGTTGGCTATGATAAGAACGGAAAACTTGTTGACTGGGTATATGCAAAAGAACAATCTGCACAAAGCATGTTGAAAATCCTGGGATATAAATAAATTCCAAATGCTGGCCGGATTTCAAAACAGCCAGCATTTGGGGTTCTATTTTTTTGTTTAATATCTTCTGCGATTACTCTCTGATGCTCTCTTATATCTTCTCCACTCGTCATATTCCCATTTTGAATAGCTGATGCGGTTCAGATAAGATCCGTCGAGAAAGAAACGATTGTCGTAGCCTTTCCAATAAAGTAAGCCACCCGGACTACGATGAAAATACCTTCCGTCATGATAACGGTTCATCGTAAAGCCCGGAGTTGGATTTATGATCAGGGCTACTGAACTGTAATAGCGGGGAGGTGCAGATGCAGGTGGTGGTGGATTGTTTCTGGAAGTTCTTTCTTTTCTGTCCTTGGTTTCCCAAACCCGGCTGGATTTACAACTTGTGAGAACCAAAGCAAGAACAGTAATTGTTACCGTTGTAAAAATAAATGTTCTTTTCATGACTATTTGTTTGATTGTTAGGAGATACGGTTTATTTGAAAATCAGTCATTCTTCCCTTGTCTTTTTTGACCTTACTCCGTTAGTGTTTGTGGTCTTTGCCACAGGTTCATCTGTCGGAGTATCTTTTTCTGACGAGGATGCCATTGGAGCTCCTTGTTTGTCTGAATTTTTAACCTGCACAGAATCTTTTTTTCTTTCAGAAGGTAGGGTTTTTGCGAGGTTGTCAAGGGAAGCAGTACTTATTGCGGTGTCGATGCCCCTGATGATGTCTGTTGTTACCCAGTCTTCCGTACTTTTTTCATTGTTGTCAATTTCTAGAAACCGTAGGGCAAATGATTGACTGTCTTTTTGCACTGTTGTTCTGGGTGCAAATAGCTTACTGCTATATTCTTTTGTAACAGCGCAACTGGCGGCTAATGCCACAATCAGCATCACTATTACCGCTTGTACTAATCTGGCTGTTTGCATGGCAAGTAATTTTATATTTGAAACATTACCGAACGTATTTATCAACCAATTCATTTGCCATAAAGTCATAAAATCTTTTTTTATGAGATACTTTTTGATAGTCTTAACAATGATCACTTTTGGAAACTCAGTATATGCTCAGTCAGCAGAAGATTCTGTGAAAAATGTCATCAATAAAATGCTCACTGGTATGCGAGAAGCTGATACCGCTATGCTTAAAAGCTGCTTTGCTGACAGCATGATTATGCAGACGATATCAAGAAACAAAGAAGGAAAATTGATTGTGCGAAATGAATCGCCTTCTGGTTTCATCAGTTTCATTGCCAAAGAAGCAAAAGGGAACGCCGATGAAAGGATCATTTTTGAAACTATAAAAGTTGATGGGCCTTTGGCGATGGCATGGACACCATATAATTTTTACTACAAAGGTCAGTTTAGCCATTGTGGCGTAAACTCTTTCCAGTTAGTGAGATTTAATGGTGAGTGGAAAATTCAATACCTGGTAGATACCAGGAGGAGACAGGGATGTAAGGAATAGATACCGGAAAAAAGAAACCCCCCGTAGAAACGGAGGGTGTAAACCAAAACCAACTGCTTATGAGAAAACTTTTCTGTAAGAACTTATTTTATTACAATTTCAGTCGCTGATTGTTTGACAGCTTCTTTTTTTGGAAGGTTTAATCTCAACACACCATTGACGTAAGATGCTTCAATGTTCGTTGCATCAATTTTTTCATCCAATGTGAAAGATCTCTTAAAAGACCGGAAGCTATATTCCTTCCGTATTTGTTTGTTACTTTCTTCGTTTAGCTCGTTTGTCTTTTCAGCAGATATAGTCAAAATATCTTGTTCGATATTTACTTTAAAATCTGTTTTGTCAAAGCCCGGAGCAATAACATCAAGTTGAAAACTTTTCTCTGTTTCTTTGACGTTTACAGGAACAGAATCTTTTCTTACAGTATTGTTAAAGCCGCTGCTAAGTAATACCGGCAACTCGGTAAAAAGGTCATCGACCAGATTGGTAAATGTGCCCTCAAAAGGTTTTCTGCTGAATTTTACGTATGCCATAGCTTATAGTTTTTTAGATTAAATAATACGAGTAGGGATCGTCAAACCCCATACCACGGCCGATTGGAGTGTCATAGCTGTCAGTTTTCATGAACGAAAAGGGACATTATTTCCGAATTCAGAAATTTTTGCTGCCATAATTACTTCTACACCTGGTATGGTTGATATCAGCCCAACAATTTGTATAGCTTTGTGTTTTATTAAAAATCAAACAGATAAACTATGTATCCAGAGGAAATAGTAATACCCATGAAAGAGGAACTGACCGAGAATGGATTTACAGAACTTCTTTCGCCAGCTGAAGTAGAAGCACAACTCGCCAAAGAAGGAACTACCCTTGTTATGATCAATTCCGTATGCGGCTGTTCAGCCGGTACTGCCCGTCCGGGTGTTTTAATGGCTGTTCATAATACTCCCAAGAAGCCGGATTACCTTACTACGAGTTTTGCTGGTTTTGATGTAGAAGCTGTCAAAACATTGCGCCAGCATCTTATGCCGTATCCCCCTTCATCACCGGCCATAGCTCTTTTTAAGAACGGGCAATTGGTACATTTTATCGAAAGGCACCAGATCGAAGGCAGACCTGCACAGGTAATTGCCCAGAACCTCATTGGTGCGTTTGAGCAGCATTGTAACTAAGTTCTTATATGTCTAAAAAAAGTAAAAGGCTCCGGATTTCTCGGGGCTTTTTTAATGCAAATCTTAGAGATTAAAAATGACAACTCGGGGCTTTCTTTAGTATATTCGCCCCCAACCAATTAAGTATTCATGTATCCTAATCTATACTATGCTTTTAAAGACCTTTTTGGGGTAGAATGGACTTTTCTTCGTTTCGTTAATTCATTTGGTTTTTTTGTAGCCATCGCCTTCATTATTGCTGCAGTGGTGTTGGCCAGTGAGTTGAAGCGGAAAAGCAGGCAAGGTCTTTTTCAGCCTACGGAGATGCAGGTAATGGTGGGACAGCCGGCTAGTATGCTGGATTTAGGACTGAATTTTTTACTCGGTTTTGTATTAGGATATAAAATTGTTGCCCTGTTTATTCTCGAAAGTTCAGCTACTGAAGATCCACAGGCTTTCATTTTTTCAGGAATGGGAAGCTGGCCGGCTGGTATTGCCTTAGGACTCCTTTTTGCAGGTTTAAAATGGTGGGAGAAGAATAAACAAAAACTGGCTAAACCGGAAAAACGAACAGTAAGAATATGGCCACATGACAGGGTAGGAGAGCTTACCATTATTGCTCTTGTTTTTGGTTTAGTGGGAGCTAAACTGTTTGATATTTTTGAGAACTGGTCTGATTTTCTGAAGCATCCTTCCGATTATATCTTATCGGCAAAAGGGCTTACTTTTTACGGGGGTTTAATCTGTGCTGGTTTGGCTATCTGGTGGTACGCTAAAAAGCATAAGATAGGTTTTTGGCACTTGAATGATGCTTTTGGTCCAACCATGATGATCGCTTATGCTGTTGGCCGGATTGGTTGCCAGGTTTCCGGAGATGGTGACTGGGGCATTGTGAATAATAATCCCAAGCCTTTTTCCTGGTTACCCGATTGGATGTGGGCTTATAAGTACCCACATAACGTAAACGAAATGGGCATCAAAATACCAGGTTGTGAAGGCAAGTTTTGCAACGAGTTGCCCGAAGCAGTTTATCCAACGCCTTTGTATGAAATAGTGGCTTGTTTTATTCTCTTTTTTATTTTGTGGAGCCTGAGAAAAAGATTAAAAGTTCCTGGCACTTTATTCGCTTTATACCTGATGCTCAACGGTATTGAACGTTTTTTCATTGAAAAAATTAGGGTAAATACCCGTATCAATATCTTTGGATTTCAACCTACCCAGGCTGAGGTCATTTCATCATTACTCTTCCTTTCAGGTCTTGTACTATGGATAATATTGAACAGACAGGTAAAAAAAGTTCCTGCGGCTAAGGGTTAAGGTTAAAAGTTATTTTGAGTCAATTAACCGGTGAAAGTTAGGCTGGGAGCAGTTTTTAGAGGATTATTCACATTAGAAAACGTTTGCACAGGATTCTGTGAGTAATTTTAGCGCCATTATGCTATGAGATACCGCTGTTATTAGCTACCTTTGCAGACAGTCCCGGACGGTAAATTCATATTATTGCAATTAACTATCCATTTGCAACATTCTGCAAACAAAGACTGTCATTTATTCGTTTGATACTTAAACAGTTTTAATTATGCGGCAGCTCAAAATTGCTACCCAGATCACAAACAGGGATTCACAGGCAGTTGAAAAGTACTTACAGGAGATTTCTAAGATTTCAATGATCACTCCTGAAGAGGAAACTACACTGGCCCAGCGTATCAAAATGTTTCATAAGAACCCTTTAGATGCACAAAGGGCTTTAGACAAATTGGTACAGGCGAATCTGCGTTTTGTGGTATCTGTGGCCAAGCAATATCAACATCAGGGGTTGTCACTAAGTGACTTGATCAACGAGGGTAATCTCGGCTTAATTAAAGCGGCACAACGCTTCGACGAAACCAAGGGTTTCAAATTTATTTCATACGCCGTATGGTGGATTCGCCAGTCCATCCTGCAGGCGTTGGCAGAGCAGGGCAGATTAGTCCGCCTGCCACAAAACAAAATTGGCACCTACAACAAAGCAAACAAGGCCTACATGGCTTTTGAGCAGGAGCATGAAAGAGAGCCTTCAACCGAAGAGCTGGCTGAATTGCTCGAAATGAGTGAAACGGAGATCAACAACATTTTCCAGAGTAACACCCGTCACACTTCACTTGATGCCCCTGTGCATGAAGCTGAAGATGTTGCTATGGGTGATCTGTTGGAAGGCAGCGATGACACAGATGATGATGTGATGAAAGATTCACTCAGAAATGAAATTCGCCGGGTTTTGAAATCACTTTCTCCCCGGGAAGCTGAGATTGTTAATGCTTACTTTGGCCTTGATGGTGAAAACGGAGTAACCATTGAGCAGATCGGGCAGAAATACGATCTTACCAAGGAACGTATCCGCCAGATCAAAGAAAGGGCTATTAAGCGGTTGCAAAAGGCCCGTTATAGCAGCGCATTAAAAGCATATCTCGGCTAAGTTATGAGAATCTGCCTGCGGAGGCAGGTTGGTGGGTATATCAGTACTTTAACTCCGGTCTTGTTCAAATAAGACCGGAGTTCTTTTTATGTCAACTATTTCAAGCCTGGCTGGTTATTTTTACAGTAAATATGAGAGTTCCTTATCAAATTTTGGTTTTTCTTTCAGCTTTTTTTCTTTCATCCTGCGAAAAAACAGTTGATTTTAAGCTTGCGTCACAGGAACCTAAACTGGTAGTGGAAGCCACCATTGAGAATGGGCAAGCCCCTTTTGTTTACTTGTCCCGCAGTATTGACTATTTTTCGTCTGTTTCCTACGATATTTTGGCCAATAGTTCAGTTTCCGGTGCAGAAATATACCTATCAGACGGTACCCGTACACATAAATTGAAAGAATATAGCATCCTGACACCGACGGGTAGCAATTTATATTACTACTCAAATGACCAGGCCAGTCCTGCTACAATTATTACCGGGCAACTAAATACAAATTATACATTACGAATTATAAGTAATGGAAAAGAATACACAGCATCAACGAGGATTCCATGGATAACCCGGCAGATCGATTCTCTATACTGGAAGCCTGCCCCTGCTGGTAATCCTGCTAATAAAGTAGTTTTAATGGTGAAAGCAACAGATCCTGCAGGTTTTGGTGATTATATCAGGTATTTTACCAAGCAAAACAGGGAACCTTTTTATCCTGGTTTAAATTCAGTTTACGACGACCAAATTATCGATGGCACAACTTATGAGGTGCAGGTGGAAAGAGGAATTCCAAGAACCGGCTCAATACCAGAAAACTATTCTTTTTTTAATCGTGGTGATACGGTTACCCTAAAGCTGGCTAATATAGACAAAGGCACATATGATTTTTGGCGTACAATGGAATTTACCTACGCTAGTGTTGGAAACCCTTTTTCATCACCAACCAAGGTGATCAGCAAAATAACAGGAGGTGCATTGGGCTATTTTGGTGGTTATGCTGCTCAGTACAGAACGATCATTATTCCACAATAAAATCTGTCGATCAAAAGATTGAGTTTGTCCACAAGTATTAACAGATGGACTAATGTCACATTAATCAAATACTATTAACGGCTATTTTTGCCGGATATAAATTTCCCAGTATGGAAGCAAATGAAAGAGTTCAATGCCTGATTATAGGTTCAGGACCGGCAGGATATACAGCAGCAATTTATGCAAGCAGGGCAGGTTTGAAGCCTGTATTATACCAGGGAATTCAGCCCGGGGGTCAGTTAACAATTACAACCGAAGTTGAAAATTATCCCGGATATCCTGATGGCATACAGGGACCTGAAATGATGGTGCATTTTGAAAAACAGGCTGCCCGGATGGGAGCAGATATCCGGTATGGACTAGCAACGAAAGTTGATTTTACCGGCCCGGTGCATAAAGTACAGATTGATGAAGAAAAGTGGATTGAGGCTGACTCAGTGATTATATCAACTGGTGCCTCGGCAAAATGGCTGGGCCTGGAAAGTGAACAGCGATTAAATGGTTACGGCGTCAGTGCTTGTGCGGTATGTGATGGATTTTTCTTCAAAGGTAAAGAGGTGGCGATCGTTGGCGCAGGCGATACAGCTGCTGAGGAAGCGTTGTACCTTTCTAAAATATGTGCACAGGTACATATGATTGTTCGGAGAGATGAAATGAGAGCCAGTAAAGTGATGCAGGAAAGAGTAAAGAACACAGCAAATATAAAAATATACTGGAACAGCGAAACGGATGAGGTGCTGGGAGATAAAAAAGTTTCGGGTGTAAGAATAAAAAATAATAAGACGGGTGAAAAACAGGAGATCCCTGTTAGTGCTTTCTTTGTAGCAATTGGACACCAGCCCAATTCTGAAATTTTCAAGGGATGGCTGGATATGGATGAGGCTGGTTATGTAAAAACTGTTCCGGGAAGCAGCAAAACAAACATTGAAGGTGTTTTTGCAGCAGGTGATGTTCAGGATAAAATTTATCGCCAGGCAGTAACTGCAGCCGGCAGTGGCTGTATGGCTGCCCTGGATGCAGAACGCTACCTTAGCGCCAAAGGAATTCACTAAAAATAGTATGGCCGGATTAATGACGATAGAACTCAACGGTCTCCAGTTTCATGCATTTCATGGATTGTATGAGGAGGAAAAGATTACAGGCAATGAGTTTGAGGTCAATTTATATGTCAGTTATCGCCCCAAAAATGAGATCGTAAATGAACTTTCAGGCACTATCAATTATGCGGTAATTTTTGACATAGTGAAAAAGAGAATGCAAGAACGAACTGATCTCCTTGAAACGATTGCTATGTCCCTTGCAGAGGAAATTTACCAGCAATTTAGGGAAGTTCAGAAAGTGGATATCTCTATAAGAAAGCTTCATCCGCCTATAGTCGGTTTTAATGGTAATGTAGCAGTCAGGTATCAAAAGGAATTTTAAATCACTTTATTTTTCCACTTGCCGCTCCGAATATATAAAAATGAAAGTAAGAATAAGACTGTCCAGTAGAGTAATTCGGATGCCCATGCCCACACCATTGACAGTTTCCAGACATATAGCACTTGCCATACATAAATGCTATAGAGGAATATTGCAATGATTTCAATTAGTAAATTCATTTTTGTATTCCCTGTTCCGGTTACAGCATTCAGCCAAACAGTGGCCACTGACATACTTAGAACACCAATCGTGACCATCCTGATTACAGGAAGGGCCTCTGCAACAAAAGTTTGATCCTCACTAAAAAGTTGTAGGAAAATATCCGGGAAGATATTCATCAGTATGCAGAGAATGCTGGTAAAGCCTAGGCTCAATAACATAATCTTTTTGATAAGGAGCTGCACCTGGTCTTTCTTGCCCTGCCCAATTATGTTACTTACCATGGCATTGCTGGTACTGGCAAAAGCCCAGATAAAAATTCCAAATACGCCAAAAATGTTTCGCATTGTATTGCTGATAGCCAGCGGCCTTTCCCCATAATGCTCAATGAGGATATAAAAAAGCATCCATGCTACTATGCTGAGCAGGTACTGCATGATCAGAGGAGAGGATTGCCTGAAGTAAAGCATTGCCAGTTCCTTGTTGTATTGCCAGTATTTAAAAAGGCTAAATTGTGAGTGAAACTTTTTGATATATATAATACTTAAAACGACAATTACTGCAACGATCTCTGCTATAACAGAAGCTACCGCAGCACCATTAAATCCTAGCCTGGGTAGGCCGAAATGGCCATAGATCAATCCGTAATCAAGAACAATATTCAAACCGGCTTCTATGATAAAGGCGTATTTCATGTAGCGGCTATTGTTGCTGCTAACTAAAAACGCATTGGATAGTTGAAATAAATACAGGAAAGGAAGTCCCCATATCCTGATCTCAAGGAACTGTATGGCTTGTAATTCAACAACAGGAGATCGCAGGCTGGCATGAAGAAAAAAAGGAGCAACCAGGTACGTAATTAATATACCGGTAATTGCAAACCCTAATGCGATCCAGATTGACTGACTATAAAGTCTTCCCATTTCATGGGGAAGGTTCTGACCGGCCCTTCTGGCCATTAAAGCTTGTAAACCGCTGTTTAGCCCGTTGCCAATTAACGCAAAAATGAGATAGAAGACCCCGGTAATGCCTGCTGTGCCCAGTTCGTTTTCTCCCAGTCCACCCAGGAAAATATTATTGGTAACAAAATTGATCTGGGGTACCAGCAATGCAAGACTGATGGGTAAGGCTATTTTCAGTATCTGCCTGTTGGTGATATCAACCTGTAAAGATGTATGTGATGTTTTGCCCTCCATTGTTAAAAGGGGAGCAAACCTACGATATTTAAATTTTTGGCTATTATTGCACGCCAAGAAACAAACTATTGAAACAATTATTTCATACCGTTTCAGAAAGTAACAGGGTGCAGCCAGTACTTTCGATCCTGATGTCCGATAAAGTAGCCGGCTATTCAATCACTGATAAGCAGGGTAGCACTCTCTACCAGCTAACGTATTGCTCTGCCAATGAATGGACGGAAGAGGAGTTGGATAGCTTTTTTGCTGCTTATCCCATACTTGGGGAAGACTATTACCAGGTGCTTATTTCCTACGCATTCAGAAAGCAGTTACTGGTTCCTGCAGGCAGTTATCGAAAAAATGATGGTGTATTGCTTATCTCAACCCTGTTGGGTATCAGCGGCGGTAGTTCTGTGGTAAGCGAAGCCATACCAGAATGGCAGGTCTATAATGTATATACTGTTCCTGATACGGTACATGACAGGCTCCGACGACAGTTTCCTAAAGCCACTTTCAGACACCAGCAATCACTTGAATTACGTAATTCCAATGCCGGTATCGAGGGAGGTTGTCTGCAGGTTGATTTCACAACGGATGATTTTTCGGTTTTAGCGGTTTCACAGAGTAGATTACTTTTTTCAGGTAGTTTTGAGTATTCAAGTCCGGCAGATGTCTTATACCAATTATTAAGAATATGCAGGCATTTTTCTCTTACTCAGCAAGATGTTCAATTGCAGTTATCCGGTTTGATAGACAGTAATTCAGCGCTGTACAAGGAGCTTTACCAGTATTTTATTCATATTAGTTTCAGAGATGCTGTATGGAAAAGTACTAATGAGTATCCGGCTCATTTTTTTACTTCACTCAATGACCTTGCCCAATGCGCATCATAGGAGGAGAACATGGGGGACGAAAATTCAATCCGCCTAACAATATGCCTTATACCAGGCCGACGACTGATATAGCCAAAGAGGGACTTTTTAATGTATTGCAACACAAATTAGATTTTGAAGAACTTAAAACATTAGACCTGTTTGGCGGCACCGGCAGTATAAGTTATGAGTTAGCATCCAGGGGTGTACCTGATCTTACAATTGTAGAAAAGGATGCGGCTATGTACGAGTTTATAAGAAAGACGTCAGCGGCACTTCATATTGAAAATATGAAAGTGATAAAGATGGATGTATTCAAATTTATTGATGGCTGCACCGATACGTTCGATTTCATTTTCGCAGGACCTCCCTATGCGTTAAAAAATATTGATGATCTTCCCCGTCTGATTTTTGAAAAGCATTTATTGAAACCCGGTGGATGGTTTGTACTGGAGCATACCCCCCGGAATGAATACAAATCGTTCCCATTTTATAAATCTGAACGCAATTACGGCACAACTGTTTTCACTACTTTTATTGAAGACAGGGAATCATGACAAAGAAAGAACTAAGAAGTATATATAAAGAAAAAAGGATGCAGCTTTCTCATTCTGAAAAAGCTAAGCTCGACGATCTTTTACTCATTCAATTTCAAAAGGTAAGTTTGCCTTATATAAGTCGGTTGTTCTGTTATTGGCCAATCGATCAGTACAATGAACCCAATACCCATCTTTTTTGTGATTACCTTGAGTTCAGGTTTCCTGAGCTGCTGATTGCTTATCCCCGCATAGAACCAATTACAGGGAAAATGGAGGCAATCATTACAGACGAGGATACATCTTTTTCCCGTAATGCGTTTAATGTGCCTGAACCCGATGGCTATGATACCATGCCCGCCGAAGAGATAGATATGGTAATTGTACCGCTGCTTTGTTTTGACAAAAAAGGATTCCGTGTTGGCTATGGAAAAGGGTATTATGACCGGTTTTTAAAAGATTGCAATAAAAATTGCCTCAAGATCGGTTTCTCCTATTTTGGACCGGTGGATGAAATAACAGATAAGCATGAATTTGATGTACCTTTAAACCTGTGCGTTACACCGCATACTACTTATGTTTTCTAATTTTTTTCTCAAATCTTTTCGCATTCTATTATTTCCGTTTGCTTTACTGTACTGGTTGGTAATAGGAATTCGTAACTGGCTTTTTGATAAGCAAATACTAAAGACCGCTGAATTTGGTCTGCCGCTTATTTGCGTTGGCAATCTCTCAGTAGGCGGAACCGGCAAATCGCCTATGGTAGAATATCTTGTAGAACGGTTAAAGAATGACTTTAAGGTAGCCACATTAAGCCGGGGTTATAAAAGAAAGACAAAAGGGTACCTGCTTGCAAGTGATAATACAACGGCACTTGACATAGGTGATGAGCCGATGCAATTCCACATTAAATTTCCTGCAGTACCTGTAGCAGTTGGAGAGGAACGAATCGAAGCAATCCCTCAATTATTGCACGACCGTCCGGAAACGGAAGTCATAGTGTTGGATGATGCGTTTCAGCATAGAAGTATCAGGGCGGGATTAAATATCTTGCTCACAGATTACGGAAATCTTTTTACCCGGGATTTTTACCTGCCTACCGGGGATCTTCGTGACCTCAAAAGAAGTTACAAGAGAGCAGATATTATCATTGTAACTAAGTGTAAACCCGATCTGAATGAATCTGATAGACAGAAATTGATCAGGGAAATCAAGCCATTACCCCATCAGCATATCTTTTTTACGGCTATTGCCTATGGCGAATTATACCATGTGATATCCGGAATGTCAAAAGATTTTAGCCGGTCTGCTGAAGTATTACTTGTTTCGGGTATTGCCAATCCACGACCATTAAAAAAGATGCTGGAGGAGCACAGCAATATTTATCATCTGCTGCAATATTCAGATCATCATATTTTTACTATAGATGACCTGAATGAGATCAGGAAAAGATATGACGAATTGGAATCAGCTGAGAAAATTATTTTAACAACTGAGAAAGATGCTGTGAGGCTTCAAAAATTCAGTAATGAGATTGAGGAGTTGCCATTTTTTGTTATCCCGGTGCGGCACCACTTCCTTTTTAACGAAGGTGCAATTTTTGAGAACCTGGTGACAAGCTTTATTAAAGACTTTAAAAAACAAGCATAGAACCTTATCATGGGAAGAAAAAATTCAAAGAAGAAACAAAATGACAGGAAGCGTAAATCAGCACAATTGCTGAAAGGAACACTGGATATTACCCGGTCAGGAATGGGATTTGTGACAGCAGAGGGCCTTGATGCCGATATAATGATCAGGCCGGCTGATTTTAATACGGCATTGCACGGTGACACCGTGCAGGTAGCAGTGAAGGAAATTAAAAGCGGCGGAAGGAGAATGCAGGGTGAAATTAAAAAAGTGATTCAACGGAAGAGAACTGAATTTATCGGTCATCTGCAAATGAATAAAGGATTTGCCTTTTTCGTGGCAGAAATGGATAAACCCATACCTGATATTTTCATTCCGTTAGAAAACATCAATGGCGCTAAAGATAACGACAGGGTAGTTGTTCGTTTATTGCAATGGGAAAGCGATGGTAAGCGGCCTATGGGCGAAGTGGTAACTGTGCTTGACCCGGAGAATAGTAATGATGCGGCTATGAAAGAAATACTGCTGGATGCCGGATTCCCGTTGGAGTTTCCGGAAGAAGCTCTTGAAGTAGCTGCAAGAATACCTGATGTGATTTCTAATGACGAGATTAAACGCAGAAAAGATATCAGGGACATTTTTACGATCACTATTGACCCTGTGGATGCAAAGGATTTTGATGATGCTATTTCATTCAGGAAACTAAAAAACGGCTATTTTGAAATTGGAATTCACATAGCTGACGTCAGTCACTATGTGGAACCAGATAATGCACTGGACAAAGAGGCTTATCACCGTTCTACCTCTGTTTACCTGCCTGACAGGGTTAACCCTATGCTGCCCGAGCATATTTCCAATGTATTATGTTCATTGAGGCCGAAGGAAGATAAACTAACCTTTTCAGCCATTTTCCAGGTTAATGCCAAGGCCGAAGTAAAGCAATATTGGCTGGGTAAAACGGTTATTCATTCAGATCATCGGTTTACGTACGAAGAAGTGCAGGCAATCATTGAAGAAAAGGCAGGCATATATGCGGAAGAAATTCTGATACTGAATGATATCGCTCAAAAATTCCGGAAGAAAAGATTTGATAACGGTGCAATCAATTTTTCTTCACAGGAAGTCCGTTTCAAACTGAATGAGAAAGGTGATCCCATCGGTATTACTATTAAGGAAAGCTTTGAAGCTCACCAGCTGATTGAAGAATATATGTTGCTTGCCAACCGCACCGTTGCGGAAAATATTGCAAAGATCAAAATCAACAATAAGCCATTACCTTTTCCTTATCGCACACATGATGATCCTGATGAAGAAAAACTGGTGCCATTTGCCGCATTTGCCAAAAAGTTCGGACATAAGTTTGATACTTCTTCACCGGAAGCGATAGCGGCTTCATTTAACCAGTTATTAAAAGATGTACATGGCCGGCCTGAGCAACATGTATTGGAACAACTGGGTATTCGTACAATGGCCAAAGCAAAGTATACTACAGAAAATGTCGGTCATTACGGTTTGGGTTTTGAGCACTATTGCCATTTTACTTCTCCGATTCGTCGTTATCCTGATGTACAGGTGCATAGAATCTTGTATGATGTACTAAATGATAAGGCCATTCCGGACAAAAAACTGGAAGAAAAATGCAAACATACCAGTGAGAGGGAAAGGGCCGCAATGGAAGCAGAAAGGGCTGCTAATAAATACAAGCAGGTGCAATACATGAAAAATTTCCTTGGAGAGGAATTTGAAGGGGTAATCAGCGGTGTAGCCAGTTTTGGCTTTTGGGTTGAGACTGTAGAACACAAATGTGAAGGGCTTGTCAGTATCAACAGCTTAATGGAGTACGATGAGTTTCGCCATATAGAGTCCGATTACTGCCTTGCTGGTATGCGCAGCGGTCGTAAATTCAGAATGGGTGATAAGGTTTGGATTAAGGTGGTAGCAGCAAATTTAACCAAGCGTCAGCTGGATTATGAATGGGTGGTAGCTGGTGATTTGGCAATGGTGAAACCAACCAAAAAAAGGGATAAGAAAAGCCGTAAAAAGTAGCCAGTTTTAACTTAGTTTTTTCCCCACTTGTTAATAACTCTCAATCCTTAACGGTAAGGCTGTTTTGGTATATTTGCCCGAATGGCTGAACCTGTTTTTGGCCTTAACCGATAACTACAGGAAAAACAATTGTTTACACTTTAGAACGTACCGTGATAATGGCAAAAGAGAAAGACACAACCAATCTTTTTGATTATACCGAGGACAGCATCAAGTCGCTTGACTGGAAGGAACATATCCGCCTTCGCCCAGGCATGTATATTGGCAAACTGGGCGATGGTTCATCACCGGATGATGGCATTTATGTATTGGTGAAGGAAGTGATGGATAACTGCATTGATGAATATACAATGGGCTATGGCAAAACAGTTGAGCTGACGATTGATGGAAAATCAGTTACCGTAAGGGACTATGGCCGGGGCATCCCATTGGGAAAAGTAGTAGATGTAGTTAGTAAGATAAATACAGGGGCGAAGTATGATAGCAAGGCCTTTCAGAAATCTGTTGGTTTGAATGGAGTTGGTACGAAGGCCGTAAATGCATTGAGCAATTATTTTAAAGTTACCGCCATCCGTGATGGTAAGGAAAAGACAGCCGAATTTGAAAGAGGTGTTTTGGTTAAAGAACATAAAGAGGCTAAAACGGGTGAGTTAAATGGTACGATGGTTACGTTCATCCCGGATGAGTCAGTTTTCAAAAACTTCAAATTCCTGCCTGAATTCCTGGAGAACCAGATATGGAATTATTGCTTTTTGAATGCAGGCTTAAGGATATTGTTCAATGGAAAAACTTTTGTCAGCAAAAATGGTCTGCTCGATTTGTTGCAGCGAAAGACCAATGAGGACGAAATTCGTTACCCGATCATTCATCTTTCGGGAGATGATATTGAAGTTGCTATAACGCATAACAATGATTACGGTGAGGATATTTACAGTTTTGTAAACGG
The DNA here is from genome assembly GCA_964634265.1 of uncultured Chitinophaga sp. Lineage (GTDB taxonomy): Bacteria > Bacteroidota > Bacteroidia > Chitinophagales > Chitinophagaceae > JJ008. The sequence continues at coordinate 15,501 of CAZWIM010000008.1, read as the reverse complement.
GCAGCATACCACACAGGGGGGAACTCACCAGCAGGCATTTCGTGAAGCTTATGTAAAAACGATCCGTGATTTCTTTAAGAAAGATTACGATGCTTCAGATATCCGAACAGGTATTGTTGCGGCAATTTCAGTCCGGGTTGTAGAGCCGGTGTTTGAATCTCAGACAAAAACGAAGCTGGGGTCTGTGAATGTGGATGTTAACGGCCCGTCGATGAAGCAATTTGTAGGAGATTTTTTTGCAAAAGAGCTGGATAATTTTTTGCATAAAAATCAGGCAATCGCTGAGGCATTAAAGAAACGAATAGAGCAAAGCGAAAGGGAAAGAAAAGAACTGGCCGGCATAAAAAAGCTGGCCAATGAAAGAGCTAAAAAGGCCAACCTGCATAACCGCAAGCTTCGTGACTGCCGTTATCATTTGGATGAAGAAGCCCCTACGAAGGGAAAAGAGGAATTTGTGGCAAAGCAAAAGGAAACAACCATTTTTATTACGGAAGGTGATAGTGCCAGCGGCTCCATTACCAAAGCAAGAAATGTTGAAACACAAGCGGTGTTTAGTCTGCGGGGTAAGCCACTTAACTGCTTTGGATTGACCAAAAAGGTTGTTTACGAAAATGAAGAGTTTAACCTGCTGCAACATGCATTGAATATTGAAGAAGGTCTGGAAGGTCTCCGCTATAACAATGTGGTGATCGCCACTGATGCCGATGTGGATGGTATGCATATCCGCTTGTTGCTGATGACTTTCTTCCTGCAGTTTTTTCCCGACCTGGTAAAGCATGAGAAAGTATATGTGCTGGAAACGCCTCTGTTCAGGGTGCGAAATAAACAGGAAACAATTTATTGTTACGATGAAAGTGAGAAGCAGGCGGCCATGAAAAAATTGGGAGGTAAGCCTGAAGTAACGAGGTTTAAAGGATTAGGTGAAATAAGCCCTGATGAATTTGCCCAGTTTATTGGACCAGGTATGCGGAAGCAACTGATGCGGTTGGAGCAAGGTGATCATATTCAGCAGTTGCTTGAATATTATATGGGTAAAAATACACCTGACAGGCAGGAATTTATTATTGAGAATCTTCGTATTGAAATGGATAAGATAGAAGAAGTAGCTTAAAAGGCATGTTTGAATTTCACGCAGATAGAAAAAGATATTTTGATATACAGGTGATGAATGCTGAAAAGTATGTCATCCCTTTTATCGAAGAAAAATTTCCGGTTAAACCCGGTATGCGGGTATTAGAGATAGGCTGTGGTGAAGGAGGTGTTTTAAAAGCTTTTATCAATAAAGGATGCGAAGGTTTGGGAGTGGAATTGGATACACCAAGAATTGATGATGCATTGAAATTTTTACCGGATGATGTGGCAGCAGGCAGGATCAGGTTTGTGGCAAAGGATATTTATCTAGTTGATATTGAAAAAGATTTCAGCGGCAGGTTTGACATCATTGTGCTGAAGGATGTGATTGAGCACATTCATGACCAACCGAAACTAATAGGGTGGATGAAAAATTTTCTGAACCCAGGTGGTATTGTGTTCTTTGGATTTCCTCCCTGGTATATGCCATTTGGCGGGCATCAGCAAATGTGCCGGTCAAAGGTTTCAAAGCTACCCTATATCCACTTGTTGCCCCGTGGCATCTACAGATGGATATTGCAAAAGAAAAAAGAGCCGGTAGACGCATTGATGGAAATCAGAGATACAGGTATCAGCATAGAGCGGTTTGAAAAGATTTGTAAAAAAGAAGGATATATTTTTTTGCATAAAAGGCATTACTTACTGAACCCGATCTATGAATGGAAATTTGGCTGGAAACCGAGAAAGCAGGCAGCGTTGATAAAAGCGATTCCTTTCTTCCGGAATTTTCTGACTACTTGTGTTTACTATATTATTCAAACAGAAAAGAACTAAAATGATTCATATTGTATTTAACGAAAGTGAAATAAGCCTGATGAAGCAAGTGATCGAAATGGATGAGACACTTGCTGGGGAAGTAGTGCAGATCAAAGATGATTTTGCAGTAGGTCCGCTGGCCGGCATTGAAACGGAAGAAGGGTGGCAGGCAAGAGTTGAATGGTGGAGGAATTTATTGCAAGGTTCGCCCTATGGTGAAGAGCTGGCCGGAAGTTTTGATGACAGAGAAACGGTAAAAGAATTGAAGGCAAAACTGGATGAGAATCCTGCTGAAGAATTGTGGATATGGATGGGGCAGAACCAGCATGATGTGATGGGTTATTACTGGCTGATGCCGCAATTCAGAGAATACCAGGGCAGGGTGATGATTCTTTACCTGAATAATCTTCCTTTCATCAACGAAAAAGGGCAAATATTTTACCCATCCTGGCTGCATGAAATTCAACCAAAGGAATTTGTCAAGGCAAAAAAATTGGCCCGACCTATTACATTGAGTGAGTTTGAAATTGACCCCGATGAGTGGAGAAAAATTGCAGAAGAGAATGCAATGGTCAGAATCCTGGAGGGAGGTAAGAAAATCGTTGGTAAAGAGGAAAGTTTTTATGATGCAGAAATATTGAAAAATATAACTGCAGAATGGCAAAAGGCCACCCGGGTGCTGACCCATACTCTTCACCGGATGAAAATAAAAACAGGCGATGTGTTTATTATGTGGCGGATGAAACACCTGATAAATGAAGGTAAAATCGAATTGACGGGTGATATATCAAAGGGCTGGAAAGACTTTGACATTAAAAAGTCAGAAGGAAAACAAGGCGAGATTGAATTTGTAAAGGAAGAAACAGCAGAATAATATGAGCGCAGCAAAGAATAAATTAACAGAAGTACAAAATAATGACAGCGGATTGCATGGTCAATATAAGACATGGTTCCTGGATTATGCCTCTTATGTTATCCTTGAAAGGGCTGTGCCTGCGATAGAAGATGGTTTAAAGCCGGTTCAGCGACGCATATTGCATGCCATGAAAGAAATGGATGATGGACGCTTCAATAAGGTGGCGAACATTATCGGCCAGGCTATGCAGTATCATCCGCATGGTGATGCTTCCATCGGGGATGCATTGGTGAATATGGGACAAAAAGATCTGCTTATTGATACACAGGGTAACTGGGGCGATGTTAGAACCGGCGATGATGCTGCCGCTGCCCGCTATATTGAAGCAAGATTGAGCAAGTTTGCACTGGAGGTTGCTTTCAATGCAAAAACCACAGAATGGCAACTAAGTTATGATGGCAGAAAGAATGAGCCGGTAACCCTGCCAATGAAATTTCCTTTACTGCTGGCACAAGGCGCTGATGGTATTGCGGTGGGTTTATCAACCAAAATTTTACCACACAACTTCTGTGAGCTGATTGACGCTGCGGTGAAATACCTCCGTGGAAAACGTTTTGAACTCTATCCTGATTTCATGACCGGTGGTATGATAGATGTGGCTGATTACAACCAGGGGAAGAGGGGCGGTAAGGTAAAAGTAAGGGCTCATATAGAAGAGGTAGATAAAAAAACATTGGCTATTAAGAGTGTTCCATATGGAGTCACCACTACTCAGTTGATGGAGTCTATAGTAAAAGCCAATGACCAGGGAAAGATCAAGATCAAAAAAGTAACTGACAATACAGCCGCCGACGTAGAGATACAGGTTGATCTTGCTCCCGGTATTTCTCCCGACATTACGATCGATGCATTGTATAAGTTCACTGATTGTGAAGTTTCCATTTCTCCCAATGCCTGTGTAATTGTAGAACAAAAACCACAATTCCTCGGTGTGCAGGAACTGCTCAAACTATCAGTAGATAAAACAAAAGATCTGCTTGAGCAGGAATTAAAGATAAAATTGAATGAACTGCAGGAAAAATGGCATTACACCTCACTAGAGAAGATATTCTTTGAAGAAAAGATTTATAAGGAGCTGGAGAAGAAGCATGAAACATGGGATAAAGTACTGGATGCGATTGATAAGGCTTTTATTCCCTTCAAAAAGCAACTGAAAAGGGAGATCACAAAGGAAGACATCATTAAATTGACGGAGAAACCGGTTCGTCGTATCTATAAACTGGATATAGATGAGCTGAATGATCAGATTAGAGGACTGGAAACCGAAATAAAACAGGTGAAGCATGACCTTGCCAACCTGGTTGATTTTACAGTGGCTTATTATGAAAACCTGTTAAAGAAATACGGAAAAGGCAGGGAAAGAAAAACAGAGATCAAACAGTTTGAGGTTATCGAGGCTAAGAGTGTAGCTATAGCCAACACGAAATTGTATGTAAACAGGGCAGAAGGATTCATTGGAACAGGTTTAAAGAAAGATGAGTTGTTGTTTGAATGTTCTGACCTGGATGATATTATTGTCTTTGCCAAAAGAGGGATAATGAAAGTGGTAAAGGTTTCTGACAAGACCTTTATCGGGAAAGATATTCTGCATGCGGCGGTTTTTCAAAAGAATGATGAACGAACAACGTACAACATGATATATGTGGATGGTGGAAGTGGGGTAAGCTATGCAAAACGATTTAATGTAACTGGTGTAACTAGGGATAAGGAATACGACCTTACCAAAGGACATGAAAAATCCAAGGTGCATTATTTCACTGCAAATCCTAATGGTGAAGCAGAAGTGGTAAAAGTGGTTTTAGGAAACTGTTCAGCCCGCATTAAGGAGTTTGATTATTATTTCGAGCAGCTTGAGATAAAGGGAAGAAGTAGTATGGGTAACCAGGTTACCAAATACCCGATCAAATCTGTTAAGTTTAAAGAGGCCGGTCGTTCTACTATTGCAGGGAAGAAAATTTGGTATGATGATCAGTTTGGCCGGCTGAACCTGGAAGAAAAAGGCTCTTATCTCGGCGTTTTTGATACAGAAGATAAAATACTGGTTGTTTACAATGATGGAAATTACGAGATCACTGACCAGGAACTGACCCAGAAACTGGATTCGGAAAAAGTAATATTCATTGAAAAATTCAATCCTGAAAAAATAGTTACAGCTGTATATGCTGACATGGAAAAGAAACAATTCATGGTAAAACGTTTTAAAATTGAAACGACTACCCTGAAAAATAAATTCATGTTTATAAAAGAAGGTGATGGCAATTATGTAGAAGCCGTAACTACCATGGATGAACCTGTATTGGCGATGCAACAGGGCAGGGGTGCGCAAATCCGGAAGGGTAAACTAAAGATTAACAAGATAGCGGAAGTGACCGGCTGGAAGACGGTTGGAACAAAGTTGGCTGACTACAGCAAGTCCACGGAAATGGAGTGGGTAAAGCCCAAAGAAGAAGATAAGCAGCCTGAATTGTTTTGATTACTCTTTACTGGTTTGCCTCTTTCTGATCTTGATAGTAGCATTCTTTTCCAGGTTGCTTGATACACGGACTTCATGCCTGTTCTTGCCATCCTGAATTACCATCAAGGCAGTATTCGGTGGTATTAAACCCAGGTTCTCTGCAAACATGGATAGTTCATTAGTGGTAAGACTGCTGTCAAGTCCGAGAAATATCTTAACAGATTTATGGGTAAGTTTCTGGTTGTTTAAGATCAGTTTCTGATTATAAAAAATGGAAACGATATCTCCGTCAATTTCACCGTTGTCATAAATGTCCACCCGGATAGAATCTGATTCAACTTCTATTTCTTTGATTGTAACATTTTCTCTTTCGGTGTATTGCTTTTCTGTTACATAGTTTACCACTTTACGGGGAATAACATTAACGGCTACCAGTGTATCATCCACACCGGGCTGCCACACCTGGTAGTTTTCTTTGTACTCGCTGATAGCCTGTAAAACGGAGTCTTTTTTACTTATGTCCGCATTGAGCACAAGGTTAAAACTAATGTCGGGGCAGGTATATTTGTAATCCGGTAAGGCTCTGAAAGTGCCCACCAGGTTAGAGCCTGCCTGTGCTACCCGCAGTGTAGCCTGCAGGTTCATATTGCAGTCAACTTCAAAGTTGTTCATGGATGCATGATAAACCACCGGAATATTGTACAAACTAAGCTGCCTTGTTGTGGGACTATAATCTCCCTGCACTTTTATGCTGCGATAGGTGTTTTTGAAATAATAATTAAGGATACCTTTTACATAGTTTTTTTCTGGCTGCAGGATCATTTCCACCAGGTAATTGTTGGCCGAACTGTTGATCTTCACATTGGCATTACCATACCAATAGCCAAAAACTGATTGTGCCCCTGCTGTATAAAAACTAAAAAAGAATAAGAATAAGGTAAGCCTTTTCATAAGCTTTGAAGATCGTAAAAATGCTTTTTTTGAAGAAAGGAAGTTGTACACAACTGTTATTTCAGGAAACGTTTCAATTCTCTCTCGGCATCTTTTTGACGGATGCTATCCCGTTTGTCGTGTTGTTTTTTACCTCTTGCCAGCCCGATTTCCATTTTGGCGAGGTTCTTTTCATTAAAATATATGCGTAAAGGGATAAGGGTATAACCTTTTTCTTTCAGCTTAGCTTCTATTTTCCGTATCTCTCTTTTTTCCAATAACAGTTTACGGTCACGCAGCGGCTCATGATTATTGACTGTGCCGTGTGAATATTCTGCTATATGTAGTGATTTTACCCACACCTCACCTTTGTGTATGATACAATAGCTGTCATTGAAACTGGCCCTTCCCTGTCTCAGCGATTTTACTTCTGTGCCCAGCAAAACAATTCCCGCATCATATTTTACATCTATGAAGTAATCGTAATAGGCCTGCCTGTTTTTTAGTTCTGCCATCTATAAAACAAAAGTAAGAGGTAAAATCACCTCTTACTTTTCATCAATTTAGTTGTTCATTAATTTTTAAGAAGACCGATAACTTTTGCCAGTTTTTCTTTTAACTCTTTTCTTGGCACGATGAAATCAAGGAAACCATGTTCCAGCAGGAACTCACTGCGCTGAAACCCTTCCGGTAGATCCTTCTTAATAGTTTCTTTGATAACCCTGGGGCCGGCAAAACCGATCAGTGCACCCGGTTCGGCAATATTCATATCACCCAGCATACCAAAGGATGCGGATATACCACCAAAAGTAGGGTCTGTCAGTAATGAGATATAAGGAAGTTTTGCATCGCTTAGCTGTGAAAGCTTGCCGCTTGTTTTTGCCAGTTGCATCAGGGAGAAGGCACTTTCCATCATCCGGGCGCCGCCGCTCTTACTGATTACCATATAAGGCATTTTATGTTCGATACAGTAATCAACAGCCCGGGCAAATTTTTCACCCATTACACTACCCAATGACCCGCCGATGAATTCAAAATCCATACAGGCAATTACCATATCATGTCCGCCTACTTTACCCACAGCTACCCGCATGGAATCTTTCAGGTCGGTCTTGCTCCAGATTTCTTCCAGTCTTTTCTGGTAGGGTTTAAGGTCGGTAAAGCCGAGATAATCCTTGCTGCGGATTTTATCAAAAAGTTCTGTGTATTGGTGCTCATCAAAAAGAATATCGTAATACTCAAGGCTGTTGATGCGGTGATGATAATTGCATTTAGGGCAAACGGAAAGATTCTCTTTCAGGTCTGACCCGGTGCATATATGGTTACATTCCGGGCACTTTACCCAAAGGCCTTCGGGTGTTTCTTTTTTTTCTGAGGTTTTGGTATTGATTCCTTTCTTGATGCGCCTGAACCAGCTTGCTCTTGTTTCGTTCTGATTGTTTTCTTCTCCTGCCAGGCTTGCATCCAAATCTTCGATTTCTTTAGCCATAACCGATTGTTGAGGTACAAATATAGGGAAGTTGTGAAAAGTGCATTGTCAACTCTCCACAGACCATAACACCGGTATTATCAGGTATTTTCACGATTTATTTCTTCAGGACCGTTTCAAACAATTTGAATATCCGCTTGTACTCATCCGTCCAACTGCTGGGTTCGACGAAACCATGATCTTCCATTGGATAAGAAGCCAGTTCCCAATTATCCTTGCCTAACTCAATTAAGCGTTGTATAAGTTTTACTGCATCCTGGTAATGTACATTCACATCTACCATACCGTGACAAATTAGCAAGTGCCCTTTCAATCCCTCGGCGAAGTAATATGGTGAACTTCTCCGGTAGGCTATGCTATCCGTGAAAGGTTCATTCAAAATATTAGAAGTATAACCATGATTATAATTAGCCCAGTCAGTAACAGGACGCAGTGATGCACCGGCAGCAAATACATCCGGTTCATTGAACATTCCCATTAATGTGATGAAACCGCCGTATGAACCGCCATAGAGGCCGACATTTTTAGGATTTACACCAAAATTTTTAACCAGGTAATTCACCGCATCTACATGGTCACTCAGGTCTTTGCCACCCATATGCCGGTAGATGCCTGTCCGCCAGTCGCGGCCATAACCGGCACTGCCACGGTAGTCAATATCCATCACATAATAACCATTATCCGCCAACATGTTGTTGAACATATACTCCCGGAAATAGCTGCTCCACCATTTGTGAGCATTCTGCAAATAACCTGCACCATGTACAAAGAGTACCGCCGGTTTATTGGGATGCGGATTGGCTGGTTTGTATACTCTTGCATACACCTGTGCACCATCTCTTGCAGGAAAGCTGATCACCTCCGGGTCTTTCCATGCATAGGTTTTAAATTCATCACTTTGTGCTTTATTGGTTATCTGCTCAATCTTCCCTGCTGGCTTTGCTTGTTTTCCGGCAACAAAGTTTTCCTGCAAATACAATTCCCATGGTTTGTTGGAATAGGAGTGAAGTATGGCTAAATATTTTTCATCCGGTGAAATAGTCACCTGGTTGGAACCTGTCATCGTTGTTAGCTTCTCCTTTTTACCATCAGCAATATTCAAACGATAAAAATGCTGCTCGCCGGGATGCACCTCGTTTGTGCTGATGTAGAAATATTTTTTTTCCTTTGACAAACTGGCCTGCTGTACTTCATAGCTACCACTGGTCAATGCTTTCTTTGTTCCGGACGAAACATTGACAGTGTATAAATGCGAATAGCCTGTTGCTTCCGAACGAAACCAGAAAGTATTATCATCTGTCCAGCCGGTGTTGCCGCCGCCGAAAGAACTGATACCCGGCCCTGCCACCCATGCTTCGTCTCTTTGCCTGTCTAAAGGTTTTATTTTTCCGCTGGCTGTATCAAACAACATTAGCCACCTGTCCTTATTATCCTGCGAACGGATATCCAGCACTGCATAAGTTCCTTTTGGCGACCAGCTGATAGAGCTAACTATCACAGCACGGTTAGCCGGCTTCTTTTTCTTTTCCTCTGCTTGCTTTGGGTAATCTTTTACATAATCGGGCAGATCCTGTATGCCGGGAATGGAATCTGTTTTAATAGCTATTACAGTGTCTTTAACCCTGTCGTACACAAAAAATTCTGCAGTACCCTGTTGTGCACC
>CAZWIM010000008.1:0-6061 GCA_964634265.1 uncultured Chitinophaga sp. | reverse complement strand
TCTTCTATACTGATTGACCGTAGTTCTTTTTCTTTCGGAAGGCTTTTATTGTAAGCTTCAGTAGATTCCCTTTTTTCTTTTCTTTCTCTCAATACCTGGAAGTATTGCAACTGGTCATTCTTCAGCCATTGTTCCTGGGGATTGCTACCAGCTCTTGTGGTGGCATCAGTTCCTCTTCCAAAACCACCGCCGCTTCCGCCAGCATCAGATGTCCTGACATTAGTCAGCTGCAGGGTTTCACCAGTGGCAATATCCCATGCATACAGGTTCTGGCTGCGGCTATAAACGATCTTTGTTTCATTAAAGGAAAACTGCGGGTTCGTTTCTGTATCGGTGGTTTGGGTAATGCGTTTAGTCTTACCTGTTTTTACATCACTGAAAAATATATCTCCGCTTTTAGCGTACACATAAGCAGTGCGCAGCTGGTTGTAGTTATAATTATTTTCCACATCCAGTAATTGTTTCTGTGCTATGCTGGCTTTGGCCGGTACTTTATTGGTCAGGGTAATATAGTATAACGAATCGGCAGGGTTCTGGTCGGGGTTCCAGTTGAAGAAAATAGTGCTTCCGTCATTGCTCCAGTTGATATTGGAAGGAGAGGTGCCGATCCATTTCGGATCCCGCATGATCTTTTCAACTGTAAGCTGATCCAGTTTTTGCTGAGCAAAAACAAGCATAGAAAAAAAGAATGACAATGATGTAACCAGGGCCTTTCTCATAATAGCAGTTTAGGCTATAAATATATTGAGAAAGCCGTCATCAAAAGCAGCTACAGAACAGAAATACAGGAATGGTTTTATCAGTTGTTGGGTGCGCCACTGTCTATCCAGCAGAGAATGGAATTCTTCTGCGAAGCGGACAAGGAACTTCCCTGCGGCATACTTCCGTTGGCTACCGCTGTACGAATTGCACTGCGGGCATTAAATACCTGGGTGTAATTAGTCAGCGGGCCGGGACCATTGATACTACCCGTGGCATGACAACCAGAAACATTACAGGTGGCCTGTATGGTTGGGTTTACATCAGCGGCGAATGATTTGGCCACAGTGCTGCAATCCAGCGAACTGCCGCCGTTATCATTGTCTTTGCTGCATGAAAAAGAAATAAAAACAAAAAGACTAAATACAGTCAATACGGACAAAGCTTTTGTCATAGCGTTGGGGTTTGTGGTGAAAGTTGTATCAAGATAACGCAAAAAGATCAACCATGCTTGCCCTTCTTCAATCTCAAATCAGCTCCCCAATATGTCTTTGTATATTCTGTGCCAGCAACTCAGTCGGTACATCGTTCTCATCGCCGCCAAAAGGATCTTCAATTTCTTCCGCAATCAGTTCAAGGCTGGCCAGAACGTAGCATATAAAAGCTACTACGGGAATAACATAATAACCTAACTGGAACACAAAGCCAAAAGGCAGTGTCATCACATAAAAGAAAATAAACTTTTTGATGAACACACTGTACGAAAATGGAATGGGGGTGTTCTTGATCCGTTCGCAGGCACCGCAGATCTCGGTGAAGGATTGCAGTTCGGCATTCAGGTACAGCAGCTGTTCGCCACTGATCTTGTTTTCCCGGTAAAGTGTCTGAATATGCTGGTACATGAGCAGGGCTGTTTGATTAGGCACATGCTTCGTAGTATCTATTTGCTGAAAAACATGTTTATGCTCATCGTCTGCAAACAACTCTAACCTTGTTTGTTCTTTACGAAGATGATGGTGGAGTGCAAAGGCATAAGCTGGGATGATCTTGCGGAAGAAAGAACGCTGCCATTTATCATCCACCGGAATAACGGTGCTCAGCTTCATAGCCAGGTTTCGGCTGTTATTCACTAAGCTGCCCCACAGTTTGCGGCCTTCCCACCAGCGGTCATAAGCCGTGTTGGTACGGAATACCAGCAGCATGGAGATAGCGAAACCGAGCAGGGTATGCAGTACGGTCAGGTTGCGTACATAGTTATTGGCTGATAGTTTCCAGAACTCCAGTTCGAGCCAGGCAATAATACCGGAGTAAATGCTTATTGCCAGCAGCAGCGGTATCAGTTTGCGAAAAGTATCAGCCTTGTGAAACCGGAATATAAAAGTGAACCATTCCTTCGGGTTATACGAGATCATGCGTCAAAAATAGGAGAAAATGAGTCGATAGTCGGGAGATAAGAGCCTGTAGTCGTGAGTAAGAAATGTTTTATTGCAGTTGCTTTTCCATCAGCCCGATATTTTTGGTAAAGACGGATTCAGGCTCTGCCCATTTCTTTGTTTCGGCTGCCCATATTTCAAATTTGCTTTTATCCTTGTTTTTAAAATAAGTGTAAGTAAGGTTGTAGCATATCTCTGCCTTCATCTTCTTGTCTTCACAATGTTGCACACCGCTGCGGGTGGCCTCATCTGCCTTGCCCATGTTATTGACATGTATCTGTGCATAGGAAAGCTCTTTGTAATACAGGCATTCAGCCGGTTTACGTTGAATCGCTTTATCCAGCACTGCTATGGCATCGTTAAAACGTTCCACTGCATTATAAGCGTAAGCCAGCTCAAACTCCACATTTTCTTTTTGCGGGTCAAGGGCATATGCTTTTTCAAGGTAGGTTAGAGCTTTGGCTGATTCGCCCCAATGGTTGTAGAAATAACCCCAGCGTACCATGCGGCCGATACTATCACTGGTTTGTTTATAAATGGAAAGCCAGTCCGGCACCCATGCATGCCCCAGTTCTTTTACCCGATGCTCCGGCAGGAAAGCCACTTTTACTGAATTAGGTTCCAGTCTGATTTTCACCGCACCGTTCTCCGTTGCTTTTTTGGAAATGAATTTTCCATCCGGCCCAACGGTAAAATTGCCTTCATACTGCAGTGTAAGTCCGGCCTGTGCATCAATATAAATGAAGCCATAGGGTTGTGAGCTGTCTTTACCCAAGGCAAAGGCCACCCAACGATCTTCTGATTCTACAAAGCGTTTATTGAATTCAAGTCCGGGTTGTGCAGCAGAAATAATCGTAATAAATAGCAACAGGGAAGCCAGGAGAATTTTCATGATGAGGTATTTGTTCATTGAATTTAGGACAATTTCATCTTTTCCAATTCATTCTCCAGCCGAGCCCCACCAGTTTTGTAAATGAACAAGCTCTTTTCATGCCCGGTACACAAGTTCACGGGGAAGGTGGATAATCCGGGAACTTACAATTTCGCAGCCTGGGGAGGAGGTGAAGATATCTTGCGATATACAGTGATTTAAGTTTATTTATTGTGCCGATCCATATTTCGCTGACAGCCATTCTATGGCAACTGATATTTTTTTGTCTTGCTTTAAGTTATCAAAATTGTCACCTCTTAATACAAAAATATCCGGATCGACCACTGTCTTGTATTTTATTTTATTCCTGTCTGCTACATAATGAGTAGCAAAATTTAAAAACAGGTTGGGGGCAAATTGAAAATAACCATTAGAGGTAGTATAGCCATCAGCGGTAGGCTCTCCGATAAAAAGGGTATTGGGTCTTCCTTTAAAAGTAATGGCTGTCATACTGCCTGCACTTTTAGTAACAGGGCCTGTGAGTATAACAACAGGTAAATTATCCAGACCCGAAACTTGCCTGACGGTTATAGATGATGTCTGGTAACCGCCAATTACAAAATTGCCATTCTTAATTTCCCATGTTCTCGCTATACTGTCATCGGCATCTGTTTCATAACCAATTATCCTGTTTCCTAACAGAATGCTCAGACCTGAGAGCATCGGATAAATGTTTCCACCGCCATTCAGCCGCAGGTCAATCACTAGTCCTTTTTTACTTTTTAAGGATATAGCAGTAACACTGTCAGCCAGTGATTGTGCAAGATTGTTGATTTGTGCTGCATCAAAAACCTGGAAGGAGGGTATCCTGATGTAACCAATATTGTCAACAATAGTTTCTGTAATAACCTGGTTAGTTACTGATACAGCCCGATCATTTAACGGTTTAAGCCAGGCTAGAGTGGAGTCGTCAAAAGCAGGGTAGTGCCCGTAGTATTGGTTATTAAGAAATAGTTGTGAGTGAACATCATTTAGCTTTTTCAATACAGTCACAAAACAATTCATGGTATCCTTCAGTGATTTTGCCTCCTTGATCTGCTTATAGTAAGCCTGATCGATTTCTTTCCAGTCAGCTGATTTTCGCAGTATGGAATTTGATTTTATGAAGGTATACAAGCTATCAGTGGACACAGGGAACTGTCCACTGGAGCCTAAACAAATAAATGATACCAAAAGCAGTATTGAAACTTTCCGCATACCTTTTAATTTTCCGGTTCATCCACATACTCCAGTATATCTCCCGGCTGGCATTTCAGCACTTTACAAATCGTTTCCAATGTACTAAAACGTATGGCTTTGGCTTTTCCTGTTTTTAAGATGGACAGGTTAGACAGGGTGAGGCCCACTTTTTCTGAAAGTTCGTTTAGCGACATTTTACGCCTGGCCATCATTACGTCAAGGTTTACTATTATAGGCATAGTTTATACGGTTAAATCGCTTTCTGTTTGTAATTCGGTTCCTTTTTTAAATACCTGGCCTATGACAAAAAGTACCACGGCCATGAATAGCCATACATCAGCACCGCCAATCCGCAACGAGTCTATTTCAGGCATATTTACTCCCTGGCTTTTTATCCATCCCGCATAGTTGATACCCCAGAAAGAGAAGAAGCCGATACCCATACAAAGCCAGGCAACAAGGTTCACTACCCGGGTAAGCTCCGGGTTGAAGGGGCGGGCCATGTTCAGCTTTTTGTTGTAAAACAGTTTTAAGATCAGGTAAAAGAGAAGGGCTTTCATAATGGCCGGAATGATCATCAGTACTGTTTGGGTAATGAAGTGCCCTTTATCATGTGCATAGAGCGCCGACAGGTCAGCATCATTCCAGAAATGCTGTGCCACTACCGGCTTATAAAGGGCAAATACCGTGTTGAAAATCATGCCGCCGGCTTCTACGCATAAACCGAGGAAAATGATCCATGTCAGTACATTAAGTACATTCAAGATTTGTTTTGTTCCGATTCTTATTTCCATAATGTTGTTTTTAAAGTACAGGGCAAAAGTATAAATATTTATTGAAAAACAATAAATATTTATGAAATTTCAAAATATTCTCAAATTGGGGCTGTTGAACCTGATTGATTATGGTTCGCCCAAGGTACAGCGGAGATGTAGTTGGGGAAGGGTTTGACAAAGCCTGGCAGAGTTGGTGGTTTTGATAGGATAGCTGGTTTTCCGGGCACCGGAGATGGCGTTCCGGACGCTGACAATTGCCATCCCGGCAGTTTCTTTTGCCATCCCGACAGTTACAATATGCTTCCGGAGGTTGACAGCGGCCGTCCCGAAGGTGACAACGGGCTTCCGGCCGTTTACAATTGTCATCCCGGCAGCGACAATGGCTTTCCGGACGTTGACAATTGCCTTCCCGGCAGTTACAATTTGCTTCCGGACGTTTACAATTGCCGTCCCGAAGGGTACAATTGGCTTCCGGTCAATGAATTATGCAGGGCGGGGACATGATTTGTCCACACCTGCCTGCTTTTCACTCGTCCCTGAACCGGCAGGCAGGAATGAACACAGATCATTCCGCAGGCGGAATGTTGGTGTTTCCCACGGAGCCACAAAGAACACAGAGTATGTGGCCACGAATGAATACATCTCCCTACCGAGAGGCAGGATAGGACACAAAAATATTCCGCAGGGGGAATTTCAGACGTTTGTTGATTTAGTGTTGGTTAATTCTGGCCTTATTTGTTTGGATCATATTCTACCATCCATTCAATACCATATTTGTCTCTGAACATACCAAAGTATGAACCCCAGGGGCTGTCGGAAATGGGCATTTCAATTTGTCCGCCTGCAGAAAGCCCGTTAAATAATTTGTCGGCTTCTTCCTTGCTTTCTGCACTGATTGAAATTTTACTCCTGTTTTCATTTTCATTTGTTCGCCCCAAAATTTCCGGAACATCATTAGCCAATAACATGTTTTGGCCAACAGGCAAAGCAATATGCATTATTTTATTGGCTTCATGCGGCGCCACAGGAAATTCATCACTTGC
>CAZWIM010000007.1:92231-114044 GCA_964634265.1 uncultured Chitinophaga sp. | reverse complement strand
GGCAGGTTCAAAATCAATTTCAATTATACTTCTATCGCAGATCCACTTCCTCCACACCGGGGTACTTGCTCTTATCAAAACTAAAAACATTATCTGCGAGGGTGGTGTTCGTCTTCATGCTGGTAACCGTATAAGAATAACGGTTGCCGGCATTCTCCAGCACTTTGGTGCTGTAAATAGTTTTAGCCGCCTTATCCACCTGCACATACACTTTATGAAAAGGCTTGCTCTTATCCACCGGCGTCATTTCAATTTCCTGTATGGTCTTATTGCCGATTTTCTTTTCGCCGTTAAGTATGTAAAGAAAATCCTTGTCGTAAAAATTAGTGAACAGTTTCTGCGGGGTAATCATACCGCTGGAAGCATCCAGTTTGCTGATGGTAACCTCGTTGGCCGCTTTATCGTAATTCCATACCGTAGTACCGTTGCAGAATATCTCCTGCCCGCTGAAACTCACCCGGTACTTGGTGCCCTTCATTTTAATAGAACCTGTTTTGGTGGAAAGGGCCTTGCCCGCAGCATTCTCCACTTTGTAAGAAAAACTGGCTTCAACGGTTGTAAATGTCTTGAACTTGGCACTTACCGCATCAAGGATGGCCTTGGCAGCAGGGTCACTTTTCGTTTGCGCCATAGCCAGTACGGATAAGAATGAAAGGGCGGCAGACAGGTATAAATTCTTCATGCTTTTTGGTTTGTGTGGCGGGTCTTTATCGTGGAAAACAACATTTCTTCCGCGGGCCGCAAAGATAAATCAATTACGCATACAGGACAGGCAATGACCCTACCGGGTTGCCCGGGCAGAAATGATCTTTATCATCTTAACAAGGTGGTAACTATCAGCCCAATGCATCGAGGTGCTGTTGCAGTTCCATTTCGGTTTTTATCAGCACATCCCTTGCCTTACTGCCCTGGTTGGGACCTACTATGCCGGCAGCTTCCAACTGGTCCATCAGGCGGCCGGCCCGGTTGTAACCGAGTTTCATCCGGCGCTGTAACAAGGAGGTTGAACCTACCTGGTTCTGCACAATCAGGCGGGCGGCATCTTCAAAAAGGGAATCCCGGTCGTTCAGGTCAAAATCCTTTCCTTCCAGTTCCTTTTCATCCACATATTCCGGCAGCAGGAAGGCATGCGGGTAGCCCCGCTGCTCACCGATGAACTCAACAATTTGTTCCACTTCCGGTGTATCCACAAAAGCACATTGCAGGCGGGTCACTTCACCATTGTGTGATACCAGCATATCTCCCTTACCGATCAGTTGTTCTGCACCGCCGGTATCTAAAATAGTACGGGAATCAATTTTAGAAGAAACCTTAAACGCCACCCTTGAAGGGAAGTTGGCCTTAATGGTACCCGTAATGATATTTACAGAAGGACGCTGCGTGGCAATGATAAGGTGAATACCCACGGCACGGGCCAGCTGCGCCAGTCGGGCAATCGGCATTTCAATTTCTTTACCCGCCGTCATGATCAGGTCAGCAAACTCATCTATCACCAGCACAATGAAGGGCAGATATTGATGGCCCTTCTGCGGGTTCAGTCTCCGCTTGATGAATTTTTCATTGTACTCTTTGATATTGCGGGCACCGGCTTCTTTCAGCAGGTCGTAGCGGTTGTCCATCTCAATACAAAGGGCATTCAGTGTATTGATCACCTTTTTGGTATCAGTGATGATGGCTTCGTCTTCTCCCGGCAGTTTCGCTAAGAAATGTTTTTCAATTTTCCGGTAAAGGCTCAGCTCCACTTTCTTCGGGTCTATCAGTACCAGCTTCAGTTGTGAAGGATGCTTTTTATACAATAAAGAAACAAGGATGGCATTCACCCCGACGGATTTACCCTGTCCGGTAGCGCCGGCCATCAGCAGGTGCGGCATGCTGGCAAGGTCCACAATGAAGTTGTCGTTATCAATCTTCTTACCTATCGCAATGGGCAAACTGAAATTATTGGTCTGGAATTTCTCGGAGGCCAGTAATGTTTTCATACTTACTACGGTCTTCCGCACATTCGGCACTTCAATACCGATAGTACCCTTTCCGGGAATCGGCGCAATGATTCGTATACCTAATGCTGCCAGGCTAAGGGCTATATCATCTTCCAGGTTCTTTATCCGGGAAATACGTACACCGGGAGCCGGAACGATTTCATACAGTGTAACGGTGGGCCCTATCGTAGCGCTGATCTTTTGTATCTCTATCGAATAGTTCCGCAATGTGGCAATGATCTGGTTCTTGTGGTTTTCCAGTTCACTGGCATCCTGCACTATTTTCTCGCTGCCATGTGTCTCCAGCAGGTTAAGTGTAGGGTATTTATAATCCCGCAGGTCAAGTGTGGGTTCGTAGGGTGGCAGGTTCTCCACCACAGATTCAGCTTCTTCCTTCACCGGGTCAGGGGCTGCTTTTATTTCCAGTTCCAAAGAATCATCCTGCTTTTTGGCAACGGGTTTTTCTCTAACTGGCGGTGGTATCATTTCCTGCACCGGTGCTTCTTCCTCTTCATCCAGCATATCCATAGTATCATGCTGGTGCAGCAGGTCACTCACAATTTCATTCTCTACAGTTGGTTGTTTTTCTTCAAGCTTTTCAATTTTCAATTCAACCGGTTCATCCTTTTCTATCAGCTTGATATCATGCTTCGGCTCCTCATCAGGAAAATTGATGTTAAGACCTGCTCCGCCGGACAAAGAATTACCTCCCTGTTGCTGTGCTGCTGTTGTTTCAGCATAGAGGTCATTGATGCTTTTACCGGCAGCCACTACAGGAGCTACCGATTTTTCTTCTTCGCCTTCTCCGGCAGTTTCCACTTCCGTCATTTGTTTTTTCTGTGGCAGGTTAAAAGATGGATTGAACTGCCAGATGAAATAACCGAAGGCTAAAAGAAATAAAACGGCACCGGTACCAAATATGCCGAGGGCACCGGTCATTTTATCGCTGATCATATTACCTACAGCGCCGCCAAAAGGGAATGGATTGCTTCTGAACAAAAAGGCCAGCACAACTGATAATACCAAAAGGCCTACAGTTACATATTTAAGGTTGCGCCAGATAGAAAACACTTTGCGGCGGAACAGCAGATTGATACCCACAACAAAAAAGAAAGTACAAACCAGTAATGAGGCAATGCCAAAGGTTTTAAAAACAAAAAAATGTGATACCACTGCTCCCATCCGGCCCAGCAGGTTAGCCACAGGCTCATCTGTATCAAACAAAGCGCTGAACCCTTGCCGGGCAATGGCCTGGTCTTCTTTCCAGGTAAACAGGTAGGATACAAATGAAATAAACAGGAACACTGCGATGAGCAGGAATACAGATCCGACAATCTTCCAGGTACGTTCATCACGGGCCAGTGCTTTCAGGTCGATGCTTTCCTCTTTTTCGGCACGGAATGGTTGCACATCAGACCCGGCAGGTTTTTTCGCAGGACTTTTTTTCTTTTTTTGCTTTTCAGCCATGGGAGCAAAGATAAAAAAGCGGAAGCAGGATAAAACGGGGTATCAGCTAAATCTTTCGCCATTCAAAAGGGTTCCATTTCGTCAATTTTTACCTGAAAGTGGTATGTTCTGAACTGGCAAAAGCAAAAGGGTTGTATTACATTTGACGGATAAGCATTCCCGCAATGACCAGGCTATACCGTTCATTTTTTTTCTTTACAATGGGCTTACTGCTGCTAAGCAGTAAGGCTCATACACAGGATAGCCTGCAGCAACAATATACCGACATCAGTAAGATCAGCCTTGTCAGGCAATTGTCCAAAACCATCAGCAGCACTTATACTGATAAGAATACAGAACTGGCCAAAGAATTTGATCAGCTGAAGTTTTCGCCGGGAATAAAACACAAAGGAACTGTTCCCAATGAATATGTTACCCGCAAACTGGCCTTGCAGTTCAATATCTCCAATTCCGCTGACTCCACAGTTTCAGTTTACTTCTTTCCCGGTTTCTATTACAGTAACATTGAACTTTATAAAAAAACTGCCGCCGGGTTAATCAGGATTCCTCCAGTATTACCCCAAAACGAAGACAGTATTGGCTACCGGCTTATTTCGCTTGAAGCATACGACTCTGCTACCATCATAGCACATTTGTCTTTTGTAAAAACGTATATCAATACTATCAGGCCGAGGCTGATCCATAAAGATCATATTGACTCCTTCCTGGCACAGGTCAGAAGCAGTCATAATAACGACAACCTGGTCACCTATGTCTTTTGCGGTTTGCTGCTGATGATGATCTTGTTTTCATTTTCAAATTTTCTGCAAGGAGCCAACCGGGAATTCTTCTATTATTCTTTATATGCTTTTTTGCTGGGCTCCATGCTATTCACTAAAGCCACTTATGATTTTCACACCACACATATCACTTTCTTCCTGGAGGCATATCTTGATTTTATCCTGCAGGGCCTGGGAATAATCTTCTACATGATCTTCATGCAGAAATTCCTGAATACCCGGCAAAACCATCCTTTCCTTTTCAAATTCTATAAAACCGGCATTGCCATGCTGGCAGTTGCCCTGTTATTATACAGCTATCTTCACTTTTTCACGGACAATTTCAAACTGGAGAATATAGTTGAGAATGCTTCAAAGCTGCTTTTGCTGCTGATGGTGCTTATCTTTTTAGTGTATAGCATCAGGAACTGGAAAGACAAACTGATGCGCTATCTTTTCTGGGGTAACCTCTGCCTGTTTCTTTTTTCTGTCATTTCACAGCTGAGTGTAATGATGGAACATCTGTTTAAAGATATGCCCGGCGTATTCAGTTCAGCATTGTTTTACTACGAGATAGGTCTTTTCCTGGAACTGGTTTTTTTCCTTGCCGGCCTTAATCATAAAAACCGACGCTCCATTATTCAACGGACAAAAGAAACCGAAACGCTGAAAGCACAAAACCTGATGCAGCAATATGAAAAAGAAATTGCCGTTTTCAAAGCACAGCAATCGGAACGGGAACGAATTTCTGCAGATATGCATGATGAACTGGGATCGGGTATGACTGCCATCCGCCTGATGAGTGAAATAGCGAGGAACAAAATGAAAGAAAATACCCCGGTTGAAATCCATAAAATATCTCAATCTGCTGACGAAGTACTTAACAAGATGAATGCGATCATCTGGAGTATGAACAGTGGCAATGATACACTGGATAATCTCCTTTCCTACATTCGTTCTTATACTTTGGAATACCTCGACAATACCAATATAGACTGCAAGGTTGAAATACCGGATGAAATACCCGATAAAGAGATAACCGGAGACAAAAGAAGGAATGTTTTCCTTTGCGTAAAGGAAACCCTGAATAACATGCTAAAACATTCCGGCGCTACTGCCGTAAGTATCAAAGTAGAATTGAATCATTCGCTTAAGATTCAAATAGCTGATAATGGGAAAGGCATTGATATGGAGAACCTGCGCCGTTTTGGAAACGGTTTGAAAAATATTAACCGTCGTATGGAAAGTATTGGCGGAAGTTTTAAGATTGAAAACAACAATGGTACTGTAACTACCCTCGAACTTCCTATCTGATCATTTCTGCTTCACGGCTGCAATACCTAATAATATCCAGCCAGCAATAAATAACACACCACCCAGCGGAGTAACGGGACCGACTGCTTTTGCAGCTGCACTTCCCTGAATTTTCAGGTAAGTAAGCAGGTAAAGAGAACCTGAAAA
Source organism: uncultured Chitinophaga sp. (assembly GCA_964634265.1). Taxonomy (GTDB): domain Bacteria; phylum Bacteroidota; class Bacteroidia; order Chitinophagales; family Chitinophagaceae; genus JJ008. The sequence continues at coordinate 108,379 of CAZWIM010000007.1, read as the reverse complement.
AAGCAATATACCGCCTGTAAAGCAGAATGCAGACCACCTGAATAATTTGGGCGACAACTTATCTGCCACAGCCGCCGCTATCAACAGTGCAAGTACATGGTAGACGTGGTATTGTACCGCAGTATGGTAACCATGTAATATTTTTTCATCTGTAGTGATCTTCTGTAATCCATGGGCACCAAATGCACCGGTAGCCACCGCAATAGCTCCCAGCACAGCGGCAAGGAGAAAATAATTTTTATGCATGAAAGATTTTTTCGATTAACTGGTCAAGTTGTAATGGTTCTTCATCCACATGCACATCTGCCTGGTCATAATAAATTTTCCGGTCGGCAAATTTTTTCAGGATAAAGGAACGAAGTTGTTCATCCGGCAGGTCTTTGATAAGTGGCCGGTTTGCTTTTTCCTGGCACAACCGCTCAAACAATACATCCAGCGAAGTATTGATCCATACAACAGTTCCAGCCTGTTTCATGTAATCAAGATTATTGTAATAACAGGGAGTGCCGCCGCCACAGGCCATGATAAAACTGTCGTGGCTTTCGTTTATGATATGCAAAAAATCTTTTTCCAGCAGGCGAAAATGTTCCTCCCCTTTTTCGTTGAATAATTCCAGCACAGTCTTCCCTTCCTGTTGTTCTATCTGCTCATCAAGATCAAAAAAAGGCAACCGGAGCTTTTCACTCAACTGGCGGCCCCAGTGCGATTTGCCGGAGCCCATGAATCCTATCAGGAATATCTTCATTTTATTTGCTGCTTACTTAAAAGCATTATAGCCGGTAATATCCATACCTGTTATCAGCAAATGAATATCATGAGTACCCTCATAAGTGATCACACTTTCCAGGTTCATCATGTGCCGCATTACAGGATATTCACCAGTGATGCCCATTCCACCTAAAATCTGCCTAGCATCACGGCAAATATTTGTAGCAATCTCACAGGAGTTTCTTTTGGCCATGCTCACCTGCTGGGCGGTTACTTTTCCTTCGTTCATCAGTACACCCAATCGCCAGTTTAAAAGTTGAGCCTTGGTAATCTCCGTAATCATTTCCGCTAATTTCTTTTGCTGCAACTGGAATGCACCAATTGGCTTGCCAAACTGTATCCTTTCCTGAGAATAACGTAAAGCAGTATCATAACAATCCATAGCAGCGCCAATCACTCCCCATGCAATACCGTAACGGGCCTTTGTTAAACAGCTCAATGGTCCTTTCATTCCTTTTACATTCGGAAGAATATTTTCCTTAGGCACTTTCACATTATCAAAAACCAGTTCACCGGTGGCAGATGCCCTAAGGCTCCATTTGCCATGTGTGGTGGGTGTGCTGAATCCTTCCATGCCTCTTTCCACAATCATACCGTGTACCTCACCTGTTTCGTTTTTCGCCCACACCACAGCTACCTGTGCAAACGGTGCGTTACTGATCCACATTTTGGCACCATTCAATATCACATGGTCACCAGCATCTTTAAAATTAGTAAGCATGCTGCTGGGATCGCTGCCGTGATTGGGTTCCGTTAAACCAAAACAACCCAACCATTCGCCGCTGGCCAGTTTGGGTAAATATTTTTTCTTCTGTTCTTCACTTCCGTAGGCATTGATGGGAAACATCACCAGTGAACCCTGCACCGATGCAGTGGACCGTACACCGCTGTCGCCTCTTTCCAGTTCCTGCATCATCAGGCCATAGCTGATATAATCCAACCCGCCGCCGCCATATTCAACAGGAACAGTCGGGCCAAAACATCCCAGTTCACCTAATTGCCTTACGATATGTTGAGGAAATTCTGCTTTCTGGGCATAATCTTCAATGATCGGGGAGATTTCTTTTTTTACATAACTGCGAACGGTATCACGGATCATCTTGTGTTCTTCGGTTAATAGTTCGTCTGTTAAAAAATAATCCGGGCTTTGAAAAAGATCTGTACGGGCTGCCATCGTTATAGAATATTTTAGATTGTTGATTGAATATTTAACTGGGGCAAAGGTAAGAAAACGGTAGCAGCGGCTATTCTTTGTGAAACCAGTGTTTTATATTTATTCTGTAAAAACAACCAAATGAAAAATGCACTTATTTCCCTTGTTTTTCTTTTTTGCTGCTCAGTGGTAACAAATGCCCAAAAAGATTCAACAAAATCCAGGGCCGAACCAAGAGTTAAGCAATTCTGGATGGTAATACTGAAAACAGGGCCGAAAGACAAAGAAATAACTGACTCAGTTCAGCGTTCAACCATATTTGCGGGTCATTTTTCCAATATGGAAAGATTACACAAAGAGGGAATCTTAAAAGCAGCCGGCCCCTTTGGTAAAAATGACTTCACCTGGCGGGGACTTTTCATTATGGACTGTGCCACAAAAGAAGAAGCGGAGAGTCATGTAAAGACCGACCCTTCAGTAGCTGCTGGTGTTTTCATCTATGATATTGTTCCCTGGTGGAGTGAACCCAGCGGAAGTTTTACTCCTGGCAAACCGGAGAAAAAAGAAAAATGAGCTATCCTGCAAAAGAGATATTACGGAATTTTTTCTCGGTGGTGGCAGGAGTAATATCTGCATTAGCAATTATTATCCCCATAGGATTAATTGCAGGGTTTCTAAGCTTTTCAGATGAATCTATACCTAAAACACAGACAATTATTTCAACGGTTTTATTAATTGCAGGACCAGTTGCAGGATGCATTCTTGGAGGATATACAACTGTGAAAGTGTCAACAAGAAAAGATATTATTCATGCAATCATAACAGGCATGGTTCTGACATTTCTTTATGCGTGGGTAAATGATTTTGAATATGACTGGCGGTATCCGGAAATAGGAATCGCTTACATGGGATTTATACCGACTGTTTTAATGGGGGCAATTATCGGAATAAGACAAAAAAGAAAATTAATTTAAATAGCCGGCCATTTCCTGTTGGTACTCCTTAGCCACTTCCCTTGCTTTCTCTGCAAAATCTTCATGATGTGAAGCATAAATAATGGCACGGCTGGCATTCACCAGCAAACCGCAATCTTTTGTCATGCCTTCTTTTGAAACATCGCCTAGGCTGCCTCCCTGGGCGCCCACGCCGGGAACCAGGTAAAAATGATGAGGAGTTAATTTTCTGGCATTACTCATTTCGCCTGCTCTTGTGGCACCAATTACAAACATTAAATTATCCTCTGTTCCCCAGGCAGAAACCGTCTCCAGCACTTTTTCATAGAAAAATTCTCCGCCGGTATGCAGCAGCTCAAAATCATTGGCTCCCTTATTGGAAGTTAGTCCCAATACAATAGCCCATTTACCCTTATGCTGTAAAAAGGGTTTTACACTGTCCTCACCCATATAGGGGGCAACGGTGATGGCATCAAAAGGAAGTGTTTCAAAAAACGCTTTGGCATACTGATCAGAAGTATTGCCAATATCGCCCCTTTTGGCATCAGCAATTTTGAAGTGTTCATCGCCGATATAACGAACCGTTTTTTCCATCGACTCCCAACCCTTTGCTCCCAATGCTTCATAAAACGCCGTGTTTATCTTATAGCTGACGCATAAATCCCTGGTAGTATCAATGATTGCTTTATTAAAAGCAAATACAGGGTCCTGTTCAGTTAAAAGATGATGTGGAATTTTTGTTATATCTGTATCAAGCCCAATGCAGAGGTAAGATTGCTTTTTCCTGATTTGTTCTACGATCTGGTGTCTTGTCATGCAGCAAAGTTAATATGGACATTTTTAATTGCTGTTGAGTTTAGTCAGTATTAATTGCTCGATCTCCTCACTCTCCCATTTCTCCGTGATACCATTCATCGCCATCACCTCCTGCATGATAGCTTCCTGCATTTGTCCCCTTCGCAAAGCTTCGCTGTAACGGATATGCGGACTGAAAGTAACCTGTGAATAGGCCGGTATCCATTTATCCGGATATTTTTCATGAAGCCTTGCCTCAATTTTCTTTTGTAGCAAAAATTTGGGATCAGCCGTTTTATCCCGCATTTCGGTGAAGTTATTGATAGCTAAATCTGCGATGGCATCACCGTCTGGTTTACGAAGCCTTTGATATTCCTTTAGTATCTCTCCCCAATTTTCATGGTACTTATCAATCAGCTCATCCAGCACCCGGCAATCTTCAAAACCACAATTCATACCCTGTCCGAAGAAAGGAACGATAGCATGAGCCGCATCCCCGATTAAGGCAAACTTATCCTCTCTTATCCATGGAAAACATTTCACCGTAACGAGTGAAGAAGTGGGATTGGTAAAAAACTCATTGATGTAATCCGGCATCAGTTTCACTGCATCGGGAAAAGTTTTTTCAAAAAAGCTTTTTACTGCTTCAGGAGTAGTCAGCTTTTCAAAAGAAGCTTCTCCTTCAAACGGGAAAAACAAAGTGCAGGTGAAAGTCTTATCCAGGTTAGGCAAAGCGATCAGCATATAGTCTTTCCTGGGCCAGATGTGCAGGGCATTGACCTGCAGGGCAAATTCACCTTCAGCAGTTGGGGGTATAGTGAGTTCTTTATAACCACAGTCAATATAGTACTGACTGTAATTAAATTTATCATGCTGTAACTGGTGCTGCATCCGGGCTGCAGAAAAGGCACCGTCTGCACCAAAGATCAGATCTGTTTTGAAACTGGGCAGAGGCTTGCTCTTGTTGCTCTCAAATTCAATTACTTCATCTTTCCAGTCAATCTTGCTGAGTTTTTCATTGAAATATATTTCCACTCCATGTTGCTCCGCCAGGTCCATTAGCTTCATATTCAATGTACCTCTCGAAACTGAATTGATATACTGCCCTTCTTTGCCGTAAGGCTGAAATGCTGTACTGCCATCAAGGTTGTGTATGTAGCGGCCGTGCATGGGGATAGATATGGCTTTTATTTCTTCAGCAAGTCCCACTTTTTCCAGCGCCAAAAGACCTCTGTCACTCAAGGCGAGGTTGATAGAACGACCAGCCGACATTTTCTCTTTCCGCATATCGCCCCTGCGTTCATATACTTTGACCTTATAGCCTCTTTTGGATAAATAGATGGAAAGCAATGATCCGACTAAACCGGCACCGATGATGGTAATGTTTTTTTTCATTTTGCCACTAAAGCACAAAGGCCCGAAGAAGCACAAGGAAGCAGTTTACATTGTGACTTCGTGTCTTTGTGGCTATTTTATTATTGAACTTATTATTTCACCAAACTTCCAGATATCTTCAAAAGAATTGTACAAAGGAACAGGGGCAACCCTGATCACATTTGGTTCCCGCCAGTCAGCAATAACACTCTGTCTTGTCAATTCATCAAAAATAGATTTGCCATTTTTGAGCATCAGCATGGATACCTGGCAACCTCTCTCCTCTTCATTTGACGGAGTAATCACTTCAATAACTTTTTCAGACTGCCTGCTGTTGATATCAGCCAGGATATAATGCAGGTAAGCCGCTAATTGTTTACGCTTTGCATGCAATTTGTCTATTCCAGCCTCTTCAAAGATGTCGAGAGAAGCTTTATGAGCTGCCATGCTTAGTATCGGTGCATTGCTGAGTTGCCAGCCTTCGGCGGTAGGAATCGCTTCAAATCCCTTCTCCATTTTGAACCGGGTTTCCTTGGTATAACCCCACCAGCCGGCAAACCTGGGGATGGATGCATCAGCCGCATGTTTTTCATGAATATAAGCACCTGCCACGCCACCTGGCCCGCTGTTCAGGTATTTATAAGAACACCAGCAGGCAAAATCAACATTCCATTCATGCAGTTTCAATTCGACATTGCCTGCAGCATGTGCCAGGTCGAAACCGGCAAAGGCTCCCACTGCGTGTGCCGAAGCTGTAATTGCTTTAATATCGAATAACTGGCCGGTGTAATAGTTCACACCGCCAAAAAGGACAACAGCGGTTGTTTCTCCATGCTCTTGAATAACGGAAAGAATATCTTCTGTTCTTAATATATGTTCTCCTTCTCGTGGACTAACTTCTATAATTGTATCATCCGGATTGAACCCATTATACTTAACCTGCGATTCAAATGCATACTGGTCAGAAGGGAATGCTTTGGCTTCGCAAATTATCTTATACCGTTCTTTGGTTGGCCGGTAGAAACTGACCATCAGTAAATGCAAATTCACCGTAAGGGAATTCATCACTACCACTTCGTTTTCTTTGCAACCAACAATCTTTGATAATTGTTTGGGAAAAATTTCATGATAAGGCATCCATGGTTTTCTGGCATGAAAATGACCTTCAACGCCAAAATTGGCCCAGTCTTCCAGTTCATTCACCACATAATCCTGTGTCGTCTTCGGTTGCAACCCCAGCGAATTGCCGGTGAAATAAATACATTCCTTGCCATTTACTATGGGTATGTAGAATTTGTTCCGGAAATGCTGAAGTTCATCTTTCTCATCCAGTTGCCTGGCAAATTCAGGAGTATTTTGAAATTCCATTTTAGTCAATTGTAGCAATCACTTTTAATTCAATAGCAATCGGTGTTGGCAGGCTTTTTACTTCGACTGTTGTTCTGCAGGCTTGTACGGAAGTGAAGTAGTCGGCATATATTTTATTATAAACCTGAAAATCTTTTTTCATATTGGTCAAAAAAACGGTGACATCAATTATTTTGTCCCAGCTGCTGCCGCTTGCTTCCAGCACTGCCTTAACATTGGCAAATACAGAATGACATTCGGCTTCAATATCATACTTAATTATGTTTCCTTCTGCATCTAATTCTAATCCGGGAATAGAATTATCCTTGGGGTTTCTCGGCCCAATGCCCGATAAAAAAAGCAGGTTACCAACTTTTCTTGCATGCGGATAGGCGCCGAGGGGAACGGCTGCATTTTTAGTTTGAATTATTTCTTTACTCATTTTTTGCCACAAAGGCACTAAGGCTCTAAGATTATTTCCTAAAGCGATAAATGCCATTTTTTATAAGAGGAACATTAAAATTAATAAGGAAGCCGAGCTTCATCCCAGTTAGTTGAAGATGGCTTATTATTTGTGCTTTCCAAACTTCGTTTAACTCATCTTTGGCTTTTAATTCGCATATCACTAATCTATCAACCCATACATCTATCCTCAACCCTTCCTCGAAAAACAGACCATCATAGTTTATTGGAATATCAATTTGCCTTTGAAATGGGATCCCCTTCTTGGTCAATTCATGACAAAAACAAACTTCGTACACTTTTTCCAATAATCCCGGTCCAAGCAGTTTATGGACTTTATAAGCACAATCAACAATTTCCTTTGCAACAAGTTCTTCCCTTTCTCTTTTTCCTTGTTCTGTCATTATTTATCTTTTATTTCGCTTTGTGGCTTAGTGCCTTTGTGGCAAATTATAACTGCACACAGACATTCTTCGCCTCTGTAAAGAATCTTAACGCCTCCCATCCTCCTTCCCTTCCTACACCGCTGTTCTTCATTCCGCCAAAAGGAGTACGCAGGTCCCGCTGCAGCCAGCAATTGATCCAGATAATGCCGCTTTCCAATTTCATAGCTACCCTATTGGCTTTGGAAATATCCTGTGTCCAAATCGTTGCTGCTAATCCATAACTTGTGGCATTAGCCAGTTGCAGGGCCTCTTCTTCTGTTTTGAATGATTGAAGTGTGACTACCGGACCGAATATTTCTTCCTGGTTGGTCTGGCAATTGGGTCCCAGGCCTTCTATCACGGTTGGCTCAATAAAAAATCCTTTTTCGCATCTTCCCTCCAGTTTCACCACATGACCGCCACATAAAATTTTTCCACCTTCCTGCTTAGCCGTATCTATACAACGCAATATTTTCTCAAAATGCATCTTGCTTACAATAGCGCCTTGCTTCGAACCTGCTTCAAGAGGATCACCTACTTTCAACTGTTTTGTACGTTCAACAAAATCAGTCCTGAATTTCTCATAAATGCTTTCCTCAACCAGTATTCTGCTGCCACATAAACAAATCTCTCCCTGGTTGGAAAAAGATGAACGGATTGTTTCAGCCAGCATTTTATCCCAGTCGCAATCTGCAAAAATGATGGATGGATTTTTACCTCCCAGTTCCAGTGACAGCTTCTTAAACTTAGGCGCTGCGATTGATGCTATTCGTTCTCCGGCCCTGGTGCTACCCGTAAAAGAAATGGCTTTCACTTCCGGGTGAGAAACGATTGCTTCACCTGCCCCCGGACCTGTTCCATGTACAATATTTAATACTCCCGGAGGCAAATCAACTTCTTTACAAATTTTTGAAAGAAGAAAAGCCGTAACAGGAGTGACTTCCGAAGGCTTTGCAATAACGCAATTCCCGGCTGCAAGCGCCGGTGCAATTTTCCAGGTAAATAAATAAAGGGGCAAATTCCACGGTGAAATACATCCAACCACACCGATTGGCTGACGAAGCGTATAATTTATCGCTTTATCTTCCATCTGGTGGCTTTCCGATGCAAAGTGCATGATGCCGGTGGCAAAAAAGCGAAAATTAGCTGATGCTCTTGGAATGTCCACTTTGGTACTCAGCCAAAGCGGTTTACCATTATCATTTGTTTCTGCCAAAGCCAATGCATCGAGATTTTCATCAATCAACTCTGCAATGCGGTTGAGCATTTTAAATCTTTCTTCAACAGAAGTCGTACTCCATGCGGGAAAGGCCTTCTTTGCAGCAGTTACAGCTGCATCCACATCTTTTTTATGGGAGTCAGGAATTTGTCCGTAAACCTGCCCGGTAGCAGGATTGATATTATCAATAAAATTTCCGCTCTGGGGACCGATGAGATTGCCACCAATATAATTTTCCAGGTGGTATGGTATATCAAGTTTCATGTTTAAAGTTTAAGGTTTAAGGTTGCCAACATTAAACGTTAGACATTCAACCTTAAACTTGCTAAATACTACCTGTCCTTCCCCCATCCACCGGAATACTCACCCCGTTTACATAAGAGGCCGCAGGCGAAGCAAGGAATGCTGCCACCGCCGCTACTTCTGAAGCATCGGCAAAACGTTTCATCGGCACTTCTTCCATCATATTCTTCTCTACGATATCAACCACCGTATTTCCTTTTTTTGCAATATTGTCAATCAGGGTTGTTAATCGTTGGGTAGCAGTGAACCCGGGCAATACATTATTAACCGTGATATTGAATTGACCCAGTTCATTTGCCATGGTTTTTGACCAGCTGGCCACAGCGCCACGGATGGTATTACTTACCCCTAAATTCTTCAGTGGAATCTTTACCGATGTGGAAATAATATTGACAATACGGCCATATCCTTCTTTTTTCATCGATGGAATAACAGCCTTGGCCAGGATATGATTACAAATGAGGTGTTGATTAAATGTATTGAGAAATGCTTCCTCTGTAGCCTCCGTTATCGGGCCGGCAGCCGGACCACCGGTATTGTTCACCAAAATATGTATGGTGTGTGACTGCATGTATTCTGCAATCACTTTTCGCAATTCATCGGGCTGGCTGAAATCAGCCACAAGATAGTCATGCTGCTGGCGCAATGCCGTATCCAGTTTTTGAACTGCTTGTTTTAATGCTTCTTCGTTTCGGGCTAAAAGAGTGCAACTGGCGCCAAGTAAGGCCAGTTCTTCAGCAATAGCCAAACCAATGCCCTGTGTACTGCCGCAAACAATCGCCTTTTTTCCTTCAAGGGAGAGATTCATAGTATCAAACCTAAAGAAAATAGTTGTAATTTTTCGACTTCATTACTTCATCAAAACTTGCTATATGGCTGTCATTCCTCCCTTCAACCTGAAAAAATGGATCAACGAGAACCGTGACCTGCTAAAACCACCAGTGGGCAACCAGTGTGTGTATAAGGACGCTGAAAATTTTATTGTAATGGTGGTAGGCGGGCCTAACGCAAGAAAGGACTATCACTTTAATGAAACGGAAGAGCTTTATTACCAGATGGAAGGCGATATTGTGGTAAAAATCATTGACAACGGTGAGTTCAAAGATATCCCTATCAAAGAAGGAGAAATGTTTTTGCTGCCACCTAAGACACCTCACTCACCACAAAGAGGACCCGGTACAGTGGGTTTGGTAATCGAAAAAAAAAGAGAATCCGAAGACGACGGCTTTATGTGGTTCTGCGAAAAATGTGGCAACAAACTATATGAAGAGAGTTTGCATGTAGATGATATCGTCAAACAATTACCACCTGTTATGAACCGTTTCTGGGAGGACACCCTAAAAAGGACTTGTAATAAATGCGGGGCAGTGATGGAACCACCGGTAAAACCCCCGGTCAAATAGTTTAGCTTTCGAAGAACCCGATTCCCCTAAAGGGGAGCTATGAAAATTTCCGAACGATAAAAGAATTTATATTTTAAAAACTCTAAAAGCCCCTTTAGGGGTTGGGGTATGAAAATAGACATCCACACTCACATCATGCCGGAGAGAATGCCGAACTGGACACAGAAGTTTGGCTACGGCGAATTTATTCACCTGGAGCACCGCAACTGTGATGCCTGCATGATGAAGGGCGACAAACTTTTTCGTGTGGTAGAAGACAATTGCTTTAAAGAAGATGTTCGCAGAAAAGATATGGAGGAAACAGATGTGGATATACAGGTGCTCTCCACCATCCCCGTTCTTTTTAATTACTGGGCCAAACCTGCAGACGGGTTGGAAACCTCCCGTTTTTTCAATGACCATATTGCTGAAACTGCAGCAAAAGAACCCAATCATTTTATCGGGCTGGGAACTGTGCCTATGCAGGATATTGATCTTGCTATTAAGGAAATGGAACGTTGTGTGAAAGAACTGAAAATGCCGGGTCTGGAAATTGGTTCCAATATCAATGGAAAAAATTTATCGGACAAAGAATTCTTCCCTTTTTATGAAGCGGCACAAAAACTGGATTGTGCCTTATTTATTCATCCCTGGGAAATGATGGGAGAAGATAAGATGCCAAAATACTGGCTGCCCTGGCTGGTGGGCATGCCGGCAGAAACGTCAAGAGCTATTTGCTCGATGATATTCGGAGGAGTGTTTGAACAATTTCAAAAGCTTCGGATAGCTTTTGCACACGGAGGCGGATCTTTTCCTTTCACTATTGGAAGGATTGAACATGGATTTAAAGTACGTCCTGATCTTACAGCTATTGACAATCCAATCAATCCAAGGGATTATATCGGCAAATTCTGGATTGACAGCTTAGTGCATGATAAAAAAGCGTTTGAATACCTGCTGGAAGTAATGGGAGAAGACAATATCTGTCTCGGCAGCGATTATCCCTTTCCGCTTGGCGAACATAAGCCCGGCCGCCTGATACAAAAAATGGATTTAGGTAAAAAAACTACCAACAAACTGTTTTACAAAAATGCCATAAAGTGGCTGGGTATTGATAAGAAGAGTTTGCCTGAGTTTTAGTTTCGACATTAAAACAAATCCGGGTAGTCGGTAATGATTCCGTCCACACCCATCTTTTTCAATTCTTCAATCTTGTTTTTTTCATTCACCGTCCACGGGATAACCTTGATATTCTTATCATGGCATTTCTTTAACAAATCGGCAGTGACCAACGAAAAATGCGGACTATAGATAGTGGGTGTAAATCCTAACGCCTTCAATTGTTCTTCCAAACTTCTTTTATCGTCATCTTCGATCAGCATGGCAGTCTTAATATGCGGATATTTCAGGTACATATATTGCAAGGTCCTGAAATCAAAAGACTGGATAATAACACGATCTTCAATATTCTTCTCCTGTATAACAGCCATTAATAATTTTACAAATTCAACAGGTCCGGGGTGATACACACCATCGCCGGCAGGCAGGCACTTTGTTTCAATATTGTAATACGGGAACGGCCGTCTTCTTGTCATCATATCAATGTTCACACTGTCAATCACATCTGCCAGTAATGGCTTTATGACTTTAACCTTCTGTTGCTTTGAAAATCGGGGATGCGGCTTCATGCCCACATCATATTTTTTAACTTCTTCATAAGTCATCTGGTAAATATTCAGGCTCTTTTCCTCTGCCTCCGTTACATATTTACCATCCGGCTTTGTAGTTATCTCATGATTAAAAAAAGGCTCATGCGATAAAATCACTTTCTTATCTTTTGTTATCACTACATCCATTTCCAGTGTAGTGGCTGGTGTACCCAATGCAAAAAGCATCGCCGGAATGGTATTCTCCGGCATCAGCCCACGGCAACCCCGGTGACCTTGTTTATCAAACTCACCCGGTATATATTTATTATTAGTTGATTCAGTAGTTTCTTGCTGCACTTTCTTTGTGGTTGAACAAGCTAAAAAAAATACCAGCAATGCTGGCAAAATACTATTTCTCATGACGGAAATACTTTTGATTTTCTGTTTTCCATTATCTCACCTATGATCTTTCCATCACCCTCTTGTTGTTTCAGTTCTCTGACTATGTTATCATAGCTCTTCTCGTCCCTGTTCTGGCTTAGCTTATGAACATTATCTAATGCTGTCACTTCCAATTCAAAACCTACAATCGCTTTCACAAGTTTTGAAAGGTATTCTTCCGGAAGGTTATCGTAAATAGTTGAAGATGCCTGGTTCCCGTTTTCAAAATGAAGAGAAAGTTTACGGAGTATATCGATCAGTTCTTCCTCACTGGTCCACCTTACCTGCCCTCTTGCATGCACTGCAATATAATTCCAGGTGGAAGCCTGCTGCGGGTTGCCAGTGTACCATGTTCCGCTGACGTACACATGGGGACCGGTAAAAATCACCAAAGCATCCGGATTTTCTTCCAGGGCTTTCTGATGATCAGATTTCCTGGCAATATGCCCGGTAATGAAAATTTTTCCTTCTCTTTCATCAATGAGCACTGGCACTTGTGTCGCCTCAATCCTTCCGGCTCCATCAGTCGCAATCAGCATCACGAATGGATGCTGTCGCATAAAACGCATCACTTCTGCTGAATCATGTTCTTTGTAGTGAGGGTAATTGTACATGGACAGTTTAAAGTTTACTATTCAATGTTTAAAGTTAGCGTCTTATTATCCAAAGCAAGCCAAATTAGTAAAAGGCCCCGTTTAGAAGAACATCAAACTTTAAACCTTAAACAGTTGCAGCAATCTTTTCTGACGCAATATTCGCATTCCGCATGGCAATGCTTCTTACCACATAGGAAGCAAACCCTTCAAATGCTTTTTTGCTGATCACATCATCACTTACCATTACGGGTACTCCCTGGTCGCCGCCTTCACGGATACTTTGCACTAACGGTATTTGTCCCAGGAAAGGAAGATCATATTCATCCGCCAGCCGCTTGCCCCCTTCTTTTCCAAAAATGTAGTATTTGTTTTCTGGCAGTTCCGCAGGAACAAAATAACTCATGTTTTCTACCAGCCCGATAATAGGCACATTCATCTGCGCCTGCCCAAACATCGCAATTCCTTTTTTGGCATCAGCCAGCGCCACATCCTGTGGTGTTGTTACAATCACCGCCCCGGTTACGGGTACGGTTTGCATCAGCGTTAAATGAATATCACCCGTTCCCGGAGGCATATCTACAACCAAATAATCCAGTTCATCCCAATAAACATCTGTTACAAACTGGCGAATCGCACTGCTGGCCATCGGGCCCCGCCAAACCACCGCATTCTTTTCATCCACCAGCAAACCAATACTCATCAGCTTAATGCCATATTTCTCCAGCGGAATGATCATACCTTTGTCTTCAATATCCATCATCATCGGTCTTTCACCACGAACACCAAACATGATCGGAACACTGGGACCATAGATATCTGCATCCATCAAACCAACTTTTGCTCCACCCTGTGATAAAGCCAGTGCCAGGTTAGCCGCTACCGTTGATTTACCCACACCGCCTTTCCCACTCACCACAGCAATAATGTTCTTCACTTTAGGTAATACAGTACCGGGATCGGTTCTTTTAGTAGTAGTATTGGAAGTAAAATTCACTTTTACGTTCGCTTCTTTATTCACCAGCAGTTTGATGGCATTGGTGCTTGCATTACCCATCATATCTTTCATAGGACAGGCTGGTGTTGTCAGCACAATGGTAAACGAAACATCATTGCCATTGATCTCAATATCCTGCACCATGTTCAGTGTCACTAAATCCTTTCCGAGATCAGGTTCCTGTACATTTCTCAGCGCATCAAGAATTTGCTCTTTGGTCATTTTCCAAGTATTTGTTAAAAGTGAAAAGAAAGGCAAAGTTAAACATTGTACCGGGCAATTTGTTTTACGATATCGGCAACTTGTCTTTATTTTTGACGCAGTGAATAAAATTCTACTTTATACTGGTTTACTTATACTTCTGACTACCCAAACGGTAAAAGCCCAGTTTGAAACTTCCCGTGATTCTGTTGTTCAATTATATGGTGTGGTGATGACTGCCGACAGCCTTGTAGGTATACCCGCCGTGAGTATTATGGTAAAGGGCCAAAACCGGGGAACGATCACCAATGCACAGGGTGTTTTCTCCATCGTAGTATTAAAAGGTGACCAGGTGGAATTTTCACATGTTACGTATAAATCTAAAATGGTAACTATTCCCCGTACATTGGAAGGTAATCAGTACAGTATGGTACAACTGATGGTGGTGGATACAGTTTACCTGCCTGCTACAATCATCAAACCAAGGCCCACACCTGAACAATTTGCCCGGGACTTTGTGAAAGTAAAAGTGCCCGATGATGATATTGAAATAGCCCGCCGGAATACCAATGCTGCTAACCGCCGTGCATGGCTGCGAACTATTCCCGGTGATGGTGGTGAAGCCACGAGACAACAATTCAACAAAATAGCCAACCGTGCAGTTTACCAGGGACAAACGCCTCCGCAAAATATCTTCAACCCTGCTGCATGGGCTGAATTCATACAGGCATGGAAACGAGGAGACTTTAAAAACAAAAATTAAAAAGCGGAAAGCGAAAGTCGAAAATTGCATTCCTATTTCCGAAGCTTTTCTTTTGCTGTCTTACCGGATGTGGTTAAAATAGCAGTAATTTCCTGTGCTTCTTTTAAGAGGGGCTCAAGTCGATTCTTGGGAAAAATTTGAATTTCAATCATTATTTCGAGCCAGTAACAGGTTTCATCTGCTTCTTCCTCAGCCACTGTAATTTTTGAAATAAAATCAGGTTTACTTCTTGCTCTTAAGGCTGAGCGATAATTAGCGCCTACCGATGTTGCTGAGCGGACAATCTGACGAATAAGGATATCTTCGACCTCATTACCTTTAATTTCCTTTACCATTTTAATAACCCGTATTCCAAATGCTTTAGTCCTATCTTTTAATTGCTGGCTCATATTATTAGTTTTTGGGGGTTTGTAAAATACTTTCGATTTTCGCTTTGCAACTTTCGATTTCATTTAAATTTACAACAATGATGAATATCTCAGTTATCGGCGCCGGCACTATGGGCAACGGCATTGCACATGTATTTGCACAGAAAGGTTATAAAGTAACACTGATAGATATTTCACAGGCACAACTGGATAAGGCCATTGCCACTATTGGTAAAAACCTTGACCGAATGGTGGCCAAAGAAACGATCACCGCTGAAATAAAAGATACCACGCTGAAAAACATAAGCACCAATACTTCCATTGATGAGGGTGTGAAAGATGCAGCGCTGGTGGTGGAAGCTGCTACAGAAAATATTAACCTGAAACTGCAAATATTCCAGCAGATAGATAAAGCTGCACCGGCAGATTGCATACTGGCGACCAATACTTCTTCTATCTCTATTACCAAAATTGCTGCCGCTACCAAAAGACCGGAGAAAGTGATCGGCATGCACTTTATGAATCCTGTTCCGGTGATGAAACTGGTGGAGATCATTAATGGCTACGCAACAGATAAAACAGTAACAGAAACCATCGTTAAGACCAGCACTCATTTGGGCAAAGTGCCCTGTGTGGTGAATGATTATCCCGGCTTTATTGCTAACCGCATCCTGATGCCGATGATTAATGAGGCGATATACAGCCTCTATGAAGGTGTGGCCGGTGTGGAAGAAATTGATACGGTAATGAAACTTGGTATGGCCCACCCGATGGGACCATTACAGTTAGCCGACTTTATCGGCCTCGATGTTTGCCTCGCTATTTTAAATGTGCTGCATGATGGCTTTGGCAATCCCAAGTATGCACCCTGCCCTTTATTGGTAAATATGGTAACTGCCGGTAAACTCGGCGCCAAGAGTGGTGAAGGGTTTTATATTCATACGCCGGGAAGTAA
>CAZWIM010000007.1:2300-92131 GCA_964634265.1 uncultured Chitinophaga sp. | reverse complement strand
CAGAATAATTGTGTTTCCTGTTTCAGTACCGGGCAGTCAAAATGTTTTACCACTTTCATCACTTCATTCATCTGTGTATAGTCGAACTGTATGCGGTAATTCACCAGCACCGGCTTTTGCACCACCGGTGTTACCTGCAGTGCCAGGGCCGCTGCCGATTTATAGGCATTGATCAGGCCGGGCACACCCAGTAATGTGCCGCCAAAATAGCGGACCACGATGATGAGGACATTGGTCAGTTGCTTGCTGTCTATCTGTCCCAATATGGGCCGGCCGGCAGAGCCGGAAGGTTCGCCGTCATCACTCACCCGGTAATTGGTGCCATCCAGGCCAATACGGTAGGCAAAACAATGATGCGTGGCCTTGGGATGTTCCTTTTTTATTTCTGCCAGCCTCGTTTTAAAATCGTTTACATCCGAAACAGGAAATGTAAAAGCAATAAACTTGCTACCCCTGTCACGAAATTCGGCCATGGCAGTTGCTTCGATCGTTTTGAAATACTCAGGCTGGTTGACTGCTGCGGCCACTTTCTTCTCTTTTGATAAATAAATAATATAGCTGTATGCCTACAATAACCGCATTGGGTATGATAACCGGCAGGTTTATATTGAGCAGTACACCATACACGATGAATAAGGCGGCACCCAGCATATTGATGGTACGAAGCAGCCGCATATTCCTGCTGACAAGAAAACTTATCACCACCAAAGCCGCTGCCATATAGCCAATCCAATCTATCCAATTCATATTTTGTTCTGTTTATTATTCCTGAAATAACTGATCGTATCTGCGCTGATTTTTTCTTCCGCAATTAATTGTTCATTTTTCAAAACCGGTGCCGGAAGCCCATTGCCTCCCGATAGCAATCGGGATGACAATTCACCATTCACTATTACCCTTGTCTCATCCCAAATACCACTTTCAATAAAAGTTTGCAGCAGTGCAGCGCCGCCTTCCACCAGCACACTTTGTATTTTCAGCTTGTACAAGGCATCCATCAGTTGCGGGACAAACTGTTTTTCCTTATCCAGTTTAATAAAGGAAAGATTCGGCTTATCATCCTCCTTGATAGTATTGAACACAATTGTCTTTACTGAACCATCAAAAACCTTTAATGAACCGGGCAGGCGTAGATTCATATCAATCACCAGCCTTACCGGTGAAGGGCCGGGCCATAATCTTGTGGTGAGAGATGGATCATCATGTAACGCAGTGTTCGTTCCAACCATAATAGCTGCTTCCTCGCTTCGCCATTTATGCACTAACCGGTTAGTGTTTTCATTACTGATAAGCAACCGGTTTGAATTCTCCCCGGCAATAAATCCATCATTGGTTTGTGCCCATTTCAACAGTACATAAGGTCGTTTCTTCGTATGAAAAGTGAAGAACCGTTTGTTGAGCACTGTGCATTCTTCTTCCAGTATACCTGATTCCACATTTATACCGGCAGCTTTCAGTTTTTCTATCCCCTTTCCGTTTACTTCTTCAAAAGGATCCCTGCAGCCAATCACCACATTTGGAATCTTATTGGCAATGATAAGATCAGCACAGGGGGGTGTTTTACCAAAATGGGCACAAGGTTCCAACGATACATATAGTGTAGAAAGTGGAATAAGCTTTCTGTCTTCTTCTTTTACCGCATTAATGCAGTTCACTTCTGCATGAGCTTTACCGTATTTTTGATGCCAACCCTCTCCAATTATCCTGTCTTCATACACCAGCACTGCACCTACCATCGGGTTGGGGGCCACATGGCCTGCACCCAGTTTTGCCAGTTCAAGGCAACGAAGCATGTATTGCTGGTGAATAGTCAATTGAGACCGGTGAATTTAAACCTCAAATATAAGCCGGTTGTAATTGTCGGAGTATATTCGCATCTATTGACAATTCACCATTCACAAAATGACTGTTCAACAGGGCACTTTTTATTTACTCAACCAGCTCCGCAGCATTTACCCGGAAGGCGAAGCCACTTCTATAACAGATTGGGTGATGGAAAAAGTAACCGGTTCAAAGAAAACAGAACGGATGCTTTATAAAAATGAATTGTTACAGGCTGATGAAGAAAAACAATTGCAGGAAGCAGCACAGCGTTTACTGAATCATGAACCTGTGCAGTATGTATTAAATGAAGCCTGGTTTTGCGGACTTAAATTCTTTGTTGACAAAAATGTGCTGATACCAAGACCGGAAACGGAAGAACTGGTGGAATGGATTATCAGTAATTGTAAATTCCCTGTTGATAAACTAAGTATACTGGACATCGGCACCGGAAGCGGATGCATTCCGGTTTCATTGAAAAGAAGAATACGAAAAGCAGATGTATGGAGTTGTGATGTGAGTGAAGCAGCATTAGCCATTGCAAAAAGGAATGCTGAAAACTTAGGCACGGAAGTAAAATTGCTTCAACTTGATTTTCTGAACCAAAATAACTGGTCGCAATTCCCATCATTTGACATTATTGTCAGTAATCCGCCTTATGTGCCGGAAAAGGATAAAAATGAAATGCAGCCTAATGTATTGAACTATGAGCCGCATACCGCATTATTTGTGCCCGACAATGATCCTCTGCTCTTTTACAATGCTATTGCCGCATTTGGTAAAACACATTTAAATCCCGGTGGCACTATTTTCCTGGAAATTCATGAAAACCTCGGAGAAGCTGTAAGTACGTTGCTAAAGTCACAGGGATATCAAACTGAATTAAAAAAAGATATGCAGCAGAAAGACAGAATGGTGAGAGCAATTGTGAGTCATGAGTCGATAGTCAGTAGTCATTAGTCAATTACACATTGCTGTAAATAGCAGACATTTTCTATTCAAGGTAATCTCTACTATTGACTATCGACTATCGAGTATTGACTGTGAACTACTGATCTATCCTCGCCACCACTTTGGCTGTATCCTTCTTGGCAATCTTCATGATGCGGAACACTTCACCATAATAAGCAGAAGTATCAGCATTTATAACCACGGTAGGTGTGTCTACAAAAGCCCTGTATTTTCTTATCTCCAGGCGGAGCAATGAATCAAAAATAGCAGGGTCGATCTTTTTTGTGCCGATATAGTATTGCTGGTCTTTGTCAACTGACACCATGATATTCTGCTTGGCTTTTGTATCCTTTGATCCTCTTGGCAAACCAACCTTCACCACATTGGGATTAGCCAGTGTTGCAACGATCAGGAAGAACATGAGCAGGATGAACAAAATATCGTTCAACGAGTCGGTAAAGACTTCTGATTCTTCTTTATGTTTTCTTCTGAAACCCATTTTGCATACTTAAAGTGATAAAATTGATTTTACACGAACCCGTTAGCGGGTTGGTTCCTGCAATACATCCAGGAAGTCAGCTTCTGCCGCTTCCATCTTGTTGGCTGTTTTATCAATCTGAGTTTTCAGGTAACTATATGCCAGGTAGGCTCCCAAACCAATGATCAGTCCGGTGATAGAGGTGATCAGTTTGGTATAAATACCACCGGCTATGGTACTTACTTCGAATTCGTTTGAATTATTTATACGAGAGAATAATTGCATCAACCCTACCAGTGTACCGACGAAACCGAAAATAGGAGCAGCTTTTGCAATAGTAGAAAGTACTCCCATATTTTTCTCTAGTTTATACATTTCAAGTTCGCCCACATTATCCATACTGTTTTGAATAGTATCAATAGGTTTGCCTATCCGCTGGATTCCTTTATCTACAATCCGGGCAACCGGCGTATTATTATTTTTGGCAAAATTCCTGGCGGCGGTAATGTTGCCGCTTACGATATTGTCCCGGATAATATTCATGAAATTACTGTCGATCTTTCCGGCATTTCGGATGGCAATGGTCCTTTCAGCAAATACATAAACCGCCAGCAACAGCATAAGGGCCAGCGGAATCATTATCCAGCCTCCCATTTTCAATAATTCAAAAAAACTCAGATGTCCGTCATGATTGGTATCTCCTGCTGCAAATTGTGTGGCTTTCTGTACTGAATCAGCAATCTGTAAAAGGTCGATCATAGCTTTTTTTCTTTAGGTGTAAAAGTAGGGTGTTGACTATTAAAATAAATTCAGCTCTTATCAACAGTTCTGAATAACATGACCGAAAACGAGAAAAATAATGCCACGTTGTTCAGTATGTAGAAGTTTTAGAGTTATTTAACTAAAAAGCCCGGAAGTATTCCGGGCTTTACTAACTATCGTAAAAAACCATTAAGAAGATTTAGTACCGGCTTGTTTTACCATCAACGCCTGTATTTGCTTCATGGTTCCTTCCATACCATCGGGACTTCCATCGAGGAAGATCACATTACCCTTACCATATTCTGCAAAGTTCTTGATCGCCTCTGTCCACATACTAAACAGGATAACGTTGGTATCAAGATTTGCCTGCTTCATTTGTTCAGCTGCTTCCGTCATACCGGTAGCCACCTCTCTTCTGAACAAAGCTACACCCTGTCCGCGGAGACGGGCTGCTTCTTTTTCTGCTTCCGCAGCAATCTTGATAGCATTACCGTCTGCTTCGGCTTGTTTTGTTTTGGTAATAAGCAATGCCTGTCCTTCGTTTTCAGCTGCAGCTTTAAGGTTGTTGGACGCCACCACCTTACTCATGGAATCAAGTATAACTTTATCAAAAGTGATATCGTTGATCTGCAGGTCCTGCAGGTGATAACCCCATTCCTCAAGGGAATGATCCACTTCTACCTTAACGTATTGTACAATTTCCCGGCGAAGACCCAATACTTCTGCCTGCTTTTTTGTGGCTACAAAAGAACGGATATTACCTTCAATAGTCCTTATCAGCGCCTGCATCAGGTCTTTTTCTGCAATGAATTTAAACGCCACTTTTTTGATCGTTTCCTCATCTGCATTCTGCACAGAGTACAACAACATACTTTTAAAGTAAACATTGGCCTGGTCAGATGTTACCGCCTGGAATTCCAGTTCTACTGAGCGGTTCTGCACAGATACTTTTTTAAAAACTGTTTCCAGTATGGGAATTTTAAAGTTTAAACCCGGACGGGCTATACGCCGGTATTTACCGAACATGGTGATAACGCCAATATACCCCTGGTTGATGGTAAATAGTCCACTGAAAAAAATGATGACCAGCACAATGGCCCACCAGTATTCTGCTAAAAATTTTGAAAAGTCCATATTATATGTTTTTGATTAATGCAAGTTACGATTAACTTCTTTCCTCGCATATCATTGCAAGGTGTACCATAGTCTCTACCGCTTTATTCATATCCTGTACACTGATATGCTCCAGTTTGGAATGAATCCCCTGTTCACCGGCAAAAAGATTCGGGCAGGGCAATCCCATAAAAGAAAGACGGCTGCCATCTGTTCCTCCACGGATACTTTCCATCTTTAAAGTAAGTCCGGCACGGGTTATTGCTTCCTTAGCATAATCCACCACATGGGGGTTAACATCCAGCACCTCCTTCATATTGCGGTATTGCTCTGTTACAATGAATTCAAATGAAGCCTTCGGGTAAGTACGCATCCTTTCTTCTATTTGCGTCCGCAGATAATCTTCTTTCTTTTGTAAACCTTCTGTATCAAAATCACGGATGATGAATTCGATAGTGCATTTTTCTGCAATGCCCTCCACCCTTACCGGGTGAATGAAGCCTCTTTTGCCATCTGTTGATTCGGGGGACAACCTGTCTTTTGGCAAAGCAGCCAATATTTCACCGGCGATCTTCAAGGCATTTATCATTTTGCCCTTTGCATATCCCGGATGTGCAATCACACCATGAATGACCACCTTAACGCCGTCTGCACTGAAGGTTTCATCTTCCAATGAACCGGCATCCCCCCCATCCAGTGTATAGCCAAAATCAGCGCCCAATTTTTTCAAATCAACTTTTGCTGTGCCTTTACCCACTTCTTCATCAGGGGTAAACAAAATTTTGATGGCACCATGCTTTACGTCTTTATGACTCATCAGAAAATTGGCCATGTCCATTATCTCTGCCACGCCGGCCTTATCATCAGCGCCTAATAATGTTGTCCCGGATGCTGTAATAAGATCATTTCCTAACTGTGTTTTCAAATAGGGATATTCACTTGTTTTAAGTACCTGTGTTTTGTCGTCGGGCAAAACAATATCCTGACCCTGGTAGTTTGTGTGGAGTATTGGTTTTACACCAGTACCGCTGCAGTCTGGTGCCGTATCCACATGGGCACAAAAACATATCACCGGAACATTTTTAGCAGTAGTGGCTGGAATGGTGGCATATACATAACCAAATTCATCCATATGCGCATCTTCAATACCCATGGCCTTCAATTCTTCAGCCAATAACCTGCTGAGGTTTTTCTGTTTTTCAGTGGTGGGGTAAGTGTCGGACTGCGGATCGCTTTGTGTATCAATTTGCACATACCGCATAAATCTCTCGGCAGCTGTGAACTTATAGCTTTGAAACATAACTATTTATTAAGGGGCATCGAATATACGACTAAAAGAGCCGCTAAGGAAAACACTTGACCAAAAGCAGGAATATCACTACCTTTTATTCCTCACAAAAAACAACTACAATGAAAAAATGGTTAATTGGCTCCCTGGTCGGGGCTATTCTGCTGTTTGGATGGCAATTTCTGTCGTGGACAATGCTTAAACTGCATGAGACAGAGGCAAAATACACTTCAGGTCAAGACAGTGTTTTGAGCTACCTGAGTTCAGCATTAAAGGAAGATGGAATTTACATGCTTCCCACCGTTCCGCCCGGTACCCCTGAAAAAGAGGCAATGGAACTGGGCAAAAAAATGGATGGTAAGCCATGGGCAACTGTTATGTATAAAACAGCCTACAATCATGATATGGCAAGGCCGATGATAAGGGGTTTCCTGGTTGATCTATTCCTTGTTTTTTCACTCATTTATATATTGACCCGGGGTGGAACTCCAAAGGGCATGCGGATTTTTGCCGCAGCAGTTGCATTAGGTTTGGTTACTTTTTTATGGGGACCCTATACCCAGCACAACTGGTTTCAAACTCCGACTGAAACACTAACCGGCCATTTAATTGACTCGTTAGTGGCATGGGGATTAGTGGGCATCTGGCTTGGCTGGTGGCTGAATAAAAAATAAAGAGCTTATAATTCTTCAATAAAAAAAGTTCAGAGCCTGCTCTGAACTTTTTTATACAGTTATCTGTATGCATTAAGGCATTATGATAAGCGGACTACCGCCAACAATCTCTACCAGTTCCAGGTCAAAGACAAGATCTTTGCCTGCCAGCGGATGATTGGCATCCAGCACCACAGAAGTTTCTTTTATCTCCACAATCGTTACCTGGAACTGCTGCCCCTGTCCATCACTCATCACCAGCGGCATCCCTACTTCTACTTCCATGTCCTCAGGAAATCTTTCTTTGGGCATATCAATTACCATTTCCGGGTTACGGGGACCATATGCTTCATTGAAGGGAATATTGATCGTTTTCTTGTCACCGACTGCCATACCTGTCACACCTTCATCAAAACCCTTGATGACCATACCGCTTCCTACTTCAAACTCCAGTGGTTCTCTGCCGGCTGAAGAGTCAAAGGTTTCGCCGCTGGTTAATTTACCGTGATAATGCACTTTTACTTTATCACCACTTTTTACTTGTGCCATTTAATTGCTTTTTTGATAATAAATAATGTGCAAGGTAGGCGAATATGACTATATGCAACTATTAAAGTTTTAGTCGCTTCTACCTGAATATTTTGTATTTTGAAAATTCAAAAAAGCTTCAATATGAAGTATTTTAAAATAGTTTTTGTCGTCTTTTTGTTAGCTGGCTTAACTGAAATAGCGTCAGGTCAGATAAAACCATCAACCCCGAAACCGAAAACAACATCACCTGCTCCATCACTTCCACCACCCCCTCCGCCTCCGCCAGCTGTACAACTGAAAATAACGCCAGGTGCTGAAAGAATTAATGTTTACCTGCCTCTTATAAAAGGGAAAAGAATAGGTGTGTTTGCTAATCAAACCTCCATGGTGGGTAACACTCATTTAGTTGACACATTAAGAAGCCTTGGTGTTGACATAAAAGTAATCTTTGGACCTGAACATGGTTTCAGAGGTACTGCTGATGCAGGAGAAAAAGTAGGCAACTATACAGATGAAAAGACAGGCATACCTGTCATCTCCTTATATGGCAGCAAGAGAAGACCTTCTGCAGAAGATGTAAAAGAGGTGGATGTGCTGCTGTTTGACATACAGGATGTGGGGGTTCGTTTCTACACATTCATTTCATCGCTGGAAGAATTTATGGAAGCCGCCTTTGAGTTTAAAAAGCCATTATTACTGCTCGACAGGCCAAATCCTAACGGACATTACGTAGATGGACCGGTATTGGATAAAAAATATAAATCTTTTGTTGGCATGCAACCTGTGCCCATTGTATATGGAATGACCATTGCCGAATATGCCATGATGCTGACCGGTGAAAACCTGCTTTCTGAAAAGGCTAATGCTTATGCCAATTATTTCAAAAGTGTTGAGCAACATCACCCGGACACACCTTTTCATTTCCAGATTATAAAATGCCAGAACTATACACATAAAAGCAAATATGTTCTTCCCATCAAACCATCACCAAATCTTCCTAACATTCAGTCTATCTACCTCTATCCCTCTACCTGCTTTTTTGAAGGGACTGTTTTGAGTGAAGGCAGGGGAACTGATAAACAATTCCAGGTATTCGGGCATCCTTCTTTGCCAAAAGATCTTTATTCTTTTACCCCAATGTCCAATGAAGGTGCCAAACAACCCAAACTGAAAGGACAGCTATGCTATGGCTGGGATTTGAGTGGCAGCACTTCGGAAGTACTAAATCTTGTAGATAATAAAGTACAGATAAAATGGCTGATGGATGCCTATAAACTATTTCCTCAAAAAGACAGTTTCTTTATTATGCCCAAATCTGGCAATATGGAACAGTCATTCTTTACTAAGCTGGCCGGTAATAATGAACTGTGGCAGCAGATAAAAGCAGGAAAGAGTGAAGAAGAAATAAGGGCAAGCTGGGAACCAAAACTTGGTGAATTCAAGACTATAAGAAAAAAATATTTGCTATACGAAGATTTTGATTGGCTTCCATAATCCTGATTTTTGAGGTTAACGATGGGAACTGCTTTTAAAGTTAGCTTGCTTTCAGTCCGGATTATGCTGACGATTTAGACCAAACTGGTTCCTTTCTAATTGAAAGTACTAAGGAACAGCAAAACAGATTGAAGAATTAAAAAATAAATAATATGAAGGCCTGGTTCATGAAAATATCATTCCTATTACTTTCAGCATTATCAACCAAGAACTATGTTTTATCTCAAGATACGGCATATAAAATATCAGTAAGTTATGGAAGTAATTTAATGCCGGTAAATGATAAATATCTGGTTGAACTTAACAATAGTGAACGTTTGGTAATAGATACCGGCCATAGGTTCGTTACATTTTCAAAACTATTCCGCAGGGGTGAATCATATAGAATCAGATATATAAATACACCCAGGCCTTCAAGTTTTTTAAATACCACAGGGTTTAACGATAGTATTGCCAGTGGTACTGTTACTGATTATGATGTACTTATCTATGTACATAGCCCTGCCCCCCTCACTATCATCAAAATAAATGTAACAGGAGTTGAACAGGGAGAAAGTTTTAAATTTTCTGATAATTATGGAAGAACGATTACTATTCGTTTTTCGGTTTTAACCAGTCTGGGTGGCTTTCCCGTTGGCGATCCATTAATAATAAAACAAATCAGTGGCCCTCGGCCTTGTCTTATTTCTCCAACATCAGGGCTTGTTCCCAACGAGCCGCTTACCCTCCAATGTGATTGCAGCAAACCCTTTACACCGCCTGTACCGCCAACTGATAAATATGACTTAATAAGCCGAAGCAGCGATGACAAAATACTGAGCACTTATTATGAAAGCTGGTCACCTGTCATCAGTGGCAAAAATGCGGACGAAGGAAGATTTGTTGCTTTTGTAATGTATGGCAAGGGTATAGATGGATCCAGTGGTAACTACCGGCAGGTATTCTGGAGAGACAGGAAAGAAGGCATTACAAAATTGGTTAGCAAGAATGCTGCAGGACAGGAAGGTGATGGTAACAGTTTTTCCCCTGCTATTTCTGCTGATGGCCGTTCTGTGGTATTTGAAAGCTATGCAAAAAATTTATCAGGCAGTGATGGTAACAGTACAAGAGATGTATACCTATGGAATGAAACAACAGGCTCCATTACACATATCAGTAAATCATTTAACGGTGAAACTGGCAATGGGGAAAGCTATGAACCTGTGATTTCAGGTGATGGTAACACCATCGCTTATACATCCGGTGCCAGTAACATAGTAAAATTGGAGCCGGTATTCAATACACCCAATGTATTTGTGTATGATGTAAGAAGCGGCAGCACCAGTTTTATAACCAAAGATTATGAAACCGGTAAGGCTGCAGGTGGTTATGCTCCTGCTATTTCAGATGATGGTAATAAAATTGCTTTTTGTGCCTATACCAACCGGTTGGATAGAAATGATAAAAATAATCTTTGGGATATTTTCCTTTGGCAAAAAGGAGCCACCGTCCTCAAACGTATTAGTGTGCCCGGAATGGGTGCAGAAAGAGACCAGGGCAATGAAAGTTCCAGTCGTGTGGTTTGGCCCTCCATATCAGGGGATGGGAGCAGTATAGTTTTTGCCACCACTTCTACCACACTTACAGCAGGTGACAGGAACGGAATGCAGGATATCTTTTGGTATAATACCATTACAAACAGCATAAAGCGGGTCAGCCAATTGAATAATACTATTGAAGGAGACGGTGATAGCCCTGTTGGCCAGGGAGAAAGAATTGGTATAAGTTACGACGGCAAGTGGATAACTTATAATACTAATGCAACAAACTTTGGTCTGCCAAAAGGAAACATTGTAATACAAAACACCGAGACAGGAAAAATTATACCAGTTACATCCACAACGGGTGGTAGCACCGCAAGGCCGATGCTGTCAAGGCATGGCTATTACGTGGTGGCAGGTTGCAGTGAAAAATATGACAAGCGTTTTTCCTCATCCGGACTGTTTGCCATGTATGTAAATATCAATCAGTGAAAGAAGTATAATAGTAAAAATAATGCTATGAAAGCTTTATTAATGACGTTATTAATGCATTGATGCTCGCCTCAATCGAAGCATCATCCCAGCAACAAAAGTTTGACATTACGAACTACAGCATTTCTGCAGGCTGGAAAAAACAGGTAACAGATAAGGCGCTGCAACTCACAAAGGAGGATGTCGCCAAAGACGCTTATTGCATTATCACTTTAGACAAAGCAATGGATGCTGCCAATGACTCAAAAGAAACATTGAGTATTAAATCTGCACCACAAATGGAGCCTGTATCAAAAGAAGACGGATGGGAAGCACAGACCGGTTCCGCTACTTTTAAAAACGAAGGCAGTAAAGCTGTGGCTATGCTGGATGCAGATTTTCAGGAAAGCGGTATTTATACTGCTTTTGGTAAAAAATAGAAACAGCGATTAGTTACCTTCGCAGTAAGTATGAAAGATTACCGGTCGCTACGTATTGTTTTCATGGGTACCCCCGAATTTGCCGTTGCTTCATTACATGCATTGGTGAAAGCTGGATGTAACATTATAGGAGTAATTACTGCACCGGATAAGCCTGCGGGAAGAGGAATGAAAATGACGGAGAGTGCTGTAAAAAAATACGCTGTTGAGAATGGACTGAGAGTGCTGCAACCTGAAAAACTAAAGAACCCGGAGTTTTTAGCTGAGTTAAAATCATTGTATGCGGACTTGCAGATAGTAGTTGCTTTTCGCATGCTGCCCGAGGTGGTATGGAATATGCCGCCAATGGGCACTATTAATGTTCATGGTAGTTTGCTACCACAATATCGTGGCGCCGCTCCTATCAACTGGGCTGTCATTAACGGAGAAAAAGAAACTGGTGTAACCACCTTCAAACTGAAACATGAAATAGATACCGGAGATATTCTATTACAGGAAAGTTTTAGAATTGGTGAGGATGAAACTGCCGGAGAAGTACATGACCGTATGAAAGAGATTGGGGCAAAAATTTTAGTTGAAACGGTGAGGGGCCTGGCTGAAGGCCGCATAACAGAACAACCTCAAGCTTTAACCCTCAAACCTCAATCGATAGTTCATGCACCAAAAATCCATACAGACACCTGTATTATTCATTGGGACAGGCCGGTTGAAACAGTCCATAATCTTATAAGAGGGCTCAGTCCTTATCCCGGTGCATTTACGATGCTGAATGAAAAAATGCTCAAGATTTTCCGATCCAAAAAAGAAATAACTTATCCGAAAAGCACAGAAGGCGATTATGAAACAGATGGAAAAACTTACTTAAAGTTTGCATGTGCTGACGGATATCTTCACCTGTTAGAAGTACAGCTTGAAGGTAAAAAGCGGATGAGTATTGCCGATTTCCTAAAGGGCTATCGCTTTAATGGTAATTAATAATTCACTTTGACAATGAACTTATCCTGCTCAGTAATATCAAGTGCAGCTGCACCTGCATTACTGATACGTATATCCAGTCCCTGGTTTTGGCGTATGCCACTCATTTCTCCCAGAACTTTTGCATAAATAGCCTTATTATTCGATGGATTAATGATGCGGACGATCGTTCCGGGTTGTACATTATCCATCAGCAAATAATATTTCCCATCCTCCCAACCGCTAAGTGTTTTAAAAATACTGGCTGTTACGGTTTCATCTTTTGTAGGAGCAGATAACTTAGTTTGTTGTTCAAAATGATTTTTGAAATACCCCTGCCCTTCTATTGTCACTTTTCTTACCTCTTTCACAACAGGCGGTGGGTCTTTTTTCTCCTCTTTCTTTTCCGCTTTTTCCTCATCTTCTGCTACTTTCTTCACTTCCTTCTTTGTCAGGTCAGTTTCTTCATTAACATCTGGCTGCTTTTCCTTCTTTTCTTCAACAACGGCTGGTTCATTTTTGGGACTACCCGAAACAGTGATTGATTTCATCTCGCTGCTCTGCAAAAAACCTATGATCAGCTTAGTGTCCTTCTTTAACTCATCAGAAGAAAGATTATTCCACCAGCGAAGGTTAGCTAATGAAACTTTGTTATACTTATTACTTACGGACATCAATCCCTCTTTCTCACCCGTTTTGTAATAAACCGGTGTACCCTTACCACCGTTCTGTGTAAAATTGGTATCGGTCAGCGGTATTTTTATTTTTTGTTCTATCTGCAGTCCCTTGTTAATGTCAAGATTATTGTAAGAAGCTATATGGCGGGGATGGACATTGTATAACCGTCCTAATGCAAAAAAACTTTCTTTTGGAGCAACTTTATGTTCAAGATACAGCCCTTTGTCTCCCTTCTTTATCATCAAGTCCCCCTTTTGTGCAACCAGTTGCCAGCTGCATAAAACAAATGACAAAACAAAAAGGAACAACTTCTTCATAACGACAAGATTTGGTTGCAAAGATGTGAATTTTTTACCGTTGACGACCTTAAAATTCTTTCAAAATCCGCAGTTCCTTTGGGTAATAGTTATTTATCCTGTTTGGTAAGATATTGACCCATCCTAACGGATGCCCCTGAAAAGCGATAAGTTGCCAGCCCATGAGTTCGGTATCCGGTTTAAATTCCTTTCGCTGAAGATATTTGATAGCATCCTCATAGCTCAAATCGATTTTACCTACTGAATCAGCCACTAAACCACTCATCGCCAGTGAATGCTCCGGAATCAGTTTATCCCGCATCAGTTTGCCTGCTAAAACACCTGAGTAAACTACCCTGAGTTGGCCAAGCAACAGATTGAAATCGTTGTACATAACTTCAGGCCAGGCATACACAGTATCTTCATGTTTGATGAAAGATAACCCATCAGGCTTCACCCATTTATTAATAATAGTCCTTTCCTTACTTGTTATTGGTTCTGCCTTCCCACTGATTTTAGGAGTAACACTAACATCGCCTTGCTTTTTCTGAAAAGAAGCTATGAAAAAACCTTCCCCCATTACTTTGTCGGGCCAGAATCGGCAGCCTTCCTCTGAAACGACAATTCCCCATCCAGGATCAAACGATAAAGTAAAATGAGCAACTGAAAATTCTTTTTTTAGCCAGTCAACAATATCTTCATCCTCCTGCCTGGAATATGAACATGTGGAATAAATTAAAATACCGTTTTTCTTCAATGCAGGCCAGACATCTGCCAATATACGTTGCTGACGCTGTGAACATAACGATACATTATTTTCACTCCATTCAGCAATAGCGTCCGGATCCCTGCGAAATAATCCACTGCCACTACAGGGTGCATCCACTACAATTACATCAAAGTACCCGGGAAGCCTGGCAAAATCTTTGGGATCATTATTAGTAACAACCACGTTTGTTGAACCCCATTTAACCATATTATCTTTCAAAATGCCGGCTCTTGAACGGATTACTTCATTACTGACAAGCAAGCTATCAGCAGAGATCAGTGACTGAATATGCGTTGATTTACCTCCAGGTGCAGCACATAGGTCCAGCACCCTGATCCGCTTAGACAGGTCTGTTGTTTGCCGCAGTACCTGTTCCAAAAACATAGACGAGGCCTCCTGCACATAATAACAACCGGCATGAAATAAAGGATCAAAGGTGAAGGATGGACGGGATTCAAGGTAGTATCCATATTCCGTCCACGGTATCTTAGATTTTTGATTTTGAATGGCTGCAAGCTTTAATGGATTCAGCCGTATGGAGGTGAACTGCTCTTCAGAAGAATGTACCGTTTCAAAAGATTCTTTGTCAAACCCTTTCAGGCCCGCTAAAGATCTGAGTAGTGCTGACGGCAATTGCATAGTGAAACTATGAGGTAATAATTAAGTTCCGCTTTTTACATACTCTTTATCTCTGCGACCAGGTCCTGTAAAACTTTCTTGGCATCACCGAATAGCATGGAAGTTTTTGGCCGGAAAAAAAGATCATTTTCAATTCCGGCATAACCTGGCTTCATACTACGTTTATTGACAATAACATTCTTCGCAAGTTCGACATCAAGGATCGGCATTCCGTAAATCGGGGAAGCCGGATCAGTTTTAGCAGCAGGATTTACTACATCATTTGCGCCCAGAATCAATACGACATCAGTTGTTGCAAATTCTTCGTTTGCCTGCTCCATCTCCATCAATTTTTCGTAAGGAACATCGGACTCGGCAAGCAGAACGTTCATATGCCCGGGCATACGGCCAGCCACCGGGTGAATGGCATAGCGTACATTAACACCTTTATTCTCCAGTAGTTTTTCCAATTCATGGCATGCATGTTGTGCCTGTGCAACTGCTAACCCATAACCGGGAACGATCATTACTTTATTGGCATAAGCCATGACAACTGCAGCATCACTTAATGTAATTTCCTTTACAGCGCCTTGCTGCTTTTGCCCTGTGGGTCCAGCCTTACTACCACCACCAAAAGAACCAATCAAAACATTTGTTAATGACCGGTTCATTGCCTTACACATCAGAATGGTAAGCAGAGTACCAGCAGCACCAACAAGGATACCGCCCGTAAGCATTGCCTTATTATTATACAGGAAGCCACCTGTTGCTGCAGCCACCCCTGTGAAAGAGTTCAATAATGATATTACTACCGGCATATCGGCTCCGCCAATAGGCATTACAAACATTACACCATATAAAAAAGCAAAAAAGCCCAATAGTAAAAAAGGCAGCATGATATCTTTAAACTGTGACCGGTAAGCAAATACTGCTGCGACAAGTACAAGTAAGAGGATAAAAATATTTACAAGATGCTGACCTTTAAATGCAAAATCCTTAATTCTGCCGTTTAACTTTCCCCATGCTATAATACTACCTGCAAACGAAACAGAACCAATAATTGCTCCTGCTATAATTGTTATATACTCACCAGCCGGCATTACAGAAGAATAGGGAATATCCATTGGTCCATTGTAATGCTGGTACAGATGATTGAACTCTGCGGCTGATATTAATGCCGCACATGCACCGCCCATACCATTAAAAAGACTAACCATCTCAGGCATAGCCGTCATTTTCACTTTCCTGGCTGCCAACGTACCTATTACAGAACCAATAATGATTCCTCCAAAAATCCAGGCGTAATTCCCAAGCTTCTCACCTCCCTCCTCATAAAGAAAAATCGTTGCGAATATGGCAAGAGCCATTCCTGCTGCAGCTACCAGGTTACCGTTTCTTGCTTTTGCAGGATTAGAAAGCATTTTCAGTCCTACAATAAATGTAACGGAAGCGATGATATAACAAAGAGTAAGAATATTAAGTTCCATAAAGTTCTTTTACTTTTTCTTCTTTTTAAACATTTCCAGCATTCTGTCAGTAACTACAAAACCACCCACAACATTTAGTGTTCCCAGAATAACTGCAAGGAATCCGATAGCAAGGGCCAGATAGTTATCACTTTCAGCTTTACCCATTACAATGATAGCCCCAATGATAACAACCCCATGTATAGCGTTGGCTCCGCTCATGAGCGGTGTATGCAAAACACTTGGCACATGACCAATCACCTCTATTCCGACGAAAATCATAAGAATGACAATGTAGATGATTTGCTGGTTTGCGGTAATCCAGTTAAGCAATGAATCCATATTATTATTTTAAACGTTCATGTATGATTTCAGCATTATGAGTAATACAACAGCCCTTCACCAGGTCATCATCCCAGTTTAGGTTAATAGCGCCTTCTTTCGTAACAATCAACTGTAAGAAATTAAGCACATTCTTTCCGTACATTTTACTTGCATCAGACGGCATAGTGGATTGTAAAAAGGAATTTCCCACAATGCTTACACCATTAACTACCACTGTTTCATTGTTCCTCGTAAACGGAGTATTTCCTCCCGTTGCTGCCGCCAGGTCAATGATAACCGAACCGTTGCGCATCGAACTTATCATTTCCTCAGTAATCAGCAACGGGGCCTTCTTCCCGGGGATTTGTGCAGTTGTAATTATTATATCAGCCTTAGCAGCACTTTCTGCTATTTTAGCCTTCTGCCTCTGCATAAATTCTTCAGACTGTTCAACAGCATATCCGCCAGCCTTACTTGCATCTGCAGCACCCTCCACTTCTATAAATTTTGCACCAAGGCTCATTACTTCTTCCTTCACAGCAGGTCTTGTATCAAATACCTCCACTACAGCCCCTAGCCTTCTTGCAGTAGCAATTGCCTGCAGACCTGCAACACCGGCACCTAATATCAGTACTTTGGCAGGAGCTATGCTGCCGGCTGCTGTCATGAACATGGGAAAATATCTTCCGTACGTATTTGCAGCAAGTAAAACGGCTTTATATCCCGCAATATTAGCCTGTGAACTCAACACATCCATAGCTTGTGCACGGGTGGTGCGGGGCAGCATATCAAGAGAAAATGTGGTAACCCCTGCTACCGCCCATTGCTTCATTAACTCCACATTAAATAATGGCTGATAAACCCCTATCAACACCTTTGATTTTAGGTTATTGATTTCGTTCAGTTCCGGATGATGAATGGAGAGTATAATATCGGAAGCAGCCAGCACCTCGCTGCGGCTTTTTATTTGTGCGGCCGCATTTTCATATGCTTTGTTATTGCAAAAGGCTTTTTCACCAGCCCCATCTTCGATCAGAACGTTTATTCCTTTTTTTGTCAGTTTAGCAACTGCTTCTGCAAGTAAGGAAACTCTTGTTTCAGGAGCAGGTTCTCTCAAAAGGCCAATCGTCATAATAATTCATTTTCTGTGGGAAACATTGATTTTGGCGGTGGTGAAGATATTGATTTTTTGGGCAGCAGCACAAGCATTTCAATTGATTTTGATAAGGTTGCGAGCTGTCTTTTGTCATCCTCAGAACCGTATAGTGAAATGTTGTTTTTCCCTGAATTCCTTTCGGAAAACTACAATTCCAATAAAGAATAAATCAATGGTGCAGCGTACATCCGGGCTTCTTTTTATTGTCTCCCAGGCCTGTTCCATTTCTTTGCTCCAGTGGATATCATCAAAGACAAGTATGCTGTCATTATGCAGATGCGGGAGCAACAAATGAAAATAATTCTCAGTAGGAATTTGCCGGTGGTTTCCATCAATAAAGGCAAAATCAATGGTACTTGTCCTGTTCAATACGTCGGGTAAAGTATCGTCAAAATTGCCTTTAACGAGTTCAATATTGCTTATTTCCAGTTGCCGGAAATTTCGCTTAGCAATTTCTGCAATTTCCTTTGCCCCTTCCGTTGTTACTATTTTTGAAGCAGGGCTGGCCAATGATAAATAAGTGGTAGTTATTCCTAATGAAGTGCCCAGTTCAAGAATAGTGGCAGGCTGGTAGTATTTTACTATCCTGAAAAGGAGTTGACCGTACTTCCTGGATTTAGCTGCATTTCTGGCAATGGATTTTATACTTCGCTCATGCTGTTTTAAAACAGCAGACCCTGCACCAAAATCTTCAATAATAAACACCCTTGAATCGTTAAGCAACTGTCTACGGAGTTCTTCTGCTTTCTTATACTCCGTGTAATTACTTTTATCATTTAAAACTTTAGTGATAAAGTCAAATATGAAAGGCGAATGGGTGCCATGGCCTTTGCCATTGGAGGATGTAAGATAATACCTGAGATATTTGAATGCTAAATAAGGTGCATGATACATGGAAACAGAAATTCAATGTTATCCAATTCTTTCCCAAACCTGGAATGAATAGTTATAGGCATTTTTTTCATCTGCCTCATGATTTTTCTGGCTGACAAGGTGCCATTGTCCCTGTGCCAACACAGGAAAGAAAGTATCTCCTTCAGGTTCTGCCTCTACCCGGGTCAAGTATATGCGTTGTGCCTTATCAAAGAGAGCCTTATAGATTTCTCCCCCACCGATCACCATTACTTCTTTGGCATCTGTTTCCTTTGCCACAAAAAGGGCATCTTCGATATTTTTAACAGCTACGGTATTATCGGCCTTCCAGCCATGCTGCCTTGTAATCACAATATTCTTTCTGCCGGGCAGTGCGTTACCGAGAGAATCGAACGTTTTTCGGCCCATTACAATTGGCATACCCCATGTTACGTTTTTAAAATGCTTCATATCATTGGGTAAATGCCAGGGCATCTTGCCATCCTTTCCGATAGCATTGTTAGTGGCTGCTGCAACAACAAGGGAGATTGTCATGAATTGTCAGAGTTTGACGTAAGCAAAGATACACTATACAGCTACAGGAGCTTTTATGGCCGGATGACATTGATAATTTTCCAATGTGAAATCCTCAAATTTAAAATTGAAAATATCTTTAACCGCCGGGTTCAGTTTCATTAAAGGCAATGGAAAAGGACTTCGGCTAAGTTGCAGATTTACCTGCTCCATGTGATTACTGTAAATATGTACATCTCCGAATGTATGAACAAAATCACCCGGTTCTAAATCACAAACCTGTGCAATCATCATTGTCAGTAACGCATAGGAAGCAATATTAAAAGGCACTCCGAGAAACACATCCGCACTGCGCTGGTATAACTGGCAGCTGAGTTTACCATCAGCTACGTAGAATTGAAACATATTATGGCAGGGCATCAACGCCATTTTAGGCAGATCAGCTACATTCCATGCACTAATGATTAGCCTGCGGCTGTCAGGATTAGTTTTTATTTGCTTAATCAGATCTGTAACCTGATCAATAACAACACCATCTTTACCTTCCCAGTTGCGCCACTGCTTACCATAAACAGGGCCTAATTCTCCATTTTCATCCGCCCATTCGTCCCATATTGAAACTCCATGTTCTTTGAGGTAAGCAATATTGGTCTCACCCCTTAAAAACCAAAGCAATTCATAGATTATACTTTTCAGGTGAACTTTTTTAGTTGTAACCAACGGAAAGCCCTTTTGCAGGTCAAAACGCATCTGGTAACCAAAAACACTCCTGGTGCCTGTTCCGGTACGATCTTTTTTATCAGTACCGTTTTCTAAAATATGCCTGAGCAGATCATGGTATTGTTGCATGGGTGCAATTTACAGTAAAGCTTTGACCCCGGAACTGCCCGGCTTTGCCTGTGAGCAACCTGTTAATTGAGGACAAACATTAAATTGATTGATTTTAGTCAGCATCGCAATCGTTTACGAATATTAATTTGGTCAAAGCAATCCAATACAGCTCTTATGCTTAATTCAAGGAGATTTTATAAAGAACTGGGCAACCTCTTTTATGCTATTGCTGCGGCTGACAAAAAGATTAGTCCTAAAGAAAAGAAAACACTGGATGATGAAGTGCAATTTGCCTGGAAACATTATGACAATACAACTGACCGGTTTGGTTCAGACCGGGCCTTCCTGATAGAATTTGAATTTGAAACGATGGAGGACAACAGTGAAACAGCTGAAACTGCTTACGAGGCATTTGAATCATTCTTCCAGGAGAAAAAAGACGAGATAGATGAACATACCCGGGTAAGAATATTCAACAGCGCCAGGCATATTGCCGAAAGTGTAAGAAAGATCAATCACGAAGAACTAAGCTACCTCGTCAGATTGAAAAAGTTGCTGGGACTTTAAGCCTTTAATTTCCTGCGGGCCACTTCCTTTTTAATTAATGATAATTCCCTCCCGGTTTGTCCTTTTACAGAAGTGTTTTCCTGTGCCCTTCTCATCAGGTATTTTATTACATCTTTAATGGGACCAAAAGGAAGATACTTACTTACGCTACAGCCTGCATGGGCCAGGTTGAAGGTAATATTGTCACTCATGCCGTACAATTGGCTCCAGTGTACATGCGGGTGATTTAACGGAAGACCTTTTTCCTGCAGCAACTGAGCAGCGTACATGTTACTGTACTCGTTATGAGAGGCCACCATCAAAGCAATACGATCAATATGTTCAATGCAGAACTTCACACTTTCATTATAATCCCGGTCCGTACATTCCTTATCCGGCATAATAGGTGATGGATAACCTCTTTCAGCGGCTCTTTTTCTTTCTTTTTCCATATAGGCCCCCCTTACCAGTTTGGCACCAAGAATGAAATTTCTTTCTACTGCCGCTTCATAAGAGTCTTTTAAGAATTGTTGCCTGTCCGTACGATAGTGCTGCGTGGTATTATAAACAACCGCCCTTTCCTTATTAAATGTATCCATCATCAAAATGGTCAGCGCATCCAGGGGTTCAGTAATCCAGGTTTCTTCCGCATCTATGGATACACCTACCCCGTTTCGGGCTGCTGCATCACATACCCGCATTACCCGATGACGAACCCTGTGCCACTCTTCCTTTTCTTCAGCGGACAATTTATCCAGCGTAGCAAGATATCTTTTCATCAATGTACCCTGCTCCTGGTGCATCATTTCATCCATCTTTTCCAGCAAAGCAAACCGGGCAAAACCGGTAACTTTTACACTCATGAAGGGGATATTAGGCTGCGTGGCAGCATAATTGATCACTTTAATAAAGACCTCACAGGCGTTATCAAAGTTTTCCTCGCCTTCTTTTCCTTCCACTCCATAGTCCAGTATGATCTGTACATTATATTTTGCCAGCATTTGGGCAACCGGGTCAATTTGCTCCAGGGTTTCACCACCAACAAATTGAGAAAAGATAGTTTTTCTGATAATACCTTTAACCGGCAATCCTACTTTTAACGCCCATGGAGCCATTTTTGCCCCGATTTTAACCAACCATGGTTTTGACATCATGGAAAATAGAAAATGGGCCTTTTTTAATTCCTTATCTGACTTGTATTGAAATGCAAATTCTGTATTGTCAAACGAAATGACATTTGATGCTTTGTTACTCATACGGCAATTATTAATCCTGAACGGGAAATAAAGTCCCGATTAGCCGCAAAAATAACTGAAAGAAGTCTCAAAAAAAGAGAGAAAAATCATATCGCCTGGTGATTAAATGGTTGTAATACCATTTCGCTTACCACTGCACTTTGAGGTTGCTGACACAAAAACCAGATTGCCCTGGCTGCTTCCTCTGCCCTTATCATTTTCTCCCGTTGAACCCGCAAATCGATACTGTCCCAAAAAGGTGAATCAACGCCGCCCATGAAAATATTAGTAATCCGGATTTCTGTGCGTTTCACCTCTTCCCTGACACTTTGCATCATGCCTGTCAGGCCATATTTACTGGCACTATAGGCTGCCGCGCCAGCCATTGGTGTTTTGCCCAACACCCCGGGTATATTGATTATTAGTCCCTTTTTTGACTCCTTCATAGCAGGCAGAAAAGCCTTTAATAGCAAAAAGGGGGCATATAAATTAAATTGAATTGACTGCAGAAACTCATCCCCGCTCAGGTTTTCAATAGGTTTGATAATGCCAATACCCGCTGCATTTATCAGGATATCGATGGATGGATAAACGGAAAAATATTTTTCTTTTAAAGCAGAAACCTGGCCGGGATCTGATATGTCTGCTGAAAAAATTCTATCGGCGCCTATGCCAGATTGTGCTGCAATGAATGAAAGTTTATCACTGTTCCTTCCGGTTAGAAAGAGATTGGCACCACTCCCTGCCAATAGTTTAGCAACAGCTGAACCAATTCCACCAGTGGCTCCGGCAATGAGTATGTTTTTACCTTTTACTGATTCCATCTTTCGTTCTTTTGTGCAACAACAAACCTGTTGCTAATTTGTTGATGAAGTCATGAAATCAGTTTCCCTTGTCTTTCCACACCAATTGTTTGCGAACAACCCATCAATAAAGAAGGAAAGGGACATCTATTTGATTGAAGAATTTCTCTTTTTTCGACAATACAATTTCCACCAGCAAAAACTGGTATTGCACAGGGCTTCGTTGAAAGCCTATGAGGCTTACCTGCATTCAAAAAAATACGTAGTCAATTATATTGAAACGACTGACAAAATATCAGACATACGTTTACTCATCAGGCAATTGGCCAGTCACTCAGTTACAGAAATCCATTACACAGATACCGTTGATAACTGGCTTGAAAAAAGAATAATTGATTCTGCCAGAAAATACCAGGTCAGGCTTGTAAAATACCCAAGTCCCAACTTCCTGAACCAGCCTGCTGATGTTGAACAGTTCTTTGCCAATAAGAAAACTTACTTCCAGACTGATTTCTACATTGACCAGCGAAAAAAACGAAAATTACTGCTGGAAAAAGACAACAAACCAATTGGTGGCAAATGGACATTCGATGGTGAAAACAGGCAGAAATTCCCCAAAAATGAAAGCGTTCCCATAATTAAACGGCCTGATGAAAACAAATATCTGAAAGAGGCCAAGAAGTATGTTGCCAAACAATTTTCAAACAACTATGGAAGCATTGAAGACTTTATTTATCCGGTAACATTTACTGATACCGGGAACTGGCTGGATGAATTCCTGGAAAACCGGTTTAGTAAATTCGGGATATATGAAGATGCAATGGTACAAAATGAAAGTATTTTGTATCATTCTGTGCTTACTCCTGTGCTAAATATCGGACTGATCAATCCGCAACAGGTTATTGACAAGGCTGTTCAGGCTGCTATTGATCATGAAGTTCCGTTAAATTCTTTAGAAGGATTTATCCGGCAAATTATTGGATGGCGGGAATTTATCCGGATATTGTATGAAAGGGAAGGCAGCCGGCAAAGAACAACCAACTACTGGAAGTTTACCCGGAAGATACCTCCCGGTTTTTGGAACGGGACTACAGGTATTCATCCCATCGATACTGTAATAAAACGGCTGTTAAAGACAGGCTATTGCCACCACATTGAACGATTAATGGTATTGGGCAATTTTATGTTGTTGTGTGAATTTGATCCTG
The DNA here is from genome assembly GCA_964634265.1 of uncultured Chitinophaga sp. Classification (GTDB taxonomy): domain Bacteria; phylum Bacteroidota; class Bacteroidia; order Chitinophagales; family Chitinophagaceae; genus JJ008. The sequence goes on along the minus strand of CAZWIM010000007.1, from coordinate 68,339 downwards.
ATGAGGTATACCGGTGGTTCATGGAAATGTTTATTGACAGCTATGATTGGGTGATGGTTCCGAATGTGTATGGAATGACCCAGTTTGCTGACGGAGGGCTGATGACAACCAAGCCTTACATAAGCGGCAGTAACTATTTACTTAAAATGGGTGATTGGGATAAAGGGGAATGGACCCAAATATGGGATGGCCTGTTCTGGCGTTTTATGCATATACACCGTGACTTTTTCCTCACTAATCCAAGACTTGGCATGTTGGTAAAAACCTTTGATAAAATGCCTGCTGAGAAAAGAAAAGCACATTTAGAAAAAGCAGACGAATTCTTAAAAAATCTTGGGCAATGAAAGCATTAAAGAAAACAGACCTACCCCAGAAGATATGCCTCGTCTGCCAGCGTCCATTTACATGGCGAAAGAAATGGAAGAAAGTCTGGGAAGAAGTAAAATATTGCAGTGACAAGTGCAGGATGAACCGACATAAATCTGCCTAACGTTTACTGATCTTATTTCCTGAAATTGACCTTTGCCTGCTGCATTTAAACCTGTTTACACCAGCAACCCTTAGTTTTTGATGTTTGGTATTTCTGCCTGCCATTCTTTTCCGCCACATAGTAAAGCTGCTTCCTTTCATATACTGGCGCATAAGTTCAACAACTTCCTTTTCACCTAATCCGAACTGAATCCATATTGCCTCGAAAGGTGTTCTGTCCTCCCAGGCCATTTCGATTATGCGATCGATATCTTTTTCTGTGAAAGATTTGCTCTTTTTTTTCATAAAATAATGAAACAAATTGTTGTCTTACATCTATACAACCAACAAGCAATCTAATTGTTATTATTTTATGCAGCATCTTCAATTCCCCGCTTCATATTCTGAAATTCTGAAAAGAATAGACGAAATCGACCCAATTGAATACGCAAAGTCAAGAAACTATGTAAATGGGTCAGTCACTTTTTTGTCTCCATATATTTCCCGCGGTGTCATCTCGACAAAAAAGATTATTGATACACTGCTTGAAAAAGGTTTTACTTCAGAACAATCTCAAAAGTTGATACAGGAACTGGCCTGGCGAGAATATTTTCAAAGAGTATGGCAACAACTGGAAGATGATATTTTCGATGATATTAAAAGAACACACACAGGTGTAAACAACAGGCAAATACCTGCAGCATTAGTAAATGCAGCAACTGGAATTGAATCCATTGATAAATCAATTAATGAACTTTATCAAACAGGCTACATGCATAATCATCTGCGAATGTATGTAGCAAGTATTGCTACTAATGTGGCAAGATCTTACTGGGATATGCCCTCCCGCTGGATGTATTATCACCTGCTGGATGGTGATATTGCCAGCAACACCTGCAGCTGGCAATGGGTTGCAGGAAGCTTTTCTACAAAACAGTACTTTGCCAACCTGGAAAATATTAATAAATATACCGGCAGCAAACAGGTTAATAGCTTTCTTGATAAACCTTACGATGAATTGCCTATGCAAAATATACCGGTGCATTTAACCACACTGACTTCTCCAGAACTAGTTACCTGTTTACCGGAAAAGAAGATTCCTTTGTTGAATGAACATTTCCCTACACTACTCTACACTTCATATAATCTTGATCCAGAATGGAGAAAAGATATAGAAGCAAACAGGATTTTAGTTTTAGAGCCTTCGCATTTCCGGCAGTTCCCGGTAAGTGACAAAGTTTTGGCCTTCATTTTACAACTGGCATACAATATTGAAGGCATCCAGGTGTTTGTTGGCGAAGTGAATGAAATACCCGGGCTAAACAATTCAAGAGCCATTTATTCAAAAGAACATCCTGCGTTCAAGCATTTTCCCGGCATCAAAGATGAAAGGGATTGGTTATTTCCGGAAGTGAAGGGCTTTCATAATTCATTTTTCAGTTACTGGAAACGTTGCGAACGGTACCTGCGCAAAATGGCAAAAAAAGAAGCTGCCCTTTTGCGTGCCTGATATTAGTGGCCTGCAGGCTTATCTTTGCGAAAAATTAAAATATGGAGCCCCGCAAAGCATCGGACAGCCTTACAATAATGACAGAACTGGTACTGCCAAACGACACCAACATATTTGGCAATCTTATGGGTGGTCGTCTTATGTACTGGATGGATATAGCAGCTGCCCTCGCCACACAAAAGCATTGTAATGCACCTGCTGTTACAGCATCAGTAGATAATATCTCCTTTGAAAGTCCTATAAAGCTGGGAAACGTGGTACATATTGAAGCGAAGATAACCCGGGCCTTTAACTCCTCAATGGAAGTACACCTCAAAGTATGGGGAGAAGATCTGATTCATCAATATAAGTATAAAAGCAACGAAGCATATTACACATTCGTGGCGTTGGATCCCAACCGTAAACCAAGACCCGTTCCTCCTGTGATAGCAGAAACTGAAGAAGAAAAAAAACTGTATGATGGCGCCCTTCGCAGAAGACAATTGAGATTAATACTTGGAGGGAAACTGAAGCCTGATGATGCTACTGAACTAAAAGCATTATTCGTGAAGGACTGATCATTTATCCGTTGTCAGCCAGTGATGCTTGCCCATCATCATGTGCTTTTTACTCTGCTCAATAGCATCCATGATTTGCGCAAGTATATTCTCAGTAGAATCTTCATAATTAATATGCAGAGGTTCTTTAAATGTCACTGACAGCAAGGACCCTTTCTTTTTAAATTTCAGCCCTTTTTTGTTAAAGGCTCTCCAGAATCCGCTAATCACCACCGGTATCACAATTGGTTTCGACTGTTTAATTATAAGTGCTGTTCCTTTCCTGCCGGGTGCAAAGGGTTTGGTGGTTCCTTGCGGAAAAGTAATCACCCAGTTGTTTTCCAATGCCCGGGTAATTTTTCTTGTATCAGATGGATCCAGGCCCCTGCGTACTTCCTTACCTCCCTCCCGCCATGTACGTTTTACAGTCAATCCGCCCGCCAGCAGGAAAAGACGGCTGATAAAACTACCTTTCATTGTTTCCTCCGCTGCCACATAATTTACCCTTGTAAAAGGGTTCAGCAAATAGTACGGTATACCAAGCCTGTTCATCTTACCCCATTTAACAGCACAGAAAATATGCAGGAAGGTTATAACATCAGCAAAATAAGTCTGGTGATTACTTACAAATAAAACCTTTCTTCTCGGTAAACCTTTCAGGTGCTCTGTACCGCTAATTTTCAATTTATTGATCATTGTCAGGCCCGGATAGGAAAATGCACCTACAAGAAAATATACGATTTTCCTAACCGGGTGAAAATGCCTTAACCTGTCAGAAATGGAAGAAATAAAACTCATTACACAAACAATCAGAATTCAAATTAAGCAATTGTAAATGAAAACAACAGTATGAATCAGGCAATTATTACAATAAAAAACCCTCCCGGTTTACAGGAGGGTTTTGATTTTCTATTTTTAAAACAGATTATTCAGGCTTTGCCTCTTCAGATGAAGCAGCTTCGCCACTATCCATTTTCTTTTTAAGATCAGCGAGCACACCAAGGTCACCCAGCGTAGCTTTTTCTACTTTGCTCTGAACACTCTTTACCGCCTTTCTTGTATGTTCTGCTTCAGTCCTTGCTTCTTTTTTAGCAGCTTCAGCAGCTTCTACCTGACCCTGCTCCCAGATACGGGTATGAGAAACCACAATACGTTTTTCATTGCGGTCAAATTCAATTACCATAAACTGGGCTGTTTCGTCAGCAGCAATGCTCTTTCCGTCTTCCTTACTAAGGTGGCGGTTGGGGGCAAATCCTTCCAGTCCGTAAGGAAGCTGAACGGTTGCACCTTTGTCATCTCTGCGGCTTACTGTTCCTTCATGAATGCTGCCGATAGCAAATGTATCCTGCAGCGTATTCCAGGGATCTTCTTCCAGTTGTTTGTGGCCAAGTTGAAGCTTGCGGTTTTCCTTATCAATACCAAGAATTACAACATCAATGTTGTTACCAACTTTAGTATACTCACTTGGATGATTGAAACGCTTCAGCCAGCTCAGGTCGCTGATGTGAATCATACCACCGATGCCAGGAGCCAGTTCTACAAACACACCATAATTAGTGATGTTTTTCACCAGGCCGGTGTGACGGCTTCCTTCAGCAAATTTTGTTTCAATATCATTCCATGGATCAGCAGAAAGTTGCTTGATAGACAAGCTCATTTTGCGGCTTGCTTTATCCAGGGTAACCACCTTTGCTTCGTATTCATCACCTAATTTGAAGAACTCTTTCGCATTGATCGGAGTATTAGCCCATGTAATTTCAGATACATGCACCAGTCCTTCTACACCAGGCTGAATTTCCAGGAATGCACCATAATCTTCAATATTCACTACTTTACCTTTCACAATATTACCTTCAGCAATATTGTCTGCCAGCACATCCCAAGGATGCGGTGTCAGTTGTTTCAGGCCAAGGCTGATACGCTTCTTCTCATCATCGAAATCAAGCACTACTACATTGATCTTCTGATCAAGTTTGAGTACCTCAGAAGGATGAGAGATACGGCCCCACGAAATATCTGTGATATACAACAGGCCATCCAAACCACCAAGATCCATAAACGCACCGAAGTCTGTGATATTCTTCACTGTACCTTCCAGTACCTGGCCTTTCTCCAGTTTGCTCATAATCTCTGCTCTCTGAGCTTCGATATCGCTTTCAATAAGTGCTTTATGAGAAACAACAGCATTCTTGATTGTCTCATTAATCTTAACAACCTTAAATTCCATTGTTTTTCCAACAAACTGGTCGTAATCTGTAACCGGCTTCACATCGATTTGTGAACCAGGTAAGAATGTTTCCATTCCAAAAACATCAACAATAAGACCGCCCTTAGTTTTTGAAGTAACAGTACCGGTAATAACTTCACCTGTTTTGTGTACTTCAACAATTTTTTCCCATGCACGGGTAATGCGGGCCTGGCGGCGGCTCAGGTTCAGGTGTCCTTCCCTGTCTTCTTTTTCCACAATCATCACTTCTACTTCATCGCCTACAGACAGGCCAGGAATGTCGCGGAACTCATTCAGTGAAATCAAACCATCACTTTTGAAACCAATATTCAGTACAACATCAGTTTTTGTCAAACCAACCACAGTACCTTTAATCAGTTCACCATCGTTAAGCTGTATAAATGTGTTATCATACACCTGGTGATATTTTTCTCTTTCCTCAGCAGAATAAGAGATCACATTGCGTCTGTCAACACTCCAGTCAAAATCATCATGAGCAGTAGTTACTGCTTCCACAGGTGCAGTTGTTGTCGCTGTAGTTACTTCAGCTTGTTCAGCGGAAGCAGACTCCTGTGCATCAGCGTTTAGTTGTTTTTTAATAATGTTATCAAACATGATAAATAGATCCCGAAGGGTTTTATTTCGGGGCAGCAAAGATAAGTTTTAGTTCCGGCTTTAGAGGCTGTAGTAGGCTATTTTTTTTAATACGGGGATCGGCTGCAACGCCTTGATTTAGCGACCATTGCGATGATTCTTTCGGGGTTCGGATCGCTGTTCATCTGTAAATATTCCTATATTCACCAAAAATAGGCCTTGTTGTATAGATTGTTGAAAATCCTGTCCCGCCTCTCATTGCCAATATGGTGTCGCAGGTTGACCATTAACAAGCCGGAATTATTAAAAGAGAAAGGGCCATTACTCTTAGCAAGCAACCATCCCAATTCATTCCTGGATTCGGTTTTGCTGGACACCATTTTTAAACAGCCTGTTTGGTCGCTGGCCAGAGGGGATGTTTTCAAAAAAACTTTTTACATAAAACTATTATCCGCATTAAAGATCCTTCCTGTTTACAGAACAAGCGAGGGAGTAGAAAACCTTTCTGAAAATTATAAAACATTTGAGGAGTGCATTGCTATTTTCAGAAAGGGAGGAATCATAACAATCTATAGTGAAGGTAAATGCATTAATGAATGGCACTTACGGCCTTTAAAAAAAGGTACCGCAAGATTAGCGGTTAAAGCCTGGGATGAACATATTCCTTTAAAAGTTTTACCTGTTGGAATCAACTACAGTTCCTTCAGCCGTTTTGGGAAAAATATCTTCCTCAATTTTGGCGAACCGATCAATGCAAGTGATATAATAAATGAGGGAGCAGACGGCCAAAGGCATCTGGCCTTTAATAGTAGACTAAAGAATGAATTAGGAAAACTGGTCTTCGAAATACCAGTAGGTAATGAACTGCTCAAAAAAGAAAAGCTTGAAGTAAAAATCTCATTGACAACCCGAATACTTCTTACTTTGCCGGCGTTGCTTGGATGGCTATTGCACCTCGCTTTATTTTTACCTATCAAAAAATTCTCTAAACAAAAGACTAAAGGCACAGATCATTACGATTCTGTTATAACAGGCATTCTGCTAATTACCTACCCGCTTTACCTGATTTTCATTACAGTGATTCTTTTGCTGATAACCTATAGTTGGTGGTGCTTATTGGTATTTCCGGTATTCCCTTTTACTGCATGGGCATTTGTGCAACTAAAATCACAATTGGATTAACTCAACCTACCGCAATTGACTTTGCCGCAATGAACCCACTGGTCCATGCATGTTGAAAATTAAAACCGCCTGTCACACCATCCACATCCATAATTTCTCCTGCGAAATATAGGTTAGCAACTTTTTTGCTCATCATTGTGTTATGATCAATCTCAGAAAGTTTTATGCCCCCGGCTGTAACAAATTCTTCTTTGAAAGTAGTTTTACCCTTGACCTCTACTTCATAATTACATAGATTTTTTATGAACTTATTCTGTGTAACAGATGGCATATCGGCCCACCGCATCATTTCTGTAACCCCTGATTGCGTTGCAAGAAAGTCCCATAGCCTGGCTGGCAAGCCTATACTATTTTTTCCTTTTATTTTCTGTGAAGGATTATCATTCCTGATTTGTAAAAATCTTTCTTTCAAAGTTTGTTCATTCAACTCCGGTAGCCAGTTGATGGATATCGTAAAATCATAATTAAGCTTTGCCAGTTCCCTGGCGCCCCATGCACTTAACTTTAAGACAGCAGGGCCACTGAGGCCCCAATGTGTTATAAGAATGGCTCCGGATTCTGCAAGTTTTGATTGCTGAATTTTCACTTTTACATTTTCTACACTAATTCCCATCAACTCCTTAACAGGATGGCCGGGTAAGTTAAATGTAAATAAGGAAGGAACTGGTTCCTCTATGGTATGGCCTGTTTCTTTCAACCAGTCAAACATAGATGACTTTGAGTAGCCTCCGGTGGCAATGCATACAAAATCAGCAGAAAGAAACCGGTGGTCACTCAACTCCACTTGAAATTTTCCGTTTATCGCTTCCAGTTTTTTCACCTCCGCATTAAGCTGTAACGCTATATTGTATTTGCCAGCCTGATCCAACAAACAGTTAATTACTGTTTGAGAGGAATCAGAAACGGGAAACATACGTCCGTCTTTTTCAGTTTTTAACTTCACTCCTCTTTCTTCAAACCATTTGATAGTATCAGTAGTAAAAAACTGGTGAAAGGCTTTCTTTACAAAATTGCCTCCTCTTGGATACTTTTTGCTCATCTCCCCAATGTCAAAACAGGCATGGGTTACATTGCAACGACCACCCCCGCTTACTTTTACTTTGGAAAGAAGTTTATTAGATTTTTCAAGAATTACAACCTTGAGTGCAGGGTTAAGCCTCGCGGCATTAATGGCACAAAAAAAACCTGCGGCACCTCCTCCTATTACTATCAGTTTTTTTTCAGCCATTTCACAAAAGTGAACCCCTCAGCTGAGGGGTTGTAAAATCTTTGCAGTAAACAAATTGGAATTGGCCGCTTCTGCCTGCTCTATCGGACTGTAATCAGAGAGAATATCGGCCTTCGACTTCCTGACACATACATCATGTTCAAAATGAACGGATGGTTTACCATCTTTGGTTCTTACTGTCCAGCCATCAGACTCTGTATAAACATCTTTCTTACCCATATTGATCATTGGCTCAATGGCCAATACTAATCCTTCTTTCAGTTTTGGTCCACTACCTCGTTTGCCGTAGTTAGGTACCTGAGGATCCTCATGTAGATTTTTACCTAACCCATGTCCCACCAATTCTCTTACTACCCCATAGCCGTGTTTTTTTTCTGTATGCTCTTGTATCGCAAAGGCGATATCACCAACTCTATTACCTGCTATAGCTTTTTCAATTCCTTTATACAAAGACTCCTTTGTAACCTGGATGAGTTGCATAACTTCTGGCCCGGGATCGCCAATAGCAAAAGTATATGCATGATCACCATGCCAGCTATTTAGTATTACGCCTACATCTACGGAAACGATATCACCTTCTCTCAATTCATTAGCTCCAGGGAATCCATGTACTACCACATCATTCACTGAAATGCAGGAGTTGTAAGGATAGCCGTGATAATTAAGGAAAGAAGGAACTGCATGATGATCCCTGATAAATTCACCAATCATCCTGTCAATGGAAAGTGTGGTAATTCCCGGCTTCAAATGTTTTGCTACTTCTGTAAGTGTTTTGCTTACCAGCAAAGCACTCTGCCGCATCATTTCCACCTGCTCGTTGGTTTTACAAATCATCATATTCTGCAAATATCTTTAAAAAAACAGACCCGGCAAGGACTGCTTGCCGGGTCTGCTATAATAAACTTATTAATTACATCTGAACAGCAGAAGTTGTCTGTCTGCCCTGGATGCGTCCGCTCTTCATTAATCCATCGTACTGACGCATCAATAATTGTGTTTCTATTTGCTGTAATGTATCTAAGATAACACCTACCATGATCAACAGCGAAGTACCGCCAAAGAATGTAGAGAATTGCTGAGTTACACCAAATCTTTGAGCGATACCAGGAAGAATACCCACAAATGCCAGCAATATAGCACCAGGCAATGTGATTTTATCCATGATGGCTCCGATATAGTCAGCAGTAGGCTGACCGGGTTTTACTCCCGGTATAAAACCATTATTCTGCTTCAGGTTATCGGCAATCTGCTTTGGGTTAAAGATCAACGCTGTGTAAAGGAAAGTAAAGCCTATTACCACAATGGAATAAATAAGCATGTACCAGACATTACTGTGATCATTTAATGCCCGCAGGAAGCTACCGCCACCTGTAGGGTTAAAGTTGGCAAAAATGGTTGGTATAAATATGATCGCCTGTGCAAAGATGATCGGCATAACGCCGGCACTGTTTACCTTCAAAGGAAGAAATTGTCTTGCTCCTCCAAACTGACGATTACCAACAATCTGCTTTGCATAGTTGACCGGCACCTTTCTCACTCCCTGTATCAACAGGATACATCCCATAATGATAGCAATCAAAATGGCGATCTCAACGATAAATACTAATATCTGGCCATTACGAACAGATTTGGCACTAAGTTCCTGGAGGAATGATTGTGGAAGACGGGCAAGGATACCAATCATAATGATCAGCGATGTACCATTACCCAGTCCCTTATCAGTAATCTTTTCACCCATCCACATTACAAACAGGGTACCTGCAGTAAGCACAACTACAGTGGATAACCAAAAGTAGTTAGCATAAGCTGGCATAATTCCTCCTGCCTGAGTCATACCACGGAGATAAGTAACATAGGCTGATGCCTGTAATATTGTAACTGCAACAGTGAGGTAGCGGGTATACTGGTTAATTTTCTTTCTTCCGCTCTCACCTTCCTTTTGCATCTTCTGAAAACGGGGTACCAATACCGTCATCAGCTGCATAAAGATAGAAGCAGAGATGTAGGGCATAATACCTAATGCAAAAATGGAAGCCTGGTTAAAGGCTCCACCGGAGAATGCATCAATCAATCCTAAGATACCAGTACTGTTCTGACCACTTTCCAAAGCATTCGGATCAATACCAGGTAATACAATATGTGTACCTACCCGGTAAATTGCAATCATCATGAGGGTGAACAAAATCTTGCCACGCAGCTCTTCAATGCTCCAGATATTTTTGAGTGTCTGTATTAATTTCTTCACGGGGATTAATAAAAGTTTAAGTGCTCTTAAAACATAAAAGACGCATTTTCAATGCGTCGCTGCAATTTAGTGATTTTACTTCACTATTTCGACAGACCCACCGGCTGCCTCGATTGCAGATTTGGCTTTATCACTTACAGCATTTACTTTGAAAGTGAATTTGCCTTTTATTTCTCCATTACCCAGGATCTTTACTCTGTCGTTCTGGCTAACCAGTCCGTTAATGTAAAGGTTCTCAAGTGATACTTCAGTGAAATTGTATTTTTCAGCTAACTGCTCAATCTGGCCGAGATTGAAAACTTTGTACTCAACACGGTGAGGATTTTTAAACCCACGTTTGGGGATACGACGCTGGATGGGCATCTGACCACCTTCGTGGGCCATTTTGTTCTTAAAGCCAGCACGGCTCTGAGCACCTTTTGTACCCTTTGTAGAAGTTCCGCCGTGTCCGGAACCATCACCACGACCAATACGTTTTACTTTGTGCGTTGCGCCTTTTGCAGGCCTTAATTCGTGTAGTTTCATTTTGCTTTTATTTTTTACTCATCGCCCCAAAAGCGTCGGGGCTCGCATATTTTTTTGTTTGAGCAGGAGCTCAATTACTTAACATCTTCTACTTTCACCAGGTGAGTCACCTTGCGAAGCATACCCATAATCTGGGGAGTTGCCTCCACTTCTTTAGAAGAGTTTGTTTTATTAAGACCTAAAGCCTGCACCGTCAGTTTTTGACGCTCTGGCCTGTCGATAGGACTTTTTACTAATGTGATCTTTATCTTTTTCATAATTCAAATTCGTTTGAGTCGGTATTAACCGTTGAATACTTTCTTTAATCCAAGTGTACGGGTTTTTGCAACTGAAACCGGCTCACGCAGTAATGCCAGGGCTTTGAAAGTTGCTTTTACCACATTGTGAGGATTGGCGGAACCTAAAGATTTAGCCAATACGTCTGTTACACCTGCGGCCTCCAATACGGCACGCATTGAACCTCCGGCAATCACACCGGTACCATGTGCTGCTGGCTTGATCAGCACTTTAGCAGCGCCTTCTTTTGCCCACTGATCATGAGGGATGGTTCCTTTCATCACCGGAACTTTGATGAGATTTTTCTTCGCATCTTCAATTCCTTTAGTGATGGCTTCCTGTACTTCTTTGGCTTTGCCCAAACCATGACCTACCACACCATTCTCATTGCCAACAACCACCAGTGCAGAGAAACTGAAGGCACGGCCACCTTTTGTAGTTTTTACTACACGGTTGATGGCAACAACCTTATCTTTCAGTTCCAGGTCACCGGCTTTTACCCTGTTTACGTTAAGCTTTGACATTTATACTTGTAATTAAAAGTTTGATAGTAATAATTAGAATTGTAAACCACCTTCTCTTGCTCCGTCAGCCACAGATTTAACACGGCCATGGTAGAGATAACCACCACGATCAAATGTCACATCTTTAATACCCAGTTCAGACGCCTTGCGGGCAATGGCAGCTCCAACCAATTTGCTTTTTTCAGACTTTGTAACTTTTTGTGCCGCAATATCCTTATCTCTTGATGATGCAGCTGCCAGTGTCTGGCCTTTCGTATCATCAATCAACTGGGCATAAATATCTGCGTTACTTCTGTAAACAGATAAGCGGGGTTTAGCAGTACTACCACTGATCTTTCTGCGTATCCTGTAACGGATATTTTGTCTTCTTTGTGATTTTACTTTCGGGTTCATCTCTCTTTTTATTTGCGATCCTTCCCGATAACTATCGGGATGCCAGGAATCAATTATTTAATTATTTACCAGCCGCTTTACCAGCTTTCTTACGTACCACTTCACCCACATAGCGAACACCTTTTCCTTTGTAAGGCTCAGGCTTGCGGAGGCTTCTTAATTTAGCCGCCACCTGTCCAATCAGCTGCTTGTCGATACCTTCTAAAGTGATGATTGGATTCTGACCTTTTAACTGCTCAGTTGCCACTTTAAGTTCTTTAGGAACTTCAAAAATGATGTTGTGAGAATATCCCAAAGCGAGGTCTAACACATTGCCCTGGTTAGCAGCTTTGAAACCCACACCAATCAGTTCCAGTTTTCTTTCAAACCCTTCTGTAACACCTTTCACCATATTAGAAATAAGTGAACGGTAAAGTCCATGCATAGCACGGTGACGGATCTGGTCAGTAGGACGGGCAAAAGTGATTTGTCCGTCTTTTACTTCAACAGCGATATCACGGTCGATTGCCTGCTTCAGTTCACCCTTAGGTCCTTTTACAGTAACCACATTATCCTTTCCCACTGTTATTGTTACTCCATTAGGTGCAACAACCGGTTTTTTTCCTATACGAGACATAATCTGTTTTTTTATTTGGTTTTCGTTTACTGACCGGTCAGCTTAGTATAGTTTCAGCTTAATGTATCAGTAACTTGAATTCTTAATATACGTAGCAAAGTACTTCTCCGCCTACATTCTGAGCTTTAGCTTCCTTATCAGTCATCACACCTTTTGAGGTGGAAATGATAGCAATACCCAAACCGCTTTTTACACGGCGAAACTCAGCCGGCTTAGCGTATTGGCGAAGACCGGGACGGCTGATCCTTTCCATGCTCTGAATAGCCGGTTGTTTGGTTGCGGGGTCGTACTTCAAGGCAATCTTGATGATGCCTTGCTTGCTGTCATCCTCAAATTTATACTTCAGGATATAACCCTGGTTATACAAAATCTCAGTCATACGCTTCTTCAGGTTAGAAGCAGGAATATCTACCACACGGTGACCAGCCATTTGAGCATTACGAATGCGGGTCAGGAAATCTGCTATAGGATCTGTTACCATATTTTTTGCCCTCCTACGTCCGCCAGCTGGCGGATAATTGGAAAAGTTTAGTTTAATTAATTAATTGTTTACCAGCTTGCTTTTTTCAATCCTGGAATTTTTCCATTCAGTGCCATGTCACGAAGTGCAACCCTGGAAATACCAAAGTAGCGGACATAACCTTTAGGACGACCAGTCAACTGGCAACGATTTTTCAAACGTACCTTTGAAGAGTTCTTCGGCATTTCGTCAAGAGCTTTCCAGTCACCAGCTTTTTTCAGCTCTTCTCTTTTAGCTGCATGCTGGGCAACCATACGTTCCCTTTTTCTTTGCCTGGCTTTTACTGATGTTTTTGCCATGTGTATATTATCCTTTTAGTTTGAGTTATTTTTTGCATTCTTGAAAGGCATACCCAATTCCTTCAACAACTCATAAGCCTCTTCATCTGTATTGGCAGTTGTTACGAATGTGATATCCATACCGGTAATCTTGTTCACTTTATCAATATCGATCTCGGGGAAAATGATCTGCTCTGTTACACCCAGGGTATAATTACCACGGCCGTCAAAAGCTTTTTCATTTACTCCTTTAAAGTCACGAACACGGGGAAGCGCAACAGAGATAAGTCGGTCAAGAAATTCAAACATCTTATCACCACGAAGCGTAACCCTTGCGCCAATCGGCATATTCTTACGCAACTTGAAGTTTGAGATATCTTTCTTTGACATGGTAGTCACAGCTTTCTGACCAGTAATGGTTGTCAGTTCTTCCACAGCGATATCAACCAGCTTTTTGTCTGAAACAGCGCCATTCACACCACGATTCAGGCATATTTTTTCCAGCTTGGGTGCCTGCATCACTGTAGCATAGCCGAACTTTTTTACCAGGGCAGGTACAACATCTTTTTTGTACTTATCTGCCAGTCTTGGGGTATATGTTTTCGTACTCATTATTTTTTACCTCCCTGAGTTTTTTTTGTTTTAAAAACTCTCTCTGTTTTACCATCTTTTCTTACCCTTGTAACCCTTGCGCCGGCTTTCTGGGCAGGATCCCAAAGCATAACATTACTGATATGGATAGGAGCCTCTTTCTTCACAATACCACCTTTGGTGTTTTGAGCAGAGGGTTTTGTGTGTTTGGTGATGATATTCACACCTTCCACGATAACTTTCGCTTCATCAACCAACACCTGCTTTACAGCACGGGGCTTCGAAAGGTCTTTATCATCGCCGGCGATAACTACTACATTGTCGCCTTTGCGAATGTTAAACTTGGGTTTGAATCTTGCTTTCATGTTTGTCTATCATTAATGGGCCGCAGGCCCTTTTTATCAATTATAATACTTCCGGTGCCAGTGAAATGATTTTCATATAACCCTTGTCACGGAGTTCTCTTGCAACAGGGCCGAAAATACGGGTACCGCGGGGCTCATCGGCCTGGTTAAGTATCACTACTGCATTATCATCAAAACGGATATAGGAACCATCTTTACGACGCAGTTTGTTGGTAGTGCGAACGATAACAGCTTTTGCCACTGTACCTTTCTTGATACCGCCCTGGGGTAAAGCATCTTTTACTGTTACTACAATCTTATCACCAATTCTGGCATAACGCTGACCGCTGTTGCCGAGTACACGGATACAAAGCACCTCTTTGGCACCACTGTTGTCCGCAACATTTAAACGGCTTTCTTGCTGAATCATCTTTTTGTCTGTTTAATATTTTATGACTGCCGACTGAATATTTGAATTAACTCTACAGTATTCAATCTTCAATTACTTAACTTTCTCAACTACCTCCACCAGTCTCCAGCGTTTTGTTTTGCTGAGCGGACGGGTTTCCATGATCTTCACTACATCCCCAATGCTGCACTCATTTTTTTCATCATGAGCGTGGAACTTAGTGGTTTTCTTTACAAACTTTCCATAGATCGGGTGCTTAACTTTTCTTTCTACAGCAACAGTGATGGTTTTAGTCATCTTATTGCTGGTCACCACACCAATCCTGGTCTTTCTTAAATTTCTTGCTTCCATTTTTATAGCTTTATTATGCTTGCTGTTGCTTTAACTTTAATTCCGTTTTCAGGCGGGCAATATCCCTGCGCAAACCACGGATGGTCATTGGGTTCTCCAACGGAGAGATAGCATGGGCAAATTCCAGCTTCTTTAAACGCTGTTTATCTTCTTCGAGGCGGGCCTTCAGGTCCTGCTCGTTCATCCCATGAATGCTCTTTACAAAATCTGCTTTCTTTGACATCGCTTTACGATTTTTATTAATTACGCAGTAACCAGGTCACGGCGTACAATGAACTTGGTTTTAATAGGCAACTTACCGGCAGCCAGGGCTAATGATGCACGGGCAACCTGCTCGCTAACACCATCCACTTCAAATAAGATACGACCCGGCTTTACTACTGCTGCCCAGAATTCAAGGTTACCTTTACCTTTACCCATCCTTACCTCGAGAGGCTTACGGGTAATTGGTTTGTCGGGGAAAATGCGGATCCACACATTACCTTCTCTCTTCATTTCACGGGTCAGCGCCTGGCGGGCAGCTTCTATCTGGCGATCAGTTATCCAATGGCTGTCCAACGCTTTCAGCGCATAAGAACCAAAAGAAATAGTAGTGCCTCTTTTTGCATCGCCTTTCATGCGACCCTTCTGCATCTTCCTGTGCTTCGTTCTTTTCGGTTGTAACATTGTATATAATTTCTAGTTACTTAAATCTTGTTTTTAATTAGCTTCTTCTTTCTCTTCCGCCACCTCTTCTTTCGCCTCTTCTGTCGTCACGACGACCGCCGCCACCACCTTCATCTCTTCTTTCTCTTCTGTCACTTACATCACTCTTACCACCTACGAAATTGGGGTTCAGGTCTCTCTTCGTCAATACTTCACCTTTACAAATCCAAACCTTGATACCGATTTTACCGTAAACAGTTAATGCGAACACATTAGCATAATCGATATCCATACGGAATGTATGCAGGGGCACACGGCCTTGTTTGATCTCTTCACTACGGGCAATCTCTGCACCACCCAAACGACCTGATACTTTCACTTTTATACCTTCTGCACCCATACGAAGTGCAGAAGCAATTGACATTTTAATAGCCCTTTTGTAATTGATACGGTTTTCGATCTGGCGGGCAATTGTATCTGCAACAATCATTGCATCCAGTTCAGGGCGACGTATCTCCAGGATATTAATTTGCACATCTTCTTTACCTGTCAGCTTTTTCAGCTCCTCTTTGATGCGATCAACTTCTCCACCACCTTTACCGATAATGATACCGGGTTTGGAGGTGTGGATGGTAACAATCAGCTTACCTAAAGTTCTTTCAATAACGATCTTTGAAATGCCGCCCTTGTTGATACGGGCATTCAGGTATGTTCTGATTTTATTATCCTCGATAAGTTTTCCTGCAAAATCTTTTTTGCTGCCATACCAGTTAGATTCCCATCCACGGATGATACCTAAGCGGTTACCAATCGGATTTGCTTTTTGACCCATGTTATTGGTTTATTAATTCGTTTAGTTTTTAT
This sequence comes from uncultured Chitinophaga sp., assembly GCA_964634265.1. Classification (GTDB taxonomy): domain Bacteria; phylum Bacteroidota; class Bacteroidia; order Chitinophagales; family Chitinophagaceae; genus JJ008. Next base: position 52,013 of record CAZWIM010000007.1, on the reverse strand, counting down.
TTTCTTTTGTATCCACTATCACTGTTACATGATTGCTGCGCTTACGCACCCTGTAACCACGACCCTGGGGAGCAGGACGCATTCTCTTTAATGTCCTGGCACCATCTACAAAAATGGTTTTGATTACCAGCTGGCTTTCGTCACCACCTTCATTTTTTTGCTTCCAGTTGCTGATAGCACTTAACACCAACTTACGCAGGGGCACTGCAGGATGCTTGGGATTGTGCTCCAGTTCGGCCAACACCTTCTCTACTTTCTGACCACGGATAAGATCAGCCAGCAACCGCATTTTACGGGGCGATGTCGGGTAATTTCTCAGTTTAGCTACTGCTTCCATTTTTATTAATTTCTTTATTAACCTTCTTTTTTAGAGTGTCCTTTGAACTGACGGGTAGGTGCAAACTCACCAAGTTTATGACCAACCATAAATTCAGTTACATAAACAGGGATAAACTTGTTGCCATTATGAACAGCAAATGTGTGCCCCACAAACTCAGGAGTAATCGTAGAGCGACGGCTCCATGTTTTGATAACTCCTTTCTTGTTTTTGCCTTCGTTTATAGCCAGCACCTTTTTTTCGAGGTGAGATGCTACATAAGGACCTTTTTTAATCGAACGAGCCATGATTTATGTCGTTGTGTTTTTAATTAGTTTGTTTACTTAGCCAGTTTGCTTCCATTCTTACGCTGGATGATCAGCTTATCACTTCCTTTTCCTTTAGTTCTTGTTTTCAAACCTCTGGAGTATTGACCGTTCCTGCTGCGTGGCTGACCACCTGAAGCTTTACCTTCACCACCACCCATTGGGTGATCTACAGGGTTCATTGCCACGCCACGGTTTCTTGGTTTGATACCTTTCCACCTGTTGCGTCCGGCTTTACCCATACTCTGCAAACTATGATCGCTATTACTTACTACACCAACTGTAGCATAGCAATTGATCAATACTTTTCTTAATTCACCACTTGGCATTTTCAACACAGCATATTTTTCTTCTTTGTTGGTCAGCTGAGCTGATGAACCGGCACTGCGAGCCAGCTTACCACCCTGTCCGGGCTGCATTTCAATATTGTGAATATTGGTACCAAGCGGCATATTCTTCATCGGAAGTGCATTACCTACTTCAGGGGCTACATCCGGACCACTCTCCACTTTAGCACCAACCTGTAATCCCTGGGGAGCCAGGATATAACGCTTTTCTCCATCTGCATAATTCAATAAAGCGATGAAAGCTGTACGGTTAGGGTCGTACTGTATTGATTCAACAGTAGCAACACCAGCCTTATTTCTTTTAAAATCGATGATACGATACTTCTTCTTGTGTCCACCGCCTCTGTAGCGCATAGACAGGTGACCAGATGAGTTACGTCCGCCTGTTCTTGGCTTTGCCTCTAACAGGCTTTTCTCCGGTACATTCGTTGTAACCTCAGCGTAGGCATTCCCGATTCTCCAGCGGGTACCTGCGGTCATTGGTTTAAATTTTCTTAGTGCCATCTTTTAATTTCTTTTTTAAGGTCAACATTTGCGGCTGTTGAAGCCATTCTTTTAATTAGGGTTAGATGTTTGAATAAAGATCAATATTCTCACCCTCAGCCACAGTTACAAAGGCCTTCTTATAGCTCGGCTTACGGCCAGAGATAACACCAGACTTTGTAAAACGGCTTTTATTTTTACCGGGAACCACACTGGTGTTAACATTTGTAACAGTTACACCATAAAAGCTTTCAACCGCTTTTTTGATCTCCAGTTTGTTTGCCTTCTTAGCCACTTTGAAAGCGTAGCGACGCAGTTTATCCTGCTGGCTGTTTGCTTTTTCGGTCAAAATGGGCTTTATCAATACTTCAGAAAGTTTCATTGCTTTCTATTTAATTATGTTCAGTTAATAAGCTCTTTTGTCACCCTGAGCTTGTCTTAGGGTTAATTAAGCTTCCGCTTTTTCATCATCCGCAAAAATCTTTGCAGCACTTTCAGTCAATACCAGAACCTCAGAGTTTACAATATCATAGGTGTTAATATCGCTGAGTAATACACCGAGTACAGAAGGTACATTGCGTAGTGAAAGCTCCACATTATCATTGTACTCAGGCTGCACGAACATTACTTTTTTATCTGCTACTTTCAGGTTACCCAGAATATCAACAAAGGTTTTTGTCTTTGGAGTATCCATGTTGATATCTTCAACTACCACGATAGCATTATCTTTTGCTTTGTAAGAAAGAGCAGAGATTTTAGCCAGGTCTTTCACCTTACGGTTCAGTTTGATATCATAACTGTGGGGCTTGGGACCAAAGATGGTACCACCACCTTTATATAATGGGTTACGGATATTACCCTTACGGCTGCCACCAGTACCTTTCTGACGATGCAGTTTACGGCTGGCACCTTTTACTTCAGCACGGGTCTTCACTTTGTGAGTACCCTGGCGCTGTGCAGCCAGGTATTGTTTTACTGCCAGGTAGATCACATGGTTGTTTGGCTCAGCTCCGAAGATTTCTTCGGGCAGTTCAACCGTTCTGCCTGTTGCTTTTCCTTTGCTATTTAAAACTTCGATTTGCATTTTTATTCGTTTTATAACCCTGCTTCAGCAGGATTGTCCATTACTTCTGGATTAATACAATTGAACCGTTATGACCCGGCACAGAACCGCTAACCAGTATGTAGTTCTTATCAGCAAAAATTTTAACCACTTTCAGGCCTTTCAGTTTCACACGGTCGTTACCCATACGGCCTGCCATACGCATACCTTTCATTACACGGCTGGCATCAGATGAGTTACCCAATGAACCCGGAGCCCTCTGGCGGTCATGCTGACCGTGAGATTGCTGGCCCACACCATGGAATCCATGACGCTTAACCACACCCTGGAAACCTTTACCTTTAGTTGTACCAACTACTTCAACTTTATCGCCTTCAGCGAAAATGTCGACCGTAATGGTTTCACCAATATTTTTTTCGATTGCGAAGTCGCGGAATTCTTTAGAGAATTTTTTGGGAGCTGTTTGTGCTTTTGCGAAGTGATTTTTTTCAGCTTTTGTGGAGTGTTTCTCTTTTTTATCGCCAAAAGAGAGCTGAAGTGCATTGTACCCGTCTGACTCTTTTGTCTTAACCTGGGTAACTACGCAAGGACCGGCCTCAATGATCGTACAGGCGGTTTGCTTGCCTTCCGGATCGAAGATGCTGGTCATCCCAATTTTTTTTCCAATAATACCTTTCATTGTTTGTACAGTTTGCAGCCTGCAGGATTATTGGGACAACCTTGTACATTTCAGACCTAAGCAGTCTGAAAGGCTTCAATCCCCGTTTGCCACCGACCTTTTCCTTTATGGGGAAGTACCGGCAGTAAACAAACCCTGAATGGCTTGTTTTATGTTAATGCGCCAGAGCTCTTTTCTATTATCCCAATTTCTCCGGGATATTTTTGAGAGATAGCAATTTTATAATTATAAGAACTAAATGAGGCTAACCTCAGTTTCTACGCTTTAATTTCAACCTCAACACCGCTTGGCAAATCAAGCTTGCTCAACGCATCCACCGTACGGCTGGAAGATGTGTAGATATCCAGCAAACGCTTATGGGTAGCAAGCTGGAACTGCTCACGGCTCTTCTTATTAACGTGGGGTGAACGCAATACAGTAAAAATTTTACGGCGTGTAGGCAGAGGAATTGGGCCTGTAACTACGGCACCGGTACTACGTACTGTTTTTACGATCTTTTCAGCAGATTTATCTACCAGGTTGTGATCGTAAGACTGCAATTTTATTCTGATTCGCTGCGACATGAGTGAAATCCCAATTTTTCTTTTGGGAGTGCAAAGGTAGGGCTGAGAGCTATAGCTTCCAAATAGTTGGGAAAGAATTTTATAGGATGTTGGTAATTACTTTACCCAAATGTAAAATTCGTACAGTTGTTTGATTTTCAATACTGCTGGAATTAGATTGGCTTTGCAGGTATAATACATAAGCAATTATCTGTTTACAATAAAGATTAGCCTAAACACATACACAACCGGAATACGGATTGCTTAATTGACAAATTTTCAAATAAATCTCATCAACTGTCATTTACTAATGCCACTGATAGTGTTAACTAACCGCCCGGCATTAATTTCTTACCAGTTTGTGGTATGCCTTAACATTCATTAACACTAACACTTGTTATTCACACAGTTATGTGGTATCTCATGAGTAACATTTGGTTCATCTTTGCGTCAGATACAGTAACCATTTAAACCGTGAAGAGATGAGAAGAGAACGTTACAACATTTACGAAAAGGCACACAGCAAACTGCGGAAACAGTTGCTCGATGCCGGCCTGGTGGTCCAGGCAACAGACTTTGGAAAAAAAGCAGAGGCAACTTATGCTTTTGACAAAATCAATGAAACAAATAGTACTATTCATCAATACCTGGGCCAGGCGAAAGAAATATTAGAGGCGATTATTACAATGGCTCCTTATATCGTTATGGAACTGGAAAAAGGTAACAGTTCGATAAAGGAATTGGTAATTAAAACCGATAATATCCGTGATCAATATAGCCAGGCGTATACAATTTCGCTCAAAAAGAAAATTGGCAGCGAAATGCAACAGCTGTTTTTTGAATTAACGGCTGCTTCATTGAAGATGATGAACCGTGAGGAAGTAATCGTCAATGATCTGCTGTGGACCAACTATACAGACATAGAAATAAAGGAACTGGAGAAAAGCATTAAAACTCCTTCATTCAAAACCGAAATGGAAGAAGTTGTTGTTGAGTCAAAAGTTGTCTCAGACGGTTTCCTGGCACCGGTGAATATTAATCCACTCATTTCATTGAGTGATATTCTTCCGGTAAGTGAACAATTATCAACGCTTATTCGAACAGTTCTGTCACCGGGAAAATGGAGTTTTGCAAACCGGGTGTATAATATTATCAGGCCTCACCATTTATTTGGCATTATGCCGGCTATTATTATTTGTACAATAATGCCTGTCTTATCGGCCTGATCTTTACACTCAATGTGGCAAAGCCACCTAACTCAATATGTTCAACTCTTAAGCGATGGAATCCTTCAAGATCCAGCCTGACCTTTCGATTAGGTGATTCGTCAAACTTGTATTTTGAGGGATTCCATTCATCCAGAACCAACTTTTCATCAAGGTAGACCCTTACTGCATCATCCCAGGTAACAGACAATTCATATGTACCTTTGGGTATCGTGAAACTTCCATTGGCCGAAGTAATAAATTGCTTGTGCTGAGATGTACCTTCTTTGATTCCACCCCACCAGGCATAGTCGATTTTATTGGTCTTCTCTGTTTTGAAAGGTGCCTTCTTTTCATATGGTGAGAAAAGTGTTCCTGTTTTTATCGGATCATGGCTGCTGGTATCCAGGTTGAAGAATAATACTTCCCAATCAACCGGCTGAAAGAATTTTTCAAAATAAAAGGTTGAGGGTTTGCCGGATGCAATTTTTTCCCCAAATTGATTTGTATAAGACAATCCTTTATACTCCAGTTCAATAAGAATATCCGTCCTCTCTCCTTTTATTTTTTCAGCTGTAAGTTCCCCCGGGAACTTTCCATTCATCGCCGAAATATTTTTAACCCCCTTAAAGCGTTTGATCTTCCATTTACCTGCTGGTCCTTTTAAATCAAATTTCATTTTCGGTGAGGTATCCGTTGGATTAGTATTCCAGATAACCGGGTACCCAAAATCATAAGGTCCCCATTCAGTAACCATAATGTTTTTTCGGCCAGCATATTTGTTGCTTTCCTTAAATGGATTAACGGCCCTGACAGCAACAGTATCAATGTTAATGCCGGCAAAATCAACCAATGGTCTGTCGGATGAATCAATTAATGTAACAGTTGAATCAATTTTGAGATTAGAAGCGCTGCCTGAATATGTGTTTCCAAATAAATTCAGCACTGATGTGCGGTAAAGATTTATTGCCAGCTCCACATTATTGAAACTATTCCCTGCTATAGTATAATCTCTGCTTCGGGTATCTTTATTCTGTGCATACACCCAGTCAGCAGGCTGTTCCTTTCTCGCCCAAAGCCTGATAGCTTCCTTGTCTTTTGAAAAATTATTATACCAGATCTGATTATCCTGACCATGCTCTATTGCAATGCCAATGCGGTTATTCCTGAATTTATTATCACTAATAATAGTTGAATAACTGTATCCTCCCCATATGGCATGATCACATTCAAATATCCTGTTGGCAATTATCTTATTGCTGCTGAAGGTTACTTCAATACCATTGGTCGGGGCATACGAAAAATCATTTTCCAGAAGCAGGTTATCATTACAACCGCCTTTACCTGTATCCATTGTGGTTTGTCCGGCCCATAAAAAGAACCCATCACCCCCATGAGTTACATTGTTTTTATAAAACAAATTATTATTGCTTTGCTCGTATACCAATATTCCGGCACTATCCTGTCCCCTGTTGTAGACCCCATGGCTATATCCCCTGACATTAAAAATTACCCGGTTATACATCACCCGGTTCCGGCTGCTTTTATACATGCCAATACCAATACCTGAATTAAAGGAGAATTCATTATTCATCACCAGCCCGCCATTACATTCCATCATCATCAGTGCATTTTGTCCGCCGGTTACCTTACAGTTCTTCACTGTAGCATTATTGCAATTCCGCAAATACATAGCAGCGCCATATCGAAGCCACTCGTCATTTTCATTATGATGATAACTCATCCAGTCAGAAATATCTTCCTTTTCCTGTGTGCTGTTGAGATGCTGTCGATAATTATAACTGAAATCGCAGTTATCCAAAACAAGGCCCTCAACATTCCTGGCCAGCAGCGCAACTTTATAGCCTCTTGCCACCAGGTTTTTGATGGTAATGTTCCTGCTATTTTGGATCAATATAGCTACACCAAAGAACTCATCTGGCAGCTTAAATTTATTGCTTCCCTGTATTACAGCATGGTTAAAATCAATAGTAATATTATCGCCTTGAATCAGGATAACTGACTTATTAATATCCGCAAACCCATCTAACTTATAATCTTTCTTCCACACTTTTCCGGTTCGGGATATCTTCATGCCCGTAGCCAGTTTAATGTTCTGAGCATTCAAAAACATTGGGAAAACAAGAAGTACCAGCAGACCTTTTATTCTTTTTGTCATCAATTTGGGGTTACTTGCAACAATTTACTGCATTATGCAAGAACTGTCAAAGCCACTTTCATCAGTTTCAAAATGGTTCAAACTGGTATTGAAAATAGTAGTGATGGCTGTATGCCTTTGGTATGTATCCGGGAAAATTGATTTTGATAAATCAAAAACAGTTCTGCAACATTCGAATTGGTTATTACTTTTTATTGCGCTTATATTATTTATTTTTTCCAAACTTGTATCTGCAATCCGTTTGAACATTTATTTTAAAAATATCGGGATAATATTACCTGATGCCCGGAATATCCGGCTCTACCTGCTGGGAATGTTTTACAACTTATTTCTTCCTGGTTCTGTCAGCGGCGATGTGTATAAAGTTATTTTACTGACAAAACGATATTCTATCCCTTATAAAATGACGACTGTTGCTGTTTTACTGGACCGCTTCAGTGGCTTACTTGGACTTGGAATTTTATTGACCCTCTGCAGCCACTTTGTACTCAGTACTATTTACAGCCTGATTTTAACTGCTATAACTATTATGAGCATTATTGGCTTCTATTTAATTATAAAACGATGGTTCAAAGATTTCATTCCTGGTTTTTGGCCAACTCTTTTTTTAGGAATATTAGTACAGGCTGCGCAGATTGTTTGCATATACATCATTATGCTTTCCCTTGGTATTAACGATAATCATACAGCTTATGTTTTCATTTTCCTGGTATCGTCAGCTGTATCCGTATTGCCACTTACCATAGGTGGCCTTGGCATCAGGGAAGTAGTCTTTCTGGAAGGTGCCGCATATTTCAGCTTGAACGGTGAAACATCAGTTATTATCAGCCTGTTATTTTACCTTATTACCCTGCTTGTTTCTGCTACCGGAGCGTGGTATATTTTTAATGACCCCTTTAAAAATGAAAGGACTCAGAAATGAGTCCTTTTCCTTGAAACCTTGAGCAAATGTTTTTCACAACCATAGCCAGGAACCCTTGAATCTTAAAAACGGGGAAATCGTTAATACTATTAACAATTTTAATGCCATTCACCCGATAAGGGCTTGATCGGGATTAAAATTCAAAAGAAAAACCCCGTTTTGGCTAAGCCAGAACAGGGTTTTATAAAATTTGCTATTCGTTAATTAAGCACTCACCTTTCCTTTCACTTTTGCGATCACTTCCTCAGCGATGTTGTTAGGTGCAGGGGCGTAGTGGGAGAATTCCATTGTTGAAGAGGCCCGGCCGGAACTCAATGAACGAAGCTGGGTTACGTAACCAAACATTTCGCTCAACGGCACTTTTGCTTTGATTACCTGTGCACCGGCACGGCTATCCATTCCTTCCATCATACCACGACGACGATTGAGGTCACCGGTAACATCACCCATGTACTGATCTGGTGTAACAACTTCCACTTTCATGATCGGCTCCAGCAATACCGGCTTGGCCTTTCTGGCTGCTTCACGGAAGCCTTGCTTGGCACACAATTCAAACGACATTGAATCAGAGTCAACTGCGTGGAAACTTCCATCAAATACACGGATCTTCATATTCGCAACAGGATAGTTAGCCAACACACCAGTTGTCATAGACTGCTCGAAGCCTTTCTGAATTGCCGGAACAAATTCCCTTGGAATTGATCCACCAAACAAGTCATTTACAAATTGGTAATGCTTATCAGGATTCTCTGCCTGCCATTCAGCATCTACAGGCCCGAGATTAAATACAATATCGGCAAACTTACCACGGCCACCGGTTTGTTTCTTCAAAGTCTCACGGTGCTCTACGGTTGAAGTAAATGCCTCTTTATAAGCTACCTGCGGTGCACCCTGGTTTACTTCTACTTTAAATTCACGGCGCATACGGTCAATAATAATTTCCAGGTGTAATTCACCCATACCCCTAAGGATGGTCTGACCTGTTTCTTCATCTGTGTTTACACGCAGTGTAGGATCTTCTTCTACCAGTTTGGCAATCGCCATACCCATTTTGTCAACGTCTGCCTGTGTTTTAGGCTCAACCGCCACGGCAATAACCGGCTCGGGAATGAACATATTTTCCAAAGTGATCGGATGGTTTTCATCGCAAAGTGTATCACCTGTTTTGATCTCCTTGAATCCTACAGCAGCACCGATATCACCAGCCTCAATGAAATCAATCGGGTTTTGTTTGTTAGCAAACATCTTCATGATACGACTGATCCTCTCTTTCTTTCCGCTTCGTACATTCAAAACATAAGAACCGGCATCCAGGTGGCCAGAATAGGCACGGAAGAAGGCCAGGCGACCCACAAACGGGTCAGTCATGATTTTGAAAGCCAATGCAGCAAACGGTTCTTTTGGATCTGCTTTACGGGTAATCTGTTCACCGGTGTCAGGATGTGTACCCACTGTATCCGGAATATCAACCGGTGAAGGGAGGTAACGGCAAACAGCATCTAATGCAGTCTGCACACCTTTGTTCTTGAATGACGAACCGCACATCATCGGCACGATACTGAGATCAATGGTTGCTTTGCGGATAGCTTCATGAATTTCTGCTTCGCTGATACTGTTAGGATCTTCAAAGAATTTTTCCATCAATGTATCATCATATTCTGCTACTGCTTCTACCAGGTTAGCCCTCCACTCATTGGCTTCCTCAACCATATCTGCAGGAATATCCACTTCATCAAATGTCATTCCTTCTGTTTCCATGTGCCAGATGATCCCTTTCATTTTGATAAGGTCAACCACACCTTTGAAGTTATCTTCAGCGCCTATGGGCAACTGCAGGGGAACTGCTTTAGAACCGAGCATTTCTTTTACCTGCTTCACTACATTCAGGAAATCTGCCCCGGCACGGTCCATTTTGTTTACAAAGCCAATACGGGGAACACCGTAGCGGTTTGCCTGGCGCCATACTGTCTCAGATTGAGGTTCAACACCGTCAACGGCAGAAAACAGGGCGATCAGGCCATCCAGCACCCTCATTGAACGTTCTACCTCAACGGTAAAGTCAACGTGGCCCGGAGTATCAATAATATTGAAATAGTATTCTTTGGTATCAGCTGTATTCTTACCTAACACTGTTGGAAAGTTCCATTTACAGCTTACCGCAGCTGAAGTAATGGTGATACCTCTTTCTTTTTCCTGCTCCATCCAGTCTGTGGTAGCGGCACCATCATGCACCTCACCAATCCGGTGAATCATACCCGTGTAGCGGAGTATACGCTCCGTTGTAGTGGTTTTACCAGCATCGATATGAGCTGCAATACCAAAGTTTCTTTGAAATTTAAGATCTGCCATGACTATTTGATTTGTTTTTTGCGGAGCTCAGCCTAAGCAATCACCCCTTTTAATTTTGATTTTATTTTCTATTTACTTATTTGTTTTATTTTTTTTCATATTCCGGTTTGCTGTTTTTTCCCTTTTATCATTAACCTGACATTTTTCGGTATCCACGACCGGAACAATGCTATTTGCTATTTTCTCTTTGGAAGATCAGCTAAAGAAAGATATAGTTCCGAAACCGGAAGCATTAGCTGATATGGTAGATTAGACTCTCATAGACTGCCACTTGAAGAAAACCACCTTCACCCTCTTGATCAAACCACCTGTAGCTTTTCTTAATGGCGGCGCAAAGGTAGTGGAATTTTCTAAAAAACAAGTCGACAAATAGAGATAATATAAACAGGATAATTACTTAAAAACGTGGAAACCAGTTTTCATATTCCATTTATTTCCAGCTATTTGTTCATTTTCTCATGAAATTGACCCTGGCTACAGATGGCAATGTCAATCATATAAAAAGAAAATGTCCCGGGCTGCGGGACATCTTCTTTCATTAACTACTAATTCAAATTATTTGTAATAGCTGAGTTTTAACTCAGAACGACGGTTTTGCTGACGACCGGCTGCTGTGGCATTTGTTGCAATCGGCATTGTTTCACCATAACCACTGGCGGATATTCGGCTTGCATCCACACCCTTACTTACAAGGTAATTTTTCACAGCATTAGCCCTGTTCTGGCTTAATGTCATATTCTTATCGTCAGCTCCTACATTATCAGTGTGACCAGCAATATCAAGACTCATTCCCGGATTCTCATTCATGATCTTGGCCACATCATTCAAACCTTTAAAAGACTTAGACTGGAGTTTATAGCTGCCTGTTACGAAAAGGATATTCTTAGCAGCAAAATCAACTCTTTTCTTCACTTCTTCAGAAATGATAGGACAACCAAAATTCTCTTTTGGACCAGGAATTGTAACACACTTATCTTCTTCATCATTCACACCATCACCATCAGTATCGGGAATAGGACATCCCTGGTAACGGGCAACACCCGGAACAGTAGGACATTTGTCTTCTTCATCGTTGATACCATCCTTGTCTGTATCAGGAATCGGGCATCCCTGGTAACGGGCTAACCCTGGTACAGTTGGACATTTATCTTCTTCATCGTTAATGCCATCTTTGTCTGTATCCGGAATCGGGCAACCCTGGTATTTGGCTAATCCCTTTACATCTGGACATTTGTCATCTTTATCAGGTATACCATCTCCATCCCTGTCAGGACATCCCTGAAACTCTGCCGGCCCGGGATCATCCGGACAAGCATCAGCCATATCAGGTATTCCGTCTTTATCCCTGTCAAGAATTACAGGCTCAACTTTTTTCTTCTTCAAACTTCCCGCAATACCGATTGCATGCTGCAAATGATAATTTGCTGTTTCGGTTGTAACAGGCACCCTGTATGTAGAAGTGATGAACATATGAGCTTCATCAAGGATATTTACTTTCATTCCCAAACCTACCGGTAGAAATGCGCCATAGTATGAACGATACTTATGACCACCCACACCCAGTGAGATATATGGCTGCACCCAATATTTTTCAGTGGTCATTTTCAGGTTGATCGATGCGTTAGCCTCCAGCAGAAGGTTATTAATTGAGAAGTTCCTATTGGGCATAGGATAACGAACGAATGAACCACCCAATGAAGCTGCAATATCAACATGCTTTGCAACACCACGGAAATAATTCACTGCCAAACCCGGAGACATATCTCTCATCCTGGCAAAGCTTTTATCTCTGATAACGGTGTTGAGGGATGTTGTACGGATGCGGGCAGGGGTAACGAAATCATTTAGAAAGAAACTAAGACCCAGAGCCTGGGGCCTGATTTCATCGTTTTGCCCGTAACTGGCCGGTAAAAGCAGATACAGCGCAAACAATGCTGATATTATCTTCTTCATAAAGAGATAGTTTGGTTTTAAATCTGGACAAAAATAACGGCTAAGTTCAATATCCGAAAATAAATTATTTACTTAATATTCACCGTTTTGGGAGGCTTTCTTTTTAGGCAAAAAGGGGGGTTGGCGGGCAAACCCCCGGAACATCTGAATAGGACATCATTTGCCAGCAAAATATTTCTCTTTCAACCTCTTGTCATCCCCGTATACATCATCATAAAAAATCACCTTGCCATCTTTTCCTTCGCAGGTGATATACCGGATAAAAACCGGAACCTTGTTGCGCAGGGCAATATTTCGCTTTTGCTTGCTCTGCAACCAGGTTTTTACGGAATCAATTCTGGAAGAGCCACCGGTGGGGCTTCCGCTGTCATTTCGTAAAATCCAGAAAGCCAGGTCTTGCCATTCCTGAACCCTGACACAACCGTGGCTAAGCGATCGCATGGCATTGGCAAAAAGATACCGTTGATTAGTATCATGCAGGTAAACTGAATACTTGTTATCAAATACAAATTTCATGATCCCAAGGGCATTGGCATCACCGCTGCCTTGTACGATACGGTAAGGTACCCCTTTGCTATACTCAGTCCAGTCAACTGTGTAGGGGTCCACTTCATTTCCGTCCTTGTCAAGCAGGCTAAAGCCCTTCTTTTGTAAGTATCCGGGGTTCTTTTTAACGGCCGGCAGTATCTCTTTTGATACGATACTTGGAGGGGGTATCCATTGCGGATACGTTATCAAAGAATTAATAGCACTTGTCAGCATAGGTGTTCTTGTCTTTGGCTTACCTGTGATTACTTTTGATGACAGTTCTACTTCACCGTTGACTACCAGTTCCAGGTTATTAGCAGCGACATTTACCCATATATATTTTTCCGGCATCTGCCCGGGCAGTTGCTTGTACTTGTCTAAACTTATGGCTATCCTTATAAATCTTTCTTTGTCGTTTACATTCAGCATCCGTACCGTTCCTTCCCCGGCCCGGCCGTCTGCAGTAATACCTTTATCCTGCTGAAATTTTTTAACAGCTGTTGCCAGTTGCACCGAATCTGCTGCCACACTGTCAAAAGCAATGTAACCACCTTCGTACAATCGTTTTTGCAGTGCCTTTTGAAATTTTAAAGCATCTTTTTCCGGGTATGGCACAAAAGTATATTGCTTGTTTTCAGCTGAACCAAGAAATTGGGGAATAGATTTTTTTAAGCGATGATACCCTGTGTGGGAAGGCTCCAGCTTTTTAGCAATCTCGTTCATTGATCCATTTTGTTGCAACAATTCCAGTTGTTGAATATAAAATTCATCAGTCAAAACTGTATCCTTACGCAGGGTTACACTATCGTTTGGCAATCGCCCCAACTTAATATCTTTCACCACCTGGAAAAAAGCGTCGGTGAGCATTAAATCTGCTTTTGACCAAAGCAGGGCATCTTTACGGTCTCCCTTTGAAAGACTGTCGGCAAAAATTCGTTCCCCGATGTTTAGCAATTGTTCATAATGATAATCTTCCGGGAACAGACCAAACAATTTTGATGTTTTAATGAACAGGAACATGGAATCACCCAGTGGGAGCCAATTTTCTTCTTTGCTCCAAACAGGCGCAAAGGATTTTTTTTCATACAACAACCCCAATAGCCGGGGTTGACGAAGCAGAACTAAAGAGTCAACCGATCTCCCTGAATCAGCAGATGCTTTTAACAGGTATTCTTTTATGAGGTCTGCTGCTTTCTGTTGCATCTCTGCAGGTGTGTCAGCAATAGTAACACTGGTTTTGTTATTGTTGTTACATGCAATAAAAAGAAAAATGACCAGCAACAAAGCGGTGAAAGACGGATAGCTTGAATGAATGAGATTCCTGTTCATAAGTGGTTGTAACAAACCTCATCCGGCATTTTATATTAACTTACCTGCGCAACAGTACCGGATATGATTAACAATATAAGAAATCGTTTCAGGATTAGCAGATGCCTGCTCGTTATTTTTTTGGTCACAGTCTCATTAATTGCCTGCGGACAAGCAGTTGGTTATACCCGGCCGGCTGTTACGGATAAATACGATGATTATAAAAAACAGGTAAAGTCTGATCCGGCTAAAAAAATGCTTGAACTAAAAAAAATGATGCCTGGTGTCATCTACGATTTACGTTATGCTTCTGTAAATAATTTTATGAAGCGGTTGATGTATCCTGCAGGCACCAATATTACCTTTTTGCGGGTACCAGCAGCAAATGCACTGATGCAGGTGCAGGTTGAATTGAATCAAAAAGGACTGGGCCTAAAGATTTTTGATGCTTACCGGCCATATTCAGTTACTGTAAAATTCTGGGAACTGGTAAAAGATGAACGCTATGTAGCCAATCCATCCAAAGGGAGCGGACATAACAGGGGTACAACGGTTGATTTAACCATCATTAATTTTCAGACAAAGAAAGAATTGAATATGGGAACCGATTTTGATAATTTTTCTGATACGGCCCATCATGGATTTACAGCATTGCCAGAAGATGTTTTACAAAACCGAATTCTGCTAAAAACTACTATGGAGAAGTATGGCTTTAAACCTTATAATGACGAATGGTGGCATTATTCGTTTTTCGACGGAAAGCAATATGAAATCCTTGATATTGATTTTAAAAAACTGAAGAAAGCTTTATAATGAAATCACATCAATGACAGCATCAGTATTGATGGGTCCATATATATGCGGGAAAGTATCCTGGGCAGATGGAGACCAGTCAAAAACATATTTGCTGGTTAGTTTGTCTGTATCAATTACCAGTTTCACCAAATCAGTTTTCCCGGCAAAATATCTTTCCAGCACTCCGGCAATCTGATTTTCCTGTGAGCAATGAATAAAACCCTCTTCTTTTAAGGAAGGATGTTCATACTGACCTTTCAATTTTGCTTCGTTCCAGTCTGCCCGGGTTGTTACATGATAAATAATTGGCATTACAATACTCTTTTAATTTTTTGTTCCAACAACATGAAGTCAGCCAAAACAATGGCGGTTACTGCCTCCACAATCACCGGTGCCCTGAGCGCTACACACAGATCATGACGACCCTTGATAGAGAAATCCTCTGTTTTACCTGTATCCCAGTTCAGGCTGTTTTGTTCTTTGGGTGTTGAAGAAGTTGGTTTCACTGCCAGCCGGAAAACCAATTCATTTCCATTGCTGATACCTCCAACCACTCCGCCAGCATGATTGGTTCTTGTTTTTCCTTCGGGGTTTTCGATCGCATCATTATGTTCGCTGCCAAACATTTTTGCGGCTGCAAAGCCGGTTCCAAACTCCACTCCTCTTACTGCTGGTATGGAAAAAAGTATATGAGATAAAACAGATTCCAAAGAATCAAAATATGGTTCACCCAAACTGACCGGTAACCCGCTAATCCTGCATTCAACAATACCACCAACAGAATCTTTTGCATCAATGGCTTTTTGTAACCCTCTTTCTAAATCTTTCTCCCCTCCGATTTCTGTTACTTCTGCTTTTATGCTAACAATACTCATTAATTTTTTTGCAATTGCGCCTGCCGCAACAATACCTGCAGTCAGCCTTGCACTGAAATGGCCCCCACCCCGGTAATCTTCATACCCGCCAAACTTCTGATGTGCTACCCAATCAGCATGTCCCGGCCGGGGTATGCTTCTTTGTTTATCATAATCCTCACTGCGGGTATTCTTGTTCTCGAATAAAATGGTAATAGGAAAACCTGTGGTTTTCCCATTGAATATACCAGTTTTAAAAATGGGATAATCATCTTCTTTTCGGGGAGTGGTACCCTTACCCTGTCCGCCTTTTCTTCTTTCCAGATCAGGCAATAAATCCTCCGGTGTCAATGACAAACCTGCCGGGCATCCGTCAATAGTAATGCCTACACACTCACCATGTGATTCACCAAAAATGGAAATCCGAAAAAAACGACCGAACGAATTCAATGCTTTATTAATTGAAATGTGTAAAAGGTAAAGATACATCAGCCCCCAGCTTTTTCAAATCCTCATAAAAATCAGGGTATGATTTCTTTATAGCCTGTGCTTCTTCTATCACAGTTTCGCTGCTGGCTTTTAAGGCTGCAACGGCACAAGCCATGGCAATCCGGTGATCATGGTTTGAATGAACATCAGCTCCTTTCACATTTTTAGTACTATGTACTATCATTACATCATTATCCAGTTCTATGAACACACCCATTTTATCAAATTCATCCTGTAAAGAAAGTGCCCGGTTACTTTCCTTATGTGTTAACCGGTTGACTCCCCTGATAGTTGTTTTTCCGTTGCAATAAGCCGCCAGTGCCACTAAAGGCGGAAACAAATCCGGACAATCTGTGGCATCAAAGTAAAAAGCATTCATTTCAGAAGGATGAATGGTGATGCCCTTTGCATCTATCGCAATACCTGCATTGGCAGCCATCATTGCATCAACGATTGCTTTGTCAGCCTGTGTTGACGTTAAATCAAGACCTCTGACAGTTATTGGCCCGGCAATGGCACCTGCCACCAGAAGAAATGCTCCTCCGCTCCAGTCCCCCTCAACTATATAGCTGACTGGTTGATTGGTCAACTGGTTAACTGGTGATTCATTAGTAAAAAAAAATTCCTCAAAATCTTTATTCTCGGGTATCGGCAACCCGAACTGTTTCATCACATCTAATGTTAATGCGATATAGGGCCTACTTTTAAGATTATTTACTTTAATAGAAACATCTTTTGCCCCTGCAGCAGCGTAAGCCATCAACAAACCTGTTAAAAACTGTGAACTGAGTGATCCATCCACTTCAATATTTTTTGGTTGCAACGGGCCTTGAATAGTCAGTGGCAGCTTACCATTATTACTTTTAACTTTTACTCCCAGTTGGGGCAATATCTCATCAAAGAAATCCATCGGTCTTGTGTGCAAACTTCCAGAGCCATTGATCCTGATTTCTTTTTCACTTAACGCCGCGATTGGGGTAAACATCCTGATGCTTAAACCACTTTCACCACAATTTATTTCATTGGTTATTGGTAACACTCCTTCGCTTTCTACTTTCCATACTCCATTTTCAAAACTTACTTTTGCACCCAACCGTTGAATAATATCCAACGCCGCTTTATCATCATCAGAATGACCGGGATTAACAATTGTTGTTTCTCCCATTTTTAACATTGCTGCCGCACAAGCCCTTTGCATAGAACTCTTGGAGGCAGGTGCCTGTACTGTACCTTTTAGTTGCGATGGATATATTGTAACCTTCACTTATAATTCTCCTATAAATTTTTCCAACTGTTTTAATGATATCGATTTCACCACTCCTTTGCCAATTTTCTCCAACAGAACATAGTTCAATTCCTTTCTTTCCCGCTTCTTATCCATCTTCAGTACATTAAATACTTTTTGCTTATCAAATGCCGCATAGGTAGGCAGGTTGTACTTTTCGAGCAGACTTACTACCCGACCGGTTTGTTTGAATCCGCACAACTGTTCAGAAATATGACAGGCATAAGTCATACCAATGGAGATCGCCTGTCCGTGCAATAGATCATATTGTGTTTCCAGTGCATGTCCCAGTGTATGGCCAAAATTCAACAGTCTTCTTTCGCCTTTTTCAAATTCATCCTTCTGTACCACATTCGTTTTTATCAGGGCATTATGTTGAATCAATTCGCAGATGGATTTTTGTCGCCCCTGGTACTGTTTTAGTGTTTTGCTTTCCAGTTCGCTGAACATAGCTGCATCTTTTATACAGGCATGTTTGATGATTTCGGCAAAGCCATTTTCCCATTCCCTTTGTGGTAAACTTTTCAGGAACACCATATCATGCAGGATGAATGAAGGCTGACGGATGACGCCAACCATATTTTTATATACTCCCACATCAATTCCGTTCTTACCACCAATAGATGCATCCACCAAACCTAATATTGAAGTGGGAATAAACCCAAACCGCAGGCCCCGCATATAAACGGAAGCCACATAGCCAGTAATATCAGTAACTACTCCGCCGCCAACACCTACTAAGGTTGTTTTGCGGTCGGCTTCCATTTCAATCAATTGCTCAATTATTGCGTCAACCGTTGATTGCACTTTGAATTCTTCGCCGGGTTTTAATACAATTGTGTTCCAGCCTCTGAAGCATTTAGTATGAGCTTTAAATATATTTTCATCTGTGATTAGTACCGTTGCTCTCGGAACTGTTATTTTCTTTAAATAACTGATGCCAGAAGCAAAATAAAAATCGGTAGCAGCAGATGAGAAATTTATTGTTTGTTTATTCATTTCGAGTTGTTTCTATCAAAACACTTCCAGCATGTATTCTTATTGCCTGACCCTGTTCAAATATAAAAAGCATATCGAAATGCTCAGGAATTACACCTAAATCTATTGCAGAATCCATCATATTTCGCATATCAAATGTTGAAATTCCTATCATTGAAAGACAACTTTCATCTTCAGGAAAATCAAACATTGATGCCTCTTTAATTTTTAGAAAGACGACATCTTGAAACTTAAAAACAATCTCATTGAACACTTCATTAATCGTCCAATCTCCATTAACCCTTTTGAAAATAAGTTTAAACTCCTTTTGTTTCACATTGTAGCTATAGCCACTAAAGTCAAAATTATTATGCAAATCAACATATACACCATCTTTCGTGATACTAATAAAATCATCATTTATGACAAAGTTTAAAATTTGCATGTCGTGAAAAGAAAATGCTTTTAGAATTAAAGAGAATAGTTAACTATCCAGCACTTTTTTCTGGTGATTAATACTTTCCATATGTACTGCATCAAGATACTTAGTAACAAACTCCTTACTTAATCCAAGTTTATCACCTTTTGCACTGGCCCTTTCGATAATTTCATTCCAACGGTTCGTCTGAAGGATGGTAATATTATTTTCCTTTTTATAACGCCCAATCTGCTCAGCGATCTTCATCCGCTGGCCTAATATCTGCATTAACTCATCATCCAGATGATTGATTTTCTGGCGCAGAGCTTCCAATGCTGCATGATATTCTTCAGAATTTACATCCTCCTTTCTCCAGATAATCTGGTCCAGCATTTCAGCCAGTTTCTCAGGTGTCACCTGTTGTTTGGCATCACTCCAGGCATTATCAGGGTCAATATGTGTTTCGATCATTAATCCGTCATAATCAAGATCGATAGCTTTTTGCATTATATCAAGTAAGATATCACGACGACCACATATATGTGAAGGGTCATTGATCAACGGCATACCCGGGTGCTTCAGCTTCATATCAATGGCCAGGTGCCACATTGGTGCATTGCGGTATTCTGTATTACCATAAGAACTAAAGCCGCGGTGAATCAACCCGATTTGCTTAATACCTGCTCTTGCCACTCTCTCCACAGCACCACTCCATAACTCAAGGTCAGGATTGATCGGGTTTTTTATCATAACCGGCACATCAACACCACGCAATGCATCGGCCACTTCCTGCACACTAAAGGGATTTACTGTTGTTCTGGCACCGATCCATAAAACGTCCACATCAAATGTCAATGCATCCTGTACCTGTTTAGCAGTGGCCACCTCTACAGTTGTAGGCAGCCCTGTTAGTTTTTTTGCCAGTTGCAGCCAGGGCAAACCTTTAGCACCCACTCCCTCAAACATGCCCGGCTTCGTCCTGGGTTTCCATATACCAGCCCGAAGCATATCTATTTTTTCCGTTGCTGCCAATCGCTGTGCAGTTGCCAGCACCTGTTCTTCCGTTTCGGCACTGCATGGCCCACTGATGATCAGCGGACGTTTGCTCCATGCTGCCTGCACCCTTTCTTTCTCTGATCGTTCTATAGTTTGCATTGATACAAATTTAATTTATTTAATTATCCGTCTGATCTTATTTGCATTCTGAATCAACCGGATCAAATATTCATGGTCTTCCTTTTCAATACTTTCTTTAAACCTTGACAATTGTGCTATGTGTTCTTTCAATACATCAAGCACATTCTCTTTATTCTGCATAAAGATTGGCACCCACATGGCCGGGTTGCTTTTGGCAAGACGAACAGTACTTTCAAATCCGGCGCTAGCCAGTTCAAAAATGGCATTCTCTTCTTTTTCTTTTTCCAATACTGTATTGGCAAGGGCAAAAGAAGTGATATGTGAAATATGACTTACGTAGGCTGCATGAAGGTCATGCGCCTTTGCTTCCATTTCCAACTGGTGCATGCCTATTTTATTATACATATGCTTCACCCACTCCAGCGCATCTGTATCACTTTCATCAGCATTACAAATAATCACTGCTTTATTTTCAAAGGCTCCTCTCACTGCAGCCTGCGGGCCGCTGTACTCTGTTCCCCACATTGGATGAGTTGCCACATATCTTCCTCTTTTAGGATGTGACTTCACAGCATCTGTCAATTGAGATTTTGTAGAACCAAGGTCCAATACAATTTGACTGTCAATTTTGTCGAGAATAAAAGGCAGCATATCAACCATCGTATCCACCGGCATCGCCATCACAATTACATCTGACTGACTAATTGCATCATCCAGTGAGGAAATTTCATCTACCAATTCCATTTCCACCGCTTTCCTGGCATGCTCTTCATTTACTTCCACTCCAATCAATTTTGAAGACAGTTTCTTTTCATGTAACTGAATAGCAAGAGAACCTCCTATGAGGCCGGTACCGATAATTGCAATTTTCTTACGTTCCATTTTAGATTCCTGAATTTAGGTTTTTGATTCTTGCAATTGCTTCCTCAAATTTTTCCTCAGTACTGCATAAACTCACCCTGATATTTTTCGTTCCTCCGCTACCGAATATTCCGCCTGGCGTGATAAACACTCCGGCTTTGTAAAGTACTTTATCGCTCAGTTCAAACCCATTTTTATATCGATCCGGTATGCATGCCCAAATAAACAAGCCTGCCTGCTCTTCTGAAAATGTACAACCCAATAGATTCATCAATTCAAAAACCCTTTCTCTTCTTTTCCTGTATACCTCGTTTACAGAATCATGCCATTCTTTGCCAAAAGACAAAGCTTTTGCCGCTGCCAGTTGCACTGGCAAAAACATGCCACTGTCAATGTTGCTTTTAAACCGTAGTACTTCATCAATTCTTTCTTTTGCCCCACAAAGCATACCCACCCGCCAGCCTGCCATGTTATGGCTTTTGCTCAGGGAGTTTAATTCAATCACAAAATCCTTTGCCCCGTCAAAACTCAGCAAACTCATGGGATTATCGTTGAGAATAAAACTGTAAGGATTATCATGTATAATTAAAATATCATGTTGCCTCGCAAACTTCACCAGCTTTTCAAATAAAGTCTTTGCAGGTAATTGTCCGGTCGGCATCTGCGGATAATTGACAAACATGAGTTTTACTTTATCTAATCCCTTGTTCTTCAGTTTGTCAAAATCAGGTTCGTATTTATTTTTTGACAGTAGTTTATATTCAACACACTTACCTCCTGCCAGTTTCACTGCGCTGGTGTAAGTGGGATAACCGGGATCCGGTACCAACACTTTATCGCCCTTATTCAGGTATGTCATGCAAATATGCATGATGCCTTCTTTACTTCCGATCAGGGGTAATATTTCTGTATCAGCATCCAGCTCCACATTGTACCATCTTTTATACCAGTCGCTCATTGCTTTTCGCAATATCAGCGAACCTTTGTAAGACTGATAAGCATGTACGTTCGGTTTTGCGGCTTCTTCCTGCAATATCTTTATCACATCCGGATGGGGTGCCAGGTCAGGACTGCCAATTCCGAGATTGATAATATTTTTTCCGGCCTTATTCAACTCCTCAATTTCCCTCAACTTTTGCGAGAAGTAATACTCACCAATTCCTTTTAGTCGTTTACTTGTTTTTATTTCCATAGTCCTCTTTTATATACGCCATAAATTTTTATTGACTCGGTAAGCGGTTTTATAACCTCAATGACATTTTCAAACTGGCTGATGGATTCAAACTCCATATCTGCATGAAAGGCATATTTGAAGTCTGATCCGGGGATGGGAAAACTCTGAAGTTTGCTCAGATTGATACCTACATCTGCAATCTTTGTCAACACTTTGGCCAGGCTTCCCTTTGAATGGTCGGTTTGGAAGGTGACCGATGCTTTATTCGCACCAGCTACCGGCAGGGCACTATCTTCTTTCTGCAGCATAAGGAACCGTGTATAGTTGTTTTTCATGGTGTGAATGTTAGAGGCAATCACATCCAGGTTATACAGGTCAGCCGCCAGTTTACTGGCAATTGCGGCAATGTGTTTACTCTTGTGCTGATGAATATGCTTTGCACTAAGGGCCGTATCATCTGTCTCCACCAGTTTCCACTTATGTTTATCCAAAAAATCGTTACACTGTTGTAACGCCATTGTATGTGAATGAACTTCTTTTATATCTTCCAGTCTCACACCGGGATTCACCAACAGGTTTTGCCTAATCTGTAAATACACTTCACCAATGACCAGTAGATTACTTTTTTGTAACAGATTATAGTTGGGCAATATGCTGCCTGCAATAGAATTTTCAATGGCCATCACTGCTCCGTCACTTTCTTTTTTATTTGAGCCAATCCTAACCACATCCCGGAAAGTAGCACAAGGAATCACATCAACATTCTTTCCATGGAACAACTGAGCAGCTACCTGGTGGAAGCTGCCTTCGTAACCCTGTATAGCAACTCTCGTATTCATATTTTAAAACAAAAGTCCCGGCCTTTTCTGGCCGGGACTCTTTATGTTGTGTTTTTTAGTTGTTCACTTTATTTCAACAAAAGCATTCCCGGCCTCTTTCCAAAAAAGAAGTAATAAAAATAAAAGCTCCAGTATGCTTTTGTCAATGTCATAAAACAAATGTAGTTTTTGCCTTCCGTACTTCCAACAGCAAACAGAAAATTATTTTCTTTTCCCCCCCGTTTCAGCATCGTTCATACGAATCTTTCTGCCGCGGTAGTTTTTGCCATCAATAGCTTTTATCATTTTTTTAGCTGCGGTGGGTTCAATCTCAATCCAGCTTGTCATTTCTTTCATGTCTATTTTGCCAAGCACCTCTTTTTTCAAGTCGCTCATATCCAGAATAAATTGCAAAAAGCTGGCTTTGTAAAAACCATCTTTTGTTCCAAGGTTCACAAACAATCGTTGGTAGTTGCCATTCCCAAAACTTCGTCCTTTTATGTCTCTTTCTCTTGAAGATCCTCTTTCACCTCTGCTTTCTTGCCGGTCACCTCTCCTGTCACCTCTTCTGTCGTCGTTTCTCAAATTAAGATCGGCTGCATTTTCATAATACTTAAGAAACCTGTCGAACTCAAGCGCAGCCACTCTTTGCAGAATTTCTTCTTTCTCGATGTTTACAAATTTCTCCTTTAATACAGGTAAGTAGGTTTCATACTCCCCATGACTTATGTCAGCCTGCAACATTTTATCAATGAAATGAAAGAACTGTTTGCGGCAAACATCTTTACCGCTTGGGATATCCATTTTATGAACCCTGGTGTTCACCAATCGTTCTATCTGGCGAAGGCGGTAAGTTTCTTTGGGAGTAACGATAGAAACCGAAATGCCGCTGTTTCCGGCACGGCCTGTACGACCGCTGCGGTGAGTATATACCTCTACATCATCGGGCAACTCGTAGTTGATAACATGAGTAATGCCCTGCACATCAATTCCCCGGGCTGCCACATCTGTTGCTACTAGGAGCTTTACACTTTTATCCCGGAAAAGTCCCATAACCTTATCCCTTTGTTGCTGGGTAAGATCGCCATGTATAGCATCTATATCGTAGCCTTCTCTTGTTAGTTTTTCAGCAATTTCCTGGGTATCGGCTTTTGTACGGGCAAATACAATTCCATATATGCCGGGATTAAAGTCAATAATTCGTTTCAACACTTCATACCGGTTGTGATGTTGCGTGGCATAATACTGGTGATCAATATTTACATTGCCTGAGTTTACTTTACCTACAGTAATCTCGAACGGGTTATCCATGTACCGCTTACTCACCTGCCTGATTTCAGGCGGCATTGTAGCGCTAAAAAGCCAAATGCTTTGGCGGTTAGGTGTATTTTTCAGAATAAACTCAATATCTTCTTTGAAGCCCATGTTCAGCATTTCATCTGCTTCATCCAGTACTACGTAATGTATTTTATCAAGATTAATCGCCTTTCTTTCTATCAGGTCAATCAAACGTCCGGGAGTAGCTACTACGATATGGCTCCCCTTTTTCAGATCCCTTATCTGCATGGTAATGGAAGTACCTCCATAAACTGCAGTAACTGTAATGTTTGATTTTTTGCTTTTGAATTTTTCCAGGTCGCTGGTGATTTGCAGGCAAAGTTCCCGGGTTGGACAAACGATCAGTGCCTGCGGAAAACGATCTTCTTTATTAATGAGTTGCAGAAGTGGCAGGCCAAATGCTGCAGTTTTACCAGTGCCAGTTTGAGCCAGGCCGATAAAATCCTTTGTCCCCTGAAGAAGAACAGGAATTGCTTTTTCCTGTATGGGTGTAGGTTGGGTAAAACCCAAAGCCTGAATAGAGTTTAATAAGCCCTGCTCTATACCCAGGGATTCAAATGTGTTCACTTAATACTATTTAAATTGATGAAAACCGGTCTTTATTTTACCGGTTGGCCCAGCTGAGCCTATCAGATGGAGATTAACCGGGCCGCAAAGGTAACCTTTACTAAGCGGACTAAGGAATGTATTTTGAATCACTGGTTTAAAATGAAGAAGGCCTTCCTGTGGGAAAGGCCTTCAACGATTGCTTGCCAGTGAAATTACTTCTTAGTAGTGTCAACTGCAGGAGCAACTGTAGCTGTAGTATCAGCAGGAGCCGGTGTAGCTGTAGTATCAGCAGGAGCCGGAGCAGGTGCAGCTGTAGTGTCTTTAGTTTCTTCTTTCTTTTCGCCAGAATTGTTACAAGCTACCAGTGTAGCAGCAGCGATAAATGCAATTGCAAAAAACTTCTTCATTTTGTTGTGCTTTTTAAAGGGGTTTGTTGAAATATTTCGTTGTTAATACCCGTACTGGAAAAAAGTAACCCGGGTTTTAAAATTTTTTTTCTGCCATGTCAGGCACCCTGCACTTATTATTTAATATTTTGCAGCCAAACAGGGTTACAATTTGCAGAATCCTGTATTAAATAACGGATTGTGAAATCACTGATAGACGAAAAAGAGCTTCTGACAGGATTAGCCGCCAGCGACAAAAAAGCCGTTGAGACCATTTACCGGGAGAACTTTAATATGGTTCAGGCCCTGATAATCAACAACAACGGTTCGGCAGACGATGCCAAGGATATTTTTCAGGAAGCAATGGTAGTTCTTTATGAAAAGGTAAGATCGGGATCTTTTGAGCTGAATTGCCAGATCAGAACATTTGTTTATTCTGTATCCAGAAGGCTATGGCTCAAACGATTACAACAACAAAACCGCTATGCCGACCCGGGTGACAGTATGGAGTCGGTGGTGGCAGTTGAAGAAGACCTTGAAGCCCATGAGCAGCGGAATGCTGAGTTTGAAATGATGGAAAAAGCCATTAACAACCTTGGTGAACCCTGTAAAAGCCTGCTGGAAGCTTATTACCTGCAAAAACAAAATATGCAGGTTATTGCCTCCCGCTTCGGTTATACGAATGCTGATAATGCCAAAAACCAGAAATACAAATGCCTGGTACGGCTAAAAAAGATATTTTTTACTCACTATAAAAACGGGAACAGTGATAGAGGACATTAAGATATTAGATATTGTTGAACGATATATCCGGGGAGAAATGAAACCGGATGAAAGGCTACAGTTTGAAAACCTTCGTAAAACAAATGCGGAAATTGACCTGTTGGTAGTAGAACATACCCTTTTTCTGCAACAGCTAAATCACTTTGGTGAACGCAAATCTTTCCGCAGTACGCTGAATGATGTTCACACTGATCTGACAGAACAGGGTAAGATCGACTCGATGAAACTGAAAGGAAAGGCCAAAGTTGTTTACCTGTGGAAACGATATAGAAGAGTGGCTGCTATTGCAGCGGTTTTTGCCGGTGTCACCACCCTTACCATTACAGCTTTGGTAAATGCTGTATCCCCTAAAGCAGATAATGCTAAAATCACTGAACTGAGCAGGGACATCCAGGATATTAAAAGGGTGCAGGACAACCAGGGAAAAGAAGTAAACAATCTCAGGAAAAAAATTACTACGGTACCAGTTCCTGCTTTTAAAGCCGGCGGTTCAGGATTCCTGATTGATGGAAAAGGATACCTGGTCACCAATGCCCATATTATCCGTAACTCAAAGAATATTGTTGTTATCAATAACAAAGGCGAGCAATTTAAAGCTGTGGTAGCCAAAGTATTCACTGATAAAGACATCGCTATCCTTAAAATTGATGATGAAGCATATAAGTCTGTAGGGTCACTTCCCTATGGCATCCGTAAATCATCAACAGATGTGGCAGAACCGATTTACACGTTGGGTTACCCAAGAAATGAAATTGTTTACAGCGAAGGCTACCTGAGTGCCAAAACCGGCTTCAATGGTGATACCCTCAGCTGTCAGTTGGGTATTGCTGCCAACCGTGGCAATAGTGGTGGACCTGTTTTCAACCAGGATGGTGAAGTAGTTGGTGTGATCAGCACTAAAGAAATGGAAGCCGAAGGAGTGGCTTTTGCCATTCAATCTAAGTTTATTTATACGGCTATCGACGAACTTAAAAAGGATACAAGCTACCAGTCACTGAAACTGCCTTCAAAATCATCTGTTCGTGGTATGAATAAAAAAGACCAGGTGAAAAAAATCCAGGACTACGTATTCATGGTAAAAGGAGACTAATCAGCGCATTCCCTATAAAAGCAAAAGCGATCAACCTGCAGGCTGATCGCTTTTTTATTAAATATTATAAATTAAAATTTAACTCCAAAGGCTTGTCGGATATTCACCATTCTTGATCAGTTCATCAAGACTCTGCTTAACATAAGGCGCATCCTCTTTGTATGTAACCCCAAACCAGGAAGAACTGGTAGGTATGATTTCGATTTTACCACCCTCTTTAATGAACCTGTCTGCAACAATAGGGATAAAAAATTCAGATTTTAACTCCTGTCCATATTCTTTCAAAAACTCAGTGAAAAGTTGTTGAGTATAATTAAAGAAGGAAGGATCAAAACACCAGAAATTCATGGATACCCTAGTATTCAACGGAAGTTCTTTTGGTTCCAGCCCATCGTTACAAACAATGACATTGTCTTTTTTAGCAATATTGATCCGCTCTGTTACTGATGCAAGGTTGCCTAAATGATCGAGGCTACACACTCCCCTGTTTACCGTTCCATGCTCTGACAAAGTTTTCAAAAGATCATAACCAACTATGGCATAGTTTTCAGGATTACAACCCACATTCAAAAAAGCAGCCGCATTATTAAATGCATTATGCCCGTAAAAATCGTCCGCATTGATAACGGCAAACGGTTCATTGACGGCCCCTTTTGCACACAGCACTGCATGCGCCGTTCCCCATGGCTTGGTTCTTTCTTTGGGAAAATTGTAGCCTTCCGTAAAAAAGGATAATTCCTGGAATACATATTCCGTTTGAATACGTCCTCTCAGTTTAGGTTCAAATATTGTTTTGAAATTATCTGCAAATTCTTTCCGGATGATGAATACGACCTTTCCAAAACCGGCACGAATAGCATCAAAAATGGAATAATCCATAATGGTTTCACCCGAAGGACCAAAACCTTCCACCTGCTTCATACTTCCGTATCGGGAGGCCATTCCGGCGGCCAGGATAACTAAAGTTGGTTTCATTTTGTGCGTTTAATTGCGGTGCGAAATTAGTCTAAATTCGCCAAGCAGGTTTATCCTTATTTATGCAAACTATTGACCCGGAAAAAATTACTACCGATAGTCTTTCACTCACTGTCTTTCAGGAAAATGACGTAGAAGTGGATGTGCTTCGCATTGACAAGATACATCCTGTTGTTTCGGGTAATAAATGGTTTAAACTTCGCTATTACCTCGAAGAAGCAAAGCAACAGCATAAAAAAACAATTGTAACATTTGGCGGGGCATGGTCAAACCATATAGTAGCGACAGCAGCAGCCTGCCGGCTAAATAACCTCAATTGTATCGGCATCATACGGGGCGAAGAACCTGCTACGTTTTCTGCGACTTTACTGGAGGCCCGGCAATTGGGAATGCAATTCGTTTTCATCAGCAGGGAAGCATACAAAGCAAAGCAATTACCTGTATCATTAATAAACAGGGATGATTGTTATATCATCAACGAAGGTGGTTACGGGATAATTGGTGCACAAGGAGCAGCCGGCATTTTAGATTATTCCCGGAAAAAAAACTATACTCATATTTGCTGTGCAGCCGGAACAGGAACCATGACAGCGGGTTTATTGATGTACCCTTGTCCGGCTGACATCGTCAGTATCAGTGTACTGAAAAATAATCTCGGTCTTGCAGATGATATCCGGCAGTTAACCAATGAATGTAAAACACCTCTTATTGTTCATGACTACCACTTTGGTGGTTACGCCAAACATACCCCCACACTAATATCCTTTATGAATGAGTTCTACAGACAAACAGCCATCCCATCTGATTTTGTATACACAGGCAAACTATTCTTTGCAGTGCATGATCTTATCACCAATCATTATTTTAAACAGGGCAGCAAGATACTGGTCATTCACAGTGGCGGAATTCAAGGTAATCGTTCACTCAGTAAGGGAACGTTAATATTTTAGTTTTTCATCTCCGCCATGTTATCTTTGTTTAAAGCAACTAAATCCTGTCCCGTATTTGTAAAACAGATATGAAAAAAAACGGCCTGGTATATCTCGCTTTCACCTTGCTATCCGGAATGCTTGCCGCACAGGATACACTTCCCAATTTTACGGTGAAGAATATGGGCAATAACCGTATCATTATCGGTTGGGTAAATAATCTTCCGGATGTAAAACAGATCAGCATACAGCGTTCTTTCGACAGCCTTACCGGTTACAAAACCATTCTGACGGTTCCCGATCCGGCTGCTGTACAAAATGGATATGCGGACATGAAAGCGATTAATGACCATATGTTTTACAGGCTGTACATTCAGCAGGATAAAGGCATGTACCAGTTCAGTAAAGCAAAAAGGCCATTTAAGGATACCTCTAAAGTGGCAGAACCAGTTGCTAAAACAGATCCCATAATAAAGACACAAAATATTTCGCCGGCAGACTCTGTAAGGATTATGGATTCTGTGACAAAAGCAAAACCTTTCGTAGTAAAAATTGATGGCTTTCCGGGAACAGACTCCATTGCTGCCCCGAACCCTGTAACAGTAAAAAACAAACCAACCGCATTTGTACCCTCCTTGTATGTGTACACCAACCGTGATGGCTATGTACGAGTGAGTTTACCGGATGAAGAAAAGCCAAAAAAATATGCTATCAAATTTTTTGATGAAGACAACACATTGCTTTTTGAATTAAAAGATATAAAGCAAAAAAAGTTCAAACTGGACAAGACCAACTTTTACCATGCCGGATGGTTCAGGTTCGAACTTTATGAAGACGGCAAGTTGCTAGAAAGACACAAATTCTATTTAGAGAAGGACTTCTGACACCAGTTTTGAATCAAATACCTTTTCAAAATTTTTTTTGATCTTTTCTTTCACTTCAGCTACGTCTGCTTTTTTACCAAGCTCCTTTTCCAATGATGTCACTTGTTTGTTAGCAATGCCACAGGGAATGATATGGGTGAAGTATGACAGGTCTGTATTTACATTCAGTGCAAACCCATGCATGGTAATCCAGCGACTGCAGCGGACACCCATCGCACAAATTTTTCTTTCCCTGCCGGGCACTCCCGGCTCAAGCCAAACGCCGGTTTCACCGGGTGACCGCTCCCCCTTCAGGCCGTATTCAGCAAGGGTCAATATGATCACCTCCTCTAAATTCCGGAGATAGCGGCCAATGTCCGTATAAAACTTTTCCAGGTCAATGATGGGGTAACCGACAATCTGGTCAGGTCCATGAAAAGTTATATCACCTCCCCTGTTAGTATTAAAAAACTGGATATTGCGTTGCTTCAATCCCTCATCATCCAGTAATACATTTTCTTTATTACCGCTTTTACCCAATGTATAAACAGGCGGATGCTCCACAAACAGGAAATAATGACTGGTTGATACTAAGGCCGGGTCGATCCCTTTTTCTCTTGCTTCCGTTTTAAGCTGCACATTCTCTTTCAGCAGTTGCTCCTGGTAGTCCCATGCCGACTGATAATCCATCCTGCCCAGATCCCTGAATATAACCTCTTGCTGCTTCATAATATATCGCAAATTTATATCAAACCAGAATAAGGGCCTCTTATTGATTGCGTTCCAAAAAATCACAAACAAATTCACTTTTGCATTCCAACAAAAAAGCATCCTTTACCTTTGCCGGCTATGCAGGATGAACTGGAAAATAATAACCCGGAAATACAGGATAACAGTGATGAGCTTTATGAAAGGTTCAGCATTACTATTGATAAAGGACAAGAGCCACTGCGTATTGATAAATTTTTATCCAACAGGATTGAAGGGGCTACAAGAAACAAACTGCAGCAGGCCATCAATCATGACATGGTACTGGTGAATGGTAAAGCTGTACGTCCGAATTACAAAGTAAAACCGGGTGACAACATCATTATCTATTCAGACATGAGCCCGGAAGAAACCGATGTGGTTCCTGAAAAAATCAATCTGAATATAGCCTATGAGGATAATGACCTGCTGCTTATCAATAAACCTGCCGGCATGGTTGTTCATCCGGGGAGTGGTAATTATTCCGGAACTTTATTAAATGGCGTAGCTTACTACCTGCAACAACAAAATCCTTCCATTTCTGAGGAAGTGCTTCCGAGGTTTGGTTTAGTTCACCGTATTGATAAAAATACCAGCGGACTGTTGATATTGGCCAAAACTGATAAAGCTATGCGCCACCTTGCCAAACAGTTTTTTGATCATACCATAAACCGCAAATATGTAGCCCTGGTTTGGGGCGATGTGCAGAAAGACGAAGGAACAATCATTGCACATGTTGGCAGGCACCTTCGTTTTCGCAAACTATTTGAAGCTTACCCGGAAGGCGATCATGGTAAAGATGCTATTACCCATTACCGGGTCCTGGAGAGGTTTGGCTATGTTACCTTGGTGGAATGTATTCTCGAAACAGGCCGCACCCACCAGATCAGGGTGCACATGAAACATATCGGCCATCCCTTGTTTAATGATGATTTTTACGGGGGTGATAAAATTGTAAAAGGAACCGTCTACAGTAAATACAAACAATTTGTAGAAAACTGTTTTCAGATATGTCAGCGGCAGGCGCTGCATGCCAAAACGCTGGGATTTGTACATCCTTCTACCGGGGAAAATATGTTTTTCGATACAGACCTCCCGGAAGACATAGCACAGGTTATAGAAAAATGGAGAAAATACACTGAGACAACCGGCAACAGGTAATACTAATGTGTAAAGTCAAATAAAGTAGCAGTAAACATGCCTCTTTCTCTTTTTTTCATCACTACATCCCAGTTACCTATATAGCGAAGAAGCTTTGGAACAAGGTAATTGCCAAATTTTGTCATTTCCACTTCCATATGCACATCAAAGTCGTACACACCGGCATCAAAACTCATGTCATAGCGACGGGCCATTACGTCCATTGTTTTTGTGTTGAAATAAGTGACCATGCTATCGATAACAATATTATTTCTCTCATTGCTACTCAAACCAGATTTTGATTTTATCGTAAAAACATAACAAGATTCACCCTCATAATCACCAAAGTCAACCGCAAAATCATACAACGTTGCTTTATCAGGATCAAAGATGTTAATCTTATCGCCTATAAATGGAATACCGGGAATCTTTTTACCGGGGTTAAAGAAAAGCATCTTCAGTTGCTCTTTATGCTTTGCCAGGCCGGATTTTGATTTCGGTTTAAAATCCGTTCCTTTTACTACATTATTTTCGCCACAAACAGTGCCGGATGTAAAAAATAAACCGGCATACAAATCAGCAGTATAATAATTGTAACCACCATTATTCCCGAAGAAATCACCGGTTGTTTTCTCAGATAATACTTCCATTGAACGACAGCCGTTTGAACGAAGCTGCTTCGTCTTACTCAATAATGCAGCCTTAATAGCCCCTTTTTTGTCTTTGATACGGATATCATTCCAGGAGGTAAAACCCAATACCCTCAGATTTTTGAAAGCTTTATAAAAAGTGGTATCCTTTTTAACCTGGTCTATAAAACGGGCCACATTCATATCTGAGCGGATAACCACTTCTGACAGGCTGACCATTTTTGCCAGACGTTCTGTGTCAATGGAATCCTGTTGTGCCTCCGTTTTGAGTGAACAGAGCAGGTAGAAAATGAGCAGGGATGCTGATATACACCTCATGCCGCAAATTAGTTTTTTGAACTGTAAATCGGCCGGTAATTCAAATGGAACACTTATTTTTAACCCCGCCTGTTTTAAACAGGTCTTAATCAAAAACCTTTAATGATGAAAAAAACAATTTCATTTCTCCTTGGCATAGTATCCTTTACTGCCCTATCAGCACAGGATGCTGAAAGCATGAAAAAGCATTACCTGAAAATGTATGATAATGCACTGGTGTATAATGATGCAAGAGCGGCCATTAATGCCCTGCACGGCTATGTAGCCATTGACAGCGGGGCTGCTTATAAAGACACTTTATCCATGCTCTATTTTTCTACGAAAGCCTATGTCAGTGCTTTGATACTGGCAGAAGAAGTATATAAGAAAGTACCCGGCAATACAGATGCCATGGCCCGTGCCGCTGAATGTTATGATGAACTGGGCGATCCCAAAACAGCTGTTGGATTATTTGAACAGGTAGTTCCTAAAACGAAAAACCCTTATCATATCTACAAACTAGCCGTAGGACAATATCAATTAAAAAGAACATTAGAATGTGAAGTTTCTGCAAGAGCAGTACTGGCTGACACTAGCAGCAAGAGAATTGGTGTAAACTTTACTTCAATAGATGGTAGTCAACAGGCGGTGCCTGTAAATGCTGCTGCTGCTAACCTGTTGGGTGTTTTGAAAATGGACGCTAAAAATTATACAGGCGCAAAAACAGACTTCCAGGAAGCATTAAAAATGTTCCCTGATTTTGCAGGCGCCAAACAAAACCTGGAAGCCTGTGATAAAGCATTGAAAGGTGGAACAAAGGCACCGGCGAAAACACCGGCTAAACCCAAGGGATAAACTAAAAACGAATAATAAAAAAGAGAAGGGCTTCCCCTTCTCTTTTTTATTTAAAGCATGAAATTCTGATTATTGTTATTCAGTCTTTGTGCTTTCATCCGGACCTGTTGTTTTCTTTTGCTCAACAGGTTTTGCCGGAGTTGTCTGTTCAATACTTGTGCCTTTTGTATCTGCAGGCTTAGCTTCCACTTTCTTTTCAGTTGGTTTTACATCCTGAACACTACCGCTAACATCCGCTTTCTTGTTAGTACTAACAGGAGCAACATAATCAAGACTACCTCCTTTTGATTCAGGAACTGGCTTATTGCTTACAGGAGCTGTATAGTTCAGTGAGGATTGCTTATTATCAGCACTGCTATTGCTTACATGCTTGCTATTAGGCTGGTTGTGAGACGCAGGATCCCAGTATGTACCTCTCTGAGAAGCTGGTTTTTCCTCAACGGCAACAAACGGATGCTGCTTCATCCTGTTATCATTACGAACGCCTTTCACTTCCCAGCTTACCTTTACGTTAGGCTGGTTAGTGGCAATTTCAAACTGGTTGTTAACAACCTCTTTGCTGATGATCGCTTGTGCAAAGGAACCAATAACTGTTAACTGGTAACGGAAGTCCTTATTAATAGCTTCAAAATAATCAGGAAGCTGTACAGTTGCTTTTCCATTGGCATCAGTAACGATGTTTCCGCTATAAAAATTAATCACTTCATTACTTTCCGCAGCAGCATGGCGCAATAGTTTGTTTGCAGGATCTAATGGGTGATCCATCGTAAATGCTTTAGTGCCTAATACTGTGAAATCGCTGCTAACTACTACATTACCGGTAGTATTTTCTATTCTCAGCCTTTCACCGCCACCACCTAATTCAAAAATTTGATAATCATCTGTAGCAGGATTGTTACGGGTATTCCACTGATTAACTCCGGCTTTTGCAAAACGAAGCGCAGCATCACCATTGTCCGCATCGATATCTACCAGTGAGAAGGTAGAAGAAGAACGGCTGCGGATACCCGTAGCGCCACCATGCAATACATCAAGCCTGTAAGTTGGAGAGGGTTCACCACCGATTGACACATTACCCGTACCATCCTGAATATGCATTCTTTCACCACCGCCGCCAAGTTCAAAAATTTGAAGGTTATCAGTACCGGGTTGGTTACGGATATTCCACTGGTTTACGCCATTATTAGCGAAACGAAGGGCGGCATCACCAGTGGCAGCATCAATATCAACAACAGAGAATGATCCGGAAGAACGGCTGCGGATTCCGGTTGAACCACCATGTAATACATCCAGCTTATAAGAAGGTGAAGTGGTTTCACCGATACCAACATTACCAGTACCATCCTGGATTACAACACGGCTGCCTCCTCCACCCAATTCAAAAATTTCAAGATAATCATCAGCAGGACGGTTGCGGATATTCCACTGGTTTACGCCATTATTAGCGAAACGAAGGGCAGCATCACCGGAAGCGGCATCAATATCAACAACAGAGAATGATCCGGAAGAACGGCTGCGGATTCCGGTTGAACCACCATGTAATACATCCAGCTTATAAGAAGGTGAAGTGGTTTCACCGATACCAACATTACCAGTACCATCCTGGATTACAACACGGCTGCCTCCTCCACCCAATTCAAAAATTTCAAGATAATCATCAGCAGGACGGTTGCGGATATTCCATTGATTAACACCTGCTTTAGCTAAGCGGATAGCCGCATCGCCAGTAGCAGCATCAATATCCAGTACTGAAAAACTGGCGCTGGATTGTATCCTTATACCTGTAGAACCGCCGTGCAAAACATCTAAACGGTAACTACCCGGTGAACCGCCGATAGCAATATTTCCGGTACCATCATAAATAGCCATTCTCTCACCACCGCCACCAAGTTCAAAAAACTGAAGATTATTAACACCCGGCTGGTTGCGGATATTCCATTGGTTTACCCCTGCAGCGCCGAAACGTAAAGCAGCATCACCACTGGCAGCATTAATATCTACAACAGAAAATCCGGCAGTAGAGTTAACACCAATACCGGTTGAACCGCTATGTGTTACATCAAAGCGATGAGTAGGTGTTGTTGTACCAAGACCTACATTATTACCATCATCAAACAATAAAGAATTACCGAGGTTGGTACCACTAGGTGTCCATTTTGGTACAAAATTCAACGTACCACTCCCGGTTAGCACTCCAATTCCAGAAGGATCGACCCATGTTGCATTACCAGAGGCATCAGAAGTAAGAATCCTGTTGAGGGCTTCGTTGATGCCTGTCATCCTTACTGCACCAGTTGTAAACAGTGCTCTGGGAGTAGCATTGTTGCTCCAAAATCTTCCTGCCCATCCTGTACCCGAAGTAAACCCTTCCAGGGCATTATCTGTATTAGCAGCATTCGTTATCTGAATCAAACCCGACCTGCCTAAACCCGTTTGTGTTGATGAAAAAACATTATTTGTATTTGCTGCATTAGTAATAGCAAGTTCCAATGCGGAGCCAAGCCCTGAATGACGAGAACGGATACCACGGCTGCCAGCTGCACCATTGCTGGAAACATCCAATGCCTGTGTAGCGTTTGCTGTATTATTAACAGTAAACAAACCTGCACGGCCAAGTCCAAGTGTAGTTACATCTATAGCATTATTTGTATTTGCAGCCCCAGTAATATTAAACAACCCGGCCTTACCACTTCCGTTAGCAAGTACTGTAACACCATCTCCTGCTCCTGGGTTTGTAATTTCAACAGCGTTTGCAGTACTTGCCGCATTATTAATAGCGAACAAACCTGCACGGCCGGTACCTGCAGTAGTTACGTTGACCGCATTGCCAGAACCACCTGCATTGTTTACTGCAAGTACATGCTGCGTATTTGCCGCATTATTATTTTGAAACAAACCTGCACGACTCCCAGTACCAGTTGTTGTTGCCACCAGTACATCTCCATTTCCGTTAGAACTTGCGTTTAAGGTAATTGCAGTATTTGAAGCATTTGTATTGCTGAAAACACCGGCACTACCTGTACTGCTGGTTCCGAATACACCTGTGCCGCTGCTTGAACTACCCCACAAACCGGTTCCTGTATTGGAAGCACCATTCACACCGATACCGCCGGGTGTAAAACCATACACACCCCAGCCACTGCCGGCCTGCGAACCGTACACACCAATACCCAGTCCACCGGTTCCATTATTGATACCCCTTACACCGGCAGAAAAACCGCCCGGTGATGCTGAGGTTACTGTACCAATAATGGCATTAGCATTACCAGCTGTACTGTTGGTCAGGCCTTCCAGCGCTGTAGCACCTGCAGATGTTGTATTACTGTTGGTGATCTTAAATAAAGTGCCGGCATCAGCCTGTGTCTTATTAAAAGGCAACACAAGATCACCGGAGAGATTGCTGTACAAAGAATATGGAACCGAAGCCAGCTGCGCTGTTCCGATATTGATGAAACTTGTTCCGCCATTCGGATCTATTTCCACCTGGATAAACTTGGCACCTACAGCCCAGTTTACGCCGGGAATGGTACCCGTAACACTGGTAGCACCGGGGCTTCCCACCTGTACGTTGAATAGTCCAAAAGGATTTGTTGTTACTACCCGGGATTCCTGGTAAACAGTAGGGCCTGCTGCGGCTCCGTCCCGTATCGTCAGTCGCAGGTTGATCGTCTTATTCACCAGCACATTACCCACACTGTTGCGGGCAACACCCTGGTAGTTCAATATACCCGGCGCCTGGCTGTATCCTACCAGTGCTCCCAGCATAATGGCTATTAAGGATAAAATCTTTTTCATTTGCTTGTTTGTTTTTTTTGGTTTTGATTGTGTTTTCCTAATCCATTTTGATCACTTTTAAGCCGCTGTGGCGGATGACCTCAATCTCGCCTCCTGCGATAACGCTTGGACGGTGGGTGTCCGGTTTCAGGTCGGCCACCACGAAATATATTCCGTTAGGATATCTCGTCAGGTCAAACATTTCGATACGGCAACAGCCATCATAGTGATAACTCCTGGTCTCCAGTATCTGGCCGATTGAATTGATCAGCTGAAGACTCATAAATCCGGGTGTCTTTACGAAAAAGTCCACTTCGAATTTGCCGGATGTGGGATTAGGGAACAATTTGTAATCGCCTTCTTCGAACAAAACTGTGTATGGTGATACACCTATTTTGTCTGTGCAGGGCTGCAATACACCCTGGGTAACTAAAATAGAACTGTCCGGGGGAGCGAAGGCCTGGATCAGCACCAGTTCTCCAAAGCTCCATTCATAACGGTAGTACGACAACGCATTGTCGTAAGTGCCCCCGGCGGTGTTCATAATCGCCGGTACCACCCCGTTCCATGGAACTACAGAAGGAACCTGTGCTTTACAGAAGCCGATAGCCATGAATATGGCTAACAGAGAAAGAGCAACTCTTCTTCTCATAAGCGTTGAGTTTAATGGTTATAAAAAATCGTATCAGGGGGTAACGGATGTCCGGAGGGGACTTTGCTACTTAAGGAGAGAGATTAACCGGAAATGAAATTTCTTATTGAAATCCGAAGACGAAAGTAGATAAGTTGACCGAATGAAAGAAATTTATTTTAAAAAAATTAATTGCTTAACCAACTGATAACGAAAGATTCAAGATAAAATTAACCGGGAAACATCATTTTATAATCCACCGACACTTTGCCTTTGGAAATATCATTTAGCCGGCCCTTCATCAGTTTTCTTTTTAGCGGGGAAACATGATCGATAAAAAGCTTACCCTCAATGTGATCATATTCATGCAGAATTACTCTTGCTGTAAGGCCAGAGAAAGTAGTTGTATGTTTTTGAAATTGCTCGTCATAATAACTAAGTGTAACGGTTTCCTGCCGGTAAATATCTTCCCGGATCTTGGGTATGCTGAGACACCCCTCATTGTATGCCCAGTCTTCCCCGTCCAGTTCAACAATATGGGCATTTATAAAAACAGCCTTTAAACCGGGTGCATCGGGGTATTCTGCTTTTTCCTCCTCATCCATATTATTAAACATCTGTAAGGTATCGACTGTAAATACCCTTATAGAACGATTGACCTGTGGTGCTGCCAGCCCGACACCATTACTGGCATACATGGTTTCCCACATATCTTCAATGAATTTATCCAGTTGGGGATATTCAGCTGTAATATCTTCTGCTACTTTTCTTAAAACCGGATGTCCGTATGCCACTATTGGTAAAATCATTTTGCAAATTTACCACCCCTTGCCTATTCAACCAATTAACCAATCAACTTATTGATCGGAGATACTCCTGCAGCATAATAGTTGCTGCAATTTCATCTACCAGGGCCTTATTACGTCGTTGCATTTTTTTTAACCCCATTTCCAGCATAGCATCCTTGGCCATTTTGGAGGTATAGCGTTCATCCACTTTTTTTATTGGCATCTGCGGAAAATGTTTATTCAGTTCCCTGATACATTTTTCTACATATGCCGTGGCATGGGTAGCCGAGTCATCCCAGTTGGTAGGCCAGCCGATCAAAATGAGTTCCACCTGTTCTTTGGTAAAATAATCTTTCAGAAATGTGATGAGCTCTTTGGGATGTATAGTGGTCAACCCGGTCGCTATGATCTGTAAAGGATCCGTTACGGCGATACCGGTGCGTTTGAGGCCATAGTCGATACAGAGGATTCTGGGCATACCCCCAACCCCTAAAGGGGAGTTTTTGGTGAGTTAATAAATAAATCAGCAATTACAAAGATGGCAAAAACAACGGAAGCAATTCCATTGGCCGTCATAAAGGCGAGGTTTACTTTGCTGAGATCATTGGGCTTTACAACAGAGTGCTGGTAGATCAACATCCCGATGAAAACCGCCACTCCTATCCAGTAGAACCAGCCAAAACCACCATAGTAACCGGCATAAGCTACAGCTGCCGCACTAAACAGATGTAATAATTCCGAAACCCGAAGAGCTTTTGCCTTGCCCAGCCAGGCAGGGATGGAATACAATTGCTGTGACTTGTCAAACTCCTCATCCTGCAAGGCATAAATAATATCAAAACCACTGACCCAACAGATGACTGCAATAGAAAATAAGATGGGTAAAAAAGCAAATTGCCCGGTAACGGCTAAGTAAGCACCGATTGGCGCCAATGACAAGCCAAGTCCGAGTATCAGGTGGCAAAGTGGTGTAAATCGTTTAGTAAAACTATATCCCAGCACAACAGCCAATGCTACCGGTGATAAATAAAAACATAGCCGGTTAATAAAAAAACAAGTGACAATGAACAAGACACAAGACACAATAGTGAAGATCAATGCATTTTGGGGAGTGATGATTCCTTTTGGTATTTCTCTTATCGCTGTTCTTGGGTTCTTTGCATCAATATCCCGGTCGAGATAACGGTTAAACGCCATGGCAGCACTGCGTGCAAAGACCATACAGAGGATGACGAGGATTAAGTATTGAACAATTAACCACCCGGTTGATGACTCTGCTAATATCAGTTTTCCTAACAAAGAATCATTCGAAATCTGTGAATCGCCATTCCATCCTAATGATTGATTCAGGTTCCATTGATATACTCCATTCGGATTTTTCCAGGCGTCTATAAAAGGATTATAATCTGTATAAACCAACCCAATAAAAAAACCAATTAATGCAAACGGCATTGCAAAAATGGTATGTGAGAATTTTATTAAACTCAGGTAGCTTTTTACTTTACTCATGATTTTGTTAGCCACTGAAGCACAGAAAAACAGAAAATCCAGCACTTCAGTATTTCTGTGGTAAATTTAATTAATACGATTACGAACCAATTCCCATAAAACAACCCCCGCTGCTGTAGCAATATTCAGCGAATGCTTCATACCCAGTTGCGGAATTTCTAAACAGCCATCACATAATGCAATGGTTGATTGTTCCACCCCGGTCACTTCATTGCCGAATACAACAGCTATTTTTTCATCCGGTTCAAAACCAATGGCATTTAATTTATAACTCCCTTCCGCCTGCTCGGCGGCATAAACATTATATCCCAGGCTTCTTAAATCTTCAATGGCTTCTGCAGACGTTTTAAAATATTTCCAGGTCACAGTTTCTTCGGCACCCAGGGCTGTCTTCTTAATTTCTTTATGCGGTGGCTTCGCTGAATATCCAATGATATAGATGGCTTCAATCAGAAACGCATCAGAAGTGCGGAACACACTGCCCACATTATAGGCGCTGCGTATATTTTCCAGCACTATGATGATCGGGATTTTTTCAGAGGCCTTAAACTCTTCTACGGATTTCCGCCCCAGCTCCTGCATGCTCAGTTTTCGCATGGCGCAAATGTAGGAATTAGTGAATAAGTTAATTGGTTGACCGGGGATCAGCCCAATCAACCAATTAACCAGTAAACCAATTAACCTTATTCTACTTCAAATTCACAATCTTCTTGTCTTTCGGATACTTCACACTATAACTGAACCGGACTTTTTTACTTTCCCCGGGCTTGAGGTCTACCTTCCAGGTCAGTACACCCGTCTCTGTATTCACCATGGCAGCGCCATCATCTTCCAGTTTTACTTCCACTTCTTTGATCGTACTCAGCGGGAACTGGTCTTTCAACAGGAGGTTCACATCAGATACTTTATTATTTTTTACCAATATCTCGTAGGTAAATACCTGCTTTGCATCCTTGCCTGAGGTTTTCAGGCTGCTTTGTTCTTTTACCAATGATCGTTTTACAGCAACCCTTTTATCCCTGCCTAAAGAAAGGTTCAAAGTATCGGCAGTTGTATTGGGATCAATATTGGACTTACCCAGGTAAGTATCATCCATAATGATATTTGCATCACCGGGTAGCAAATCAAGATTTTGCCAGTCGGCTACTTCTGCCAGCAGGTATGCTTCTTTATCCACCCGTGGCACTGCATAGTTCTTCAATACACAATCAATCAGTTGTTCTTTTATATTAATGCTGTTCAGCTGACCATCACTGGCAATATCATATGGCAGGTCTATCTCATAATTAATATTCAACTGACCGGAATTAAGCGTAGTGTATTGGTCTAGTGTACTGGGATCGATTGTCTGGTCTTTTTGTGTTTTCACTTTGTACTGACCTGCTGCA
This sequence comes from uncultured Chitinophaga sp., assembly GCA_964634265.1. Classification (GTDB taxonomy): domain Bacteria; phylum Bacteroidota; class Bacteroidia; order Chitinophagales; family Chitinophagaceae; genus JJ008. Next base: position 10,312 of record CAZWIM010000007.1, on the reverse strand, counting down.
TCTGTTACCACTACTTCAGCCAGTTTCTCATCATCACCATATGACTGTATGATATTCCTCGCCGCATTGCCCTGCATGGCCCTTCTTTGCAAATCGGAATACAGGCCGGGCACATAAAGCTGCAGATACCATGGAGTCAATACCGGCGCCGTCACACCGAAATTAGGAGTGCCGGTACTCAGCGTAAGTTTTGTTTTCTTCCAGTCAATCCCGGTGGTTTGTGTAAGCGATGCTTTGTACACAAGTTTCACTTTATTTGTTTTTGAATTCACTCTTACATCATACATCGCCGTCCACCCGGCATTGTTGGTATAATAAGAAAGCTCCACCGGAATTTCTCCTGCCCTCTTGCACATCACCTGCAGGAAGACCTGTCCATATGGTTTCTGCCGAACCGGGGTAACAGCATTAATAAGATTGATTCTTTTCCGGATGTCGGCAATCTTAATATTCAACTGGGCAATTACTTGCTTGTTATTGTAAATATTAGTCTTTGATTTTTCAATCTTTCCGTTGTAATACTCCAGCAGCTTCAGCAATTCATCACTGGTGATCGTTTTATTGCCAGTATTAGTCAGGGTGCCTTCAATCAGCAAACCTGTTTTGGTTAAAATTTCCTGGTCAATGACGATCAGGTTGTCTAAGCGGCTGATCTCTCTTTGTACCAAAGCAATGCTGTCTTCCAGTCTTTCCACTTCCTTAACCTTGACTACCGGGGGAGCTACGGGATAAAAAACAACATAACGCTGCGACATAAGCGCCACATCTTCCGGGACGCTTATCTGCAGGCTGTTAATGTCAATACTGGTACTAAGCTGACTGATCACTATGATCCGGGTATTTGTTCCGATACTGACCTTTGATGAATGGGTCATTTCGGCTCCATAGCCAAAATAAACGGTGGCATTACTGATGGTGGCATCAGCTTTTACGGTATCGGGTTTTTCAGCAGAATTATTTTGGGCAAAAGAATGGGCACAGGATAATATTATCCCGGTCAACAGGAGTAATTTCTTCATGGCAAATATGTTTTATACCCTGATGCAAAAAGAAAGAGTGTTACATAAACACAAACCTTATTTTTGTCGCCCATGGCGAAAACAGCAAGTTCCGATACACCCATGATGCAGCAGCACCGGGCTATTAAGCAGAAATACCCTGATGCCATTTTACTTTTCAGGGTGGGTGATTTTTACGAAACCTTCGGGCAGGATGCGGTGCTGGCTTCGCAGATTTTGGGTATCACCCTTACTAAAAGAAATAACGGGGCGGCTGCTTCATCTGAGCTGGCCGGGTTTCCCCACCATGCATTGGATACTTATTTACACAAACTGGTGAAAGCCGGGCACCGGGTAGCTATCTGCGACCAGCTGGAAGACCCCAAACAGGCCAAAGGCATTGTAAAAAGAGGTGTAACCGATATGGTGACTCCCGGTACCACCGTGAATGATAAACTGCTCGAACATCACAGCAATAATTTTTTAGCAGCTCTGCATTTTGCCGATAATGACCAATACGGCCTTGCATTTCTCGATATTTCCACCGGTGAGTTTTTAATTGCCGAAGGCGACAGGGAATACGCTGATAAATTATTACAGAGTTTTAAACCGGCCGAAGTGGTGTTTCAACGCCAGCAGCAAAAGAAATTCAAAGAATATTTTGGCAGCAAGGTCTTCACCTATACGCTTGATGAATGGATTTTTGATGCTGCTTATGCGGAAGAAACATTATTGAAACATTTTCAGACACATTCCCTGAAAGGGTTTGGTGTGGAAGATCTGAAAAATGGTTTAACAGCCGCAGGTGCTATTATTCATTATTTAAGGGACACAGAACATCCCAATCTTCAGCATATTGTTTCATTGCAACGGATAGACAGAGATGATTTTTTGTGGATGGACCGTTTTACCATCCGAAACCTGGAACTGGTATATGGTACTGATAGTTATCGGGACTCAGAGGGCAATCACAGCTTACTAAGTGTACTGGATAATACCGTTTCTCCCATGGGCGCAAGATTAATGAAGCGTTGGATTGTTTTCCCTCTGAAGGATATTCACAAGATCAATGAACGGTTGGACACTGTTGAATACCTGATCAAAGAAACTGATCTGCGAAATAAAATAGCCCAGCATATTAAACAATGCGGGGATATCGAGAGGCTGGTATCCAAGATACCCATGAAAAAGATCAACCCAAGGGAGGTTTTGCAGTTGGCAAAAGGGTTGAAACAAGTGGAAATAATTAAAAATTCTTGCCTGGGCTCCGTCAATGAATATTTAAAAAGACTAGGCGATGCATTGAATCCATGTCCCTATATCGCTGAGAAGATATTTAAAGAGATCGTTGAGAATCCACCGGCCCTTGCTGCTAAAGGCGGAATGATGAACGGCGGCATAAATGCAGAGCTCGATGAATTACGAAAAATCGCTTTCAGCGGAAAAGAATACCTGGCACAGCTTCAGCTGAAAGAAGCAGAAAGAACCGGCATCGCTTCCCTGAAAATTGGTTTCAATAACGTATTTGGTTATTACCTGGAGGTAACCAATTCACAAAAAAATAAGGTGCCGGCTGAGTGGATGCGAAAACAAACCCTGGCAAATGCCGAACGCTACATCACACCGGAATTAAAAGAATACGAAGAGAAAATAACCGGTGCTGAAGAAAAAATATTACGCATCGAAGGAGAATTATATGAAGCATTGCTGAATGAGCTATATGATTACTTGGCACCTGTTCAAACCAACGGTAACCTGCTGGCCATTATGGACTGCCTATGCTGCTTTGCACAAAATGCAATCCATTACCAGTACAAAAAACCACAACTGCATATTGGTAGTGAATGGATCGTTACGGAAGGACGTCACCCTGTAATTGAAAGAAACCTGCCGGCAGGAGAATCGTATATCAGTAACAACCTGGAATTGAATAAGGCCGACCAGCAGATCATTATCCTTACCGGTCCGAATATGAGCGGTAAATCTGCTTTGCTGCGGCAAACAGCCCTCATTACCCTGATGGCACATATGGGCAGTTTTGTACCTGCGGCTGAAGCAAAGATTTCATTAACAGATAAGATCTTCACAAGAGTCGGCGCTTCTGATAATTTATCAGGCGGTGAATCCACCTTCATGGTGGAAATGAACGAGACCGCCAGCATCATCAACAATATCACCGCCCGGAGCCTGGTGCTGCTGGACGAAATCGGAAGAGGCACTTCAACTTATGACGGTATTTCCATTGCATGGAGTATTGCCGAGCACCTGCATAACTCCCCGCATCAGCCGAAAACACTGTTTGCGACCCACTACCACGAACTAAACGAACTGGAAGAAAAACTGCCAAGGGTTAAAAACTACCATGTTACAAATAAAGAAGTAGGCAATAAGATCATCTTCCTGCGCAAACTGGCCCGGGGCGGCAGTACCCATAGTTTTGGTATACATGTGGCTAAAATGGCCGGTATGCCTCCTTCCCTGATCAACCGGGCAAACGAGATACTGGAAGAACTGGAAGCAAGGAGCCGGCAATCAGAAGTGGGACGTTCGGATACCGGAACAGTATTAAAGAACCTAAGCGGTCCAAAAATGCAACTCTCTATTTTCGATGCCCATTCAGAAACCTTTGAAGATATCCGCAAACTGCTTGAGGGAATAGATATAAACCGCCTGACCCCGGTAGAAGCACTATTGAAGCTGCAGGAAATCAAAAGCAGGCTGAAATAAACAGTTTTCCCACAGGGTTTTAGGCTGGTTTTTTAAAATATTGTCAATTCAAAAAACTTCTTATTTTTACCGCAAATCTGTTTCATCATGAACCTGCTAAAACTAACTGCTTTACCTTCTTTATTATTGGCTTTATTGTTCGTTGTTGCATCCTGCGAACCAGATGCAGAACTGAAAAAGACAACTGATTTTCAAAAAAGAGATATACCCATGACCGGCGCACAAGTGGTGCCAACCAGTGCTTCTCCTGCTTTGGGTAAACTGAATGTATTTTATACAAGGGAAACAAGGATCCTGACTTATGACTTTACCTGGTCAGGCCTCAGCGGAAATCCTACTGTGGGTATTGGTCTTTATGGCCTGGCTCCTGAAGGATTTGCTGTTTCTCCAACTGCACCTATTCAAACAATCAGTACAACCGGCGCTACTACTACCGGTTCAAGATCTGGTACCTTACTTTGTGATGGTGTGGTGATCAAAGAACAGGACCTGCTGAATGGCATGTATTACATTATGCTTCGCACCGCTGCTTATCCTGCCGGTGAAATCAGGGCACAGATTAAGTTTCAATAATAGCTTTTAACCGAATAAAGCAAATGGCCTTCCTGCGAAGGCCATTTTTATTTTGCATCAAACCAAAGTGGCTTGCTGTCATTCCAGTCACCGTTATAATTAATGAATAACTCCTCACCGGCTTTGATGGACCTCACCGTTCTGATGACAATTTCCTCCCTTTCATAATCCATCTCGTACTCGCAGTTGCTCTCATACGCATGATTATAAATTGGAACATTGCCTAATGCCATGCAGCAGTGATTTTTATCTTCACCCCATTCAAAAATATAATCATGTAACAACGTTTTATCAAGCAGCTTTCTTTCTTCACTGCTCATAATGATGACGGGGGATACTTCCACCACTGTTCCTGCCTCTATACTCTCTGCCGTAAAGACACCACGGCCCATATGATCTGTCTGGGCGATATAAAGAAAAGGTAAAACCATTGGAAGTAAGAAGTTACAAGTACGAGGTACGAAGTACGGAAATCATCAGTTAAAATAAAACTTTGCTAATGCAAAGAACCACCAGATTAAACCACGAACTCACAACTGACGACTCACTACTTACGCCTCATGACACATTACTTCTAACTTCATTGTTCGTATTTTTGACTCATGTCACTGGAACTGGAACAACCCACCTTACAGGAACAATTTGAAGCCATCATTCAAACGGAAGATAAACTTCAGATCCGGGAATTCCTGGATGACCAGAACATCAGTGATGTGGCCCAACTGGTGGAAGAAAACCCTGATCATGAAAGCCAGATCATCGCTAACATGTCGGTACACCGGGCAGCCAGTGTCTTCAAGATCATTGATCTTTCTACACAAAAAAGAATCATTCATGAACTGCCGCCGAATACCACCGCTTCCCTGCTGAATGACTTACCGGCGGATGACCGGACAGATTTCCTGGAAGAATTGCCCAGTAATGTGGTAAGGGAACTCATCAAACTGCTGGATCCTGATGAACGAAAGATCACACTTTCCTTGTTAGGTTATCCGGAAAACAGTATCGGCCGTTTGATGACACCCGATTATGTATATGTGTATCCCTGGAATACTATTGAAGAAGTATTCACTACCATCCGCAAGTTTGGCAAAGACAGTGAAACGATCAACGTCATTTACGTCATCAATGAAAAAGGTGAACTGCTGGACGATATCCGCATACGGGAATTCATTTTAAATCCGCCGGATAAGAAAGTGGAAGAACTGATGGATGAACGATTCGTGGCCCTGCACCCGGAAGATGACCAGGAAACCGCCAGTGAAGTATTTAAAATGAATAACCGGGTGGCACTGCCAGTAATAAGCAAGAGCAATAAATTATTAGGAATTGTTACAATTGATGATATTCTCTGGGTAGCTGAAGAAGAATTCAGTGAGGATATGCAGAAGATGGGAGGTACTGAAGCACTGGAGGAACCTTACCTTGATGTTCCCATTTTTAAATTGTATAAAAAAAGAATCATCTGGCTTTTTATTTTGTTTATCGGCGAAACGCTGACGATTGCCGCCATGGCCAATTTCCAGGAAACACTGGAGCAGGTACTGGTACTTTCCACTTTTATTCCGCTGATCATTTCCAGCGGTGGTAACAGTGGTTCGCAGGCAGCCACCCTCATCATTCAGGCATTGGCACTGGGCGAAATCACCGTACAGGACTGGTGGCGCATTGCCCGAAGAGAAATATTATCCGGCCTGTTCATGGGCGTTACACTCGGAATTGTTGGCTTTTTTATCATTTATGGTGGTCACCAGATCTTCGGATTGTTTGGAGAGCATTTTATCCGTATCGGTTTTGCTATTGGTACAGCCATTATCGGTGTGGTAATGTGGGGAACGATCATGGGATCTATGCTTCCATTATTACTCAAAAAACTCGGAGCCGACCCTGCCACTTCTTCTACTCCATTCATTGCTACACTGGTGGACGTTACCGGCTTGCTCATTTATTTCGGTACTGCTTTCCTGTTGTTGAAAGGCGTCTTGTTATAAACTCCAGCTTCAAAATCAAAGTCAATCAAGGAGATAAATAAACTTTGCGGTTTTTTGCAGGTTTGTTTTTGTCCTATACCGAAATCAATATTTTTGTCGGCAATTCAAAATCCATCAATCAAAACCATTAATCAGTTATGTGCGGAATCGTTGGTTATACCGGCCCCAGGGAAGCTTATCCAATCATTATCAAAGGCCTTAAAAGACTTGAATACCGGGGTTACGACAGTACCGGTGTTGCTTTGCAAAATGGTGGCCTGAAAGTTTACAAGAAAAAAGGAAAAGTGGCAGAACTGGAAGATGCAATTGTTGGCAAGGATCTTCATGCCAATGTGGGCATCGGCCATACCCGCTGGGCTACTCATGGTGAACCAAGCGATCGTAATGCCCACCCTCATCAGTCAGCCAGCGGCAAACTGGCGATGATCCATAATGGTATCATTGAAAATTACAACCAGCTCAAACAGGAACTGATCAATAAGGGATATAAATTTCACAGTGATACAGATACGGAAGTGCTGCTCAACTTCATTGAAGAAATACGTAACAATAACCAATGCGACCTGGAAGAGGCCGTTCGTGTTGCACTAAAAAGAGTAACCGGTGCTTATGTTATTTTATTACTTGATGAAGAAAAACCCGACACCATCATTGCAGCCCGCAAGGGTAGTCCGCTGGTGATCGGTGTGGGCAAAGGCGAACATTTTCTCGGCTCTGATGCATCGCCTATGCTGGAGTATACAAAGGAGGTGGTTTATGTCAATGACTATGAATTAGCCATTATAACACCCGACCAGCTCATTCTTAAGAATCTCGGAAACGAAAAGATCACACCCTATGTTCAGAAGCTTGACCTGGAACTGGCGGCTATTGAAAAAGGTGGCTATGATCATTTCATGCTGAAAGAAATTTTTGAACAACCACAAACCATTTATGATTGCCTCCGCGGAAGATTAGATGCTGAAGCCGGCACTATCACCATGAGCGGTATTCAGCAATATGCTGAACAGATCATGAATGCCAACCGTATTGTGATGATCGCCTGCGGCACCAGCTGGCATGCCGGCCTGGTAGCTGAATATATTTTTGAAGAACTCTGCCGCATCAATGTGGAAGTGGAATATGCTTCTGAATTCCGCTACCGCAATCCCGTTATCAATAAAGGGGATGTGATCATTGCGATTTCACAAAGCGGTGAAACAGCCGACACACTTGTTGCTATTGAAAATGCCAAATCAAAAGGCGCTATCATCTTAGGTGTGGTAAATGTGGTGGGCTCATCTATTGCCCGCACCAGCCATGCCGGTGCTTATACCCATGCAGGTCCGGAAATTGGTGTGGCTTCAACAAAAGCATTTACAGCACAGCTGGCTGTGCTAACCATGATCGCCTTGAAAATCGGTTATATCAAAGGAAGTATTTCTCAGGAACGCTATATGCACCTGCTGAAAGAACTGAATGAAGTGCCGGAGAAAGTGGCCTGGACATTAAAACACAGCGACAATATCAAAACACTGGCGGAAAAGTATAAGGATGCACATGACTTCCTTTATCTCGGCCGTGGATATAATTTCCCCGTAGCACTGGAAGGCGCCTTAAAACTGAAAGAGATTTCCTACATACATGCAGAAGGTTATCCTGCTGCTGAAATGAAACATGGACCCATTGCACTGGTGGATGAAAACCTGCCGGTGGTGTTTGTAGCCACCAAAGACACTTACCA
>CAZWIM010000007.1:0-2200 GCA_964634265.1 uncultured Chitinophaga sp. | reverse complement strand
AACCAGAAACCAGCACAATGAACATCATCAATAAACAACCAGTCTCTTCCCTTGGCTACGATTTTATTCCGAAGCAATACATCCCCAAAGGAAAGGATGAATACTACCTGCGTAACATACAGCACCGCAGTAAAACAAAGTACCGCAACCTTACTGCCACCGAAATAAAAATCCTGGAGAAGAATGACAACAGTTCTGATGACTGGACCAAAATACTGGTGGCAGATGCTTTTGATGCAAGATTGGTTAAGCGTTGTTCCTTCTTCGGCCTTATACGTATCGGTAAACTGGAACCATGGTTTCATGAGTTCAATAACCTGCGGATGCCGGTGGGCCTGTATAACAGTACTATCATCAGTTGTGATTTCGGCGACAATGTGGTAGTGGACAATGTAAACTTCATGAGTCACTACATTATCGGTAACGATGTGATGCTGGTTAATATCAACGAACTGGCCAGTACCGATCATTCCAAGTTTGGTAACGGTGTTTTGAAAGATGGAGAAAAAGAATCGGTAAGGGTATGGATGGAGATCTGTAATGAAAATGCAGGGCGAAGTGTATTACCCTTCAACGGCATGCAGGCCGGTGATGCCTGGCTCTGGTCTAAATACAGGGATGATGGAAAGCTGCAGGAGCAGTTTAAAATCTTTACCGATAAAAAATTTGATACCCGCCGCGGCTATTATGGTAAGATCGGCGACAGGACAGTGATAAAAAACTGCAAGATCATCAAAGACACCTGGATCGGCAGTGATGCTTACCTGAAAGGGGCGAATAAAATAAAGAACATCACAATCAATTCTTCACCCGATGCCAAATCACAGATCGGTGAAGGCTGCGAACTGGTGAATGGTATCATCGGTTTTGGCAGCCGGGTTTTCTATGGTGTGAAAGCCGTCCGCTTCATGCTTGGCTCTAATTCGCAATTGAAATACGGCGCAAGGCTTATTAACTCTTATCTCGGTGATAATTCCACAATCTCCTGCTGCGAGGTGCTGAACTCACTCATCTTCCCTGCTCATGAGCAACACCACAACAATTCATTCTTATGTGCTGCAACTGTGATGGGACAAAGCAATATGGCTGCAGGCGCCACCATCGGCTCCAATCATAATTCAAGGGGTGCTGATGGCGAGTTGGTGGCAGGCCGCGGCTTCTGGCCGGGACTTTGTGTCTCTTTAAAACATAATTCCAAATTTGCCAGCTTCACCATCATTGCCAAAGGAGATTTTCCGGCAGAGCTGAATATTCCCATTCCTTTTTCCCTGGTAAGTAACGATGTAAGCAAAGACCGCCTGGTCATCATGCCCGGTTACTGGTTCTTGTATAACATGTATGCACTGGCCCGCAATGCCGGTAAATACCAAAGCCGTGATAAAAGAACAGATAAAACACAAACCTTAGAATACGATTTCCTGGCGCCTGACAGTGTGAATGAATTATTCGATGCACTACACCTGCTCGAATACTACACCGGTAAAGCATGGAGCCGGCAGCAGAAAAAGCCATTACCGGAAAAAGAATGGGCCGCTAAAGGAAAAATATTGCTGGCAAAAGAACCTGCTTTAGTAAGCCAACTGGAAATACTGGCCGAAGGAATGGAGAACAGCCAGCGTAAAACCGTTTTAATAAAAGTAGCTGAGACATACCAGCTTTTCAAAGAGCTGATCGTTTATTACGGCATCACACAACTGATGGACATAATCACTGAAAAAAAGATCAGCAGCTGGCAGCAACTGCAAAAAACATTACCGGCAAAACCGGAAAGGACTTTTTGGAAAAATGCCGGCGGCCAGTTGATTCAGCAAAAGGTACTCGATGGTCTTGTACGTTCCATACGGTCGGGCAGGATCAGCAGCTGGGATGAAGTGCATGAATTCTATATTGCACAGGGTAAAAAATACAAGGCAGATAAATTCAGGCATGCTTTTGCTTCGTTGCTTGAAGTATTGCATATCGCTCCTTCTAAATTCACCAAAAAACAATTCCTGCAGTTATTACACCAAGCTGTTAATACCAAAGAATGGATGACAACCGGTATTTACCAGTCGAGAGCCAAGGATTACAATAACCCTTTCCGAAAAATGGTGTACGAAACTGAGCAGGAAATGGAAAAGGTAATTGGCAAACTGAAGGATAACAGCTTTATCAAACAGCAGCAGGAAGAAATGGCGGATTTCATCAACCGGGTGGAAGA